>JAKQHS010000100.1 GCA_029557915.1 Bacteroidota bacterium | reverse complement strand
ATTGTTGAGCTTCTCCGAAGCCAATGTTTTGTTCTTATTTTTTACCAATAAGGTCAGGCATCTCCGATGCCGGAAGAATTAAATCCTTGTTCTTCGGTGCGCTGTATAATTGTGTGAAATCTTTTGTGCCCTTGGTGTCTCAAACATAACTAAATGCCAAACAATTCGTAATCAGTAATTTAAAAATATAAGACTTCGGTGGAGATATTTAAATTTTTATTCCCGAAGGAGGCTTCTTATGCCCAGCCTTTTACTTATATTATCTCTTCTGACGTTATAGTTCACCCAACTCCTGCACACTTCGTGGGATCCCCTGGCGGGCAAACCGCGAAGCGTCAAAGGAATCCAGTCCGCCCCGGAATTAAAACACCAACACTTTTTGCACAGCCGCCACATTCCCCTCTATCGCCCGGATAAAATAAACACCAGGAACAACCGTCATGTCGACTTCGACGCGGGATGACTGATTTACCCGTTTCGCCAGAACCACCTGCCCTGAGCTGTTCAATACGGCAATGGAACACTTTTGCATGGAAGCAGGCAATTCAATTTTTATATTCTCCCCGGAAGCTACAGGGTTTGGGAAAACAGTTAATTTATTATTTCGTATCCGGACATCCCCGGTTGCCGTCGTCAGACTCGTATCCGTGTAGTGCACCAGTTCATTCAGATAGTGAACCATAAAGATCTTGCCGTTCTGTTTTTCAACGAAATACTGCACGTTACGCATTCCGAAAATATCCAGGCCAAGTCCGAAATCGATCCTCTGCCAGGAGACGCCCCTGTTTTTGGAATAATAGGTTCCTCCCACATTGAGGGTCCCGCTGAAGGAACTGTACCAGTCCCCATTTCCGGCAAAGTGGATGGAATTCAGATTCCGGTCCGTGAACTGATTATCTGGAATGACATTCATGATATTCCAGAATGTATTTTTTGTGACGTCGTCAATGCTTTTGTAGATATTAAGGCTGACGCCTACATTGACCGCTACCCCGCTGAGACTGAGATATAAGCTGTCCTGGGGCGAAACCGATAAACCGGTGATGGTGGTGGGAATGACCTGATCCGGCACATGATTTTTCCCGTCAAAGGGGAGGGCGATGCCTTGCCAGGACATCCCATTGTTTTCCGACACAAACAATCCGCCCATGCCGGTCCGGGCTTCATCCCCAATGGCTAAATAAAGGCGGTTGTTTTTATCTATGACCAGATGTTCGCACGCTTTCTGCGACCCAAGGCCGCTGTTTCGAAAAGCCCAGCTGGCTCCCCCGGTATTGGAAAAAAGCACCCCGTCCCCGATATACCCCTTTTCCTCGTCATAAATACGGGTCATGGCAAAAGGGTCCCTCGCTGTATTTTCCACAAATCCTGTGATATGGGCGGCCGTATTGACCAAAACGGAGTCCCAGCTTGTTCCGAAGTCCCTGGTAAAATATACTTTGCCCTTCCCGCCGGCAAAAACCGTCCCGGTGCGGGAGGCAAATACGGTGGAGAGGCTCTCCGCCCTCAGGGTGGTGTCAAATTTATTCCCCTCATTAAAACTCCTCATCACGTAGTTCAGGGTTGAAACAAATAAAACACTGTCCTGCACGAGGCTTATCCCGGTTTTGGGCCCTCCGGGAAATTCATAGGTCGTCAACCAGAATTTTTGAGCGCCCGCCAGGTTCACCATACATAAAAGGGCCAGGGCGCAAAGGATAAAGTCTTTGCAGTATCTCATGGTGCTGCTGTTCTGTGGAGCAAAGGCGCCCGTTGAATTCTTAAACACCTCCATAATAGACAAATAGGATCAATTTTAAAGTTTAACCAAAACCATGGAATATACCATTGATGTTGCGAAATTATCGGATTTGACCGCACACAGGATCATCCGGTCTTAGCTTTTAGATGTAGAAACAAAAACCCCTGACCGGCTGCATCAATTTCTGGCTTAATTTTAGCTGTCGATCCTGCCGAATGCCTTCATTATATAGCAATCTTTTTTACGACCGGGCCTTTGAATTTTTTGAAGTTCGCCCGGTCCTGGAGGCCTTGCTTGGTTTCGAAAAAGCGCTGGCCCGGGTACAGTCCAGGCAAGGGCTGATTCCTCCTCCTGCCGCCGGCGCTATTGAAATCCTGTGCAGCTATGAATCCATAAACCGGGAAAGACTGATGGAAGAATCGGCCCGCAGCGGGAATATCCTGATCCCCCTGCTCGGCCAATGCAGGCAGTTATTGGCCGGCCATCCCTCTGAAGCCGCCGGCTATCTGCATTTCCTGGCTACCAGCCAGGACGCGATCGACACGGCCGCGATGATCCAATATAAAAAAGCGACGGCCTGGATCAACCTGAACCTCAGACCACTGATCACCGGCCTGGTCGAAATCGCCGAAATGCACCGCCACACCCCCATGGCGGGAAGAACGTTTATGCAGCATGCCCGGCCTATTACCTTCGGTTTTAAGGTGGCCGGTTGGATCGATGGGCTGCTCATGGTATCGGAAGGCCTCCGGTTTCTTAAATTTCCCCTTCAACTCGGTGGATCCGTCGGGACTGCCCCGGGGTACAGCGTAAAACAATATGAGGAGGTATCCTCCGGCCTGTCCCGGGAACTGGGCCTGGACCTGCCCGTCAAACCCTGGCATAACCAAAGACAGTATATCCATACTATGGCACACCAGCTCGGGGCCTTGCAGGGTCACCTCAACAAAATGGCTACGGATTTAAGCCTCCTGGCCCAAAATGAAGTCGGTGAAATCAGTTTTGACGGAAAAGACAAGGGCCATTCATCGATCATGCCCCACAAAACCAACCCGGTCAACGCCATCCTGATCCTGGCCAATGGCCTCCGGATACAAGCCATAGCATATTCCCTTTCCAATACCCTGACCCAGGATCATGAAAGAGGCTCCGGCCCCTGGCATGCCGAGTGGGAAAGCATGGAAGATCTTTTCAGGCTGGTGGCCGGTTCCCTTCGTCTTTCCATAGAAATGATCGGGGAAATCCGGGTGAATAAAGAACGCATGCTAAAAAACATCGATGACGGCGGAGGGCTGGTTTTTGCAGAGCACGTGAGCCGGATGTTAAGCCTTAAGTTAAATACGGAGGAAGCCCAGGCCCTGGTCCGTTCTTTCAGTACCAGGGTAAGATCCACCGGTGAATCCCTCCAGGCCCTGCTTCTAAAAGAGGAGTCGCTGCGCCATCTTTTCTCCGAAAAAGAAATCAGTTCCTGGTTTGAGATCGAAAACAATCTCGGCCTTTGTGATTATTTTACCGGTAAAATGATCAACCGGGCAAAGGACCTCTTATCCCGGAAATTCAAGACTAAATCGTAAAACATTTTCATATGGAAAAAAAGATCCTCCTCACCGAAAAAGAAATCCCAAGCCACTGGTACAATATCATTGCCAGCATGCCCAACAAACCCCTTCCTCCCCTCCATCCGGGTACCCGGCAACCCATCGGGCCGGAAATGCTGGAACCCCTCTTCCCCATGGAACTGATCAAACAGGAAGTGACGGGGGAAAAATACGTGGAGATCCCCGATGCCGTGCGCGAGGCCTATAAATTATACCGGCCAACCCCTTTATACCGGGCATACGGCCTGGAAGCGGCCCTGGATACGCCTGCGCATATTTATTATAAATACGAAGGGGTAAGCCCCAGCGGTTCGCACAAACCCAATACCGCCATTCCCCAGGCTTATTACAACAAACAACAGGGGGTCAAACGCATCGTGACTGAAACCGGTGCCGGGCAATGGGGCAGCGCCCTGAGTTTTGCCTGCAATATGTTTGGCCTCGAATGCGAAGTCTATATGGTCAAGGTGAGTTACAACCAAAAACCTTACCGCCGGATCATGATGGAAACCTTTGGCGCCAAAGTTTACGCTTCCCCCTCCGACCATACCGAATCCGGCCGCAAGATTCTCGCCGCCGACCCCCACTCCCCGGGCAGCCTGGGCATCGCCATCTCAGAGGCCATCGAAAGGGCGGCACCTGATCCCGATACCAAATATGCCCTGGGCAGCGTACTTAATCACGTGTTACTCCACCAGACGGTTGTCGGCCAGGAAGCATTGATCCAGATGGAAAAAGCCGGCGAACTGCCCGATATCATTGTCGCACCCTTCGGGGGCGGATCCAATTTTGCAGGATTATCCTTTCCCTTCCTCCGCCTGAACCTGGAAGAGGGCAAGAAAATAAGGGCCATTGCCAGCGAACCCCTTTCCTGTCCCAAACTCACCCGCGGCGTGTTCAGTTATGATTTTGGCGATACCATCGGCATGACCCCCCTCCTGCCCATGTATACCCTCGGTCATGAATTTGTACCTGCTTCCATCCATGCAGGCGGCCTCCGGTACCATGGAGCCGGCGTGATCGTATCCCAGTTGTTAAAAGACAAACTCATTGAGGCCCGTGCCCATGCCCAACTGGAATGTTTTGAGGCCGGCGTAAAATTCGCCCGGGCCGAAGGCATCATTCCGGCCCCCGAAGCCACCCATGCCCTGGCCACGGTCTTCCAGGAAGCCGCCAAAGCCCGCGAAGAAGGGACCCGCAAAACCATATTGTTTAACCTTTGCGGCCATGGCCATTTCGATATGCAGGCCTACGGAGACTATTTCGCAGGTAAACTGGAAGATCATGAACTCACCGACGCCGAGATCAGTGATCTGACCAGCAAACTGATAGCTGTTTGAGGTTAGAAGTTAGAGGTTAGAGGTTAGAGGCTAGAGGTTAGACCTCGTACCTCTTACCTCTTACCTCTTACCTCTTACCTCTTACCTCTTACCTCTTACCTCTTACCTCTTACCTCTGACCTCTGACCTCTGACCTCTTACCTCTAACCTCCTCCCTCCATGAAACAACTTTCCTGGTTTCTCGGCCCAAAGGGTGAAAATGAAGAAATCTTCACAAACACCATCCTGACCATCATCCGGGATTATATCCACTGGAGGCGGAATTATTTTCCTGCGGATCCGATTTTGATCACGCGGAGAATCCAACGGCAGCACGAGGAAGAGTTTGATAAATTGATGCAAGGGGTTGCTGAAATGACTTCTCAACTGAGGCGCAATTTCCCTTTTTACAGCCCGCGATACATCGGCCATATGCTGTCGGACATCAATATGCCTTCGGTCTTTGGTTATTTCGCGGCCATGCTGTACAACGCCAACAACGTCACCCCGGAAGGCGCTCCGGTTACGGTCGAATGGGAAATCGAAGCCAGCAACCAGGTCCTGAAAATGCTGGGCTTCAACACTCCCCCCGTCCCTCCGGGAAAAGAGGCCGGCATCAAAGAATGGCAAGCCTATGAAGAAAAACTGAAGACGGAATTCGGCTGGGCCCACATTACTTCCGGTGGCACCCTGGCGAATGTGGAAGCGCTGTGGGTGGCCCGGATCATCAAATATTTTCCGCTGACCGTCCATGACATCGCCAGGGAAAAAGGCCTGGATATCGCGGTGAATTTGCCGAATGGCAAACGCGCAGACCTGAAGGCACTCAGTCCCCGGGAAGCCATTGGCCTAAGTCCAGAAACGTCCATCGGGCTTTTTGCCTGCCTGATCGAAGCGATCAGCAAGTCGGAAAAAATAAACATCGCGGAGGCCGTAAAAAAATCGGACCTCTATCTCAGGGAATCGCCTTACAGCTTGACCAATCATCTGGGCAGGATTTTCAGCGAATTTCCCCCGGTGATCTTTGCGTCCGGCGCCGCCCACTATTCCATAAAAAAAGCGGCGGACGTCCTGGGGATCGGGAGAAACAATGTCGTGTTGGTGAAGACCGACAGCCGTTTCCGGCTTGATGTCAAGGACCTCGAATTGAAAATCATGACCGCCCTGGAAGAAGGGAAAATCCCCATAGCGGTGATCGCGATCGCGGGAAATACGGAAGAAGGGGCGGTGGATCCCGTGCATGAAATTGCCGCCCTCCGGGAACAAATAGAAGCCCGGATGAATACCTCTTTTTGGTTGCATATCGACGGGGCATGGGGAGGATATATCCGGAGCCTTTTCAAACTGAGCCAGGAGGAGAAACTGGAAATCCTGGTAAAAAAGCTGAATCGCCTCCTTGATCCTGAGGCAGGGCCCGATACAGACAATGGCCTGGTTTCAGAGATCTATCAGTTGTTGGAGACCACACGGTCCATGATCCAGGCGACACCCGATGACGAAGCCGAACCTCTTTTGATTTCCGTGGAACAAAGGATTCTGCGGTTAAAAGAAAAAGCGGGCCGCAACGAGTTTAACGGGTTCAGGAAAAAATACCTAGCCCTGATCGATGAATTTGGAACCATCCTCAGGTCCCCTTACGGGCAGCCGCTTTCCGAGATCATCGGCCCGGAGGATTTTAAAATCAGGGCGGAAGACCGTGCGCGGGATGTTGCAAGCCATGTTTCGGACACGATTGATTTCAGCCTCAAGGCCCAAACCAAACCCATAAGGATCAGTTGGGGCGGCGATCTTCAGGTCGTCAAAGCCTTTCTCTCCTTTAAAAAAGCGGATTCCATTACGGTGGACCCGCATAAACTGGGTTATATCCAGTATCCCTGCGGCCTGGTGGCTTTTAAAAATGACCGCATCCGGCATTTCATCATGCAGCGCGCCCCTTACATCACGTCCACCGAACACGATATCCTGGTGCACCACCCACCCCGTCATGTAAAGGATGTGGATTATTCCAAATTGAATTCCAACAACATCCCTTACGAAAACTACCACATCGGGATCGATGCCTTCGCGCCGTTCATACTGGAAGGTTCCAAGCCTGGAGCGGCAGCCGCAGCCCTATGGTTCTCAAGCCGGATGATCCCGCTCAACCGTTCCGGGCACGGCCGGCTGATCAAATCCTCCCTCCTGGCCACGCGGGAATTGTACGAATGGCTCAGGCATTGGGAAGAAATATACCAGACCGCCCGGTTCCCGGAACCGTTGACCTATACCATCCTGACCTTCCCCGAACCTCCTGATACCAATGTGCTGGTCTTTGCAGTGAAAAACAAAACGGATCAAAGTCTGCGGGAAATGAATGCGCTCACCGGAGCCGTTTACGGGCATTTTTCCATACAGGTAGAGCAGGGTGATAAAGAACACAGTTACGCCCAATCGTTTTTTGTATCTCACACGCGCATGGACGAACAGTATTATCCTTTTGACTCCCTGGCTGATTTTTTTACAAATGCGGGCATTTCCAGGGCCAGGGAAGATTATAACGCGGAAGGCCTCCTGGTCATCCGCTGTACTCCCATGAACCCTTATACCACAGCCATCCGCCAGTCCACCTCGCAAAACCTCATCCAGGAATTTGTGTGGCAGTTGCATAAGGTAGTGAGTAGACTAAAGGTATGAGGTATGAGGTATGAGGTACGAGGTAAGAGGTAAGAGGTAAGAAGTAGAGAAGACCTCCTCAATCCTCAAACCTCAATCCTCAATCCTCAATCCTCAATCCCCCAATCCCTATCTTTACCCCCTCTCTATGTTTTCACATTTACTCAGGTTTTTATTGCACCGGCAGAGCGTGGCCGTAGGCGCGGTCTTCCTGGTCATGGGTACCCTGTTTGGCAACTGGGCTACCCTGATCCCCATTGTCAAATCAAAATTTGGGTTGGACGACGCCCAACTCGGGCTCATCATTCTTTGCATGCCCGTGGGAGCGGCGCTGGCCAACCCGGCTTCCTCCTGGTTTATCCACCGTTATGGCATGCAGAAGATGACCCTGACCTCCATGGTGGCCATGTCCCTGTGTTACCTGCTTCCGGTCTTGTCTCCGGTGGCCTGGGGCGTAGGGCTTGGTTTGTTTGTCACCGGGATCATGATCGCGTTTACCAACGTATCCATGAATACCTGCGCCTCCATCATCGAACACCGGTCCAAACTGCATATCATGTCCACTTGTCATGGTTTGTTCAGCCTCGGACTGATGCTGGGCTCCCTCATGGCCTCCACGCTGATCGGGTTAAAAACGCCACCTCTGGTGCAAAGTATGATCATCTCGGGTCTGATGCTGTTGATCTGGCTAATGGTGCGTCGCGAGATCCTTCAAATTGAAGAAGAACTCACCGCGGAGGAAGAGCCGGTGAAACCCAAATTCACTTTTCCCAGGGGGCCCCTCCTGATCATGATCGGCATAGCTTTGTGCACCAATCTCACCGAGGGATCCATGGCGGACTGGACCGCGGTGTATCTGAGGGATGTGGTCCACGCCCCGGAGTACCTGATCGGATGGGGGCTGGCCAGTTATTCTTTTTTTATGGCCATGGGCCGTTTTTCCGGGGACTATTTTATACCCCGGTACGGGGCCCGGTCCATACTGAAATATGGGGGATGGATAAGTGCGCTGGCCATTGCGGTTGCCGTGTTTTTCCCAAAAACCTGGATCTGCATCGCGGCTTTCGGTATGGTGGGCCTGGGTGTTTCCTGCGGTGCGCCTATCCTGTACGGAGCCTCCACACGGCTGCCCAACCTGGCCAAAGGCGTCGGGCTGGCCACCCTGAACACCTTTTCCGTGGCGACCTTCCTGGGAGGTCCGGTCATTATCGGCTTTATCTCTAAAGCGATCAATCTGCAGTCGGCCCTGTTTATCGTTTGCCTGGCCGGGCTCGCCTGGGTATATTTATCCACCCGGTTAAAATGGTAGCCTTGTCTTTTTGATTTAAAACCAATGACCATGAAGATATCCATTGATCTCAGTTTATACCCCCTGGATAAAAACTACAGCGGGCCTATCCGCGACCTGCTGTCCAGGTTGAGCCAGTACCGCAATGTTGAAGTTCGGAACACGCCCATGAGCACCCAGATTACCGGTGATTTTGATGCCTGCATGCATTTGCTTCAGACCGAATTGAAACACAGTTTTTCCCAGGGCCAAACGATGGTCTCGGTGATCAAGATGGTCAATTTGGATATGGAGGATAATTGATCGCAGGGCTGCGGATGCCGGCAGAGCGGGCTCCTTTCATGCCTATCGGATATGGGATGGATTCGCCGGATTTTGAAGTCCCCCTAACGGACGGTATGCAACCCCGTGGAATTCACGCTGTCTTTAATAGCACAAATAAATTCTGAAATCATGAAAAACATTATTCTTCTGCTGATTTTGGTCGTTGCCGGAATACAAACGGCCTCCAGCCAGAAAATCAAAGGCACAGGCCCGAAGGTCACCCGTACCCTGGAGCTGGCTTCCTTTGAAAAAATTGAAAGCAATATTTCCGCCGATGTGGAAATCACCCAGGGAGCCACCCAGCAAATCACGGTGGAAGGCCAGGCCAACATCATCGACCTGATCCAGACCGAGGTCAATGACAAAAAGTGGAAAATCAAATTCTCCAAAAACACTTGGGGCGATTATGAAGATCTGAAAATCAAAATCACCCTTCCCAAACTGACGGCGGTAGGCCTCGGCGGTTCCGGTTCGATCGTGACCACCAATATGTTTACCGCGGATGATTTTAATGTGGGGGTCAGCGGCTCCGGCACCGTCAAGGTCATGGTGGAAGCCGACCATGTGGATTGCGGCCTCAGCGGTTCCGGCAATATTCACCTTAAGGGTAAAACCCGCGATCTGAAAATAGGCACTTCCGGTTCAGGAAATGTCAGGGCGCTCGATTTCCCCGCCAGCCAGGTCAAGATTGGGATCTCCGGTTCCGGTTCCTGTGAAGTTTCGGCCAGCGATATGCTCGAAGCCGGCATCTCCGGCAGCGGCAGCGTTCGTTACAAAGGCCAGCCGAAAATCAAAACCGGCATCTCCGGAAGCGGCTCCATCGAATCCATTTGAACCCTGAATAAAAATACATAAGAACTATTCTTCCCTAAGAGTAGGTGGACAGGGCCGGATCTCAGACGAGAGGTTCGGCCTTTTATTTTCTACTTTTGTATCATGAAATATCTCCTTCTGGCCGTTCCTTTCTTTTTAGCCTATTGTTCCTCAGGTCCCCTGCCCGATGCACGCGTCACGGAAATCCTGGATTCTCTCCGGTACAAATATGCGCCGGACAAAAGGACCGCTATTTTTGATATCGACCCCGTCTTTCAGGGCAAAACCCTGATCTTAAAAGGGGAAGTGGATAACGGCCGGGCCAAAGAAGAATTGGTCCGGAGATTGGAGGGGATCGCTTTTGTTGACAGCATCATGGTACTCCCTTCGCCATCCCTGGAAGGTTATCATTTCGGGGTGGTGACCATACCCCTGGCCAATATCCGCAGCCGGCCCGGCCACAGCAGTGAGCTGGTCACGCAGGCCTTGGGCGGCACGGTATTGCGTCTTTACAAGTATTCCAACTCCTGGTTGTATGCCCAGACCCCCGATGACTATCTCGGCTGGGTGGACGAGGATGCCGTCCATCTGATGGACAGCGCCGCCTATAAAGCCTGGATCGCCAGGCAAAAGATCATCATCATCGCGGACCAGACCTACCTGTTTTCAGCCCCATCCCTCTCGTCGGAAAGGCTCTCACCCCTTACTTCCGGAAATATCCTGAAACTGGAAGATACCCGGGGGGACTTTATTCAGGCCTCCTTCCCGGATGGAAGAAATGGCTACATCCCTTCTTCGCATACCACCTGGCTGGAGGAATGGAAATTTCAGGCCAACACCCTGCCTGCCGGAGAGGACCTCGTGCGCACGGCCATGGGTTACCTGGGCCGGCCCTATCTCTGGGGAGGCACTTCGGGAAATGGAATGGACTGCAGCGGCTTTACAAAAACCGTCTTGTTCCAACACGGTTGGCAACTGCCCAGGGATGCGTCGCAGCAGGTTAAGGTCGGCGCCCCGGTGGAAACCGATACCACTTTAAAAAATCTGCGACCGGGTGATTTTTTATTTTTTGGAAGAAAAGCGACGGCGACCGATCCTGAAAGGGTGACCCATGTGGCCATTTATGCCGGGGAGGGCAAGATCATCCATGCCTCGGGATACGTAAGGGTGGAGAGCCTGGTGCGCGGAGACCCCTCCTTCACGGAATCCCGGCTCAATTCCCTGCTGGGCGCGACACGACCTTTGTCCGCACCGAAAGAACATGGGATCTATCCCTTGTCCGATATCCCTTACTACGACTGAAGCTTCAATCCTTTTCCGTAAATAATTCCTGGATCAAACCGCTCCGACTTGCTGCGTTATAAACATCCCTGCAGGCGCCCGTCCCGCTCCGCATAATACTCAGGCAAATCCCCCGGGCATCCATGGACTCATCGTGCACCCGGGCCAGGTAACAATGACCCAGCTCATGAAAAACCACAAACTCCCGCTCCAGGTCCGATGCCTGGTTCCAGAAAGGTTTATCAATGGTTACCCGGTGCGGATCATTGCTGGAATACGAACACTGGCCAATAACCTGGTTCTCGGGAATATCTGAAATGTAACCGGTAATATAGGCATCGGCCAGGTCCACAGTCAGTCCCCTGGCTGCCGCTTCTGCCTCGAATCGTTGAAAATAAGGCCGGAGCGCTTCGTCGACGTTCGGGTAAGTCCCTGGGTTTTGCTTACCGAAAAAATTATCCAGTTCCACCTGGCAAGAACCCAGGACAAGCCCGGCCAGAAGCCAGGTCCGCCGCATTTTGGTTTTCATGATTTGATTTACCCGGGAAACGATGACTCACGGGATCCAGGGTATAAGTGAACTGCCAGTTAATCTATATTTAACAGTGAGCGAGATGCGAGAAGCGAGAAGCGAGATGCGAGATGCGAGAAACGAGAAACTTGCCAACTTTCTAACTTGCTAACTATCTAACTAATCACTTCCTCGTCAGCGCCTCTTTGAAAAATTTCCCCTGCCGGGTCGGGGTGAATTTCCAATCGCTGAACATCCGGGGAGACCAGTTGGCATCGAATACCCAGGCCACAAAAGAGATCCCCCTCTCCTGGCAATATTTTACAATAGCCTCGCCATAGGATTCATCACTGATCACCGGGATATGGGCACCGGCTTCCTCCGGGCCGCTGAAACCGATTTCCGTCAGAATCAGCGGATATTTTTCCGTCGCAAATCCCCAATCGGCTGTCCATTTCGCTTCCCAGGGTTTTTCCCTTTTCTGGGGATAAGGATGGGATACATAGGCAATGCCGGGAGCGTTTATTGGTTCGTCTTTGATCACGGTGAGATCGTAGGCCCAGTTGAAACCGGCGACCAGGGGTATTGCCTTGCAGCCATGGGCCCGGATGATGGTGATCATCTCTTCATTGATGGCTTTCCACTCACTCCAGCTGCAGACCCCGAGTTGGCCATTGAATACCGTGGGTTCGTTGTACAGTTCAAAAAAAGCGACCACCGGATTTTCTTTATACCGGGTTGCCATGGCTCTCCAGAACTCAAAGGTTTCTTTCAGGCTGGTTTCATAAGAATCGTTTTGGAAAAGGCCGGATTTGAGATTGCCGATGCTGTGCCAGTCGATGATCACGTAGAGCCCCGCCTCTCCGGCCCAACGGATGCCCTGGTCCAGGAGGCGCAGGTAATTGTTCTTGCCTTGCCTCCTCCACGCGGCGGGATGGACCGGAAAACGGACAATATTGCCACCCCAGGCCCTGATTTCTTCAAAATAGCTTTTGTTCCACTGTCCGTCATAAACCAGTTTGTCCGGATCGCTGGTATTATAACCCCGGAAAACCAGGGTCTCATTTTGTTCATTGACAAATCGGTTGCCTTCAACCCTTATCCTGGAAAGGCTTGCCTGGGCGGCCATTTCAAAGGAAAGGCCCATTAAAAGGAGTGTCGCACAACAGACCAAAAAACGTTTATCCATGAGTAGCGTATTTATACGGATTGCAAAGCCTCCACCAGGGCGGAGGTCAGGCCGTCCGGATTTTTGCCGCCCGCGGTTGCAAAAAAGGCCTGGCCCCCGCCACCGCCTTCGATGTGCACGGCCAGTCTTTTGATCAGGTGGACCGCGTTCATGCCTTTGTTTTCAACCAGTTCCCTGGAGAGGTGCAGCATCAGCATGGGTTTGCCTCCGGATACAAAACCAAACAAGATAAAGGCGGGCGACAATTCTTTTTCAAGTTGAAAAGAAAGGGTTTTGGCGTCTTTTTCATCCAGGTTTTCCAGGAGGCCGGTCACATAATGCACCCCGTCCCGGAGCAAAGCTTCCGCTTTGAGTTTCTGCTTCAGATTTGCGATTTCCTTTTCCTGGTATACGGCAAGCTGGCTCCGGAGGTTCTTGTTTTCATCCACCAGGTGGCTGAGCGCGTGGAGTACGTCTTTGGGATTTTTAAGCGCTTCCCGGATACGGTCCATCAGTTGTTTTTGTTCTTCGATATATCTTTCCACCGCATCGCCGGTGATGGCTTCGATCCTGCGTACCCCCGCAGCCACCGCCGATTCCCCGGTTATCCTGAACAAGCCGATGTTTCCGGTTGCCGACACATGGCAGCCCCCGCATAATTCCCTGGAATATTCCGGGTCAAAGGTGATCATCCGTACCCTTTCCCCGTATTTTTCGCCAAAAAGCATCATGGCGCCGGCTTCCTGGGCTTGCCGGATCGGCAGATCCCTTTGTTCGAGTACGGCGATGTTTTCACGGATCTTCTGATTGACCAGGTGTTCGATCCGGGTCAGTTCTTCCGTACTGACCTTCTGAAAATGGGAAAAGTCAAAACGCAAATAATCTTCAGCCACCAGGGACCCTTTCTGGTGCACATGGGTACCCAGAACTTTTCTCAGCGCGGCATGCAGGAGGTGGGTCGCGCTGTGGTTGTTTTGAATTCGTTTCCTCCGGGGCCCGTCCACCGCCGCAAAAAACAGCGCCCGGGGATCGGAAGGCAGCTGATCCACGATGTGCAGGGGCAGGTCAATTTCTTTCTTGGTATTCAGTACCCGGATGATTTCATTGGCCGTTTGGATGATCCCCGTATCGCCGATCTGGCCTCCGCCCTCCGGGTAAAACGGGGTTTTGTCCAGGACCAGCTGGTGTTCGGCCCGGTCTTTGGACTTCACCGTCCGGTATTTGATGATCTTTACGCCTTCGGCCTCCAGCTGATCATATCCGATAAACCGGGTTTCTTTCTGATCCCGCAGAACCACCCAGTCGCCGGTCTCGGTGACCGCCGCAGCCCGGGACCTTGCTCTTTGTTTTTCCAGTTCCTCCTGGAAGCCGCTTTCATCCACCCGCATATTCCTTTCGGCGGAGATCAGCCGGGTAAGGTCTATCGGAAAACCAAAGGTATCGTACAATTCAAAAGCGGCGGAGCCGTCCAAAATCTCTGAACCGGTGGAAAGGGATTCCAGGCGCCGGAGTCCGCCTTCGAGGGTGCGCAGGAATGCCTTTTCCTCTTCTTCGATGACCTTGCTCACAAAACCTTCCTGTTTGTCCAGGCCTGGAAACACCTCCTTAAAATATCCGGCCAGGATCGGCACCAGCGTGTAAAAAAACGGTTGGCGTAGGTTTAAAAATGAATAATAATAACGCACCGCCCTGCGCAGGATCCTCCGGATCACATAACCCGCGCCGGTATTGCCGGGCAATTCGCCGTCCGCAATGGTAAAAGCCACGGCGCGGATATGGTCTGCCAGTACCCGCATGGCGATATCGGATTTGGCGGTTGGATCGTAAGAACCCCGGTAGGCGATTCCGGTTGCCTTTTCCACATGGGCGATCAGGCCGCGGAAAATATCCGTATCGTAGGTCGCTGTTTTGTTTTGGAGCACCATGCAGAGCCGTTCAAAACCCATTCCGGTATCTACATGTTTGGCTGGCAGTTCCTCCAGTTGGCCATCCGATTTCCGGTTGAATTGAATGAAAACCAGGTTCCAGATTTCGACGACCCGGGGATGCCCGGTATTGACCAGGTCACGGCCCGGGATGGCGTTCCTCTCCTCTTCGGTCCGAAGGTCGACATGTATCTCCGAACAGGGACCGCAGGGCCCGGTATCTCCCATTTCCCAGAAATTGTCCTTTTTGGACCCCAGGATGATCCGGTCTTCGGGCAGGTGTTTTTTCCAGAAAGCCCCGGCTTCCGTATCCCTGACCAGCTTTTCGTTTTCATCGCCGGTGAAGATGCTGGCGTACAGTCGTTCCGGATCCATCCTGTAGACTTGGGTGAGCAATTCCCAGGCCCAATCAATGGCTTCTTCCTTGAAATAGTCGCCAAAAGACCAGTTGCCCAGCATCTCAAACATGGTATGGTGGGTGCCATCCAGCCCCACCTCCTCGAGGTCGTTGTGTTTGCCGGACACCCTGAGGCATTTTTGGGTATCGGCGATCCGGGGATGGACCACCGGTTTATTGCCCAGGAATAAATCCTTAAACTGGTTCATTCCCGCATTGGTAAACAAAAGGCTGGGATCGTTCTTGAGCACAATGGGGGCGGATTCTTCAATAAAATGCTGTTTGGATCTGAAGAAGTCGAGAAAATACCGCCTTATTTCCGAAGAAGTCATGTTTTTTCTAGTATAAATAAGCCGCAAAAATAAAGAAGCAGGGGCAGACTTTGCGATTCTGACCGGTTTCTCACTTGCTAACTTGCTAACTTACCAACTTACTAACTTCTTACACATTCGTGCTAAACATATATATTAAAATCTCCGCTCCGCGTACTATGTGCTTGGTAAAATGGTTTTACTTCTATAAATTTACCCAGTTATAATCCCGCCGGAATTTATATGAACTATTTCCCGATCCGGGAATCCGTTCATATCCATTGAATTAATAGGTTTAATTTTTAATGATTTGTCGATCATGGCAGGAAAGCCTACAAAGTACGTTTATAACCACCATACCCTGCAGTTTGAGAAAGCCGTAGAACCCCTGAAGATAAAATTGTTCAGGGTCTTTTCCTTTTTGTCCACCGCCCTGGTAAGCGGACTCATCGTGTTTTTTGTTTTTCATAAATACCTTCCTTCTCCCAATGAAAAACTCCTGATGAAAGAGTTGGAATCCGTCAAGGACCACTACAATATCATGTCGGACCAGCTTGACCTGATGTCCAAGGCCCTGGCCAATATCCAGCGCCGGGACGCAGACGTTCACCGGCAACTGGTGGGTATGGACCCCATCGATGAAGCGATCTGGGATGGGGGAAAAGGAGGCCACGACCTGTACGAAAATTTCAGAAGCCTGCCCAGTTCGGGAGAACTGGTCGGTAAAACCGCTGAAAAAATGGAAAGGCTTGAAAGGCAGCTGGTCTTGCAATCCAAATCCCTCGATAAGCTCCAGGATGTGGCCGCCCACAAAGAAGAAATGCTGGCTTCCATCCCCTCCATTAAACCGGTACGGATCGACAAGCTCAATAAAAGCCTCCGCTTCCTTTCCGGCTTTGGAAAGCGGCTGCACCCGGTTCATAAAATCGTAAAAATGCACACCGGCATTGATTTTTCCGCTCCCAAGGGGACTCCCATCCAGGTTACGGGCAACGGGAGAGTGATCGATATTGAGACCAACTATTCCGGGTATGGCAAATGCGTCAAAGTGGACCATGGTTACGGGTATATCACCCTTTACGCCCATATGGACCGGATAGACGTCAAGGTAGGCCAGGAATTGAAGAAAGGAAACCAGATCGGCGTGATCGGAAGCACGGGCACCTCCACGGCTCCCCATTGCCATTATGAAGTGAGGTACAAAGGCACCCCCATCAACCCGATCAATTTCTGCCTCGACAACCTGACCCCCTCCGAATACCAGGAGCTGGTGAAGATGTCGGAGCAGCAAAACCAATCCCTCGACTAAGCAGCCGGCCCTGAAAAGCTTCTTATCTTTGGCAACCCGACATGGTTTGCCCCAACTGCAATTACAGAGAAACCACGGACGCGAAATACTGTTCGTCGTGCGGACAGACTTTTGGCGCGGACAAACCAACGGTCAGGGAATTCCTGAGCGATTTTTTTGACCATGTACTTTCATTGGATTCCAGTTTTTTCAGGACCCTGAAAAAGATCTGGATCCCGGGCCAGTTGACCATCGACTATTTTAATGGCCTGCGCAAAAGGTATTACCATCCCCTCCGGTTTTTCTTTTTCCTCCTGGTGATCCATCTCGGGGTATTGAGCGGTTTGATTCCTTACGACCGGATCTTTGATGAAGTCAACAACCAGACCAACGACATCCTCACCCGGCACAAGATCAGGACGGAACTGGCGCGGCATGCCGAGTCGGGGCAGACCCGGGTATCCAGGATGGCTATCGACAGCCTGATGAGCTGGTTCAATATCGATACTTCAAACGCCCCAGGGCCGGACAGCATTGGCACCCGCAGGATCAGTGTCCTGGGCTTTCAAAATCTGGATCCCGAAGATGTGGTCCTGCTGCCCATAGATTCCATTACGGCAAAATATGATATCAGCTCCTTCTGGACGACGCTGATGGTGGGGCAGGCCAAAAAATTTATGCTTGACCCGAAAGGCATGTTCCGGTTTATCATTGGCAATTTCAGCTGGATGATGATTGTGATGATCCCCATCCTCGCCCTTTTTATGAAAGTCCAGTTTTTGCGGGGAAAAAGGTACCTGATCGAACACCTTTTTTTCCTGTATCACTGGCACGCGTTTTCTTTCTTGATCGTGTCCTTGCTGGTCCTTTTGTTCAGGGACTTTATTGAATTCTTCTGGCTGCCGGTCATGGTGACCGTCATCCTGTATGGTCTGATAGCCTGGATCCGTTATTACCGCCAGGGGATCATCCGGTCGGTGTTCAAATTCTTTACCCTGGGCCTGGCCTACCTGGTTTTATTTTCCTTTTTTATTTTCTTTACGGCCCTGATCAGTTTTGGATTTTATTAATCGCTGACCCCTTTTTCATGACGAATAGCACCTCCTCCTGGGAAACCATTATCGGACTCGAGATCCACATCCAGCTCAATACGCTCACCAAAGCGTTTTGCGATGACCCTGCCCGCTTTTCCACTGAAGCCAACACCCAGACGGGTTATGTCTCCCTGGCTCACCCGGGTACCCTCCCGCTGCCAAACGGCAAACAGGTGGAATCGGCCGTGAGGCTTGGCCTGGCCCTGGATTGCACCATCAACACCCATTCCTGGTTTGAACGCAAACAATATTTTTACCCTGACCTCCCGAAAGGCTACCAGATCTCGCAGCAGGCCAGCCCGGTATGCCTGGGAGGCCGCATGGACCTGGAGACCAGCCAGGGGTCCAAAACCATCCGGATCCATCATATCCATATGGAAGAAGATGCCGGCAAATCCGTGCACGACACGGATCCGGTGTGGTCCAGGATCGATCTCAACCGCGCCGGCGTACCCCTCCTCGAAATGGTCACGGAACCCGATTTCAGGACGGCGGAAGAAGTGACCGTTTTCCTGACCGACCTGCAGCGCCTGGTCCGTTACCTGGATATCTCGGATGCCAATATGGAAGAAGGGTCCATGCGTTGTGACGTCAACGTATCCGTTCGCCCGTCCGGTTCGGAAGAATACAGGGAGAGGTGCGAGGTCAAGAACATCAACTCCCGCCGTTTTGCCCGGAAGGCGATTGAGTTTGAATCAGCCAGGCAAATCGCCCTGTGGGAAGCGGGACAGGCCGTGGTGAGGCAGACCATGCAATTTGTACCCGAAGAAGGCGTCACGGTCCCCATTCGCCAAAAGGAAAGCGCCCACGATTACCGTTATTTTCCGGATCCCGACCTGCCTCCAATAAAGATCAGCCAGGCCCAGCTGGATACCTGGAGAAACAGTATTCCCACCCTGCCTTCGGAATATCTCCGGCTTTTCACCCGGGAAAAAAACCTCTCCCTGGCGGATGCCCAGGTATTGGCGGAGGATCCCGAGGTGGCGCGATATTATGTGGAACTGGTACAGGAAGAGCCTGCGCTTAACAAATCCGCGGCCAACTGGCTCATCCAGACCATGCTGCCCTGGCTCAGGGAACAAAATAAAAAGATCGGCGAGCTGCCCTTCGGAGTGAAGTCGCTGGGCTTCCTCCTTTCCCAGGTTCGGCTTGGCGTGCTCAACCTTCAGCAGGCCCAGGAGGTCTGGATTCAAATAACGACCTCCTCCCAAGCTTCCCTGGAAGACCTGGTGAAAGAAAAACTGGACGCCGCCCGGCAATTTGATATCCCCGGGGTTGTGGAGGATCTTTTTTCCTCTTTCCCGGTTGAAGCGGACGAGTTTAAAAAGGGGAAGAAAAAGCTGCTTGGTTTTTTCCTGGGGGAAATAAAAAAGAAATTTCCAGGCATTCCTGTCAAGGAGGTCCAGGAGGCCCTGAACCGTTACCTGGCCGGTTGAGCCGGCCCAAAAGAGGTCGCGGAGTTTTTCGCAAGGAGTTCAGGGAGGAAATAAACAATTAATTATCCGCCAACTTTAAAATATACCATTCCGGGAATCAAAACCAGAAAAAAAGAGAAAGGCTTTTTTCTTACATTTAGATCGTAGTTTTGTACCGTAGATCATTATTAATCCGTTTTGTTGAATATGCTTCCAGCGCTCAAAGATGAAAAGCTCTACTACAGCATTGGTGAAATCGCCGATATGTTTGGGGTGTCAAAATCTCTGATCCGCTATTGGGAATCCGAGTTCAGCATCCTCAAGCCGCATAAAAACAGCAAGGGGGACCGTAGGTTTACCAAAGAAAACATCGACCAGCTTCAACTCATTTTTGACCTGGTCAAAAACCGGGGATTCACCATCGAAGGGGCCAAGAATGAAATCCGCCAAAACAAGGACCTGCTCAAACAAAAACAGGCGGTGCTGCAAAAGCTGATTCATCTTAAAAATGAGATGCTCCGATTTAAGGAGTCGTTGCGTCCAGCCGAATCACTTCCTCACACATCCTGAAGTCTTCCGCTTCATTGGAGGCGATAAAGACCGTTTTGTTCCCTTTTTGTTTTTCCAGATGGTCAAAGAACCAGGACCGGGCATTGTCATCCAGGTTCGAGGTAGGTTCATCCAGCAGCAGGAGCGATCCCCGGGAATACATGGCCAGCGCCAGTTTGACTTTTTGTTTCATGCCGGAGGAATAAAAAGCCAAGGGCCGGTCCGCCGCCCTGGAGAGTCCGGTCATTTCAATCCAGTCCTCCGCCCTGTCAACGCTCAAGGGCTTGAAGCGGCAATGGAAGCGGACCATCTCCCTCAGAGTGAATTCTTCGATCAAATCGGTATATGGGGCGGCCACATTCACCTCCTGATAGATGTTTTCCCTCGAAACGGTTTGGCCCCCCAGGTGATAATTGACCTCTCCCCGGGTGGCTGACAAAAGGCCTGAAATGATTTTTAAAAACGTGGATTTGCCGCTCCCGTTGCGGCCCGCGATGCCGTAGCACTGGTGGTTCCTGAAGTCATGGGTCAAATCGCGGAAAACCCATCCGTGCTGGTATCTTTTGGACAGGCGATCAATCCTTACTTCCATTGCCGTTGATCTGCCGGAACCCTTTCATGATCCCCCTTTCCGAGGTTTTGACAAATTCCAAAATCCTCGCTCTTTCGGGTGAATCGGGTATCTGCTTTTCGATGATTTCCAGGGCCTGGGAGGTATTGTACCCTTTCACAAAAAGAATGCGGTAACTGTCCTGGATGATTTTGATGGAATCGGTTGAAAAGCCTCTCCGCTTGAGCCCTACCGCATTGATCCCCGCATAGGAAATGGGCTCGCGGGCCGCTTTTACAAAAGGCGGAACATCTTTACGGACCAGGGATCCCCCTCCAATCATGGAATGGTCCCCGATTTTTACAAACTGGTGCACCGCCGACAGGCCGCCCAGGACTGCATATTTGCCGACATGGATATGGCCGGCCAGGTTGACATTATTGGCCAGGATTACATTTTCTTCCAGCACACAATCGTGGGCCACATGTACATAAGCCATCAACAGGCAATTGTCCTTGATGGTGGTCGTCCAGTTGGCTTTGGTACCCCGGTTGAGCGTACAATATTCCCGGATGGTTACATTGTTGCCTATTTCGAGAATGGATTGTTCGCCGCTGTATTTGAGGTCCTGGGGAACTGCCCCGACCACGGCCCCCGGGAAAACCCTGCAGTTTTCACCGAGCCGGGTGCCGTCCAGAATGCAAGCGTTGGGACCGATCCAGCAATTGTCCCCGATCTCCACATCCCCTTCGATCGTAACAAAAGGCGAGATATGCACATTTTTTCCGATCCGCGCCTGCGGATGGACTACATTCAGCTGATATTGGGTCACGATGTCCATGGTTATGTTGGGTTTGATTCTCTTCTGACGATCTGGGCGGTCAATTCGCCCTCAGAAACAATTTTATTTCCCACATAGGCAGTACCAAGCATCTGTACGATACCCCTTCGGATCGGAGACATCAGCTCCATCTTCAGGATCAGCGTATCTCCCGGCATCACCTTATTTTTAAATTTAGTGTTTTCGATCTTGATAAAATAAGTATCCCAGTTGCCCGGATCGGGTTGCTGCGAAATGGCCAGGATACCCCCGGTCTGGGCGAGCGCTTCGATCTGGAGCACACCCGGAAAAACCGGGTTACCGGGGAAGTGGCCGGCGAAACAGGCCTCCGTAAAGGTGATGTTTTTCACCCCTACCACGTGCTGGTCACTCAGTTCGATGATTTTATCGATCAGCAGAAAAGGATGCCGGTGCGGCAGCAGTTTCTGGATCCTTTCGGTATCCATCAAAGGCGTTTCATCCGGATTGTAATTGGGTTTGCCTTTGAGTTTCCGGTTTTCATTGTACTTTTTTTTAAGCAGTTTGGCAAATTCCACATTCGCGGTATGACCGGGTTTGTTGGCCAGGATTTTCGCTTTGATAGGCTTGCCGACGAGGGCAAGGTCCCCGATGATGTCCAGCACCTTATGCCGCGCGGCTTCATTGGAAAACTGCAGTTCGACCGTGTTCAGGATACCCTCCTTTTCCACCTGGATGGACGGTTTATTGAGTTTCTGAGCCAGGTCGTCCAGTTCCGGCTGGGTCATCATGCGGTCCACGATCACGATGGCGTTGTTCAGGTCTCCCCCCTTGATGAGGTTTTCATTGGCCAGCTTCTCTATTTCCCGGAGAAATACAAAAGTCCTGCAGGGGGCGATTTCTTTTTCATATTCCGAGAGGTCGTTCAGGCTTGCATATTGTTGTCCGAGGAAAGGGGACCGGAAATCGATCATAGCGGTCACTTCAAACTTGTCCGAAGGAACGGCGATCAGCTCCGTGCCGCTCAGTTCATCCTTGAAAGCCACCGTTTCGGTCAGTTCTAGGTAATCCTTTTCCAGTTCCTGAACGGTAATCCCTGCCTGGATAAAAGCGTCGGTAAAGGGCTTTGAACTGCCATCCATGATAGGGACTTCAGGCCCGTCAATCTCGATCAGCACATTGTCTATTCCCATGCCGGCGAGGGCGGAAAGGATATGTTCGACCGTACTCACCTGGGCATCGCCGGATTTGATGGTCGTGCCCCGGTTAGTGGAGATTACGCGGTTGACATCGGCAGGCAGGATGGGTGAATCCTTGAGGTCAATGCGTTGAAACCGGATCCCATGATTCACCGGGGCCGGACGGATCGTCATGGTGGCGCTTTTTCCGGTATGTAATCCAATGCCTCCAAAAACCGCATCCCTGGCTATCGTACACTGCTTCATGTTAATGTCTTTCTCTGTCTGGTTGTCGGATAGGTTATAAACGGTCGCCAGGCGATGACCTATGCCTTATTACCAGCCAGGGAATGCAAAATTAAGTTAAAAACTATTAGGTTTCTAAAGAAGTTTATACGGAAAGGAAGATCAAAACGATCAATAAATTATTCTCCGGATTTTTTTTCAAGGTCACGCAACCGCTGTTCAAGATCAGGAAGCTTTCTGAAAAGGGCATAAGCCCTGAGATAATCGTGATAGGAAATGGCCGGGTAACCGAATAATTTTTGATTGGGTTCGGAAGGCGCCGACATGATCCCGCTCTGCGCCTGGATCTGGGTACCGTCCGGAATGCGCAGGTGCCCCGCAATGCCTACCTGGCCCCCGATCATGCAACGGGCCCCGATCTTGGTGCTCCCGGCAATGCCGGCCTGTGCCGCGATCACGGTATGCTCGCCGATCTCCACGTTGTGCGCGATCTGGATCAGGTTGTCCAGTTTGCAACCCTTACCGATGCGGGTACTGCCCATGGTAGCCCTGTCGATCGTGCATCCAGAACCGATTTCGACTTCATCCCCCAGTTCTACATTGCCAAGTTGGGGTATTTTTTCCATCCGGCCTTCCGGGTTTGGTACAAAACCAAAACCGTCGCTGCCGATCACCGTATTGCTGTGGATCACGCAACGGTCCCCGACCTTGCAGCCTGCATAGATTTTTACGCCCGGATAAATAGTGCAATCCCGGCCGATGGTCACCTGTTCCCCGATATAAACCTGGGCATAGATCAGGGAGCCCGCACCGATCACGGCATTTTTTTCGATCACCGATAGCGGGCCGACAGCAACACCGGCTCCCAGGCTGACGGTCTCATCGATACTGGCCTGGTCAGAAATCCCTACCGGATGGCCATTGTTTTCAAACCGGCTCAGCAGGTTGCCCAGGCTTTGGTAGACATTGTCCACCCGGAGCAGGGTTGCCTGCAGGGGCCGTTGGGCTTTAAATTCATTGGGGACGACCAGGATGGATGCCCGGGTCGTATACGCGAAGGATTCATATTTGGGGTTACCTATAAAACTGATGCTGCCCGGACCCGCTTCTTCGATTTTACTGGGATGAGTGACCTCAATATCCGGATCCCCATCGATGGTGGCATGTAAAAATTCAGCCAATTCCCTTGCGCTGGTCTTCATTCCCTACAAAGTTAGACATTTGACTGAAAGTTAAATCTAAAAAACTTCCACCCACCGAACCACCCACCTCCGGTCTTCGACCTCCCACCTATTCCTTACCTTTGCCCCAAATCCAGGAATACCTTGATCCGCCGTCTCAAAATTCAATATTTTGCCATCATTGAGGATGTTGAGCTGGAGTTTTCACCAAATCTCATCATCATCACCGGCGAAACCGGGGCGGGTAAATCCATCCTGATCGGGGCCCTCAACCTGGTACTCGGTCAACGGGCGGATATCCGGGCGATCGGTAATCAGACGGCCAAATGTGTGGTGGAGGCGGAATTTATGATTAAAGGAGAGGAGTTAAAACCCTTTTTTGAAGCCCAGGACCTCGATTTCGACCATGAGATCGTAATCCGCAGGGAAATCTCCCCCCAGGGCAAATCCCGGGCCTTCATCAACGATACCCCGGTCACCCTGGAAATTCTGCAAACCCTCAGTGCCGCCCTCATCGATGTCCACCAGCAATTCGACACTCTGGACATCTACCAGGTGAGCACCCAGCTCAGGATGATCGACGCTTTGGCCGGAAACAAAGCCTTGCTGGAAGAATATCAACAGGAGTATAAACGGTATACCACCAACCTGGAAACCCTACGGGCCTTAAAAGACCGGCTCACGAGGGAAGAACAGGAAGCCGAATTCATCAAATTCCAGTGGAAGGAGCTGGATGAATTGAATCTTGTGGCCGGTGAATGGGATACCCTGGAGACCGAACAAAAAGCTCTGGCCCATGCCGGGGAAATAAAGACCGCCTCTGAGAATATCCACCTTGCGCTCACGGAAGACGAAAGATCCCTGACCGGCATGCTCAGCGACCTTGACCGGAGCCTGCACCCGCTTGGATCCGTGCACCGGGGATTGCAATCCATATCGGACCGGATCCATTCCATCCTTGCTGAACTGGAAGACATCAGCGCCGAATGTAAAAACATCAGCGAACAAATTGACCTGGACCCCGGACGGCTGGCCGAGGTGGAAGAAAGGCTGTCCTCCCTTTTCAGGCTCTGTCAAAAACACAAGGTAAAAACCGTTGAAGAACTTATAGTCCTTCATCAGCAATTCTCCTCCAGGCTGCACATGGCCTCGGACCTGGGAGAACAACTGGCCGCCCTCGAAAAGGAAATTAAAAAGCAGGAAACCTCCCTGCTGGGTAAAGCCCGGGAATTGCATGCCCGCCGGGAAAAAGTCATTCCCGGATTTATTGAAAAAATTTATGTTTTGCTGCGGCCCCTGGCCATGGAAAATACCCAGGTCCGGATTGAACTCAGCCCATTGGATTCCCTGAACCAGACGGGTCTGGACCAGATCGATTTTTTATTGGCCACCAACAAAGGCGGGGCCTTCCTGCCCATAAAACAAATCGCTTCAGGGGGCGAACTGGCCCGTTTTAACCTGGTGACCAAATCCCTGGTCGCCCAGGCCATTCCCCTGCCCACTTTGATTTTTGATGAAATCGATATCGGGATCGGCGGAGATGTGGCCCTGAAAATGGGCCGTATCCTGAAAGATCTTTCGGTCCATCACCAGGTGATCTGCATCACCCATTCGCCACAGATCGCAGCAAAGGGGGACCTTCATTATTTTGTGTACAAGGATGAATCGGCGGAGCGCACCACCGCCCGGGTGAAAAAACTCAATAAGGCTGAGCGGGTGCAAACGATCGCCGCCATGCTGAGCACCAACCCGCCTACCGCAGCCGCCATCAAGAACGCTAAAGAATTAATTGAAATCGTATAAAACAGCATCAGGTATGAGCAATCAACTTCTGAAAAACAAAACAGGAATCGTATTCGGAGCGCTGGACGAACAGTCCATCGCATGGAAAGTCGCTGAACGGGCCGTCGAGGAGGGAGCCCGGATCACCTTGTCCAATGCCCCCGTAGCCCTTCGCTTCGGCAAGATCAATGAACTGGCTTCAAAGCTGCAATCGGAAATCATCCCTGCCGATGCCACTTCCATGGAGGACCTCACCACGGTCTTTACCCGCTCCAAAGAAATCCTGGGAGGGCCTGTGGATTTTGTCCTGCATTCCATCGGCATGTCCCTCAATGTACGCAAAGGAAAACATTATACCGACCTGAACCATGAATGGATGCTCAAGACCATGGATATTTCTGCCCTTTCCTTCCACAAAATGATGCAGGTCGCCCTGAAGACGGACGGCATTGCCGAATGGGGTTCGGTGCTTGGCTTGACTTATATCGCGGCCCAGAGGGTATTCCCCGATTACAATGAAATGGCCGATGCCAAAGCCCTGCTCGAATCCATCGGCCGCAGTTTTGGTTATCACCTGGGCACGCTTAAGAAAATCAGGGTGAATACCATTTCCCAGTCCCCTACCTGGACCACGGCGGGCAGCGGGGTCAAAGGGTTCAGGGAATTTTTTGATTATGCACAGAAAATGTCCCCCCTGGGCAATGCCACGGCCGAAGATTGCGCCAATTATTGCGTCACCCTGTTTTCCGATCTCACCCGGATGGTCACCATGCAGAATCTATTTCACGACGGCGGCTTCTCCAGCATGGGCATCAGTCCCCTTTTCTTCGCAGAGGAGGCCCCTTCTGAAAAATAAATGGATGTCTTTGGTCAAAAGACTGCTTTTCCTTTGCCTGCTGGGCTGGATGGGCCTGCCTTCCGCACTGGAGGCGCAGCGCAACCTGCCTTCCAATTTCCCCAGGTCGGTTGAGGAACAAGTCCCCGATTCGATCGAGCAGGAAGAATTGACGGATGAACCCCCGGATACGGTCCGGATCTATACACCCTACCGGTTGAAAACGGCCGTTTTTTTTGACGATACCCTGCTGGATCCCCTTTTCCATCATTACGATGCCATCAGGCTTCAGGGCATTCCTTATTTCCATCTTGGCAACAACGGGTCGCCCCACCGCCCGGCCGGCTATGTCCTGGATAAAAGACAGGGCCTGGATTTAGGCCTGCGCAGTTTCGACCTCTACCGGAAAGATTACGAGGACCTGCTTTTCCTGGATTCCAGGCGCCCTTTTGCGATTTTCCGTTTTGCCCAGAAAAGTTTCAGCCAGGAAGACCTGCAACTGGAATCGCGCTTCAGCAAGACCTTTCAAAACGGTTTGCACCTGGACCTGAATTACAGTTCCATCCAGTACAAGGGCGAATTCACCGAACAGATCACCAAGGACCGGACCGGGGCCTTCAGCCTGTGGTATCATTCGCCCAAGGGCAACTACGATGCCATCGTAAGTTACCTGACCAACGATATCCGCAACCAGGACAACGGCGGGGTGCCCTTTGCCGACAGCCTGCTCACCATCTCCCAATACCGGCGCGCCACCGAGACCCTCGACGTATTGCTTGACGGACGTTCCCGGCAGCGAAATAATGAATTCAGTGTTCAAAACGGATTCAACCTCAAATGGAAGGGCAATATCCTGGGAGCCATGCACCGCATAGCTCTTCGTAAAGAAACCATTTTCTATGAAGATTTCACTTCCCCGAACGACTCCTTTTATTACGGCCCCTTTTATGTGCGGGATACGCAGCAACTGGACCTCCGTGCGGGCGGGCTGGTGAATGAATTTCGCCTGGACGGCCTGCTGGCAGGAAAAAATTATTTCATGGGAGGACTGAAACATGAATATTACACCATCGACCGTGGACCGGCGGAATTCAGGAGAAACCTCCTTTCCGCTTTGGGCCAGTATCAGCAATCCCTGTTCGGGACCCTGCAATTGAATGCGGAGGGCCAGTGGGGGCTGCTCGACAACCTGGGAGAATATTATTTGAAAGGACAGGTCCAGGCTGCAAGCCGGAAACTCGGCAGCCTGGAAGGCCACCTCATCCTTCAGCGGTCACCGGTACCCCTTGCTTACGCCGAAATGTACAACCGGAATACCCTCGTGTTCAGCAACGATTTTGAAAAACCGCTGACCAACCAGATCGGAGGATCGATAAGGGTCGCCGCCCTTTCCTTCAGGGCGGGGATCGACCAGTCCATCCTTTCCAATACGATCTACCTGGACAGCCTTCGCAGGCCGGTCCAGGAAGGCTCGGCCCTGAGCGTCACTACGCTGTATTTTGACAAAGCCTTTGATTTTGGGAAAATGCACAGCATGCACGCCTTCACATACCAGATTTCATCGGCCAAGGAGATCCTCAGGATCCCAACCTGGCATACCAGGCACCAATTGTATTATAAGGGCTCCTGGTTTAAGAACGCTATGGGGGTGCTCACCGGAGTGGAGACCCGGATCATTCCCGGTTTCCGGTCAACCGCCTATTTTCCCCTGCTTGCCTCCTTCTACAATGCGGACCGGGCTCCAGTGGATCTCCACCCCTACCTGGAATATTTTTTCAATTTCCAGCTCAGGAATTTCAGAGGCTTTTTTAAGATCGAAGGGCTTGAGTATTTGTTTTATACTGCGGGAAAGACATTTTATGAGACGTACGACCAGCCTTTATTCAGGACGAATATCAGGATGGGGTTTACCTGGACGCTCAGGGATTGAAGGCGAAGGGTGAAAGGCGAAAGGCGAAGGGAGAGGGGTGAAAAAAAGGCGGAGCTTACAACTCGTAATTAGGCCTGAAATGATCGTCCCGGGCATCGTAAAACGCGTTGATGTGCTGCACCACCGATTCCACATCGTCGGTAATCAAAAACAGGTCCATATCCTCCGGGTTGATGTTGTGCGCTTCCTGGTCAACGGTTTCAACAAGCCATTTCCTCAGCCCTTCCCAGTAATTTACTCCGAATAAAATGATGGGTACCCGGTTTATCTTTTTGGTCTGGACCAGGGTGAGCACTTCAAAAAATTCATCGAGGGTCCCGAATCCGCCGGGCATGACTACAAAGCCCTGGGCATATTTTACAAACATGACTTTGCGGATAAAAAAATAGCGGTGTTTGAGGATCTTGTCCGGGTCCACAAATTCATTATAGGTCTGTTCAAAAGGCAGGTCGATGCTCAGGCCCACGCTGGTCCCTTTCGCATCGAAAGCCCCCTTATTGCCGGCTTCCATGATTCCCGGCCCTCCGCCGGTGATGATGCCGTATCCTTCGTCGGTGAGGCGGTGGGCGATTTCTGATGCTTTCTCAAAGTAAAAATTGCCGGGCCGGGTCCTCGCCGAACCAAAAATGGAGATGCAGGGTCCCACCCGGTTGAGGACTTCAAATCCATCCACCATCTCGGCCATCACTTTGAACAGGGTCCAGGAATTTTCCCCCCGGAGGCCGGTCCATTTTTTCATTTCCCTTTGAAACCGGGTCATGGCATCAAATGATTATCTGGTTTTTTTTAAACCGGCTTAAACGGATTCCGCTTTATACTGTTCGTATTCCCTTTCGATAAAAACCCGGAGGTCCCGGACATCCTGGAACCGGTCAAATATTTCACGGTAACGGCTGCCATGCAGGGCGGTCGGAACGACATAATTATAAACTTCCTTGTCCGTAATCCGGCCGGTGCTCAGGATGATGAGCCTTTCCACGACATTCCTCAACTCCCGGATATTGCCGCTCCATTGCACCTTTTGCAGGGCTTTGATGGCTTTGTCCGTAAACCCTTTTTCGGGTATGCCGTATTCCTGGCAGATCAGCTGGTTAAAATGTTCCACCAGCACGGGGATATCCTCGCTGCGCTGGTTGAGCGAAGGCACCTCGATGATGATCACCGCAAGCCGGTGATAAAGGTCTTCCCGGAAACGGCCGGCTTCGATTTCCCTCCGCATATCCTTATTGGTGGCCGCGACCACCCGCACATCCACTTTTATTTCCCGGTCGCCTCCCACCCGCGTGATGCGGCTTTCCTGCAAGGCCCTGAGCACCTTGGCCTGGGCGGACAGGCTCATATCCCCAATTTCATCCAGGAATAAGGTGCCGCCGTGTGCCAGTTCAAATTTTCCCAGCCGCTGTTTGATCGCGGAAGTAAAGGAGCCTTTTTCATGCCCGAACAGTTCGCTTTCTATCAGCTCGGAAGGGATGGCAGCACAGTTGACTTCGATGATCGGCCCCTGTTTGCGCCCGCTGTATTCATGGATCCACCGGGCCACCAATTCTTTCCCCGTCCCGTTTTCCCCGGTGATCAGGACCCTGGCCTCCGTAGGCCCGACCCTTTCAATGGTTTCCTTTACTTTGGCAATGGCCGGGGAGTCCCCGACAATTTCCTGGATCCTGCTTTTACTGATTTTATGCTGGAGCACCTTTTTCTCGGTAATGAGGCAGGTCTTGTCCATGGCATTGCGGATGGTGATCAGCATACGGTTGAGGTCCGGCGGTTTGCTGATAAAATCGAAGGCCCCTTTTTTTACGGCGTCCACGGCCGTATCGATGTTGGCATGGCCGCTGATCATCACTACGGGCAGATCGGGGTTGAGCTGCTGGATCTTTTCCAAAGTTTCCAGGCCGTCCAAATTGGGCATTTTGATGTCCAGCAGGACGACGTCAAAATCCTGCTGCTTTATTTTACTGAGGCATTCCAGTCCATCGGAAGCTTCCTCCACGGTAAATTTTTCAAATTCCAGGATCTCCCGGAGCGTTCGCCGGATGCTGCGCTCATCGTCAGCGATCAAAATTTTTGCCATAATCCATTACATTAATCAAGGCCCAAAATACATTAAATAAAAAAATAATCTATACTAGTAGTAATATTAATTTTTTAAATATTATAATTTGTTATATGTATAGATCAGGCAGTTTTTAACCAACTGACCGCCGCCCAGGCCATAAAGGCAACCCCGGTGGCCAGCGCCTCTTCATCGATGTCAAAGTCCGGGGTATGTACCCGCTTTTCACCGGGTCGACCCGGATGGGCGGTTCCCAACCGGTAAAAACAAGCCGGCATAAGCTGGGAATAATAAGCAAAATCTTCGGCCGTGGTGCGCATAGGCAGGTCCACCACCTGTTCGGGACCCAGCAGTTGAATGGCCCACTGTTGCATCCGGTGGGTCAGTTTGGGATCATTGAGCAAGACGGGATAACCGTCTTTAATATCGATTTCCACCTGACCGCCCATAGCCTGGGCCGTGCCCTCCGTGATTTTACGGATCAGCGATTTGGCTTCTTTCCTCCAGGCCTCGTCGAAAGTCCGGAAGGTCCCTTCCATTTTGACTTCCCCGGGGATGATGTTGGTGGCCCCGCCGGTAGACTGGATTTTTCCAATGGTCAGTACGGAAGGAGTCAGCGGGTTGTTGTTCCGGCTTACGATTTGCTGGAGGGCGACCACAATATGGGAGGCAATCAGGATGGGGTCGCGGGTCGAATGCGGGATGGCCCCGTGTCCGCTCTTGCCGTGCACGGTGATATAGATCTCGTCCGCGGAAGCCATGAAGGGTCCCTGGCGGAAACCCAGTTTTCCGGCTTCCAGTTCAGGAAAAACATGTTGCGCCAGGATGATTTCGGGCACCGGGTTTTGCAGCACCCCTTCGCCAATCAGGAGCGAAGCGCCGCCCGGAAATTTTTCTTCTCCCGGCTGGAAAATGATTTTCACCTTTCCCCCCCAGGCCGGCCTCGTTTCATGAAGGATCCTGGCAACCGTGATCAGGGAGGCGGTATGGACATCGTGCCCGCAGGCATGCATGACCCCCGGATTCCTGGACCGGTAATGTTCGGAGGAAATTTCCTGGATGGGCAGGGCATCGGTATCTGCCCTGAGGGCCACCACTTTCCCGCCCGGTTTTTGTCCTTCAATCAGCACGATCACCCCGGTATTGGCCATTCGCGCAGGTTCCAGGCCATAAGCGCGGAGGGTGTTTTCAATAAATGCGGCCGTCTGGTGTTCCTGGAATGACAATTCCGGGTGTTCATGCAGGTACCGTCGGAGCCTGATGGTCTCCGGGAGGTATTGCTTCGACATGCCGGTGATTTTTTCAGGACTGAGCATTTCATTCATTAGTTAAAATTAAACAATCGGGCCAGGACAATCAGGATATCGCGGCCCGGGGTATATTTTCCGGCATATTCAAAATTGAGGTCCTGCCAGGGATAGTCGTCGCCCGTCACCGGGTCGAAGCCCGGATGCCAGAGGCCGGGCCTTTGGGACGGCAACCTCGGATCCGGCGGCTGATGATAAGAGATCCATTGTTTGGTGCCCAGGAGCAGAGCAAAATAATTTTTCCGGATATCCCTTCTCAGCCAGCCCCAGGGCAGAATGAGCACGGTCAGGACGAAATTGAACAACCATTTCATTGTTCTGTACATGGGCTTGCCCAGGCGGATATCCACCTCTTTCAATCCGGGAATCGACGCCATGACCCCGGTCTCCGGCCACCCGTTTTTTTCAGGGACCAGGAATTTTACCCTGCCCTTCAATCCGCGGGTAAAAAGGAGGAGGTCTTCTTTCGATTTGGCGGGACTTTCAAGAATGACATGGGTAATATCCTGGGCCTGCACCTGGTCTTTGAGTTTAGCCACCCGGGTTTCCGGTTCTCTCAGTCCGCTAAGGTCTTCCCGGCTGAGGTAAGAAAAATAATGATCGTGGCACAATCTCTTAAACAACGGGTTCAGGCTCTTTTCCCCGGCCTGGTCACCGGTATAAAGGGCACGCAGGGCGGCCAGGCCAGGCCTTAGTAAATTCCTGCTCCAGGGGAGGACCAGGGCCGCGGATAAACCACTCATGAGGATAACCGCTCTTGAGCTCCTCCAGTTTTCGGGCAGCAAGGAATAGAGGACCAGGATGACCAAGGTGCCGGCCAGGACGGCCTTGAGCGCAAGCCAGGCCGGTTTTTCCTGGTAGGGCCGGTAGGCTTCAAATAAGACCAGGGCCATGAACCAAAGGAACACATAACTCAGGGCGTTTAACAAAAAAACGGAATTGTGGAAATAAGCAGGGTCTTCAAACCACCCCCTTGCCCAGAGGTACTGGACCAGGAACAACAGGAGGGAGAGCAAAAGGATATCCATCAGGGGCAGGAAATGCCGCACGATCTTTCGTTTGAGCCAGGACAGGACAGCAGCCAATCCAATGCCGGTCATGACTATGGTCTTCAGGGCCGGGTTGACATAATACTTCTTTACAAATACCGACATGGCCCTGTAAAAATTCAGGACGTAAGCGGCGGAATGCAGGGCGGAACTGCGTCCTTTGAGGTGCACGATGGACTGGCCGCCAAGATAAATCAACCGGTAACCCAGTTTGCGGATGCGAAAGGAAAGATCGATGTCTTCCCCGTACATAAAAAACCGTTCATCAAAACCGCCGACCTCTTCCAGGACGGTTTTTTTCAACATCATAAAGGCGCCGGTCAGGACTTCCACGGGATGGATGCCGGCCTCATCCAGGTGCCCGAGGTAATAATGGTTGATTTTTGCATGCCCTGGCATGAGCCGGCTGAAGCCGCTCAGTTTCCAGATGGACGGCCACAGGCCGGGAAAACCCCGCTTGGATTCCCGAAGGAAACGGCCGGCATGGTCGGTCATGCGGACCCCGGCGGCAGCGACATCGGCCTCTGATTCCAGATAATCCAGGCAGGCTCTCAAGGCGCCTTCGTGCACCAGGGTATCCGGGTTGAGGATCAGTACATATTTCCCCCTCGCTTGTTTGATGGCCAGGTTATTGGCTTTTGCGAAACCTATATTTTGATCATTGGCCAGGATGCGGACCTCCGGAAACCGCGACCGCACCATCTCCACCGATTCATCAGAAGAAGCATTGTCCACCACGAGGATTTCCCCCTGGATCCGGCGCATGGCCGTTTCCACGGACTCCAGGCAGGATTCCAGCAGATACCTGACGTTGTAACTCAGGATGATGACCGTGAGGTCCATGTTCAGGTGACGGACTTGATTTGATAGGGCGTACGGGCGAGGATGGACCTGCCCAGGGTCATTTCATCGGCATACTCGAGTTCACCTCCAAAAGATACGCCCCGGGCAATGACGGTGACCGGAATATTGAACGGTTGTACCTGGCGGGACAGGTAATAAATCGTGGTTTCCCCTTCAATGGTCGGGTTGATGGCCATGATCATCTCACGGATCTCCTCTGAGGCCAGGCGCCGGGTGAGGGCTTCGATATTCAATTGGGCGGGGCCTATCCCGTCAATGGGTGACAATACCCCTCCCAGGACATGATAGACTCCATGGTATTGATTGGTTTCTTCAATGGCCATGACATCCCGGGTGGATTCGACGATGCATACGGTATGTTCATCCCGCCGCGGGTCTGCACAAATGCTGCAGAGCTCTTCGTCGGAATAACTGCAGCAACGCAGGCAGGTCCTTATTTTATTGCGGGCATTCCATACCGCTTCGGAAAATTTTCGGGCATATTCCGGGTCCTTTTTCATCATATGAAGCGCCATCCGCAGGGCAGACTTCTTGCCTACGCCGGGAAGGGAATGAAAAGCCATCATGGCCTCTTCCAGCAGTTTAGAAGAAAATTTCATACAACCGGACAAATTTATAATGAAGGAATTAATAATTAAGAATTAAGAATTACGGGCCTCTACCCCGGAAGGACTTTTCAGTTATTGCCCTAAAAATGGCTGCCGGGGGCTATCTTTACGCCTCAAAACAGATCAAATATGGCAGAAGTTATCAGAATGCCCCGGATGAGCGATACCATGGAAGAAGGCAATATCCTGGCATGGCACAAAAAAGTGGGTGATGATGTAAAAGTTGGCGATGTGCTGGCGGAAGTGGAGACGGATAAAGCCACCATGGACCTGGAAAGTTTTTATGACGGCACCCTTCTTTATATCGGCGTGGAAAAAGGAACGATTGCCGTCAATGCCATATTGGCCGTAATAGGAAAAAAGGGGGAGGATTATAAATCCGCCCTTGAAGCGGCAGGGGCTCCTGCGGCCGGGCAGACTCCTGCCGCCGACGCCTCTTCGAATCCGCAACCGGTCACGGAGGCCGCCCCGGCGCCCTTGGCGGCGCCGCCCGTGGCCGCGCCGCCCGTGGCCGCGGACAGCCATATCAAAGCATCCCCCCTTGCCAAAGCCATGGCCAAAGAAGAAGGCATTGATTTGCAGAAGATGACCGGCAGCGGCGACCTGGGCCGTATTATCAAAAGAGATGTAGAGGCTGCCCTTCAACAAAAAACCAGCCCGCAAACCGCTCCCGCCAAACCGGCCGCAGCGGCCCCGATTGCGCCGGCCCCTGTATTCAACATCAGCCCGGGAGGAGCGGCTTATGAAGACAAGCCCCTCAGCCAGATGCGGAAAACCATTGCCCGCCGGCTTGCCGAGAGCAAGTTTTCCGCCCCGCATTTTTATATGACCATGGCCATCGACATGAGCAAGGCGGTCAGCGCCCGGGCAGCCATGAATGCCGTAGCCCCATCCAAACTCTCCTTTAATGACCTGGTCGTGAAAGCAGTAGCCATGGCCCTACGCAAACATCCGGTGGTCAATTCCTCCTGGACCGGGGACGCCATCCGTCAGAACCACCAGATCCATATCGGGGTGGCCGTAGCCGTGGCGGAAGGGCTGCTCGTGCCCGTGATCAGATATGCCGACATCAAGACCCTTACCCAAATCAATGCCGAGGTGCAATACCTCGCTCAACGGGCCAAAGAAAGAAAACTGCAGCCCGAAGAAATGCAGGGCAATACCTTCACGATCTCCAACCTGGGCATGTTTGGGGTGGATGAATTTACAGCCATCATCAATCCCCCGGATTCCTGCATCCTGGCGGTGGGTGGGATCACCGAACAAGCGGTTGTCCGGGAAGGGAAAATCGAAATCGGCCATATCATGAAAGTCACCCTCTCCTGCGACCACCGGGTCGTGGACGGGGCCAGCGGAGCCCAGTTTTTACAAACCCTGAAGGGTCTGCTGGAAGAACCGGTTCGCATGCTGGTCTGATCGGGCAAAGGTTTATTGTTTTCATTCCTTATGGCCTCCTGAAATGAGAGTTGTGCTGGCCTGGTCCAGAATGATCATCCTGGTGCTCGTCATCTTCCTCTTTCTGATGGCTTATTTGCTGACCACCGTATTTCTTGGCCAGGATATCCGGAGGGCCTTCCGCTTCCGGAAAGCCGGGGTCAGGGTGATGGGCTGGGTGCTGGGCTATCAAATCAGGGCCTTTGGCAAATTTGATCAGATCCAGCCGGCCATATATATTTCAAATCATCGTTGTTTTTCCGACCCGGTCATCGCTCTGCATTATTACCATTTTTTTCCCATCGGCAAAGCAGAGATTGAAAAGTATCCCCTGATCGGCCTGGCGGCTGAAAAAACGGGGATCCTCTTCGTTCAGCGCGAAGACCGTACCAGCCGGAATTCCGTAAAAGAAGGGATGAGGCAAAAACTGAGGCAGGGCTTCAATATCTTCCTGTGCCCGGAAGCTACGACCAGCGTACTCCAACTGACCAAGGATTTTAAAAAAGGGGCTTTCGAGGTGGCGGTGGAAGAAAAAGTGCCCGTCGTGCCCCTGGCCATCCTGTATCACAAACCCGAACTGGATTTCTGGATACCCGGGGACAGCCTCCTGACCCATTTTATCAAACAATTCGGTAAATGGAGGACCCGCGTGGACATCTGGTTTCCCGATCATGCTTTCCGCGGAAACGATCCGGCCACCCTGTTGCAGGACTGCAAGGGGTGGATAGATTCAAAACTGTCGGCCATCCCGGTTCCCCAATGGGTCATTGACCGGTCTGTGGATACCCTCAAAGTCTGATTTTCCCTATTTCAGATTGTAGCGGTACTTGTATTTCTCAAACAACTGGTTGTGTTTGTTGTCGAGGTTGATCTGCCTGCCCTGGATAAAGGCATGGGTCACCTTACTGCTTTTCATATCGAGGATATCCCCATCGCTCACGACGATATTGGCGTCTTTGCCCGCTTCAAGGCTGCCGGTCTGCCGGTCTATGCCCAGGATCCGGGCCGCCTGGAGCGTGATTGCGGACAGGGCTTCTTCTTTAGACAGTCCATAAGCTGCCAGGGTCCCCGCCTGGAAAGGGAGATTGCGTTGCTGCCAGAATCCGTCAATGGCTATGGTAAAGGGCACCCCCGCTTTGTGCAGCAGATAAGCCGTTTTATAGGGTTGGTCCACCGCGTCATCTGCCATGGAAGGAAGGTTATGGGGCTCGCTCAGGATTACCGGCACCTGGTGTTCACGAAGGATATCGGCTACCATCCAGCTGTCGGTACCGCCCTCGATCACCAGGTCGAGGTCAAATTCTTTTTTAAAATCCAGGGCCATGAGGATCTCTTTAGTCAGGTCGCAATGCACAAACAATTTCTGTGATTTATCGAACAGGCCTTTTACCGCTTCGTATTTCAGATTGACCGGGCCGCCGGATTTGGAATAAGCTTTTGCTTCACGCAGGAACGACCGGATCTCTTCCACCCGGTTGAGGGCAGCCTTCAGGGCGTCTTCCTGCGAAGATCCGCCTCTACCCTGCAGGCCCCCGCCGCCGAAAGGACCCGGGCGATTGACGAGGGCCGGGAAATTGAGGTGTATCCCATTGTTCATTTTGTAGGCCGCATCCTGCCAGTTCCAGGCATCGAGCTGGACCACGCTGCTGGTCCCGCTGAATACCCCTCCCCTGGGAGTGACCTGGGCCAGCAAGACCCCGTTGCTCCGAAGGGTGGGAATTACCTTGGATTCGGCATTGTAGGCCATGATTGCTTTTACGCTGGGATTATAGGCGCCCAGTTCACCAAAGTCTGAGGTAGCCCTCACACTGGCAATTTCAGTCAGGCCAAGGTTGGAGGATGCCGCGATCAGGCCGGGATATACCTGTTTGCCGGCCACCGGGATCACTTTGGCACCTGAAGGCACGGAGACGTTCGGTCCTACGGCTTCAATCCTGGAATTCCGGATCAGGACGGTCCCTCTTTCGATGATGCTGCCATTGCCGATATGGATGGTGCCGCCGGTAAGCGCGATGACTCCCTGGTGGGCGGGCGCGGGATAGATGGTTTCCTGGGCCGCCAGTCCAAGGCTAAGCAGGCAAAGCAGGGCGGTATAGATTGATTTTTTCATTGGATTCCGTTTAACTTTTTTTTCTCAAGGGTTTAATCTTCATGGGTATGAACTTCTTCGACCATCCGCTGTTCCAGCCGGTGCCAAAGGCCTTTGCCGTGGTAGTGGTCGAGATCGCATTGGGCTTCTTCCTCAAAAGACGGAGTGGGGCGTTCCGTACGTTCTCCCCCATTCTTCGCTGAAATCATTTTCTGGACCAGCCGGCCCCTTTCCTCTGAGATCCGGGCCTGCATTTCCGCGTCCTTTTCCCGGTCAAAGTAGATGATCCCGTCCACGATGGTTTTTTCGGCCCGGGCATAGATGCTCAGGGGATGCTCATTCCAGATCACCAGGTCCGCGTCTTTTCCGGTCTTTATGCTTCCGGTGCGGTCGCCGACATGGAGCATGGTCGCCGGGTTGATGGTCACCATTTTAATGGCCTCCTCTTCGGCCATGCCCGCATATTTTATGCTTTTGGCGGCCTCCTGGTTGAGGCGCCGGGCCATTTCTGCGTCGTCGCTGTTGATGGCTACGTTGAGCCCAAGCCGGCTCATGAGGTAGGGACTCTGGGGTATGGCGTCCTGCACTTCCATTTTATAGGCCCACCAGTCGGAAAAACTGGAGGCTGCCGCCCCGTGTTGTTTCATCCTGTCGGCCACCTTGTACCCTTCCAGGATATGGGTGAAGGTATTGACCTTAAACCCGTGTTTTTCGGCTACGGACATCAGGGCCAGGATTTCACTGGCTACGTAGGAATGACAGGTGATAAAACGTTGTTTATTGATGATCTCCAGGAGGGCATCGAGTTCCAGGTCCCTTCTTTTATCCTTTCCGGCTTTGTCATATTGGGTAGCCCGGAGGAAGGCATCGTCCAGTACCTGCTCCACTCCCATCCGGGTATCGGGGAATCGGTTGTTCTGGGTAGTACTGCTTCGTTTGACATTTTCACCCAGGGCAAATTTGATAAAGCCGTCCCAGGGCGCAAATTTCATCTCTTCCGCGTTGCGGCCCCATCTCAACTTGATCAGCTGGGTCTGGCCGCCGATGGTATTACAACTTCCATGGAGGACGTGGACGGCCGTAACCCCCCCGCTCAGTTGCCGGTAAATATTGATATCGTCCGGATTGATCACATCCGCTATGCGGACTTCGGAGGTGACGGATTGGGAACATTCGTTGATGGAACCCGTGGCGCCGATATGGCTGTGTTCGTCGATGATGCCGGCGGTCAGGTGTTTGCCCGTGCCATCGATCACCCGGGCATTGTCGGAGGAAAGGTTTTTCCCGATGCGGGCTATTTTACCTCCCCGGACGAGGACATCGGTTTGTTTCAGGATCCCATCCCTTTCGCTGGTCCACACGGTCGCATTTTTTATAAGGAGGTCCTGGGTTGACGGCATTTCGGTCCAGCCATAACCCTGGAAAGGATACATTACCCGGGGCTTTTCTTCCTGCTTGCGGCCGGATTCCCCCCTGGATGATGATGATGACGCGACCGCATCTCCGGCCTTGTTCATTTTCCACCGGACCCACTGCCCTTTCGCGTCCTGGCCGGTCCCATTCCATTGGTCACCGGTGATCACCCCGGAGAGGCGGGTGATTTTGGAGCTGTCGGCTTTTTGAGAAAAAGAAAGCTGTACCAGTTTATCCGTCAGTTTAAGGTTTGCCTTTATGGTATCCTTGCCGATGAGTTGAGCGGACAGGCGGCCGGGATCCCCGGTAATTTTCAGTTTATAGGATTCGTCGTTGATGGCCAGGGTATAGTCTCCCCGGTAATCGGCCCAGCCTTCCTGGCGGATGATGTAGGGGGATCCCTGGATCCAGTTTTGATGAATGACCGTTTTGTCCTGGAAGAGCGGGCCTGAGGTGATCAGGAAATTGGCCAGTTTACCGGCTTCGAGGCTGCCGACCAGGTCGGAGATGCCCAGCATCGCCGCTGGCTCCGAAGTCAGGGCGGCCAGGGCTTTTTCTTCGGTGAGCCCGTTTTTGAGGGCTTTGGACAGGTTGGCGGTAAAACTTCCGGCGCCCGGGCCATCGGAACGCAGGCCATACATGGTGAGGGCAAAAGAGACCCCGGCATTCTGCAATGCGCCGGGATTACCGGGCGCCATTTCCCAGTGTTTCATATCGGCGAGGGAGACCAGGCGGGCATCGTTTGGGTCTTCCACGTCCTGGGCGCTGGGAAAGTTGAGGGGAACGATCAATTTGGCTTCCGAAGCCTTGATTTCCGCGATCCGCTGGTATTCATTGGTACCGGCCAGGAGAATAAAGCGTATTCCGAATTCACGGGCTATTTTATCCGCCCGCAGGTCATTCCATTTATCACCGGATTCGAACACCATCGGCAGATTCAGTAATTCATTGAAAGCCGCCAGGGACAGGTTGGTGCCTTCGCTTGCAGGTTTGGTTTTATACCATTGGGCATCGAGAAAAGTCTGGCGAAGAAGGGCAATGGAACCCATCAGCGAGGTGGGATAACTCTGGGTGGAACTTCCTTTTGAAAAAGAAAAATGGGCCGTGGTCCGGTCCCGGATCATCACCAGGTTTTCTTTTGCATTGGCCAGGCTCACCAGGGCGGCTGAGCCGCGGACGATGCCGTCCGGGATATGGCTGTTGACCAGGCCAAACCCGTTGTTGCGGTAATCCCTGGCCCTTGCATCATTGACCTGGAATACCCTGGCCGCCGCATTTTCCGCCCGGATGGCCGCATTCCAGCCTGCCGGGTATTTGGCATCGTTGTCCAATTGGGTGGGTCCGCCAAAACCTCTTTGCTGGGGCCTGGGCACAGCGGGCATGCCGTAGTCCGAATAGATGTCTATAAAGGAGGGATAGATGTGTTTATCGCTGCAGTCCACCACGATCGCATCGGCGGGTATGCTCACATTCTGGCCTGCGGCTTCCACCCTGCCTTTGCGGATGACCAGGGTGGCATTGGTCAGCGGAGCCTGTCCGGCGGCCCGGACCAGGGTAGCCCCGGTAAAGGCATAACATTCTCTTTTGGTGAAATCGATGTCATTTTTCGGAAAGGTCTCCTGGGCCCAAAGTCCCGCTCCGAAGAGTAAAAAGGGGAGGAAAAAGGAAAATCTTTTCATATGGTTTCAATAAAAGATAAATATAGGCAATATGGTAGATACGAGAT
>JAKQHS010000082.1 GCA_029557915.1 Bacteroidota bacterium | reverse complement strand
TTATTTCAAATACGGGACGAGCCTGGCCAACCCGGATGCCCGGCACCCCCGGTACGGCGGTCAGTACACCGTGACTGGCGGGGGGGATTACCAGTCCAATTATTACATGCGCCAGTTTGTGGATGCCAAAGGCTTTGCGGATCCCAGGTTGCGTTATTACTTCTACCGCCAGGTATTGGAAGATACCAAGAATGCGAATGAACTCCGCTGCATCACCAACCAGGCTCCCCGCCATTATCCGGACGGCATGGTCTTTTGTGTGGCCGGAAGCAATACCGGAGGAAACAACGGGTACTGGGGCAGGGATCACCTGAACAATGAAGGGATCCCGCCGGATGGAGTAAAACGTACGGCCTGGGGCTTGTATCCCGCCGGTGGTTCTTACGACAACGATGCCGGCAAGGCTGTGACCCTGGGTGCAGGAGCCGGAGGGGCTGGTATTCAGCCTATTTTGATGGCTTCCTTTGTTGATTTCATGCGGGCTGAAGCGGCCATCGTGCTGAAGACCACGGGGGACCCGAAAGCCCTGCTCGAATCCGGTATTAAAAAATCCATGGATGACGTGAGGGCGGTTTCGATGGCCACCTCGCAAGCCTCGGTGATCACCGCATTCGAATCCAGCAAAGGATACGTTTACAACGATGAAGTCGCCAAATACATCAATGAAGTCAAGGCCCGGTACGATGCTGCGACCACGGACAGCGAAAGGCTGAATATCGTATTGACCGAATACTGGCTCGCTGCCTGGGGAAATGGAATAGAACCTTATAACTTCTACCGGAGGACCGGCAAACCGGAAGGGCTTCAGCCCGCACTGGATCCCAACCCTGGTGAATTCGTCTATTCCTGTTATTATCCCCTGGCCTACGTGACCCGGAACTCCACGGCCGTGCAAAAACAAAATGTGACCACAAAAGTATTCTGGGACACCAATCCCGTGGGATTTGTAAAGTAATTTCTTAAATGAAAAATTGAGATTGAACTATGAAAAAAATATTGATATTATCCTTAGGGTTTGTTTTGTTCGGGAGTTGCGAAATCGATGATCTTAATAAAATCGATCTGCTTAACCTGGACACCGGAGCCTATATGCGTACCATTTCTCCAACAGCAGCCAATATGGCCTTTTTGAAAACGGAACTGGGAACGGCCAGCCTGACTTTTACCGTGGAAGCCGTGGACCCGGACCGGGGAGCTCAATTTGGGAGCTATGACCTCGCGGTAGAATTCCGTGACCGGACCGCCTCCAATGGAAACAATTCCGTAGCGCTTAAAAACCTGAAAAGCATTGCCCCCACCGGCTTTACGACGGACCCCACCTCGGGTTATCTCAGAGGGACTTTTACCATTTCCTCTGCAGAGATCATGACTGCCCTGGGAGTGACCACCGACAAGGTAAGTGTGGGCGATTCTTTTGACGTCTTTGCCACCCTGGTGACCAAGGACGGTCGCAAGTACAGCGATAAGAATACCGATCCGGATATTCTGGGCGGCGCCTTTTACAATTCGCCTTTTTACTACCGGTTGAACATCAAATGACCTTCGGCTTAAGCCCCGGGAAAACCCCGGGGCTTTTTTTTGCCCGGCAGTGGCCGGCTTGAATTTTAATGGATCATTAACTCAAAAACGACGATCGCCTGAGGCTCATGAGGTCGGAATCCTTCTTCAGATAAAGAGTTATTTTTTTCTTAGTTTTTTATGGATTTCTCTTAACTTTGCATCCCAATTCAAAACGATCTATGTTAATCATTGATGTAAAAGACAGCGAGTCCATCGACAAAGCACTGAAGAAGTACAAAAAGAAGTACGAAAAATCCCAGATGCTCAAGCAGTTGA
>JAKQHS010000051.1 GCA_029557915.1 Bacteroidota bacterium | reverse complement strand
GCCTTTGCTCCGCTTTAGAACTTCTTGAAACTGTTTTTAACTCAACTAATTCCTCCGGAGAAATTTCTATTGTAGTTCTCTTTGCCATAAATGAATGTTTACGACAAATATACTAATTTAATTTAGTAATCTATACACTAGAGACAATTGCCAGGAAATGCCATACACATCGTTTATCCAACCGTATTTTTCACTCCATTCATAGCTGTCCAGGGGCATCAGGACAGAACCCTTTTCCAGGAAAGCATTCCAGATGCGATTCATTTCTTCTTCGGACTCGCAGATATAAAAAAAGGAGATGGAGGCATTGGGTTTGTACATCGGGCCGCCGTCGAGCAGGGTGATGCTTTGTCCGTCAACTTCTATGTCGGTGACCATCGGCGATTGGGCCGTTATCCTGGCTTTCGCAAAAAGAGAGCAATAAAGCGCTGCGGCTTCTTTTGCCTGATGGTCAAACCAAAGGCAGGGCGTGATTTTTTCTTTCATTTTTGGAGTTTTGGACAAAATTATCCGGGGAGTGAGGCGATTCATTGTATAAAAACGTCAATATTCCTCTTTCCCCAGACCCGACTTCAGATATCCTTTTGGCGTCGTCCCGGTAAATTCCTTAAACGAGCGGATATAATGGCTTTGATCAAAATACCCATGATCACCGGCCAGGTCGGATAATTTGTCAAACTGGCCTTCCTTCAATTGGGAAAAGGCAAAATAAAACTGGCAGATTCTTCGGTATTCATTGGGGCTGATGCCCACATATTTTTTGAATATCCTCTGAAAGGTTCTTTCAGTAAGGTTTAATTCCTTGATCACCCGGGCCAGGTCCTCCGTTTTTGAATTTTGCATCAGGTGGTCGGTGGCCAAACGGATGATTTCACAGGCTCTCAGGTTGTCCCGGATCTCGTTCAAAATAAAAGCATTCAGGATTTGAATTTTTTCTGCCATGGATTCGGCATGCAATAACCGATGGTTGAGCGCTTGCGCTTTTTGAAGGTTCCATTGACTGAGTTCTACCGGTTCTCTCAGTGACTTTGCGGTCAAATTGAAAATTGTGCCTATGGTATACGGTTTGAAAAAATAAAGAATAATCCCGGAACAATGCCGGTCGGACCAATTCGTTTCCGGAAGCGATTGTCCATAAAGAGTTAGCGAATATGGATCGCTTCCCGCTTCAACCATCAAGGCGGGCATGCCCCCCGTAAACAGGGGCAGCCTATGGCTTTGTGAATTCTTCCCTTCGCTCAAAACCAGGATGGTCCGGATATAATCGCTTATTTCCGGGCTGACTTTAATGTACCGGTGCTCCATTTTTTATCTAAAACCGACTGGTCCAAGTTCCCTCTTTTTTCAAAAATTAAACCGTATATTTGACCGTACGATTAACCGTACTGTTTTTCGCACCATTAACCGCATTGTTTTATGATTACCGCTAATGAATTGAAAATCAAAGGAGTAAAAGCTATTGAAGAGGGTTTAAAAGACCAGCCAGAGGTTGCTATCAGTGTCCGGGGTAAGGTAAAATATGTGGCCATGACCGTGGAGCAATACGAACAAATGCGCGCGGCCGAATTGGAGGCAGCCTATTCGCAGGTCATGGAAGATGTAAAAGCGGGAAGATATACTGTCGAAACCGCTGAAGAACATATCGCCAGGTTATTTAATGATAAACCCTGAAGCCGAATGCCTAAACTTCTTGTTACTGTTCATTATGAAAAAAAATTAGCCTTATTTAAAACAGCACATCCTTATTTGATAAAGACGTATGCAAAAACCATTCTGCTTCTTGCCAAGAATCCGGCACATCCTTCGCTCAGGCTACATAAATTAAAAGGAGGATTATCTGATTTTTATTCAGTTTCCATCAATATGAAATACAGGATAATCCTTGATTTCCTGGTTCAGGGGGATCAGATCCTCTTAATTGATATCGGCAGTCATGGAGAAATATATCATTGAAAATTTAATCACTTCGCCTCTATAAAAAAATACTCCTGCATTCTCTTCCTCCCAGCCTGATCCGGCAATAAGCCAAAACAAGCCCCCATGTTTTCCCTGACATGGTCTTCCTTTGAAGTCGCCGGGATGGTGCAGGTGATGTCCGGATTGGAAATAATGAATTTCAGGAAATAAGCTGCCCAGGTTTTGATATTGTAATCCTTCGCCCAGGGTGGAAGTGGCGCCCCTCCGATCGCGTCAAACAAGGCCCCGGTTTCAAAAGGGCGATTGATGATGACGGCTACCCCATGGTCTGCGGCTGTCGGGATCAAATAGTCTTCCGCCGCGGTATTGCGTATGGAAAGATTGATCTGTACAAAATCCGGTTTTTCGGACCTGACCAGGTTGGCCATTTCACGATGCATGCCGTTGACATAATGGGTCAGGCCGATGTATTTTATTTTACCCTCAGCTTTGAGTTGCCGCAGGGTCCGTAGATGGCTTTGCATATCCTGCAGATTGTGGACCTGCAGGAGCATAGGCCAGGTTTTAAACAAGCTTCTAGAATTTTCAATCTGTCGTTTCCCTCTTTCTTGCCCGGTCGTCCAGACCTTGGTGGCCAACCAAAGTTTATCGGTAAGGCCCAATTGGGATGCCGATTCGCCAATGGCCTGTTCCGAACGCCCGTACATGGGGGAGCTGTCGATCAGTCTTCCTCCGGCTTCGTAAAACGATTTGATGACGGATTTAACCGGGGCAAGTTCAGAGTTGGAGGTACCCACATCGAAGGTCAGCCAGGAGCCCAGGCCAATGGCGGGAAGTTTTTCACCGGTAGACGGAATCGTTCTGTGAATCAGGTCGTCGTCCATATTTCCCGATTTGGCGGAAATATACCCTCCTGCTGAATAAAGGGTGGCTTTTGCAAGAAAGGATCTCCTGTTCATTTTAAACTTTTTGCAGGACTTGTTCCCTGTTTAAAATTGAAAGATAAGGCCTGCCATGACATCGCCCCGGTCCTCTACATTGATATTGGTGATCCGGTCTCCAAAATCCACCCGCATCAATCCTGCGGAGGCCCGGAGATGCAAGATCCCGGCCAGCGGGAATTCCAGGCCCAATCCGTATTTGAGCATTCCCTGTTTATCTTTTTGGCTGTATCTACCGTGCCTGTCCAGGATGTCCACTTCAAATTTTCGTTTGGTTTCATTCAGGTAGGCAAACAGCAAAAGATTCCGTCTACGGCCAGTCGCCCATCCTGCCGTACCGCCAAAACCCCTTTGGAAAGAATTGGAATAGTTTATTGTCAGCGGTTTTGTTTCATCCTTGTGCAATAAATCCCCATCGGTCATGCCCACGGAAAATTCAAGCCCCAAAACCAGTCTTTTATTCAGGGTCTGCAGTCGTAATCCCACAGGGAATTCCAATACAAAGCCGGATTTCTGGGCAAGGACGTCAATCCCTTCCACATTGGAGCCTCCGAAAATATTTTGTGATCCGGCAAGCATCCCGGCATAAAATCCTGAAAATTTTGTCTGGGCAAACCCTGGAGCGCAAACCAGCACCAGCAAAAGCAATAGGATCGTTGTCCTGATATTTTTTATATTCATCTGATTCATTAATTTTTTGAAAATCAGTCTTCTTCCGTACGGACATTGGTCCGGAAAACAAGACATGGACTTAATGAATCTGGAAGGCGCTTTTTCAAAGAATGGTATTGCTTTGAACGGCCACTTCAAAAATAAACGAAAGCCCTTTATCCTGTGTTTGTTTTTTTAGCCCCCTGGCGGAGTACAACGACATTCTAAAGGAAAATCTTCGAAAAATCGTTGCAGTCAGCACATTATTTGTTGTTATTTTACCACAATACCACACCGTGACTAAACTTGGAGGCGGCTTATGAAGCAAGACATCCGGGAACGTTCCGATATTATTCATTTGGTTGACCGTTTCTATGACCGCGTACTGAAAAACCCGGTGATTGGGCCCATTTTTACCGATGTCGCTCATCTGGATTTTGACAAACACCTCCCGGTCATGTACTCTTTCTGGGCCAGCCAGTTGCTCGGAGAACAATCTTATTCCGGCAATCCCATGACGCCACACCTAAAACTGGCTGCCCTGACCCCGATGGGGGAAATACAGTTTAATGAATGGCTGAGATTGTTTAACCAAACCGTGGACGAACTCTTTGAGGGGGAAAGGGCGGAAGAGGCCAAGACCCGCGCGGGGAATATAGCGAGGCTTATGAATTATAAGATCAACCTGGAGTTGAAATAAGCACACGGAGTATTGGTTTAACTTAGGGTTTCGGCATCTGTCAGGGGTTTATCAATCATCTATAAGAACCCATTGATTCTGATGGCGCACAGAGCAAGGGAGAGCACGGGGATTTTTATGGGGAGGCATTAGTAAACTACCAAACACTTTTGGCTGTTGCGCAAACTTTGACCTCCTTTGGGCAAATAAACATGTAAAGTCTCCGTGCTCTCCTTCTCTCCGTGAGAGGCCAAACAGCTCTTACTTTCCCCCGATTACCCCCAACAAATCCTCATACCTCGCCTGAATTGGAATTACTTTTTCGGTCTTATCCATTAAATGACTCAGTGCGCCGGGGATCGGCGGAAGAGCTCCAATGGCCTTTTCTATTGTTTCAGCAAACTTGGCCCAATGGGCTGTGGACACAATAATATTATTGCCCGGTTTCATCTTCGCCGCATCGTAGGCCACCGCCGTATGGGGATCCATGATATACCCCCACCGCTCAAAAACTTCCCGGATATTTTGCAGGGTGGTTTTATCGTCGACCACATGGGCGTTCAGGTCCTTTTTCATATTGTTCCACGTGGAACTTTCATCGCGGCCCCGATACAAATCCAGCATCCGGACGAAATTACTGGGATCCCCCACGTCCATGGCATTGGACAATGTTTCACGTGAAACACGAGGGGAATACTTACCGGTAAGAAGATATAGGGGGATAATGTCATTATTATTGGTAGCGGCGGTAAAATGGGAAATGGGAAGCCCCATACGCTTTGCCAAAAGTCCTGCGGTTAAGTTTCCAAAATTACCCGAGGGGACAATAATATTGAGGCCCGATTTTAAGGTTGCCTGTTTAAAAGCTTCGAAATAATAAACCATCTGGGGAAGCAGGCGTGCAATATTGATGGAGTTGGCAGAAGCAAAGATTTTCTTATTCCTCAACGCCTGGTCGGAAAAAGCCATTTTTACCAGCCTTTGACAATCGTCAAAATTCCCTTCCACTTCCAGAGCGATTACATTATCATCCCAGGTTGTGAGTTGCCTTTGCTGTAGCGGACTTACTTTGTTCTTCGGAAAAAGAATAAATACTTTGAAACCTTCCAGCCCACTGAAAGCGCTAGCTACCGCTCCTCCCGTATCTCCTGAGGTAGCAACCAGGATATTAATGTTTTCATCTTTTTTACGGAAATAACTCATCGCCTGAGCCATGAACCGGGCGCCAAAATCTTTAAAAGCCAGGGTAGGACCGTGGAAAAGCTCTAAAAAATGATGATGTCCGACTCTCCTGACCGGGGCGGGAAAAATAAAAGCCCTCTCCACAACACCACTTATTTCAGAAGAGGCAATACCTATATAAGGAGCGATCACCTTCCTGGCTATTTCCTGAAGTGTGTATCCTTCTATACCCGTGATCCAATCCGGATCCAGGGCTGGAATTTGTGCAGGCATAAACAAGCCCCCGTCTTTAGAGGGCCCCATAAATATTGCTCTAACGAAATCCTCTTTAACCTCTTGATTTTTAGTACTATAAAATAACATGAGTAACAAAAAACATATTATATTAAATAACTGGCGCGATATACGGATAAATTACAGAAATAAATTTGCTATTTATACTAATAAACAGTCTTTTATATATTAAATTTTGAAATATCTAAAATAAAGTTAGACTTAGACTGAAAAATCAAGGTCCCAATACATTATTTTAGTTCTTTCAGCGTTTCCCCGGCCGCAATATAAGCAAAGCTTGCCCATTGATTTCCGGATACAATCTTTGTAAAAATGTCCTTCGCCTTAACAAACTCCTCCATGGTCAAATAATAATTGCCCAACCCAAACAGAAGGCTCGCGTTGGATAAAGAATTTGCCCGATCCCCAAAATCTGCTTCACTTTTTTCTCCCTTGTATAATAAAAGAATATCCAGGTAATCCCGGTTTTCGATCAAATCCATCCCCGGCTCAATGGTATTCATGAGCTTGGCGGCCTCCTGATCTCTGTTTAATCTCCGAAGACTGATATACAACCAGTTGGCAGTGGCCACATACATATCCGGATTTCCTGAAACCTCCAGGCAGGAGGTATACGCCTTTACCGCTTTCTCGTAGTCCCCCTTGAGAAAATATGCCAATCCCAAATGATACCATATATTGGACTGAAGCGTACTGGTGGGGATATTCCTGGCATTGGGAAGCCCATCCGGTTCCATCTCGTCCTTATGTCCCCGGACCAGCCCGGCGGCATATTCAAGATCCGATACCGCCCGGTCAAAACAACGAACCGTAATATACCTGTGCCCCCGGTGCCTGTACAGTCTGGCGTCCCAGGGATACAAAAGCATTCCTTTTGAAAAAACCTCAATGGCCTCCTCATACCTACCCAGGTAGGCCAGCCTTCTTCCATACCAGATCAGGAGGTCGGCATTAGCAGTATCCCGCTCATAAGATTTCCGGGCATTTTCCAATTCCATTTCAAGGCCGGCCCTGGTCTCTTCCGGGTAAACCGGGGATCGTACAACAGCGCATGTGTTTTGCAAAAAACAAAAGGAAGGAAAAAATGAAAACAGGATAAAACCCGTAATTTGATAAATACCTGGGGGGCTTTCATTCATACAAAATATTGATTTTAATCTAACCCTAGCAGGACCTTGACTTTGTCTTTGCGCCTTCGCGCCTTTGCGAGAAATATCCCCAAACCCTACCTTAGCAAACATTATGGAAATCAACTGGGGCATCATCGGCGTAGGCGACGTCTGTGAAATCAAAAGCGGCCCTGCTTTTAACGCCATACCACATTCCAGGCTGGTCGCTGTCATGCGTCGGTCATCCGCCCTGGCCCGGGATTATGCCCAGCGCCACGGAGTCCCGAAATGGTATGATGATGCGGACGCCCTGATCGGCGACCCGGACATCAACGCCATTTATATCGCAACCCCTCCGCATGTACATGCCTATTATACCCAAAAAGCGGCAGAAGCGGGAAAGACGGTCTATGTCGAAAAACCCATGGCCCGAACCCATGCCGAATGCCTCGATATGGTCGACACTTGCAAAAAGGCTGGAGTCCCACTTTTTGTGGCTTATTACCGAAGGGCCCTGCCCAATTTCCTGGCCATCCGTCGCTGGATCGAAGACGGCATAATAGGGGATATCCGTTTTGTGGATATTCAGGTGCACAAACCCCTCATGCCGGATATTGTGGGCGCCAGTAAAAATCCGGACAACTGGCGTACGGACCCGGAAATTGCAGGGGGAGGGTATTTTCACGACCTGGCCTGCCATCAACTCGATATGATGGATTTCTTATTAGGCCCCATAGAAGAGGCCTCCGGTTACAGTCTTAACCAGGCAGGAATCTATAAAGCGGATGACCTGGTAACTGGGCATTTCCGGTTTAAAAACGGCCTCCCGGGTATGGGGTCCTGGTGTTTTAACCTCAGCGAAAATGCCCAAAAAGAGGTCACCACCATTTATGGAAGCAAAGGCACCCTGGCCTTCCCCTTTTTCGGAGACCATTCCGTGACCCTTCACGTGGAAGGACGGGAACCAGAGAACCATCGTTTTGACATCCCAGTTAATATCCAGGCTCCCCTGATCCAGACCATCGTGGACCAAGTCAAGGGGGTGGGTCACTGTCCCAGCACCGGGGAATCGGGGGCCAGGACAAACCGGGTGATGGAGTGGATAATAGGAGTATAGGATTAATAGGATTGATAGGATTGATAGGATTGATAGGATTATAAGATTTGTGGGATTTGTGGGATGATAATTGGGGGGCAATGCTCCTGTTTAATGATAACCAATATGAAACAAGAAATATATTTTCTGCTGATTCTATTGATTTCGCTTTCGGCCTGCAATAAAAACGATACCGGTCAGGAGACTTTTGACCACCCCAGTCCGATAAAAGAAGACCTATCGCGTTCCGGGGCCATTGTGCTTAAATCCGTCAAAAAAGACTTTGTCTATTTCAGTCATTCCGTTTTTACCGGTTTTCCCACTGATTTCTGGCTGTACGACAGCATCTCTTCCCAATGGGTGCCCCGGACCGACTTTCCTGGAAAGGACCGGCTTCAGCCCATTATGCTCTTATACAATGACCAGATCTTTTCGGGCCTAAGCAAAGTCCAGCCTCTGCCTGAACTGAATGACTGGTTTTCATACGATATCCAAAACGATAAGTGGACTCCCAAGTCAAATTTTCCTTATTCTCTTCCTTCCGCCATGACCGCGTCCAAATCCGGGGCAAACATCCTCATCGGATGCGAATATCCCCTATCCGATATCCCCTTATGCCATTTTGTTTACCAGGTGGTGGGAGATTCCTGGAGGAAAAGTTCTCCGCCCTGTGATTCGATCAGCAGAAGTTGTTATTGACTAGGATTAGTAGGATTGATAGGATTAATAGGATTAGTAGGATTAGTAGGATTGATGGGATTGATGGGATTGATGGGATATTGTTACCTTTTTCCTGACTACTGACTATTGACTATTGACTACTGTGCCTAATCCTCCCCAATATTTATCTCTATCCCTCCTCCCGATTTTTTAAATCCTTTGATGGAATATGCAAGACCCAGCATAAAATACCTGCCCAGTACATTGGTGCGCTGCACCTCCAGGTAATTAAGTTCGCTGCTCCGGCTAATGCCTTGGTTTTTGTTCAGAATATCAAAAACGGACAGGCTTACTTTAAGCCTTTGTTGCTTGGTAAAAAAACGGGTGAGACTGGCCTGCCAGAGAGGGACTTCCACCCTGCCCGTACGGCCCGGCTGGTTATAAGACAGATAGTCAAATTCCGATTTAATCGACCACTGGCTTGAGGGGATCAGGGTTAATTCACCGAAAAGATTAGTTTCCTTATAAACCTGGTCCAGGTCTTTGCTGATCGAGTAGGCCGTGTTATTTCGGCTGTAGCGGACGCCTGCCTGGGCATCAAAAAAATCTTTTTTACGGTTTTCCACTGACCAGTAAACAGAAGTTCCCGCACGGTTGACCCTGTTTTCAAGTTCATTCACATAAAGCAGGCTTTGGGCCAGCTGTGCCCGGAGGCGCAGACGGGTGGAAATTTTCAGGGGCCTTACCGGGGTGCTGAACTCCAGATTTCCCTGCAAGGCCTTTTCGTACTTAACATTAACCGGCCGGATCGTCCTCCTGAACAAAGAATCAATTTCGATGAGGTCCGTAATCCGGTTCCGGGTATATTGTCCCCCTAGGCTCGCAAATACTGAAGTAAAGGAAAACTGGTCGTATTTGAAATAGGATGAGTTCATGCGGTGTACATACTCCGGACGGAGTCCGGGATTTCCTATATAGATATTGAGCGGGTCCGTGTTGTCGGGCACGGGTTGTAGTTGTTCCAATGAAGGTTCCTGGAGCCTTGTTTCATATTCCAGGTTGAGGTGATGCGCCGTTCCCAATTCGTATTGCAGGGAAGCGTTTGGAAGGAGGCGGGTAAATCCCGAAGAAATGGTTTGTTCCAGGTCCTGGATCTTTCCGTTGAGCTGGCTGTGCTGCAGATTTAGTCCGTAAGAGAGGTAATATTTATTATGGTTTTTGATATACTTCAAGCCCGCGCTATAGACCCGGTAACCGCGGTTGTAGCGGGCGGATAAGAGTTCGTTCCGGATTTCCCGGAACGGATCGACGATATCAAAATAATCATTATTGGTCCGGTTCCGGGCATTGGACCAGTATCCGTTGAGCTCAATAAACCTTTTTCTACCAAGTGGTTCGGTATAGGACATCCTGGAGTCCATTAAGCCATTGCGGTCCTCAAAAACCTGGTTTTGCAATAAACTGTCCGCCTGGGTGCCGAATTGAAAATATTGATTCAGGGCATCCAGTCTGCCCTGCCGGTCGTTGTCCCCATACCGGCCTGAAGCGCTGACGACAAAAGACCTGCCGGCTTTCCTGAACCTTTTTTGCCAGGTGACGGAGGTATTAAAATTAAACCGGGTTCCATCCGCCTCATATTTCCGGTCGCTGCTGTTAACCTCCGAATAGTCCTGAAGAAAGGTCGAATTAGCCAGCAGGCTTTCAAAACGGCTGTCGCCCCAGTTGCCGCCGCCGTTGATGATCAGGTTCTGAAAAGAATCCAGTTTTGATTTCAGGCGGAAGGTGATGTTGTGCCCGGTATTCCGGCTGTATTGGTTTTCATTTTCCAGGCTATTGTAAAAAGCATCACTCAGAAGGCTTTGCCTGTCGGAATTACGGTCCAGGCGGTTTTTAAAATTATTGGCCAGATAACTCGCGGTAAAACTGGTTTTTGCAGAAAAATCCCGGGAAAAATTAATCCCTCCCGCAAGAGACTGTTGAACCCCCTGCACCGGCCCACCGCCCACAGGGAGGCTTCCCGCCTGGTTTATTTCCAGCCTGCCCCGGCCGCCGCTCATAAAAGCGCCCAAGCCGCCCATAAAATCGAGGTATTCCTGAAAAGAAAAACTCTGGTCATTGATATTATTCCCCAGGCCAATCAGCGAAAGCCTGGAACCCGGCGAAAACCGGTTCAGGTTAACTTTTGTCTTAAACCGTCCATCAGACCCCCCGGCCAGTTCCGCATTGCCAAAATGGCCATTCTTCCGGTCAGCTTTAAGTGAAAGGTTTATGGTTTTTTCATCCCGGCCATCGGCCACTCCGGTGAATTCGGCCATATCCGATTTTTTATCAAAAACCTGCACCTTGTCCACGGCATCGGCTTCCAGATTTTTAGTAGCCATCCGGGTATCTCTTCCGAAAAATTCCTTGCCGTCAACCAATACGTTTTGCACGTTTTCGCCAAAAGCCCGGATGGACCCGTCCCGTTGAACCTCCACTCCGGGTAGTTTTTTAAGTAGGTCTTCCACCACTGCTCCAGGCTGGGTTTTGAACGCGCCCGCGTTAAACTCCACCGTATCCCGTCCAATCTTCATCAGGTCCTGTTCGGCTGAAATTTCTATGGAAGGCAGGGTGGTTTGCTGATCTTCAAGTAGGATATCTTCCAACGATATTCCTGAATCTTTGGTCTGAACGGCTTTCCAGCCTGTCTTAAAACCCAGAAAATTGACCTGGATCAGGTAGCTGCCGTTTTTCTCTGCGGCAAGGGAAAATAAGCCCTTGGCGTCCGTGGTTGCAAAACTTACCATCACGGAATCCCGGGATTGCAGAAGTAACACGGAAGCCGCCTGCAGGCTGTTGTTTTGCCCGTCTTTCACCCTTCCCTTGATCTGCAGGGTCTGGGCCCCGGCCTGGAAAACGCAAAAAGCAAAAAGGAGAATATATATAAGTTTCATTGCCTACTAACTACTAACTATTGACTACTGACTATTGACTACTGACTACTGACTATTGACTATTGACTATTAGTTCCTGATCATAATCTTCATCGTACCACCCCCTCCGTTGACCGCTCCCATTTCGGCCATCTTTTCTTTCCGGATTTTTTCAAATTCTTCAGTGCTTACCTTTTTGCCTTTATCGGGTTTCACGATTTCTTCCGGGCTGACTTCCCTGAACTCGATTTTCGTAGCCGTAATCGTGCGAATTCCCTTATCCAGTTCCATGGAAAGAATGGCACCGGGAAGCCCGCTGTACCCGTTAGGGCCGAAGGCGGCAGGAATCTGGGTGGTAAACCAGGCAACCACCTGCATGGAGGTATCCTGTAAAACCGCTTTCTGGCAGGTCATATCCAGCAGGGTTTTTTGTTCGCTGGTGATTTTCCAGGACCTTTTTTGCGGCGCCCCGGTAATTAAAAATTGTTTGCCGAAAAACTCCTGGGAATGGACGATCGAATTTGCGGCAAGGTCCGTGTATAAAATACTCTCCGGGTTTCTCATGACCATCCGGATTTCCCCTCCCCCTTCCGAATTGCTGACGTCCAGGTCTTCATTGCCCGTATCGTTTTTGTACAGGGATTCTTTGCCCTTAAACAACAGTATTTTTTTGACGGAGTGGCTTTGGGGCAGATTGTTCATCATAGGGCGGCTGCCTTCATCCAGTTCGATTTGAAGTTTTACCGTCTCGGTAAAATGGATCACGCCGGCTTCCTGGGCTTGCAGCCATATAGGAAGAAACAAAAGAAGGTTGAGGATCAGGTTGAGGTTGAGAATGTCTTTTTTCATAAAAGCGATTTTTATGAAAGCAAAAGTAGAACGACTCCTCGCCAGCGCAGGTTAATCAAGGTAGAATCAAGGTTAATTAAGGTTAATCGCCAGAAAACCGTGCCCTTTTGAGGCTTATTTTTGCAGGGTGTTGAATAACTATCCTGGCCGTATCCTGAAACCGCTGATGTGGTTAAGCCTGTTTTTTTTATGTGTTTTCCTGGGAGTATATCTGAAAAAAAGTTATCAGGCGGAAAAAGAGGCCCTTCAAAAAGAGGTGGGTTACCTGTTTATCAATGCCGTAAAAAACATCGAAGGGGGCTTGCTGAACAGGCTGGTATTCCGTCCTGACAGTACGGACCATATCATCGTACGACATCTATTCGATTCAAACGATTCTACCCAGACGCTGGACTTTATAGGAAAAAGCTCGATGCCCCTGCCGGAAGGCAAAACCAGGATTAAAATAGCGGTGAGCAAGGAAAAACAGGTTTCCCTCCAGGAGACCGAAGGAATGATTTCAATGATTGTGCAGATGGATCAGGACAGCCTGTCCGGGGATTCTCTGGTCAGGATACGTCCCATGGAGGCCTCCTCTAAGATAGCCACGGAACTCAGAAACCGGTTTGAACTCAATCTACAGGCCGCTGGCCTTCCGGTGAAATATACCTTTACACAATTCCGGGACACCGGAAACCTGCAGGATGATAAAAAAGATATTGCCGGATCCTATTTTGATATTGCTTCCGGGGAACGTTATGAAGTTGCCCTGAGCCAGTACCGGGGCCTGGTCCTCAAAAAAATGGCGCCTGAAATCATCCTGGCAGGTCTTTTACTCTTATGCCTGGGCCTGGCTTTTTACAGTATGGCCCGGACCATTAAACGGGAAAAGCAACTCCTGGCTATTAAAAGCGATTTTATCCAGAACATGACGCATGAACTGAAAACACCTATTTCCACCGTGGGCGTCGCCCTCGAAGCGCTTCAGGATTTCGATGCGATCCAGGACAGCCGGAAAAGGGAGGAATACCTGAATATTTCGAAAAACGAATTGAACCGCCTATCCCTGTTGGTAGACCGGGTCCTTTCCGTGTCCGGCATCGACAAAGCCCTGCCCCCCGCACATCCTGAGCGGATTGACCTGGCCGCCCTGGTCAACAGCATTGCCGACTCCTTCCGCGTACAAACTGAAAAACAAAATATTACCATTGATGTCCATATCAAGGATGATCCCCTGGTCCTGCATGCAGACCGGCAATGGGTGGCCGGAATTGTTTATAACCTCATGGACAATGCCATTAAATACGGGAATAAGGATGGCGGCCGGGTGGATGTATTTCTTACCAGGGAGGCCGGACAAATCGGGATCCGGGTAAAAGACAACGGCCCCGGGATCGGAAGAGAATATCAAAGCCGGGTCTTTGACCGTTTTTACCGCATTCCCCAGGGCAATGTACATACGGTCAAGGGCCATGGACTTGGACTGGCCTATGTACGCCGGGTGGTAAAAGAAATGGGGGGAAAAATCAACCTGGAAAGCGAAGCGGGCAAGGGTGCGGTATTTACGGTGAGCCTGCCCTCCTGAATAAAAAATCCATGATTAAGTTATTATATGTCGAAGACGAACCCAGCCTGGCCAAGATTGTAACGGAGACCCTGGGAAGCCGGCAGTTTGAAGTGCGCCATATCGGCCGGGGTGATCTGGCTATGGACGCTTTCCGGGATTTCAGACCGGATATCTGTGTATTGGATGTGATGTTGCCCTATGTGGATGGTTTTAGCCTGGGAAAAGAGATCAGAAGTCTGGACAGCAAAGTCCCCATCATTTTTTTGACGGCAAAAAGTCAGACGGAAGACGCATTACAGGGATTTGGTTCCGGAGGCAACGATTATATCCGGAAACCTTTCAGCATGGAAGAACTCATCGTCCGGATAAAAAACCTGCTGGCTTTGTCCAACCAGTCCAGAAATTTAGAGGTCAGTCCGGAAGCCCTGTCCCTGGGACGTTATCTTTTCTATGCAGGCAGGCAGGAACTGCATTTGGGCGATTCCGTCAAAAGGCTGTCCCACCGTGAAACAGAGTTGTTGTCCATGCTGATCCGCCAAAAACAGGAAGCCGTCCTTCGCAAAACCATCCTGGATAAGATCTGGGGTAACGATTCGTTTTTTAATTCTCGCAACCTGGATGTTTATATCACCAAACTCAGGGATTACCTCAAAGAAGATGAAAAAATCCAGATCATTACCCTGAAGGGGGTGGGGTATCGGTTGGTGGATTAAGATTGAGGGTTGAGGATTGAGGATTGAGGAGAGGGTTGAGGATCAGGTTGAGGTTAAGGTTGAGGTTAAGAATATGAAAATGGGTTTTCTGCCGGAATGTGGGTGACCTTCATGCCGGGAATGTTGTTGCGGATCCATTGGGCCATATAACGGGATCCCGGTTCTTCGCTGGGAATATGACCAAGCACAATCAAAGAAACGGTCTGTCCTTTTGCCCGGGCATCCCTTATGTATTCGGCCGTTTCCCATTCCTGCAACTCACCGCATATCGCAACATCCGGTTTTGTCTTTCCGATCCGGTCTATCTGTCTCCTTCCGCCTGAAGCTCCGGGCATCAGGAGAATCTTCTTACATGACTGGGTGACATGGCCAATATATCTGAGGTGGCTGATGTCAAGGCCTTTTTTGAGCTGTTTGATCAGGCTTTTCAGATTCATGGGGTTTTCCAATTCGATGATTCCGGATTCTTCATCGTACCGGCTGGTCCAACCCAGGTCTTCAAGGACCCCCGCCATGACGCCGTCAGGTTGGTGACGGTGAATATAATCGTGATTGCGCCAGACCGCAATCTTGTGTTTTTCGAGCAGGGCGGATTTATAACGGAAAACCTCATCGTTTTCAAGCCAATCGGTCTCGTCCAGGTGGTTGTAGAAAGAAGGTTCATGAACTATAATAAAATTGGCTTTCAGGGCAATGGTTTTTTCAATGACCGGAATGGTTGGAAACATGGTGGTGACGATACCGGTAACGACCGTATCCCGGCTGCCTGATTTCAGGGTATCCACCGTGATCCGAAATGGAGCCCCGGGGACTTCCCGGATAAAACGGTCCATGATCTGGCCGACCGTCCAGGACTCTTGCCCGGGCCTCCGGAGTCCGGGGAAGAAAAAAGAACCGGCGGCAAACCCGGTCAACTTAAGAAAATGCCGGCGCGGATAAGGCTTTACCGGGAGGATTTGTTTAAGGGTCATTTTCATTTTATTTTAATGATCTAAAGATAAGGCTGCCTTGAGACCACTTGATTTCACCGGGCCAAACTATCTATCTTTAATTAAAAATAGGACATGATGTACAAGATAACCCGGTTTTTGGTATGGGGATTTCTCCTTCTTTTTTCCTGTAAAACCGCCTATGTCCCGAATACGGTAAACGTTCCCCTTTTTGACGATGCCGGGCAAATGCGGCTGATGGCGGACTTCAACGGAAACATCCAGTTTGCCGCCAGTCCGGGAAGAAATTTTGGCATTATGGCCAATGCCTTGTTTCGAAAGGATGGCGAGAACACAGATGATCTGTTTGGAAAGGGTTATCTGGTCGAAGCGGGCCTGGGTGGATTCAAGGCTTCAGGGCCCCTGCGATGGGAAACTTTTGCCGGCCTTGGTTTTGGCAAGACCGAAACCCGCGATTTTGGCAAAAAATTTGAAGCCAAGGGCGCCCGGTTTTTTTTCCAGCCCAGCGTCGGTTTTCATCATGATATTTTTGAAATCGCTTTTACCCCAAGATTGGTTGCCGGAAAGTTTCAGAAACCCGAAACCACCTATACCACCCAGGAATTGTTAGATAACAGGCTTTATGAAATCGACGAGCCGGTCTGGTTTTTTGCCGAACCCGCCATTACCGGCAGGATCGGTTACAAATGGATCAAACTTCAGGTCCAGGTCGGCCGCTCTTTTAAGCTCAACGACAAGCCCCTTTCCTTTGAAAAAGAAATGAACAGCATCGGCCTGATCCTGGATTTCGGCAGGAGGTAGATTTATGGAGGGGTTTTCCACTCACCATCCACTACTCACCATCCACCAAAGAACAAGTTGAGGCTTAATAGTCCTTATTTTTTGAATCCAGCCAAATCGTGACCGGGCCGTCGTTTACCAAATGTACCTGCATCATGGCCCCGAATTTTCCCGTTTCGGTCTGAATCCCGGTTGCTTTCAAGGCCTCAATAAACCGGCCGTATAAGGGAGTGGCCGTCTCCGGGCGGGCAGCCCGGATATAAGAAGGCCGGTTGCCTTTTTTGGTATTGGCGTGCAGGGTAAACTGGCTGACAAGCAGAATGGACCCTCCCGTTTCCAATACCGATTTGTTCATGATGCCCGCTTCATCGTCAAAGATCCTCAGCTGGCTTATTTTGTGGACCAGGTATTGAATATCTTCCTCCCGGTCTTCATTTTCAATTCCAAGAAAGACCAATATTCCCCTTCCGATCCTGCCGCTCAGGGTCCCGTCTTCAAGGACCACTTCCGCCTTACCCACTCTTTGTATCAAAGCCCTCATATTCCATATAATTCAATGAGAATCAATAATTTTATCAACATTAATGAATTAACTACTATATAAAATACAAATCCTCAGAATGAATTTAAAATACTTATCCACAATAATTTGTGGCCCGGTGGATTTTAAATGTCAACAGAGCAAAAGATATCCACCACGGACTTCCTTCATATAATCCATACCCATATATGTGTGAATAAGGAGCGCATTTCGAACAATGAACACACAGGTCCACGGATTCTTTCTTTTAGCTGTGGACAGCGTGAATTAACAAAATATATAACTTGTTAATGAAACCAGTATTTATCACATTTCCAGTAAATTAGTGCTAACATTATTTTCCATATATTTTGTGAATAATCTAAGGCGGATTCCGGAGCCTGCCCGGTTTATCCACATATCTACATCACTAATAATAATAGCTTAATTGTAATTTAAATTAATCTATAAATTATTATTACCGGCTAAGGACTGGCGTTCGGGAAACCGGGTACCGGCCTATATTTGGGCCATTCCTGAAAAAAATGAAACATTCTCTCATCCCTTTTCCCGTGAAAGCCTGGTTGTGGACCGGCCTGGTCATGATTTTTTTTCAGATCCTCATCGGGGGCATCACCCGGCTCACCGGCAGCGGGCTTTCGATCACCAAATGGGAAATCGTGACCGGGACCCTGCCGCCCCTCAACCGGGCGGACTGGGAAGAAGCCTTCAGCTTGTATAAGGAAACCCCTCAGTATCAGAAAATCAACCGGGGAATGAGCCTGGGAGAATTCAAATGGATCTATTTCTGGGAATATCTCCACCGTTTATGGGCCAGGCTCATGGGTTTTGTTTTTTTACTCCCGTTTGTATTTTTCTGGGCCAAGGGATACCTCTATCCTCAATTAAAAAAAGGGCTGGTTACCGTGTTTATCCTGGCTGGAATAGTCGGTGCTTTCGGATGGATCATGGTGGCCAGCGGCCTGATCCACCGGCCCTGGGTCAACGCCTACAAACTCACCCTGCACCTGGGCCTGGCTTTGGTCACCTTATCTTATCTCTGGTGGGTTTATCTCAAAACCAATTCCCCGGCATCTTATCCCGGCCTGGGGGCCAGGCAAAATACCGCTTTGATTTTTTTGGTACTGGTTTGCATTCAGATCCTCCTGGGAGGAATGATGAGTGGAATGAAAGCGGCCCTGGTTTATCCCACTTTTCCGAAGATGAACCAATATTGGATCGATCCCATCCTTTTCCGAGGGGATTCCTGGAAATGGCAGCATTTTATGGATTACGATTCCTATCCGTTTTTACCCGCCCTGGTCCAGGTTTTGCACCGCATAACGGCTCTGGTACTCCTGGTTTTATTTTTTACCCGCATGTACCGGTTTTTTCATCTAAAACTCGTTCGCTGGGTGGCCCTCCTACTAGTCATCCAGGTTACCCTGGGCATCATTACCCTGCTTCGATCCAGGGGATTCATACCGGTCAATCTGGGTGTCCTGCACCAAGCTGCAGCGATTGTATTGCTGCTGGCGACTTTGAGGTGGTGGTTTATAAGCCGGGCGGGGTCCGGGAATTTGGAAGGGGAACAACCGCAAGGATCGCCGACCCGGGTTTCAAATAAATAGAAAGGTAGTCAAAAAAAGGGCAAACTGTTAAAAATTCCTATATTCGGTTTCGAATAAAAAAACCTTAATTCTTCATTCAAAAAATCATCTTATGACTTCGACTCAAATTGAGGAAAAACCGGATATGGGCTTGTTCTGGGGTTGTTTCATTGCCCTGATTGCCACGGCTTTTGGCTTTATCCTGAGGGCTTTATTGCTCGAAGACCTTGGCAATGAATTTAATCTGACCAATACCCAGAAAGGGGAGATCTCCGGAGTGGGACTCTGGCCCTTTGCCATCAGCATCGTATTGTTCAGTTTGTTTATCGACCGGATCGGATACCGGGCAGCCATGATCTTTGCCTTTGTGGCCCAGATCCTGTCCGCGGTGATCACCATTTTCTTTGCAAAAGGGTATTGGGGACTGTGGATCGGCACCTTTATCCTGGCGCTCGGCAACGGAGCGATCGAGGCTTTTATCAATCCGGTGGTGGCCACCATGTTTTCAAAAAACAAAACCAAATGGTTCAACACACTTCATGCAGGCTGGCCGGGCGGCATGGTGATCGGCGGCATCTTTGCCCTGATGCTGGGCCCCGCAGTATCCTGGAGGGTAAAGATCGGCCTCATTCTTATACCGGTATTATTGTATGGTTTCCTGCTTTGGAATAAAAAATTCCCGGTTCACGAGCGCGTAAAGGCCGGAGTGACCTACAATGAAATGCTCAGAGAAGTGGGCATGGGAGGCGCTTTTATCATCCTTTGGCTGATCTTTTCACAGCTTGGCCAGGTGATCGGATGGGGCGGAGTGACCAGCCTCATCATAGCGGTTTTAACCACCCTGGCTTTTGGATATTATATCAAATGGGCCATTGGCCAACCCTTGTATATCTTTCTCTTGCTGATCATGATTCCGCTGGCTACTACCGAACTGGGTACGGACAGCTGGGTTACCGACCTTATGGGACCCGCCATGCATAATATCGGGGTTCAAGCCGGGTGGATCCTGGTTTATACTTCCCTGATCATGTCGGTCCTTCGTTTTTTTTCCGGGCCCATTATTCACAAACTCAACCCCCTGGGCCTTCTGGCAGTGAGCTGCGTATTGGCTATCCTGGGCCTTTTTATGCTCTCTACGAGCACGGGCATAGGCATATTGATTGCCGCGACCATTTATGGCGTGGGGAAAACTTATTTCTGGCCCACCATGCTGGGTATCGGAGCTGAACAGTTTCCTAAAGGGGGCGCCCTGGCCCTGAACATCATCGGCGGGGTGGGCATGCTGGGTGTGGGTATTGTAGGCACGGTGCTCCTGGGCAATGTGCAGGACCGGTCTGTCGTAAATACCCTGAAGGATATGGACACCAAGAACAATACCACCCTGAGTTCGACCTATGCCACCGTGGAAAAAGGATCCATTTTCGGCAAATACATGGCCCTGGACGGGGACAAAGTCGCCGCAGCCGCCGAGCCGGATAAAACATCCCTGACGAACGCCGCCTCGGAAGCTAAAAAGAGCGCTTTGCGTACCGTGGCGCTTTTGCCGGTATTTACCCTGCTTTGTTTCCTGGCCCTGGTTTTCTATTTCCGCAGCAAAGGGGGATACCAGGCGGTGCATTTGGAATAAGAAAATTCATTTTCGAGTTATACCACCTGCTCGAATGAGACCTGGAAGGTTTCTGTTTTTAACGTATTAAACCTTCCAGGTCTTGTTCGAATTTTATTAATATCACGCCATGATTGATGCGCTCCGGAAACAGTTTAATGAATCGTTTACTCAGGAAAAATATGAAGCATATAAACAGGCGGTAGCGGGAGCTGCGGGGGAAGCTCCCCTGTTCAGGCTGGCTGAAACCCCTGTTTTCATACCGGCTTATTTTAAAGAAAAAGTATTAAGGGCCTGCGAAGACCTGATCGATACCATTACCCGGCCGGATTTTTTATCGGCTTCCGAAGGCGCCATCCCCTCCCATCTGCAATTTGCCGGTGATCCGGGCTATTGCCCCTTGCTGATCTTTGATTTCGGCGTTTGCCGGGATGAGCAGGGAACCCTGTCACCCCAACTGATCGAAATGCAGGGCTTCCCTTCCCTTTACTGTTTCCAGATTGCCCAGGCCGAAGCCTGCAGGAAAGTATTTGAAATTCCTCCGGGTCTTGACAATTATATTGGAGTGAGCAAGGAAGAATATATTCAATTGCTAAACAAAACCATACTGGACGGAGCGGACCCTGCCGAAACCATTTTACTGGATTATAAACCCCAGGACCAGAAAACACGGGTTGATTTTACGGCTACCAAAAAATACCTGGGCATAGACGCCGTCTGTGTGACCGACCTCAAACAGGAAGGGAAAGGCTTGTATTACCTCAAAGAAGGCAAAAAACAAAAGATTTCACGCATATACAACCGTTTGATTTTTGACGAGTTCTTTGCAATGAAAATACCCTGCGTGGACCTTAGGCAGGACCTGGAAGTGAGTTGGGTAGACCACCCCAACTGGTTTTGCCGTATATCCAAATACAGCCTGCCCTTTATCACCAGTGATTTTGTACCGGACACCCGTTTTGTTTCCGATCTTAAAAACATTCCGGAGGACCTTCAAAATTATGTATTAAAACCCCTGTATTCCTACGCGGGCATGGGCGTGGTGATCGATGTGACCAAAGAGGATCTCGAAAAGATCAAAGATCCTGAAAACTGGATCCTCCAGAAGAAAGTGCATTATCACCCGGCCATCATCACTCCCGATATTCCCGCCAAATGCGAGATTCGCATGATGCTGATCTGGGAATCCCCGGATAAAAGACCCCGCGTGGTGCACAACCTGGCCAGGATCAGCAAAGGAAAGATGATCGGCGTGCGGTACAACGCCGATTTCAGTTGGGTGGGTTCTTCCACCTGTTTTTTTGAATAAAACCAATGCAAATTCCTTCACTGGTGACTTCCGTGCCCGATCTGCATACTGCCCGGATTTTAGCGGCGGCAGGGGTTCCCTATATCGCCTTTCATCAGAAAGTCAAAAACCTGGAGGAGATCAAACCCTGGCTTGAAGGCCCCCGGACCGGTATGGAAATGAAGGACCCGGATCAAAGCCTGCCTGCAACTGATTTTCTGATTATGCCGGCATCCTGGTACGATCTGTTTTCGTTTTCGGGAAGGACCATATTCTGGAAAACCGGTGATGAGCATTTTTATTTTGGAGATGTAGTCCTTGAGAAAGGAACGCTATTAACACCAGGTGACAATCTGCCCGGCCGCCGGTTTTATCACTATTCGGATTACAGGGGCCCGGGAGAAGAAAATTCAGATACCTGGTTGGATTACGAAGAAGATTTTAACTTGTTTGAATCCTTGTTTTTATAAATTCTGTTTTCATGAGTCAATGAGGATAAAGGCGGGCGGAGTATAAAAGTTACTTACCACATTCAAGGAGAAAAAAGGATTAAAAGCCGTCAGGCGGCGGATACATTCCGGAACACGAAGTACAAGCCCGTGTAACCTTTCGAAAATTCCGCCGTTATATGGTTGGATTCCTTTTATTCCTAGTCTGGTTCACCCCACACATTAAAACCAATTGGTTTAAAATGCCACTTTCCCTTTATTTCCTCCTCTTATTTGCCCGGAGCGCTTTGTCCTTTGACTTGCCGGAAAATTTTTTAGTCCCCGGAAAAACCGTAAATGCCCGGATTGACCCGCAAAAAACGGATACTTATTTTGTCAGGATGTTGCCGGGGCAGTTCTCAAGCATCAGGCTTACGGAAAAAGAGGTGCGCCTTTATGCCACGGTTTACGATCCCCAGGACAGCCTGATACAGCTCATCGATGAAAACCGGATGGGCGGCAAGGAAATCATATCCATTTTTTCCAAAAAAAAAGGAGATTATAAAATCAGAGTAGGCTGGAATTTTTCCAAGCCTTATTCAGGTAATTATTCCATCACTCTGGACCGGCTCGAAGCCACCGGAAAAACACCGGCCCTTAAAGCCGGGCAGTTGATGGAGGGATGGTATGAAAACCAGGAGCCCGGAGCGGCGGTTGCTGTCATCCGGGATGGACAACCGGTTTTCGTTGCGACCAGGGGCATGGCCAACCTGGAAGAAAAGATCCCCATCACCAGCCAGTCCGTGTTTGAACTGGCCTCCTGCTCCAAACAATTTACCGGCCTGGCCGTAGCCATTCTGATTGATCAAAAAAAACTTTCCCTGGAAGAGGATATCCGGACGTATCTCCCGGAAATGCCCGATTACGGAGAGAAAATCACGGTCGGTCACCTGGTCTACCATACTTCAGGCATTCGCAATACCGATGCGCTGGAAATGGCCGGGTTTACCCCGGAAGACCGGATCACCCTGCCAATGTGTGTAAAATTTGCCGCGAATCAAAAATCCCTGAAGTTTAAGCCCGGGGAGCGGTTCAATTATTCCAATACTAATTACAATCTCCTGGCGGAAATCGTTGCGCGCGTGACCGGGCAATCGTTTTCCGCATGGACCAGGGAGCATATGTTTAAACCCCTGGGTATGCACTCCACGTTTTTTAAGGAAAACCCAGGCGAAATTTACAAATATAAAGTCCTGTCTTATCAAAGCGGCCGGGAGGGATTCCGGCAAAGGCCCAATAACTGGGCTGCTGCAGGGTCCTCAGCTCTTTGCACCAATATCGACGACCTGGTAAAATGGGTAAACGGTTTCGACACCAAATCATTGATCACCCCCGGGGTGGAACAATTGCTTTATGCGGAAGGCTCCCTGCGCGAAGACGGCCGTACCCGGTATGCATTTGGCAATGAATTCAGAACTTTCGACGGCATTCGGGAAATCATGCATCTGGGACTGGTGATAGGTTATCGAACGGCCATTGTGCGTTATCCCGAGCGGAAACTGGCTTTTATTTTCCTGAGCAATGACGACAACGACGCCGCCTATCAGCGTATTCCAAAAATTCGGGACCTGTTTTTGTTTGGTGACCTGAGGGAAACAAAACCGAACTTAAAAAACTTCCCGTCGGCGGAAACCGTAATCAAAAACATAGAAGCGGATGAAAAATACCAAGAAGCCATTGACCTAAAACCCTACGAAGGCGTTTATTGCTCTGAAGAAGTGTCCGCCGTATGGAATTTAAAAAAAAACCAGGAACGTTTGGAGATCCGGCATCCGCGAATGGACCCTATGCTTCTCAAAAACACGGGACCGGATCAATTCGGATTTATTGAATTCAGTCGCAATGAGTCCGGGGTGGTAAAGGGACTGAAAATCCGGGACGAAGGGATCGAGTTTATGAAAATGAAGTGAAGGAATGCAACCCGCTCCAATATTTTTACAATAACGAATTGATTTTTGGCATCGGGCTCATCCATTCATCAAATCGTTTACTGCCAATACGTGAATTTACCGAAGGAATTAGGGTATGATCGCTGAGAGACGCACCGAAATAAGTCGCGTTTAAATCCAAGACTATCTGCCGGGGGTCATGATTCAGTACCAGATACCGTCGGACCAAATCATCCAACCTGAATTTTTCAGGCCCTGCGAGTTCTACCGTCGTATTCAACGGAACTCCGGCCATTAAATCAGCCAGGGTATCCACTACATCATCCGCCGCGACCGGTTGGATCCAGGCGGAGGGCAAATAAACCGTTGATCCGCGAGTGGCAGATTGTGCAATCACGGCTATAAATTCGAAAAACTGAGTTGAACGGACAATGGTATAAGGGATCCCCGATTCTTTGATCAGGTTTTCCTGAACCCGCTTCGCCCGGAAATAGCCGCTTTCCTGGAGGAGATCTGTGCCGACAACCGACAAGACAAGATGATGACGGATTCCGGCCGCAGCTTCCGCTTCCAGAAGATGTTGTCCAGCAGTTTGGAAAAAATGCATTACCGCCCGATCATCCAAAGAAGACGAATTGGATACATCCACTACGGCATAAGCCCCTTCGACTGCTTCCGCCAAACCTTGGCCGGTAAAGGCATTAACCCCGGAGGATGGCGAAGCGGCTATGACGTCATGGCCTTCGGAACGCAGCTTGGCCGCCAGCCTGGATCCAATAAATCCCGTTCCGCCGATGATTACTATTTTCATAGGATACTAAAATTAGTAACGCATGCAATTTTAAACCGGAAAAAACGGCCATTGAAGACCTCTGAGATCCACTTATCGTTTTTTCCCCACAAAGCGGATCACCGAACCCCGCCCGTTGTGATAGAGCCCTTCGTGGAGTTCAATTACTTCTTCTCTCAATTCCAGGATATCGTAATGATCGAAATCCGCTGAAATTTCGTCAACAGAAAACAGGGAATCCAGGTCTTTTGGCCCGCCGACCTTTTCATCAGCGGCCAGGTATTCCAGGTGGTTTTTACTGAAAGCTTCGAAAATGACCATTCCCCCTGAGACCACCAGCCGATCCAAAGCCTTGTGCATCCGAGATTTGATCTCCGGAGGGAAATGGGCATAAATCAAGGCCAGGACATCAAAGGATTTGTCCCTGTAATCCAGGTCCTGCAATTGACCGACCCGGTAATCGATCGATAACTTGTTTTTAGCGGCCAGGATCCGGGCCTTTCTCTGGCCTTCAACGCTGATGTCAAAAGCGGAAACCTTCCAGCCGAGCCGTGCTGCAAATACGGCGTTGCGGCCTTCGCCTTCGGCGGGAAAAAGGATATTTCCGGGGACGAGCTTTATCAACTGTTCTTTTAAAAAGTGATTGGCTTGCTCACCATAAGCAAAGGCTTCCGTTTCGTATCTTTTATTCCATTTATCGGTCCAGGAATCGGTCATGGAGTTTGAATTTTTTCGGTATCGGGCAAAATATGGATGACTACATTTCCTTTTTTTCGGAGCGTTTCGGCATAAGCATGGGCTTCCCTGATTTGCTCAAGGGGGTATCGCCGGTCAATGACGGTCTTTAAATCTCCCGACTCAAACAGCCCTTTAAGAACGTGGAGATCTCCGGGACGGAAACCCGGGGAACCCTTTACCGAGACATATTTTCCTCCCGGTTTTAACAGATGTTTACCGGCGGATTTGGACGTTTTACCCACCGCGTCAAAAACGATGTCAAAACGGGATTCCAGCTTCGTATAATCCTGTTTTGTATAATCGATGACCCGATCGGCGCCAAGCAATTGGACCAGGTTCATATTAGCAGTGCTGCATACCGCCGTGACCCGGGCTCCAAAATATTTGCCCAACTGGACCGCAAAGGTCCCCACGCTGCCCGAGGCCCCGTAAATCAGAAGGTCTTGTCCTTTTTTTATGCCGGCCTTTTTCAAAAAACCCAAAGCAGTCAGTCCGCCGGTCGGGACGGTGGCCGCTTCCTCAAAGCTCATGTTGGAGGGTTTTAAGGAGATCACCTGGTTTTCGGGAAGGCATTTGTACTCTGCATAAGCCCCGAAGTTAAACCCGCAAAACGCAAAAACGGCGTCGCCTTTTTTAAATGATTTGACTTTATTGCCGGTTTCTTCAACGACTCCCGCCAGGTCAAGACCCAGGACCTTTACCTTTTTTGGCCTGAATAGACCATTGAACAGCCTTGCGAGAAAAGGATCCGCTTTCCGCAGACGCCAGTCCGCCGCCGTTACCGTAGTGGCATATATTTTTATCAATATCTCGTTTTCTTTTGGAACCGGCTTTTGTATATTTTTCATTTCCAGCACTTCGGGCGTTCCGTATCGTTCATAAACTACTGCTTTCATTTTTCTTATTGTTTAATTTAATCGGATTTGGGTTAAAGAATACAAACAGGCTGTTTCATTCCATTATCTGAGCACCGTGACCGGACCGGCTGCAGGCGCATTAAATCCCCTGGTCAACAACCATACCGCCAGGCTCATTTCATAGAGGAAGACCGGGATGGCCAGTAAGCCAGCCCAATGGGAAACCTGGGAAAAAGCGCCAAACATCACCAGGATGCCGCATCCGAAGATCAAAGGCCCTCCGGCCAGCCCAAGTATGGATATAAACCGAGGCACCAGCCTGGAGGAAAACAACAAATAAGCGGTCATGAGCGTGCTGGGCCCCAGGAGGATATTGGGCCCAAACGTAAAAGTCCAGTCGTGCAGCGCTTTCAGGGATTTTCCGGCGATCAGGTAAGAGGCCGTATTCGGGGCGGCCTCCTTAATAAATTCATGATTCAGGCTCACAATGGCCAGGAGGCTCAGGATGCCGACCAGGATCATGGCCGCTTCCAGCAGGCGGAAACCGACGCAGGCCAGGGCCATTCTGTCGTTGTACTTTTTCAGTACGGGATACAAAGCAAGCGGGGTGCCGATGACGGCCAGGGCGGTAATGACTTCAAAAAAGGCGCCCCATAAAACCCGGGCTTCAAGAGGGCGGGTCTGAATAATGTAATCGGGATTTTTGAGGATGGGGTCATATAAAAGGGCCCCGGTGATGGCGGCAACCGCTGCGATGATAAAAAATACACCGGCAAGGTTGGCGCTGGTTCTGGTTGTTTTCATTTTTAATATATTTTGCAATGGTTTAATAAGGGTTGAGGTGATGTTATTTCGAAACATGCAGGCGGATCAACAGGCTTCTGTGGTATGATTCCCGGTCGTAGGAGACATTGGTCAAACCATAACAGTACCGGATATCCAGCACGGCCCTTTTTTGTTTGATCCTGAAAGTCAGTCCCCCTCCCGCCTGAAGGCCGGCATCGAGGCGCTTATAAGCGCCGGCTTCTTTTTCAAAAGACAGGTCTGTGGTTGTTCCATCCAGTTTTTGAGTCCCGTCGAAATTGTAACCCAGGGACGGTCCCGCATTCAGGTGAAACCGGCCCAAATGAAGTCGGGCAAGCACCGGCAATTCAAGGGTATAGAACCGGAGGGTGGTTTCATCCTGGGTGAGCGGGTTGTTGACCTTTAATTTTCCGCCCCTCATGATGAAAGACAATTCGGGGACCAGGGATAAACGGGAGGCAATGCCTGCCTGCAGGGAAAATCCGATTTGTACGCCATGGGCCGGTTTTTTAAAATCTTTCAGGGAAGGGTTGGCTTTTCCATAATTCAGTTCGGTGTTCACCGCGCTGATAAAAAAGTCCAAATGGGTTTTGGGTACCGCCGGTTTTGAGGACTGGAATTGGCCAAACGAAAAGGAAGGCAAAAAAACCAGGGCCAGGATGAATAAGGTTTGTACTGAATTTTTCATAACTTTTGTTTTTTAGATTGTTTAAATAATTAAGTGGAACAAAAGTATAAGGGGGAAAAGGCTGTTAAAACCGGGATATGCCAGGCGGGCAAAGATGTCTGCAAACCGGGGTTTTGGGTCTGCAAAAGGGCGGAGCCGATTTCGCGCTAAGGTGCAAAGACGCGAAGGGGGAAGGTATTAAGCCAGATTAAACAGCAAGTTCAATGCCTTTCGCTCACCATAACCAATAGTCTGAACTGAAGGGTTTCGCGCAAAGGCGCAAAGACGCGAACGGGAAAGTATTAGATCTTACGGAAGTCTTATGGAAGGGTTTCGCGTTGAGGCGTAAAGTCGCGAAAGAGATATTAGAGGCGGCCGCTCAAATAACTATAGCCGGCTGTTGATGAGCTGGAAGAAGTCCTCTTTGTAAGTATCGGAGATGGGGATCAATTCCCCCCCGATTTTTATCCTTCCCCTTTCTATGGATTCTATCTGATGCAGAGCCACCATATAGGACTTGTGCACCCGGCACACCTGACTGGGAGGGATCAGCTTTTCAAATTCACTGAAATTCTGAAGGGTCATGACCCGCTTATTCATCGTATGGATCCTCCGGTAATCCCTCATGCCTTCGATGTAGACGATATCGCTGATCATGATTTTTTCAAGCCGGTTTTCCGTTTTGACGAAAATAAAATCCGGGGAAGGTTCGGTGGGGCGATGGACCAGGTTTTCCCGGGCTTTGTTTACGGCCTGTAAAAACCGGTTGAAGGTAAAGGGTTTTAAAAGGTAGTCGGTGATCTGCAATTCGTAACCTTTTAAGGCGTATTCCTGATAAGCGGTGGTCAGGATCACCTGGCTGGATATTTTTGAACTCTCCAGCAATTCTATGCCGGACAATTCATCCATGTTGATATCCAGAAACAAAAGGTCCACTTTGTTATTATTCAGATAGGACAGCCCGGTGAGGGCATTGTCAAAGGTTGCGCTTAAGGTTAAAAAGGGGACCTTGAGCACAAAATCTTTTGTTTTTTCGAGCGCCAGGGGCTCGTCTTCTATAATGATGCAGGTATAATTATCCATGGGGAATGGCCAGGTGCACGAGGTAACGGTCGTTGGTTTTTTGCATCTCTAAAGTATGTTTTCCGCCATAAATCAGGTTTAGCCGTTTTTTGATCAGTTCATTGCCCAGGCCCCCGGCAGTGGCTTGGCCTGCCGGCCTGGGGTCAAATTTGTTTTCGCACAGGAATTGTATATCTTCTTCCCGGATCCGGATTTGGACCCGGATGGCGTTTTCGAGCTTTTTATTGTTGGTGTGTTTAAAGGCGTTTTCAATGAAAGGAATAAAAACCATGGGGGCAATGCTTTTATTACCCGCAGGGCCTTCAACCGTAAAATGGATATAATTTTCGTTGGCCGTCCTGATTTTTTGAAGGGCGATGTATTTGGTGATGTATTCCAGCTCTTTGGCCAGGGGGATTTTATCGCCCTTGGTTTCATACAGGATAAACCGAAGGATGTCCGACAATTTATTCAGGTATTCCGAGGCGGCCACCGAATCTTTTAAGATCAGCGCGTCGATATTATTTATGGTGTTGAACAGGAGGTGGGGGTCGAGCTGGGACTTGACCAAGGCCATTTCCATGGCATGGCTTTTATCCCGCAAAGCCTCTTTAAGCTTGATCTCATTATACCAGGTGACAAAGCCCCGGATGACGAAGGCCACGGTGCCGCAAAGAGCGCCAATCGTGGTCATGACCAGGATGACCCGGCCGGCAGTGGACCTGCCGTGTATCCCCCCTTCATCCATATCTATTATCCGGCCCGTTTCAATAAAATAACGGATTATAATATAACCCAGGATGGCGGCTACGCCCGAGGAAAGGAGCCCCAAAAGAATAGCAGGCAAAATTTTCTTTTGCTCCAGATATTTTGGAAAAAGTATAAAATAATAGATAAAATATGAAATGACCGATGGAATAAAGGCAAAAAGGAGAACACTGTAAAAGGCATTCCATACCCTGGCGACCTGGTCCGCCTTATCTGCTACGCTCCGGGAATAAATTCCCAGCACAATAAACATCATCAGGAAATAACAGGCCCAAAAACCGATGTGCAGCAGGACGACGAAAGATTTTTTCATGGACTAAAGCCAAAGGTCACCTTTTGTTTTGGCATGGAAAGAACGATCTGCAAACGGGGCGGATTTGTCTGCAAAATGGGCGAAGGGGCCTCTTTTACCAATCAATTTTTTTCAAATCGTATGTTTTTGATCCGCCCGCCGGATAATCTCAAACCGGTGACCTTGCCTTTGATCCGGTCAAATTCAATACGCCCCAAGTCGCAGTTGAATAACCCTGGGGTCAGTGGATCCGGGGTCAGGTCCAACTCACCCAGCCTGAAATGATGTAAGCACAACCCCTGAGAACAGGTATTCAATGATTCACCGCTACTTCACCACCGCCAAAGCCATGCCGTCGTGTTCCTTTGCGCCTATGGTCTGGAACAAGGTCGCCGTTACCCGGTGGTCCCGGGCGAGGGCTTTGTTGAACCGCTGGACGCCCTGCACCAATTCATCCTCACAGCGGGGATCCAGGACCTTCCCTTCCCGGATGACGTTGTCACAAATGATTAAAGTCCCGGGCCTGGAAAGTTTCACGGCGTAATCAAAATATTCTGCATAAGGCGGTTTGTCGGCGTCAATAAAAATAAGGTCAAAAGGCCCTTCGTTTGATGCGAGGATGCCGGGCAGCAAATCGAGGGCTTTGCCTACGCGGATTTCAACTTTAGCGCCCAGCCCGGCCTTGTTGATATTGCCCCGGGCCACTTCGGCGCAGCGCGGATCCAGTTCCAGCGAAATCAGCCGGCCCTTTTCCGTCAGGGCCCTGGCCAAGCATATCGTACTATACCCTCCCAGAGTGCCCAATTCCAGGATCCGCCTGGCTCCGGTCAGCAGGACCATAAGCTGAAGAAACCTGCCCTGAACCGGCGAGACGCTGATGGCCGGCAATCCGGCATTTTCAATGGATTTCAGCGTATCGTCCAATACCGGATCCGGGGGCAATAACAGATCGCTGATGTATTGATCTACCTGGCCGAAGATTTGTTTGTCCATACACTCAGGGTCTTAATGAAGAAAGGCAAAAGGATCAAAGTGAAAATTAAGCAAACAAAGAGGAAGGCGCCCTCCTTTTTAATTCCTTAATTCTTAATTCCTTAATTCTTAATTCTTAATGGCCATCACCACCACCTCCTTACCATCTTAGCCCACCTCGGGTCGGTCACTGCCGTTTGTGTTTTTGACGGCTGGGTTTGGTGGTCTTCTTCCTTTTTACGGTCGACATTCACGGCGCGCCCGATGGCATGGGGCCCCCAGCGTTTGCGGATATGGTCGAGTTCGTTGAGCAGGTTCATATCCTCTTCGGTATCGTCAAACAGGTTGATCTGGTAATGGCCGTGGACCAGGCCGCTGAATTTGACCCCGATCAGGCGGATCATCTGGCGCCGCTCATAAAGTTTATCAAAGAGGTCATAGACGTGGCGCAGCAGGATGCGGTCGTTGGCGGTATAGGGGATGCGGAGCTGGCGGGTATAGGTATTAAAATCGGCGTAACGGATCTTGACAGTGACCACAGAACAGAGTTTTTTGGACTGCCTGAGGTCAAAGCCCAGCTTTTCGACCATGCTGAGCAGGATGTTGCGGATACGGCGGAGGTCGAGGGTGTCCTGGCTGAAGGTTTGTTCGTGGGATATGGATTTGGCTTCGCTGTAGGGCTGGACCGGGGTGGGGTCAAAAGCATTGGCCCTTTCCCAGAGGACCCGTCCGGTTTTTCCAAATTCCCTTTCCAGCAGGCGGGGCGGGATCTCGCTCAGTACCCGCAGGGTGCGCACACCCATGAAGCTGAGTTTTTTATACATGGCCTCGCCGATTCCCGGCATTTTGGAAGTGGACAAGGGGGCCAGGAAGTCCTTTTCCGTTCCTTTCAGGATTTCTTTGGAGCCGTTGGGCTTGGCTTCTCCGGTCCCGATTTTGGATACGGTTTTATTTACCGAAAGGGCCATGGAAATAGGCAGGCCGATTTCGCGGATCAGACGTTTGCGCAAATCCACCCCCCACTGGTAACAGCCAAAATAGCGGTCCATCCCGCTGAGGTCCAGGTAAAACTCATCAATGGAAGCTTTTTCAAAACAAGGGGCCTCCCCCGAAATCAATTCGGTCACCTGGCGGGAATATTCGCTGTAGGCATCCATATCCCCGCGTAGGATGAGGGCGTCGGGGCAAAGCCGGCGGGCCATTTTCATGGGCATGGCCGAATGGATGCCGAAGCGGCGCGCCTCGTAACTGCAGCTGGCCACCACACCCCGGTCGCCGCTGCCGCCGATCAGGAGGGGCTTGCCCTTCAGGGAGGCGTTGCGCAGGCATTCCACAGAGACAAAGAAGGAATCGAGGTCCATATGGAGGATGGCGCGGTCGTACATGGTCGGATAATAAGGCAAAGATAGGTCGAAAAAGGTGACATGGTGAGAAAAGAGGCCTATATTTAATCAGGAAAACAAGCTAAAAACGAAGTCGGGTATATTCGACCGTCGTGTGCCCAATGACAACAAACATAAAACCAGACGCCGAGATATTGAGGGTTCATTTGGGAAAGTTTAAATTTGGACTCAAAGAGGATGGGGACCTCATGATTGACCAAATAAGAGCAATAGACAATCAGCGACTGGTAAAAAAACTGGGAGCAGCGGACGGAGCCACGGCAGAAAAGATCAGAGAAAACTTAAAAATACTTTTGGACTTAGAATAACCGTACGTATAGGTTGTATATGAACGAAGAACTATCCAAAGTGACCATACACCTGGTTTCGAGCCTTGACGGTTTTATTGCCAAAAAAGACAACAGCGTGTCCTGGTTTGAAACCACGGATTACTACGAAAAGGGAGTCACCGGGGAAGACGAGGAGGAGTTCCTGAAAACGATAGGCTGTTATGTGATCGGCGCGCATACCTATGAACACACCCTGGAAATAGGATGGCCCTACGGGGAGACGCCGGTGACGGTAGTGACCCACCGGAACCTCCGGCACAATGGAAAGAACATCGAATTTTATTCAGGAAGCCTGGAAAAGCTGGTAAACGCCCATTTAAAACCCAAATACAGGAATATCTGGATTGCCGGCGGTGCCATGCTTGCCGAAGACATTATCCGGCTGAACCTCGCCGATGATCTGAGATTATCTATCCTCCCCGTCATGCTGGGCGACGGAAAACGTTTTTTGGACCACATCGGCCGGGAGGAGGCATTGCACCTGAAAGACGTAACGGCTTACAAAAGCGGAATGGTGGAATTGTGGTATGAAATAAGATAAAGATCAGTTGGAACACCGGGAGACTTTGCTGGCCTTGAAGGTCGGCGCCGGGGAGGCTTCATAGACCAGGCAGAGAATCGCGCAATGCTCCTGAGTGGCCGTGAGATTGAAGCTGACGAATTCACCGGCGTTCAGGGCCTGGAGATCCTTGCTGTTTTGATCGTCTCCGCAATAATTAAGCACGGAGATGACATTGGAATACTCCTTTTTGGTAAAGATATCGGTCCATTTTTCCTGGGCATCGGGCGAATACTCAATGAGCCGGAAAACATAGGCCTCACAGCCCTTACGGATCAGTTCGGCCTGTACCCGGCCCTCCCCGGGACAATCTAAAACAGGATCCGCCCCGGGTTTGCTGCAGGCAAGAAGAAAAAAACCCCCCAAAAGGGAAAAAAATAAAAACCTCATATAAATAAGAACGGAAAACGGAAGAATAAAGTTGGTCATTTATTTCACCCGTATGCCCAGGCCAATGGAATGCATGGAACCTGCAAGGTGATAATTGGCCAGGCCATAATCAAAACTCAGCCGGGAAAGTTTAAGGCCCAGGCCGCCCGAGAAACCCGAAAGGCCCCGGTAATTCTGATCCTTCAGTTCCTGGTGACGCTGATGATGGTAAGCCAGGCGAAGACGCAGGGGCGCGTTTTTCCCGATCAGCACTTCCGAACTGAAAATCAAATGCCTGGCCAGGTTGTCGACAAAACGTTCGACCGCCGAAGGCCTTCCGACGGGCTCTCCAAAAAGGTTGGTTTCCTCATCCGGGGAATCGTACCGAAGGTCCCAGCGGTGGAGATCATGGGCGGTGATGGAAAAAAGGATGGGCACGTGTTCCAGTCGCTGGGTAAAGCCCATTTCAATATTAAAAGGAAGATTTTCCCTCGTTTCCCAATAAGGATCCCACTGCACCCCCATATGCCGGAAACTCAGTCCGAAAGACTGCCTGCCGGATTTAAGCGCATACAACAAACCCAGGTCGAGACCCAGTCCGCTGCTGTTATACGTTTCCAGTTGGGAAAAAATGAATTTGAGGTTCAGGCCGATGCTCAGCGATTCAAACAATTTTTTGGATGCCCCGGCTACAATCGCCATATCGCGGGCTTTGAATTCATTGGTTTTATTGCCAAATTCATCGGCGCCCTGAAACCGCCCATAGTTTAAATACTGGAGGGCGCCGTGGATGGTCAGATTTTCTTTGGAAAGGTGAAAAGCCGAAGCAAGATTGGAATAGGCCGTTCCTCCCAGATAAAAACTCTGGTTTACGGCAATCGTGCCCGTACTTTGGAAAGATAAAACAGCCGGATTCATCTGGGCCAGTACCACATCGCTGTCCCGGGCGCTAATATAACGGCCGCCCAGTGCCGTAACGCGGGCGGAGGGCCCCCATTGTAAAAATTCATATATAGCGCGACCTCCGTTTTGCGCAAAAATGGAAAGCGGCCCAAAACTAAAAAACAGGAAGATCAGAAAGCGGTGGCCTGACTTCATACGCTGCCAAAAATAAGGGGAATAGGATTAGTAGGATTTATAGGATTGGTAGGATTTATAGGATTAGTAGGATTGGTAGGATTGGTAGGATTGGTAAGATTTTTAGTACTTAAGGATTAAGAGGAGACCGTCCATCCTAAAAATCCTAAAAATCCTATCAATCCTATCCATATCTTCACAGGCAATTCATAGTCATGAAAAGAGTTACCGGCCTGGGTGGATTTTTTTTCAAAACCCAAGATGCCACTTCACTTAAATCCTGGTATTCGAAACATCTGGGATTGGTCACCGATGAATACGGAGCCACCTTTTCCTGGCACAAGGAAAACGGACAGAAGGGGTACACCGTGTGGAGTTTATTTAAAGAGGATACGACCTATTTTAATCCGGGGACCAAACCCTTTATGATTAATTTCAGGGTGGAAAACCTGGAGGAACTGTTAAAAACACTGAAAGAAGAGGGGGTACAGGTAGTGGGTGATATGGAAGTCTATGAATACGGAAAATTCGGATGGATCCTGGATCCCGAAGGAAACAAAATTGAGCTCTGGGAGCCCCACGATAACGAATTTGGAAAAATACTTCCTTCTGAAAACCCCAGCACCTGATCCAAACCTCATCCCAAAGTCCCAAATCCACCCATCCTAAAATCCCACAAACCTAAAATCCTAAAATCCTACAAATCCTATCAATCCTATCATGAAAAACGCCATATCCTGGTTCGAAATCCCGACCACAGACCTTGACCGGGCCACCGCCTTTTATGAAACTATTTTTCAGGTCAAACTCAACCCCCTTGATTTAGCCAATATTAAAATGAGGATGTTTCCGCTGGAGGATATTATGGGTGTGGGCGGAGCCTTGACTTATGCGGAGGGTTTTTATAAACCGTCAGCCACGGACGGCCCCCTGATCTATCTCAACGCCAATCCGGATGTACAGATTGTCCTGGACCGCATACCCGAAGCGGGAGGAACGATCCTGGTCCCCAAAACCGAAATATCTCCGGAGTATGGATTTATGGCGGTATTCCTGGATTCAGAAGGCAATCGCATTGCGCTGCATTCTGTACCCGCTATCCCCGGAGCTTAGCGAGGGGTAGTGCACACGGAGGCCACGGCGCTCACGGAGGAATAGTCATTTAGAATTTTTTCATAAAACCACTCCGTGCTCTCCAATACTCCGTGCAAACTTAAGGGATAGGACGCCTTCGGCGCCTATCAGGCTTAATGCGCGCGGAGGCCACGGGGTCCACGGAGGAATAGTCATTTAGAATTTTTTCATAAAACCACTCCGTGCTCTCCAATACTCCGTGCGAACCCAAGGGAGGGGCGCCTTCGTCGCCTAGCAGGTTCAATGCGCGCGGAGGCCACGGGGTCCACGGAGAAATAGTTATTTAGAATTTTTTCATAAAACCACTCCGTGCTCTCCAATACTCCGTGCGAACCCAAGGGAGGGGCGCCTTCGGCGCCTAGCAGGTTCAATGCGCGCGGAGGCCACGGGGTCCACGGAGGAATATTCATTTAGAATTTTTTCATAAAACCACTCCGTGCTCTCCAATACTCCGTGCGAACCCAAGGAAGGGGCGCCTTCGGCGCCTATCAGGTTCAATGCGCGCGGCGACCACGAGGCCCACGGAGAAATAATTATTTAGAATTTTTCCCATAAAACCACTCCGTGCGCTCCCACCCTCCGTGCGAACCCAAGGAGAATCATACTCTCCCCCAAGCAAACATCTCTTTATCTTGTTAGTACAATGCGCCTTTATAAACAGATTGCAAGCATTCTATTGCTGACAGCCCTCCTCCTCGAACTGAGAGCTCAGGAAACTTATTATCCCGATTCCACCTGGGCCCGGAAAAAGCCCCAGGAGTTGAACATGAACAACGAAGGCATTGAAGAAGCTGTTCGTTTTGCCATGGCCAATGAAACCCACACCGATAAAAATTTAAGCGCAGCGATGTATAAAGCGTATGAGAGGGAACCGGGATATTCCATTCTGGGTCCGGTCCGGCCGAGGGGAGGCCCTGCCGGTCTGATACTGAAAAATGGGTATATCGTTGCCGAATGGGGAGATCTTCAAAGGGTGGACATGACCTTCAGTGTTACGAAGAGTTACCTTTCCACCCTGGCAGGCCTCGCGGCAGACAGCCGCCTGATCCGGAGCATTGACGACCCGGTACGTGGATATGTATGGGATGAAAAGTTTGAAGGCCCGCATAATTCAAAAATCACCTGGAGGCATTTGCTGAATCAAAGCTCAGACTGGTCGGGCTGTTTATTTGACATCTGTGATTGGGCAGACCGCCCCCCTTCTTCCGGTACCCCGGATGAATGGAAAAGCCGGAAACTGCTGGAACCCGGTTCTCAATTTGAATACAACGATGTCCGGGTCAATTTGCTGGCCTATGCCCTGCTTCAGGTCTGGCGAAAACCGCTTCCGGTATTATTAAAGGAAAAAATAATGGATCCCATCGGGGCCTCCTCCACCTGGCGTTGGTATGGATATGAAAATTCATTTGTAAATGTGGATGGATTAATGGTCCAATCGGTGAGCGGGGGCGGGCATTTCGGCGGTGGCTTGTTTATCAACACGCTTGATCAGGCGAGATTCGGCCTCTTGTTTTTAAGAAAAGGCAAATGGAAAAACCAACAACTGTTTTCGGAAAAGTGGATAAATGCGGTCCGGCAGCCGTCTGCCCCGAATCCATCTTATGGACTGATGTGGTGGACCAATGAAAAAAATGAACTGGCGGGAGTTTCAAAGAATATTTATTATGCCAATGGATTTGGCGGGAATTATATCGTGATCGATCCGGAGCACGACCTGGTAATCGTCACCCGGTGGCTGGATACCGGGAAACTGGGTGAGTTGGTAAAAAGAGTAATTGATGCGGTGGAATCAAAGTGAAAGGGTGACTCAAAGGCACTCCTTCACTTTAACTCAACCTTTCATTTTGACAAGACCTCAAGTACCTTCGCCGGAGTAAAAGGCATGTGGCGCAGCGCCTTTCCGGTGAGTTTCAGGAATGCGTTGGTTATAGCTCCGCCCATCAGCGGCAGGCTCAACTCACCCAGGCTGGTAGGGGGTAATGAAGAAGGCATCAGGCTGATTTCAATGCTTTCCGGGCAATCGGCCATACGAAGGATGGGATAATCGTGAAAATTGGATTGCTGGACCTGGCCGTTTTTAAAGGTGATGCTTTCCTGCAATACGCTGCTGATGCCCATGACGATTCCTCCCTCCATTTGGGCAATGGCATTATCCGGTTGAACCACGACCCCGGCGTCCACCGCGGCCCATACTTTGTGAACTTTTATTTGCCCGCTTTCCTGGTCCAGAGATATTTCCACGACCCCGGAGGTATAAGAACCTCCATAGTCCGAAAAAGCCATGCCGTATGCGCGTCCCGGAGCAGGGGATTTGCCCCATCCTGAAAGGGCAGCCGCTTTATCCAGAAGGGCGAGGTGCCTGGGCAGATCTTTCATCATCCGGCGGCGGTATTCATACGGATCAATCTGAAGGTCATGGGCGATTTCATCGATAAAAGCTTCCTGGGCAAATTTATTGGGGCCATGGCCCACGGAACGCCAAAAAGCAGTGCGTACCCCGGGATGGCTTACGCGGTGTTCGGTCTGTTGGTTAGGTATGGTATAATAATTCATTCGAACCCCACCGGTCTGCAAACGGTTGTCCGGACCGGCAATCCGGTGTTGCCATCCTGTTAAATGGCCATCCCGATCAACGCCTGCCTCCATGCGTTGCAGGCTCATTGGTCGGAATGCGCCATATTGAATATCGTCCTCCCGGGTCCATATCAGTTTGAGGGGACGGCGGACCTGTTTGGCCAGCATGGCGGCTTCCAGTGAAAAATCTTCCTGTCTCCTGCCAAACCCACCACCGCTGTAACAATTGTGGAAGGTAACCTTGGATTCGTCCAGGCCTAAGACTTTGGCGATCGCATTTCTTTCAGTATCCGGCGCCTGGGTGCCGGCCCAGGCTTCGGCGCTTTTTCCGTCGGCAGCGATATGAATCACTGCGTTCAGGGGCTCCATCTGGGCATGATACAAATAATCGGTACGGTATTCCCGTTCGTATATTTTGTAAGCGGATTGAATATTCGAAGGAGCATCGCCGGTGTCCACCACCATCCTGCCTTTTTTATTTTCGTCCCGGATCAAAAGCTCAAGGGATTTATAGTCTTCAACGCTGTCATATCCTTTTGCCCTTGCCTCCCCGGACCAGCGGATCTGCATTCGTTTTTTTGCCTTAAGGGCCTGTTCAAAGGTATTGGCCACGACTCCGATCCCGTGGTCCATTTTGACAAGATCGACCAGCCCATCAGAAGTGCGGACCTCATTTTCATTCAGCAGTTCCGGTGTGGATCCATATACCGGGGCACGGGCGATGGCGGCATAAACCATGTCCGGCAGGCTGAAATCAATTCCGAATTTGGCCCGGCCAGTGGTCTTTTCAGGGATATCGTAACGCGGGATGATCTGGCCGATCAACCGGAATTGTTCCGGTTTTTTCAGATCCTGTTCGTTTATTTCAGGAACGGATGGGGGAATTTGCGCAAAAGAGGCGATTTCCCCATAACTCAGTTTTCGCCCCCCGGCAGGGTCAATGACATATCCCCGGTCCGTTTTTAATCCGGATTGGGGCAATCCCCATTTTTTCGCCGCATTGTATAAAAGGACATACCTTGCTTTAGCACCGGCCTGGCGCAAAGGTTTGTAATATCCGCGGACGGTGCGGCTCCCGGCCGTGATCATGGGCCCTCCCGGGGTCCCGTTCCATTGCATGCCGTAAATACCCGGCTCGACCGGGGAATATTCGATGGTCACTTTGTCCCAATCCGCATCCATTTCTTCCGCAAGGATTGCAGCCAGGGCAGTCATAGAACCCTGCCCCATTTCAGCGGCCGGATTATAAATCGTGATCTTTCCGTCGGCGGTGATTTTTACCCAGGCGGTGAGCTGCTGGTCTCCACTGGAAGCGGCCGGTTCAGGGTCACCTAAAAATCTAGGAGCTATTGCTCCTGCCGTTACCGCAAAACTGAATCCGCCTGCCGTCAGCATAAACTGACGACGGCTCATGGGATGGGCCCGTCCTTCTTTCTTGTTGTTCATTGTTTGCCGGATTTAGAAACTTTTTCAATAGCCTTGAGAATACGGGTATACGTTCCGCAACGGCAAAGCACCCCGTTCATGTATGAAATGATCAGTTCCCGGTCGGGATGGGGATTGGCTTTGAGAAGGGCTGCGGCCTGCATGATCTGGCCGGACTGGCAATACCCGCATTGAGGCACCTGTTCTTCAATCCATGCTTTCTGCAGGGGATGCAGTTCTTCTCCCGCCAGGCCTTCAATAGTGGTCACCGACCTCCCGGCAACGGAAGAAACCGGGGTCATGCATGACCTTACTGCAATCCCGTCAAGGTGCACCGTGCAGGCCCCACACAGCGAAGCACCACAACCGTATTTGGTCCCGGTCAGTTGCAGGGCATCCCTCAGGGTCCAAAGCAAGGTGGCGTCGGGGGCGGTTTCCACCTGTACCATTTTGCCATTGAGTTTAAAACTGGTTTTCATAATAATAAACTTAAGAAAAGATTGACCGAAAGATGGTTTAGGATATTCAATTTAAATAAGAAATGCCAGAAATGCCGGGAAAAGATTAGCTTCAAAACAGATAAAGCCTTATTGTTTACGCCTTAATTGACGGATGGCAGCCAGATGGGAAAACAGTACCAGGGGGACCACCACGGCCGGCAGCCATAAAAAAGGGAAATACAAGAGAGCTATATTGGGTTGGTCGAAAGCCAACAACTGAAAAGGATAGGGGAATGAAAATAAAGCGTGGATGACGATGTTGGCCAATAGGGCAAGGCATATATAATTCCAGGCCAGGATGAATTTAATGTCCAAACTTTTTTTAATAAAGCCAAAATAATATACAGGCAAAGCGGAAATGCCGGAAAGGACATCGAAGTTCCGGCCCTCAAAAGTCATCAATTGGGGAATGGTACCAAAAGAAAACAGCCAGAAAAGCACAAGTTCAACCGGGATACGGACCATATGCACCAGGATCAGCGCTTTCAGATCCAGCCCATCGATAAACAAACGACCCTTTGGAGAAACAAAAAGAACAACAATAAAAACCAGCGGAGGCAGAATGCCCAATAAAAGCCGGGGAGGAAAAGCATCGGTGAGGGTATAAAATCCAGTGGAAGCGATAAAACCCTGGAGGCTTAACCAGGCCAACAAAATAAACACTACGATCCGGGAATTAAAGGCCGCTCTGAAAAACAGGTAGAGGGTAAGAAGGGCGGTCAGTATGAAAAAGGCGCTTACGAATTCCGGTACTTGGTCCATTCGATTCAGACTTCTGTTATTTTACCTAATGTTATTAAATTTCGAATGAAAATTTATGAAAAATCCCTCAACCCTCAACCCTCAACCCTCAACAAATGATCCCTACTTTTAATCCGGGTATCCGCTTTGCATTGCCCGCCGATGCCGCATCCATTGTAGCCCTGCTCAACAGCGCCTACCGCGGAGAAGGTTCCAAACAGGGATGGACGACGGAAGCCCATCTGATTGCCGGGGACCGCAGGACGGATATTCCTCACCTGATCGAAATAATGGCCAGGCCGGATTCCGTTTTTTTAGTTTATCAGGACGGCGACGGTCCCATCACGGCTTGTGTAAATCTTCAACGGCAAGGAAACAAGTTATACCTTGGCATGTTCAGCGTTTCTCCTCAGATGCAGGGAAAAGGAATAGGAAAACAATTGTTGAAAGCGGCCGATGAATATGCAAGGCACCTGGGATGCACTGCGATTTACATGAGCGTGATCAGCGTCCGGGATGAATTGATCCGGTGGTATCAGCGACATGGCTATAAGGATACGGGGGAAAGAAAACCTTTTGTTGAAGACGGCCTGACCGGTAAACACCTTAGGCCCCTGGAATTTATGACTTTGGAGAAAGAGGTGTTATCGAGTCCGGCCCCTTCCTAAAAACAATACCCCGGCCTTTTTAAGGGCAAAAGTATTAGCTTAAGTAAAGGCCGAAGCTTAGCTTCGGCCAAACAGTGATTAGTTTCGGCCAAACAGGGTGTGCATGGCCCCGGCTTTATAAATTCAATATCGTATTGACAATGACTCCGTTGTTGTATTGAAAAACGTTACGGCCGTTGATTTCCCGGCCAAGCTGCAGCAGTTGCTGTACAAATCCGCCCTCCAGACGGAAAGTTTTATTGAACCGGTACCCCAGGAGGGCGCCGATCCGGTTTTGATCATAGACGTTTTCATTTACATTTTTTCCAAAACCGAGCAGGATTTCGTCATAGAGGGCGAGATAAGGCGTATGATCCGTCATCGCTTTTTTGCCGAGGGCAGTCTGGATGCGGAACATATAACGGAATCGGTGGGTAAATACATATTCATCCGCATATTTAAAGGAGGGGTTGGTAAACCGCCCGGTCCATCTTTGCTCCAGGATAAAACGGTGGTTCATTTCAAACCGCCCGTTTTGGTCGTTCAGGCTGGCCAGTTGATAGATACGGTGTTCCGGAAAAGTTTTGCCCGCGGCCTGGATGGGGTAATCTCCATAATTAAACGTTTCGATAAAACCATAACCGGCACGCAGGGTCAGCTTTGGATTGATCGTATAATTCATGCCAAAGCGGTAAACGCCCTGTTGCCAGGTTTTTATCAGTTGGTCCCGACGCCATTGGAATTCCGCATGGCCGGAAAACCGTTTTGTAAAAGCCACAGTGGTGGTGTTGGTGTACCAACCTATGGTATTGGGATCGCTGATCCTGGTATTTTGGCCCAGGGCCGGAGTAGAATACCCGGCAAGCAGGAGGAGCAACCCCGCCAGTTTGTTCACACTTCTTTTCATCCGGTCGCTTATTTTGGTCGGAAATAAGTGGGGCAAAAGTAATGGAAAAATAATCCAGGAATGAAAGGCAAACGGCAATATTCCGTTCAATTGAAAAACAGGGCCGGAGTTAGCATACAGCAATCCATTATCTTTGACCGCCCTGAAATATGAAAACAATAAAATTGGCCATCTGGATTGTGGCGATGCATGGATGGGTGATAACCCAGGCGCAAAACGCCTTCGATCGCGACGATACCCTCAGGGGCTCCATTACCCGCGCCAGGGCTTGGTGGGACCTGAAGTATTACCGCTTGGAAATTGAACCAAAACCGGAGTCAAAAACCCTTTCGGGAAAAGTGGACATTCATTATGAAGTACTGTTTCCCGGCAACCTTCTTCAGATCGATCTGCAGCCACCCCTGGCAATAGAAAAAATCATTCAAAACGGGGAAAACCTGGACTTTATCAAAGACGGGGAAAATGCCCACCTCGTCACTTTAAAGAAAAACCAGGTCCGGGGCAGCAGGCAGGTCCTTGAAGTGTATTATTCCGGCGCTCCAAAAGAAGCCAAAAACCCGCCCTGGCAGGGAGGGGTGCAATGGACGCGGGACCAGGATGGAAACCACTTCATCGCAACATCCTGCCAGGGACTTGGCGCAAGCGCCTGGTGGCCCTGTAAAGACCATATGTATGACAAACCGGACAGCGTATCTATTTCTGTCACCACCCCTCCGGGCCTTATGGACGTCTCCAATGGCAAACTCCGCTCGGTCACCGCTCATCCGGATGGACGGCGGACCTTTGAATGGTTTGTGAGCAATCCCATCAACAATTATGGGGTAAATATGAATATCGGCCGTTACGTTCATTTTTCGGATACGTTTCACGGCGAACAGGGAATCCTGGACCTGGATTTTTACGTCCTTCCCTATAATCTTGAAAAAGCAAAAGAACAGTTCAAACAGGCCAAACTGATGCTCAGGGCCTTTGAACACTGGTTTGGCCCCTATCCGTTTTACCGGGACGGATATAAACTGGTGGAAACCCCATACCTGGGGATGGAGCACCAAAGTTCCATTACCTACGGCAACGGCTTTGCAAACGGATACCGGGGCACCGACCTCTCCGGAACCGGCTGGGGGCTGAAATGGGACTTTATCATCATCCACGAATCCGGGCACGAATGGTTTGCCAACAGCATTACGTACAAAGACATCGCCGATATGTGGGTGCATGAGAGTTTTACCAACTACTCGGAAAATCTGTTTACCGAATATTATTATGGAAAAGAAGCGGGATCGGATTATGTGATCGGGACCCGGAAAAAAATACGGAATGACAAACCCATCATCGGAACGTATAATGTAAACCGGAGCGGATCGGGCGATATGTATTACAAGGGGGGCAATATGCTGCATACGATCCGGCAGATGGTGAATAACGATGAAAAATGGAGAAGGATCCTGCGGAAAATGAACCAGCAGTTTTACCATAAAACGGTTGACGGGAGCGAAATAGAAAAATTCATGAGCAAGGAAACCGGCAAGGACCTCTCCAAAATTTTTGATCAATACCTGCGGGATACCCGCATCCCCACACTGGAGTATACTTTGGAAAATAACAAACTGACTTACCGGTGGACCAATGCCGTACCGGGATTCAACATGCCGGTCCGCATCCATCTAGTGCCGTAACAACTAATATTTGCTAATAATTATTAAAGATTGTAATTTGAGATTCGAAATAAATCGCGAATCTCATGGCCAGACCAACCAAAATCCTGCTTCGTAAGCTTACCCAAAAGGAAAAGAAGATTCTGGAC
>JAKQHS010000050.1 GCA_029557915.1 Bacteroidota bacterium | reverse complement strand
TAACAGCGATTTTCCTCTTGAAGCTCTATTAAATTGGCTTGTTTGACCCGGAACAACCCATGTTTATAGAATTCACTACCACAATGACAAGAAAATAAAATTCGGTCGGTCTAAAAAATGACCTTACTCCCGAATTTCCCTTTTTATTCTACTGAACCAATAATACAGCCCAATCCCCAAACCCATCAAAACCAGCCCCGGAATGGCTTGTTGAGGTTTCTGAAAAAAGATATTCATAGCAAAAACCGTATATAAAATGATAAAAACCAGGGGGATGACCGGATAGCCCCAGACCCGGTAAGGCCTGGGCTCCCCTTTTAATTTATTCCTGAAAACAAATACCGAGGCCGCGGCCAGCGCGAAGAAAAGGGCGTCCATGAAAGTGACAAAAGTGATGATCCGGTCAAAATAGGCCTGGAAAAAAAACAGGATGCATAAAGCCCATACGGCCTGCACCAGCATGGCGGTGACAGGGGTCCGCCACCGCGGGTGCACCCTGGCCATGGGTTTGAAAAACAAACCATCCTCCGCCATCGCAAAATAGATCCTGGGGGCGCTCATGGTGTATATGCTGATGGTGCCGAAAATGGATAAGGCGATCCCGATGGCCACCAGCCGGCCCGCCCAGGGAAATACGGTGGACACGGCATCGCTCGCGGCGGTCTGGGTGCCGGCTATGGACTCCACCGGCAGCAACCTCAGGTAGGCCAGGTTGATGGTCACATAAGCCAGGGTGATGACGCCGGTGCCGAGGATCATGGCGCGGGCTACGTTTTTGCCCGGGTTGATCACCTCGCCGGCGACATAGGTGGCGTGGTGCCAGCCTCCCACTGAAAAAAATACCCCAATCATCCCGCTGAAGAGGGCGGTAAACAAGTGCCCGGGTACAGGGGCCGCAAGGTTAAAGTTTTGGCGGATCACCTCCTCATTCCCGGCGAATAAACCGATTATAACGATGATGAGGATGGCGCCCACTTTGAGCGTGGTGAGGACATTGGACAACCATTGACTGTAATGCACCCCCAGGATATTGATTCCGGTCAGGATGACCATGGTACCCGCCGCCACGGCCATCTTCATTCCCTGTGAAAGACCGGGAAGAAAAAACTTCAGGTATTCCGCAAAGGCCACACATAAACCCGCCAGGGATCCCGTATTGATCACCACCAGCATGACCCAACCATACAGAAATCCTGCCAAAGGCCCGTAGGCATGCCTGAGGTAAACGTAAACGCCTCCGGAACGCGTAAATAAACTTCCCAGCTCCGAAAAGGTCAGGGCCCCGCAAAGCCCCACCAGTCCCCCCAGGAGCCAGACCAGGAGGATCAGCCAGGCATTGGGTATTTCCTGGGCTATCGTGCCGGGCGTGACAAAAATGCCGGAACCGATGCTGGAACCCACGGCGATCATGGTGAGGCCGTAGAGGGTGATGCGTTGGTTTAGCTGGGTCAAGGTTTCTCGGTAAGTTTATTTCTCGCAAAGGCGCAAAGATGTAAAGAGGTTAAGGTTAAGGTTGAGGTTGAGGTTAAGGTTAAGGTTGAGGTTGAGGTTAAGGTTAAGGTTAAGATTAAGGTTAAGGTTAAGAGGGGGGCCTTAATTCTTAATTCTTAATTTTTTAATTTTCATTCATCTTCCTCCACCGTCAAGAACGCTGCCCTTCGTGGTCCGGGATAGGCATGACGCTCCCCTTTCACCGCATACCAAAGGACTTCATTGAACAACATATCATGCACTGCGTCTTCTTTGGACAAATCAAAGGTCTCGGAAATCTTTTGCCATTTGTTCATGGCCGTATTTTTTTCATCGAGATCCGCATCCGGTATCCGGTGTTGATAAGGACGGTTATCTGCTTTGGAACTAAAACAGCGCCACATGGGGGTGGCGGAAGCATCATACTGGCTCATGGGTGGTATTCCGAGGATGAGTTCAATAGTTCTGAGCATCGAGGATGTGGAATACATGGTATGGTCCACAAATCCTCTTTTTACAAAGCCCCCGGCTACAAAAGCGATGCTCCGGTGTGCATCTACATGGTCCGGGCCGTTCTGGGCATCGTCTTCCAGGATAAACACGACCGATTCATTCCAGATCCTGCTCTTACTCAGATGTTCAACAAACAGCCCAACGGCAAGGTCGTTGTCCGCTACATGGGCAAAAGGGCTTGGCCTGCCTTTGCGAAGCCCTTCGGTATGATCATTGCCCATGCGGATGCTGTTGAATTCCGGGACCGCGTTCCTTGCCAATAATGAATCAAAATCATGTTTCCATTGGCTGAACCGCGTGGTATCCCTTACCGACATGTTCCAACCCGTAAATCCCGGGCTTACATGCCCTTCCAAAGCAGGAATGGTAGCTTTTCCCCGGTCTCCATATTCGCCATAAGTGCGGTAGCTGACCCCCGCGCGTTTGCAATGATCCCAGATATAACCTTTCTGCGGCCAGGTTAATTTTCGAGTGCCTTCAAAATCATAAGTGCCTCCCCGTCCCCCATAACTCGTGGGCCAGGTCTTTTCTACATAATCAGTGGCATAGGCCCCGGTGCTCCAATTGTGCCCGTCGGCGCTGACCTCCGCATCGACATAAAAATTATCCAGCAATACAAACTCCCTGGCCAGAGCATGCTGGTTTGGGGTTACCGGTTCTGGAAATAAACAAAGGGTCGAATCCCCGTTTCCTTCTTTTACATCGCCCATGACCTGGTCATAAGTTCGGTTTTCCTTGATGATATAAAATACATATTTGATCGGGGAGGGATCCCCCACTTTTTTAGGTATGGGATTCCCGGTGCGTCCATTGGCGACCAGTTCAGTTTCTTTTTTATAGGGGATATTCTGTATCACCCTTTGGGTATATTGTGCCAGGGTCTTAGTATCCGGGATATCTATGATGCTGAGGTTTCCCCTGAATAAACCTCCGATGTACTGGATTTCATCGGGCTTGGTCGTGTCCCCTTGCTGATAGGTGACATTTTCATTGGGGTTGACCGGACTGGGGCCTTGGGGATTGGCAGCCGATTGAAATCCTTTGCCATTGGCCACCCAGATTTTATTTTTCACCACTTTGACCGAGGTGGGATACCAACCCGTGGGAATAAAACCCAGGCTTTTACTTCTTCCGGGCTGGCTGACGTCAAACGCGGCCAGGCAATTATTGTCCGCATTGGCTATGTAAAGGGTCTTTTGATCCGGGTCAAGGGCTACCCCGTTGGTACCGCTTCCCGTGATTGACCCGGGGTATAAAGCGGCGTTCAGCGTTTCAATGACTTTTTGGTCCGCCAGGTTAAGGATGGAAACGCTGTTGTCATTGGCGTTGGCCACATAAAGAAAATGACCATCCTGGCTGATGCACATGTCGTTTGGGTGGTTCCCCACCGGGATCGATTGGATGACCTGATTGGACCGGGTATCAAACGACAATACTTCGTCTTTGCCCCAAAGACTGATGTACAGGATGCTGAAATCTTTTGACAGTATACAGGTATACCCTTCGGCTCCCAGTTCCACCCGGTGATTGACTTTTTTGGCGGCCAGGTCGACGATGTAAAGGCTTTTATCTTCTTTGGTAACCGTGTACAACAATTTTCTGACGGGGTCAATACTTAAACCTCCGGGCCAGATCGCTTTTGGCCAGGGATCTCCCAGGGCAATTTCATCCAGGTACTTTATTTTTTTATTGACGATCTCATAATGAAATACTTTGTTGGTGGTCCCCCCGCTGATGTAAAAATCGCGATGACCGGAAAATGCAGCCCCGACCCAGGTGACCGGTACGATAAAATTGTCGACGACTTTTTCTTCCTGGAGGTCGATGAGTTGCAGGCTGTGTTCACCTTGCCCGCTGTTGGTCGCCACCATAAATTGTCCATCGGGGGAGATGGCCATATTTAGAGGGAGATCGCCCAGGGAATGACTTTTACCGGCAGGGCTGACTGACCATCCGTTGGGCAATCTGACCGGAGCCGGCAGATGGACGGATTTGCACATCACGAGAAAGGCAAGGAGGGGGAGGAGGTGGATGGTGGATGGTGGGTGGTGGGTAGAGGGAGAACGGTCGTTAAAATAGCGCATAGGTTAAAAATACATAATGTGATCAAATATTCAGGCTCTTTTGGAACAATATGAAAATCAAAGAGAGAGGCATAGTCAGAAACCCTATTTTTGCAATCCCAAGATGATGAATAGATTGTTTTTGATGCTGCTGACTTTGGGGGTCTTCCCTTCCTTTGCGCAAAGGCAAAATTCCAATTACCGGTACCCCATGAAAAGGATTGACCAGGCCATGATCATTGATGGTCACGAAGGGGATGCCGCCTGGAAATCCCTGGACATTGCCACCGACTTCTATATGGTACTGCCCATGGACACCAGCAAAGCCAAAGTGCGTACGGACGTGCGGATGTGTTACGATGCCAAAAACATCTACCTCCTGGTGGAAGCTTACCATGCCATTGATAAAAATTACCAAGTGGAGTCGCTCAAGCGGGATTTCGCCTTTGGCAAAAACGACAACTTTCTCCTCTTCATGGATCCCTACGATGACGGCACCAATGGCTTTTCATTCGGTTCCAATGCGGCGGGCGGGCAATGGGACGGCACCATGTATGAAGGGGGCAAGGTGGACCTGAGCTGGGAAAACCGCTGGTTTGGGGTGACCAAAAATTACGAGGATAAATGGGTATTTGAAGCGGCCATTCCTTTCAAAAGCATCCGGTACAAAAAAGGCATTACCGAATGGGGCATCAATTTTTCCCGGCTGGATATCCGGACCACCGAAAAATCGAGCTGGGCGCCGGTGCCCAGGATCTTTCCGACGGCTTCCCTCGCTTATACCGGCATTCTCGTATGGGACCAGCCGCCCCCTGATCCGGGCCTGAACGTATCTTTTATTCCCTATGCGCTGACAGGGTATTCCAGGAATTTTGAGAAGAATACCAAGGCCCATTTCCGAAAAGAGATCGGGGGGGATGCCAAGATATCCCTGGGGAGCGCCCTAAACCTGGACCTCACGGTAAATCCCGATTTTTCACAGGTGGAAGTGGACCAGCAGGTGACCAACCTCGACCGCTTTGAATTGTTTTTCCCGGAACGAAGGCAGTTTTTTCTTGAAAACGGGGATCTCTTCGCCAACCTGGGCAACAGCACCCTCCGGCCCTTTTTCTCCAGGCGTATCGGCCTGGGCATTCCTATTGACTTCGGTGCACGCTTGAGCGGGAAGTTGGACCAGAATTGGCGTATCGGCATCCTGGATATGCAGACCCGGAAAAACGAATTTCAGCCCGGATACAATTTTGGAATGTTTGCCCTTCAGCGCAAGGTCTTCAGCCGCTCCAACATCACCGTCTTTGCAGTGAATAAGCAGGCGGTAGGTTATGACAAGCTAAGCGCGGAACTGCAAAAAACCAATTCGCAATACAACCGCAACCTGGGCTTTGAATACAACCTGGCTTCTGCTAACAACCGGTGGACCGGAAAATTCATGTATGCCAAATCCCTGGATTCAAAAAAATCCCCCGACTCCTGGTCCCATGTTGGCAACCTGGCCTATGCCACCCGGACCCTTTCGATGACCTGGCAACAGGAATATGTCAGTAAAAATTATACCGCCGAGGTGGGATATGTGCCCCGCCGGGAATACTGGCGGATAAGCCCCATGGTCTCTTACCTGTTTTATCCAGCCAAAAGTAAAGTGTTGACCCACGGGCCTTCCCTTGGCACCTTTGCCTACTTTACCCCGGGATTGAAAACGACCGACCGTACGGTATTCCTGAGTTATAATTTTAATTTCAGGAGCCAGGCCAAGGCTTCCGTCTGGGTTGGTGATGACTGGGTCCGCTTGCTGCAACCCTTTGATCCTACCAATACCCGGAAAGATACCCTCGCCAGGGGCACCGAACACAAATGGAGATCGACGGGAGCTGATTTTTATTCCCAGCCTCAAAAGCTCTTCACCTATTCGTTTTCTTACCGGGTAGGCGGATATTACCAGAACGGCAACCGCACCAATTTTGCCACCGAGCTGGGCTATCGCTTCCAACCCTATGTAAAGCTGGCCCTGACGGCGAATTACAACAACATCAGCCTGCCCTCCCCCTGGTACCGCACGGTATTCTGGCTGGTGGGCCCCAGGGCGGATGTCACCTTCACCAACAACCTTTATTTTACCACCTTCGTGCAATACAACGAACAGGTCAATAACATCAATATCAATACCCGCCTTCAATGGAGGTTTAAGCCGGCCTCGGACCTGTTTATCGTTTATACGGACAATTACCTTCCTGCTCCGTTCAATGCCAAGGACCGGGCAGTGGTGATTAAGATGAATTATTGGTGGAACATGTGATAGGATTAATAGGATTAATAGGATTGGTAGGATTAGTAGGATTGGTAGGATTAATAGGATTGGTAGGATTGGTAGGATTAATAGGATTGGTAGGATTGGTAGGATTAATAGGATTGGTAGGATTGGATAGGATTTGTAGGATTGGTAGGATTAGTAGGGTTGATAGGATGCATTCCAAAATTGTAGCTGGATGAAACACAAATCTTCAATTGAAGTTTACGGTTTGGGGGTGACTGGGAAGTCCAGATTAAATACAAGTTGGGTATAGTGAAAAATATTTTGTAGAAACGAGATTGTTTTCAGGCGTTTAAAACTATTCCGACATTCCCCCTGGCCTTTAAAGGCCTCCATTCTGTCATATCGGCCTGAAAAGCCTTCTTGCCTGTAATTTATGAAGCTGATGAGGACGCCTTCCATTCTGCCATATCGGCCTGAAAGGCCCTTATCCCCCTAGCATTGGGCGGTCTCGCCCAATGCTAGGGGCTCAATAGAGCTATTCGCTCTGAAGGGGCATCATTTGTTTGGCCTCGCTCCGGGAGCATTTCGACAGATATCTATTAAATTAAACTCCCTGTTATTACCCAGGATTTTATTAGGTTTACAAACCAGCATTTGAATCATGAAAAGAAGAAAATTTATCCAGTCCGCCGCCCTCGCCGTCCCCGCAGGGATAGCAGGTATGCCCAACCTCTCAGGAAACCTTAAAGAGACTTCCGCTCCCGCGTTTAAAATGGATTATGCCCCGCATTTCGGCATGTTCAAAAACTCGGCCGGGGAGGACCTGGTGGACCAACTGAAATTTATGGCCGACCAGGGATTCCGGTCCTTGGAAGACAATGGCATGCTGGCCCGCCCCAAAGAGGTCCAGGATAAAATCGGCTCGACCCTGACCGCCCTGGGCATGAGGATGGGCGTTTTTGTGATTGAGGGGGGCGACAACTGGAAAATATCCCTGGCCACCGGGAAAAAAGAATTCCTGGACAAATTCGTTGCCACCTGCAAGGCATCGGTGGAACTGGCCAAGAGGGTCAATGCCAAATGGATGACTGTAGTGCCCGGCTATTTTGAACGAAACCTGCCCCTCGACATCCAGACCGCCAATGTCATAGAGGCTATGCGGCGCGGAGCCGAAGTCCTCGAACCGCACGGATTGACTATGGTGATGGAACCGCTTTCGGATAACCCGGATCTGTTCCTCCGGCATGCGGCGCAAACCTACCTCATCTGCAAAGCGGTCAACAGCCCGGCCTGCAAGATCCTTTACGATATTTATCACATGCAGCGCAATGAAGGCCAACTGATCCCCACGATCGAAAAATGCTGGGATGAGATCGCCTATTTCCAGATCGGGGACAATCCGGGCCGGAAAGAACCGAATACCGGGGAGATCAATTATAAAAACATATTCAAATACATCCACGGACGCGGTTATACGGGGGTCATGGGCATGGAACACGGCAACGCCTTCCCCGGCAAGGAAGGGGAGATGAAACTGATCCAGGCTTACCGGGAAGTGGATATCTCCTAAAACCAAGAATTTCCTGCGCCGGGTTATGTTGTTCATTTGCTCTAAGGCATCCCGGAGGATGGTCCGACCGAAGAAACTTATTCATTTAGTTATATTTCAATACAACCCGGATATTTTACGAAAATCTAACTTGGGCCCCAATTGAATTCCAAAACATGAAACCATTTATTTATATCGGACTCCTTCTCCTTTTCTTGTGCTTCGCTTGCCGGAACAAATCCGCTGACCAGATCTGGGTATCCTCCGCACCTGCCGGAAACGAATATTGTTTTATCAACGAGCGCGAAGCCATCCTGCCCAATGGAAGATACGTAAGGCCCATGGGAAAGACGGTCCGAATCGCTCCCCATCCTTATGGCCTGGTGCTTTCAGCCGACGGGCGTCTCGCAGTGACCGCAAATTCGGGGACCAACCCCTTTTCCATCACGGTGCTCCGGAACCCGTTTACCGATTCCATGACCACCTTGCAGATCCCCAAATCCGCCAATACCGATGACGACCTGCTTTCCGCAGTGTTTATGGGCCTGGCCATTTCCCCTGACGATAAAACCATCTATGTGGCGGGAGGGCAGACCACTAAAATATTCGCCTTTGATGCCTTGTCCGGAGAGAAAAAATCAACCATTTCCTGTACTTCGGATCAGGATGGTTTCAGATACAATGACGGGTATATCGGGGACATGATCATGACCCGCGACGGAAAAACCCTGTATGCCGTGGATCAGACCGGGTTCCGGGTGATCGAAGTAAACCTGGAAACCGGAAACGTGGTGCGGAACTGGCGCACTGGAAGATATCCTTTTGGGATCTGCCTCTCTCCGGATGAAAAAAAGATGTATGTGGCCAATGTGGGCATGTTTGAATACAGCCTGGTCAACAATATGGATTCCAACAGCGTCGGGCTGCGGCCCCTGGATTTTCCTGCTTTTGCTTATGGCTCTGAAGAAATGGTCAAAGGCATTGACCGCGATTCGATCCAGGTCAAAGGCCTGGGGGAGATGAATGCGGACGAAGCCTTTTCGATTTGGGTCTTTGACCTTGAGTCGCCACAGTCCGCCCCAAAGGCTAGGATAAAGACCGGTTTCCGGGTAGGTGAAAAACTCGATGGGATCCCCGCCGTGGGGGGCAGCAGTCCCAATTCCATAGTCACCGACGGTCAATATGTATATGTCAGCAACGGAAGCCACGATTGTATATCGGTGATCGATGCCGCCCGCGACAGCCTGGTGAAAAGCATCGACCTCACACTGGACGACCGTCTTGGACCCATGAAAGGGATCATTCCGTTTGGGCTCAGCCTCGATCCGGAAAGGAAAAAATTGTACGTTGCGGAATCGGGGATCAACGCGGTCGGGGTCATTGACCTCAATACCCTGAGCCTCCAGGGCCATTTGCCTGTAGGCTGGTTCCCATCCAAGCTCCGGGTAAGCCCCGACGGGAAAAAGCTCCTGGTGGCCAATGCAAAAGGATTTGGAAGCGGCCCCAATGGCGGGCCCTCCTATACCTCAGGCCCGGAGGGAGATTATATCGGTTCACTCATGAAAGGATCGGTTACCATACTGGATATTCCTTCGGAGGCTGAGCTGTCAAAGTTTACCGGGGAAGTGATCGCCAATAATTTTTCCTGGAAACCCCTGGATAAAAAATCAATGGGCCCGGTGCCTCCTCATCCGGCCTCCGGGATCCCCAGCCCGATCAAACATATTGTTTTTGTTTCGAAGGAAAACAGGACCTATGACGAAGTATTCGGACAAATCAAAAACGGCAAGGGGGAGCCTTCCATGGCTCGTTACGGGCACCGGGTTAGTTTTTACAATAAGAAAAGAACCGATTCCGTGATCAACACCACGGTCATGCCCAACCATTTGGCCCTGGCCCAGCGCTTCGCCATCAGCGATAATTTTTATGTGGATTCCGATCATTCCGCGGACGGCCACCGCTGGCTGGCGGGCACCTATCCCAATGAATGGCTCGAGACCCATACGTCTGCGGCTTACGGAGGTAAAAGAGACCTAAATCACCGTTCCAACGCCCCCGGCCGTTTCGGTATGACCGGGGCTTCCGGCGCCATCTACCCGGAAGAATACAACCCGCATGGGTCCATCTGGGATCACCTGCACCGAAACGGCAAGGAGTTTTTCAATTTTGGTTTTGGGGTGGAATTTGACGCCGGCTCTTTCGCCGATCCGTCCATGAAATACGGCGGGGTGAAATACCTGGTCAATTATCCCTTGCCCGGGCCGCTGTACGACCGCACTTCCCGCCGGTATGCCACCTACAATATGGCTATCCCGGACCAGTTCCGGCTGGATGTTTTCATCGAGGAATTTAATGAAAAATGGGGCGACGGGAAGAGCCTGCCCCAGGTGATCACCATCATCCTTCCCAACGATCATGGCGCCGGAGACCGCCCGGAGGCGGGCTTCCCTTTCCGCGAAAGTTATATGTCGGACAACGACCTGGCCCTGGGCCGCCTGGTTGAATTTTTATCGCATACCCCATACTGGAAAGAAATGGCCATTGTGATCACGGAGGACGACAGCCAGGATGGCCGCGACCATATCGACGCCCACCGCAGCATCCTGATGGTGGTCTCTCCTTATGCAAAAAAGAATTACGTAAGCCATACTCATTACAGTTTCGGAAGCATCTTCAAGACCTTCTGGAACATCCTGGGCATTCCTTATCTGAATCAATACGATGCAGGCGCCACCGACCTGGCGGAGTGTTTCACCACCCAGCCTGATTTTTCCCCTTACCAGGCAACCATGGTGGATACCCTGGTTTTTAATCCCCGCAAGGCCCTGACTCCTTTGAATGAAGAATTCGACTGGAAAGCCCTGGGTACCGGCCCCAAACTGGACGATGAGACCTTTATACGCACCTCCATCCAGGAATATCTTAAATAATCCCGGGAGATGCGGAGATCAATCGTAGGTTGCCTCATATTTATTCAAACCGCCCTTGGCGCCCAGGCACAACAATCCATGTCCGACACCATTCTGGAAGTGAAGGAAGTCGTTGTCACCGCATCCCGCATGGCCCAGGCCAGGGCATCGGTGAATATGCCCGTACAAAGAATTGAACGTGAAAAACTGAACGAGGTCGCCTCCCGCAACCTGGTCGAAGCTTTGCAACACGAAGGGATCTGGATGCAAAAAACCAACCAGGGCGGGGGATCCCCTTTTATACGCGGCCTTACCGGCAACCAGGTTTTGATCGTGAAGGACGGAATACGGCTCAATAATTCCATCTACCGTTATGGCCCCAATCAATACCTGAGCCTGCAATCGCTCTTTGAGCCCGGACAGATAGAAGTGATCCGGGGATCGGGGGCGGTCCAATACGGCTCCGATGCCATCGGCGGGGTCATTCACCTGATCAGTTCGAATCCGGTGACCGGTGCCGGGCAGACCTTTTCCGGAAATGTCTACACCCAATGGGCTTCCTCCGGCGTGGAAAAACTGGCCAATGCGGGGATCCGGTTTTCAAAAAACAAATTTGGTTTGTCGATGCGCGGAGCTTTAGCCGGTTACGGGGATCTGCAGGGAGGCAAAAAAACCGGCAAGCAAATCCCCAGTGGTTATGATGAAGGCAGTGCGGATCTCAAAGCCCGGTGGGAAAACCCGGCCGGCGCCTGGGACCTTTCCTGGTCGGCCACCCGGCAGACGCAGGTCCCGGTTTATCACAAAGTGGTGCTGGAAGGATTTCAACGCAACCAGTCGGATCAGCTCAGCCATCACCTGGCCTTCCTTCGCAATAAATATGAATTCGGAGGCTCGCGTTTTTTTAAACAGATAGAAACTACCCTGTCCTGGCAAAAATTGTCCGAACAGAGGAGCCTGCAGAAAAAAACGACGGACCCGGTCAGGAAGGAAGAAGATATTGCCGGGGTTTGGGGATTTTCCTCGCAGCTTGAGTTGAGTCCTTCAAACAATACGAGCGGTATCCTCGGGGTAGACTTATACCGGGACAAGGTCAATAGCACTGCCGGATTGGAAACGACGGTTCCGGGCAGTCCGGCCTTGCGGGGCCTTTATCCCGATGGAGCGACTTACATGAATGCAGGTTTTTTTAATGACTGGAATTTTGACTGGGAATCCTGGGACCTCGCACTGGGATGGAGGTATAATATTTATCAACTGAAAACAAATGAGGCCAGCCTGGGCGAGGTGGTCTTAAAACCTTCAGCCCTGGTTTGGCATCTAGCCCTTGGCAGGACGATGGGCGCCCACCGGATTTTTATTCATGCCGACAAAACTTTCCGGGCGCCCAATATCGATGATGCAGGCACCCTGGGGATTGTCGATTTCAGGTACGAAGTCCCCAATTATGAACTCAGCCCGGAAAAAGGATTACATCTTGGAGCAGGCCACCGCTGGGTCAGCAAGTCGCTTCAATTGGAAACGTCTCTTTTTTATCTGAAACTGCATGACCTGATCACCCGAACCGCTATTTCGGGCGATTCCATCCAGGGATATCCCGTTTTTATCAAAAAAAATGCGGACCGGTCCTATATCTATGGACTGGAATCTTCCTTGAATTTGAAATTCAGCAGTCGCTGGACTGTCAGAGGAATGATCCAATATTCCTTTGGTCAGAATCAAAGTGCGGATGAACCGATCCGGAGAATCCCTCCCTTGTTTTGTATCGGAAAGATCCAGTATCAGCCGGGGCTGCGCTGGAGTTTTTATGCAGAATCACTCAATGCGGGAAGGCAAGACCGGCTCAGCGCCGGTGATATTTCCGACAACCGCATTTCAAGGACAGGCACCCCTGCCTGGAATATTCTGAATTTGGGCCTGACGGTAAAACTGAAGTCGCTGGAATGCAGGGCCGGGGTGGAAAACCTGTTTAATCAGGATTACCGGGTGCATGGTTCGGGGATCAACGGGGCGGGAAGGTTGTTGAGGCTGGGAATTGGTGTTTCATGGTAGGGGGTCAAGTGCGGATTTTCATGCTATTCCTCCAGTGCTTTGCACTTTAACATTATCTCTGCATTCAGGAATTATATTTGTATTGCAGATCCAAAATTGAAATAAAGGCTCTAGCAGTTATCATCAAACTGGCATGATCAAATCATTAGGGTTATGAAAATTTCGATTATACTGTGCACTATAGGATTTCTTGCTCCTTTACTGGCATCATCCCAGAAAATGGCGGAATTTGAATCCGATTTCACGATGACTAATGCACAGGGGAAAGCGGTAAAATTTACTATTGGGTTCGACAGGAATGCCTATGAAGAATTTGGAGATACAATATTTGGGGAGTACGATTTGTATCGCCCGAATCAGAGTATATTATTTCGGGACAGTTTTGATATTATATTACACCCATTACGAGTATATTCTTTTAACCGCTCCATTATACATTCACCAAAATGCGGCGAATATGAATATGGACCCTTGCAGTTGATTGTAAAAGTGAATATGTATATGTTTCCCTTGACCTTGAAATGGAATAAGACTGATTTTAATGGCATTTGCGTGGCCAGAAGTTGTTTTGCGCCATCAATAATTGGGCCTCTAACAGGTGATTATTCCGATATCCTCTTATTGAGAGATCAGGATTCCTTAATTATTTCTCATGAAATGGCGAAAAGTTTATCCTTGCATTACAATTTGAACAGCAGTGATACTATCCGATATATGTTTTTTCTATTCCGGCCCCGGGGCGCCTCTACCTCAGAGCATGGGAATCCAATAAATCCTAAAGTAATTTATAACAAGGGTAGGTTTATTTTGAGTCAGGTGGAGCCTTTTGATAAGATGGATGTTTATTCGCTGGATGGAAGATTATTAAACCGTGTTAGATTGCCCTCCACCTATCCTGGCGAGATCACGATAGACTGGAAGCCTCCCGGCGCCGGCGTATATATAGTAAGTTTGACCGGTTCGCGGTCTCTTAAGCCCTTTAAGTTGTATTGTGATTGAAAGGAGTAAATCTAATGCAGTGAATAATGAATTGATCCCAAGGGCATCCACCCGCCTTTCCTCGCATTCATACTCAACAAGGTAATTTCCCGGGAGTCAGCGTACCGATAACCTTTTTTTGGATTTTAAAACAAAAACCTTATATCTTTGAAATTCGAACACACGTTCGAAACACGTGTTCGACATGTCCGTCGTGAAAAAAAATATTGAAGAAATGATCCTGGCTTCGGCCCGGAGACATTTTTCAAGGAAAGGATTTGCTGGCGCTTCCCTCCAGGAGATCGCAAAGGAAGCGGGCACCACCAAGTCCATGGTCAATTATTATTACCGCAGCAAGGAAAAACTGTTTGACTCCATCTTCCTCTCCGAATTCAGGAACCTGTTTTCTTCCATTGCCGGAGTCTTGTTGGAAGAAGCCCCGCTTGAAAAGAAACTGGAACAAATCGTTTCCCTCGATATCGACAAACTGCTCGGCATGCCGGGATTGCCAGTCTTTATCCTGAGCGAACTGCACCGAAATCCTGAGATGATCTTTAAGGGCATGGAAAACATCCCGGTCAACCGGGTCCTTACAAAGCTTGAAAAACAGATCAAGGAGGAAAGCCTGCGAGGTATTATCCGTTATATCTCAGCCCGCGAATTGATCCTTAACATCCAGGCGATGACCATCTTTCCATTCCTGGCCAAACCCATCCTGACCGGTAAACTGGGTTTCACCGAAAAATCATTCAACAGCCTCATGCAGAAAAAAAAGAAAGAAGTAGTGACCATGATCTGGAATTCCATCAAAAAATAAATCCCCGTTCCGATGAAACATGCCCATATGCTTAAGCGGTTCGTCCTTGCCTTGTTTTTGATCCAGGCTGTTGTGTTAACAGGGTTTTCTCAAAACAGGGTCAGCCTTGTCGATCTTTATGCGGCCATTGAAAAAAACCATCCTTACCAAAGAATGGCCGCCATCGCGAAATCGACCGAAGAAAACCAGAAAAAAATCAATGCCCTCTCCCGCATTCCCCAGGCCAGCTTTTTGGGCCAGGCTTCCTGGCAATCGGATGTGACGGAAATCCCCGTCGTCCTTCCCGGGCTGGATATCCCGGGACAGCCCCGGGATCAGTACCGGGCATTGCTTGAATTGTCCCAGCTCATCTATGACGGAGGCCAGCGCAAAGCCCAGGATGAACAGAGTGTCCGGGCCTACGATATGGACCTGGCCGGCACACAGGTGATGATCCATCCCTTGAAAGAACTGGTTTGTAAGACTTTTTTCAGCGTCCTCCTGGCCGATCTTTCCATTCGACAATGGTCCCTCCTGGCTGAAGACCTGGAAAAAAAAGCGGCGCGCCTAAACAGGCAGATCGGGGAAGGCATGGCGGCGGGATCCCAGGAGGCGGCCTTGCAAATAAAGATCCGGGAGACAAACCAAGCCATGCTGGAAATAAAAAAACAAAAGTCCAATGCTTTGTCCTCCCTGGAACTGCTCACGGGAATGTCCCTCGATTCAAGCATGCAGTTTGTACCCAGCCTCAGTCCGGAGGATTTGGCCGGTACCCGTCCCGAACTGGCTTTGTTTGAGGCCCAACGGAAATTTCAGGCCGCTTCATTTAGTTTGTCACAAACCCGATTTCAACCCAAAGTCCAGCTCTTTGGTCAATTGGGTTATGGCCGTCCGGGTTTGAATCTCCTGTCGGATGAATTCAAGCCTTACACAATCCTTGGCCTGAAATGGCAGTGGAACCTTAATAACCTATACAGCCGGCAGGGCCAGCGGGAAAAAGACCTGCTGCAAGCCGGGCTGGACAAGATAAAGGTGCAGGAAGAATCCTTTAATCTCCAGGAAAAGATCCGGATCCGGGCCCAGGAGACGGAAATCGAACACCTCGGCCGGCTCCTCCTGGAAGATGAGGCGGTGATCGCCCTGCATGAACGGGTTTTGAAAAGCAGCGAAGCCCAACTGGAAACCGGGGTTGCCACCGTAAATGAATATGCCACCGATGCCAACAACCTGACCCAGGCCCGGATCAAAAAGGATATGCATCAAATCCAGCTGTTACAATCCAAAGAACTATTAAATCTCATCCATGGCAAAAGGTAAATTTTCACCATCACGGATCCGGTTGCTTCCGGGTTTAATCCTCCTGCTCCTGGTGTTTACCGGGGCATGCAACAACAAAAAGAGGGACTATCAGGCCAGTGGAATTTTTGAGGGTCGCGAGGTCATCGTATCCGCCGAATCCACCGGCAAAATTTTACAATTGGATTTGGAGGAAGGCATGGTCCTGGATGCCGGCGCTCCGGTGGGCATGATTTCCTGCAGCCAGCAGGAACTGGCTGTTCAGCAGGCCAGGGCCTCTCTGGAAAGCCTGGAGGACAAAAAAGCGGATGCGGGCCCAAATATCAAGGTGCTGGAGCAACAAGCCGTTTTGAATCAAAACCAGATCCGGATTCTCGAAGACCAGCTTGCCGCTCTGGTCCGCGATGAAACCCGTTTACAGCGACTGGTGGATGCCGAAGCCGCCCCGGTAAAACAACTGGATGATGTGCGGACGCAAAAGTCCGTGGTGGAAAAACAAATCGCGGTGGCTAAGTCCCAGGTGGACATCACGAAGCGTCAGATCGAGGCCGCGCGACAGAATACGGCCATTCAAAACAGGGCGATACTGAGTGAAAAATCGCCTCTTTCGGCGAAGCTTGAACAGTTGGAAGACCTGGAAGAAAAATGCAGGATCACCAATCCGATGCGCGGTACCGTCCTGACCCAATATGCCTATGCCCATGAAATGGTCAATGCGGGGAAGGCCCTTTATAAAATCGCAAACCTGGATACCCTCTATCTTAAAGCCTATGTCACCGGAACCCAATTGGGCGAGATCCGGCTGGGCCAGGACCTGACGGTATGGATTGACCAGGGTGGGGAGGCGGTGTTGTCCTATCCGGGAAACATCTCCTGGATCTCGGACAAGGCGGAGTTTACTCCCAAATCCATTATGACCGTGGACGAAAGGGCCAACCTGGTTTACCCGGTTAAAATAAAAGTGGTCAACGACGGCCGGATCAAACTGGGCATGTTTGCCGAGGTCCAATGGAAATGAAGACCATCCAGACCGACCGGCTGACCCGAACCTTCGACAAGGGAAAAGTGACTGCCCTGCAGGAGGTGAGTTTTGCTGTGGAAAAAGGAGAAATCTTCGGACTGATCGGGCCGGATGGAGCGGGCAAAACCACGCTAATCCGCATACTGGCGAGTCTCATCCTTCCCGATTCCGGCAGCGCCAGCCTGGCAGGTTTCGATCCTGTCCGGGATTATGCCAGGGTCCGGCAGATCATAGGATATATGCCGGGAAGATTTTCTCTATACCAGGACCTCTCCGTCCAGGAGAACCTCCGGTTTTTTGCCACCGTCTTCAAAGCCGACCTGGAAACCAACTACCCTTTGATCAAAGATCTTTATGATCAACTGGCTCCCTTTAAAAACCGGCGGGCCGGTCAACTTTCCGGTGGCATGAAACAAAAGCTGGCATTGTGCTGCGCCCTCGTCCACGAACCGGAAATCTTACTGCTGGACGAACCGACCACGGGAGTAGATCCGGTATCCCGACGCGAATTCTGGGATATGCTGATTCGACTCAAAGCCAGGGGAATCACCATCCTGGTATCGACACCCTATATGGATGAAGCCACTCTTTGTGACCGTATAGCCCTTATACAAAAAGGGACCATCCTGGAAACCGGGACTCCTGCCGAAATCCCCCGCCGCCTGTCACGGCCTGTATACGCGGCCTCCGCCGGGGATATGTATCTTCTGCTCCGGGCGGTACGCGACTATCCGGAGACCCACTCCTGTTACACTTTCGGGGAAAGCCATCATGTACAACTCAAATCGGGGAGCCCACAGGACCTCTTGGACTTCCTCGGCGGGAGAATTCCCGGACCGGTGGCCCTGGATCAGATAGAACCCGGCATCGAAGATGTTTTTATGGACAAAATGACCAGCAGGACATGAAAGCGATTGAAGTGAAAGACCTGACCCGTAAATTCGGCGATTTCACCGCGGTGGACCATATCTCTTTTGATGTGAGTAAAGGGGAGATCTTTGGCTTCCTGGGCGCGAACGGCGCCGGGAAAACCACGGCGATGCGAATGCTTTGCGGCCTGCTGAAACCCAGTTCTGGGGAAGGCCGCGTCGCCGGTTTTGATATCAACCTTCAAAGCGAGGAGATCAAAAAAAACATCGGCTATATGAGCCAGAAATTTTCCCTTTACAACGATCTCACGGCGAGGGAGAATATTCTTTTTTATGGTGGTTTGTACGATATCCCTTATAAAGAACTGAAGATAAAAAGCGAACGCCTGCTTGACCGCCTGGGCCTGGGGCCCTATGCCAACAAACTGCTCCGGGATTATCCCCTGGGCTGGAAACAAAAACTGGCTTTTTCCGTGGCGATTCAGCACCAGCCTATGATCGTGTTTCTGGATGAGCCCACGGGCGGGGTTGACCCGATCACCAGAAGGCAATTCTGGGATATGATATATGAATCGGCTGAAGGAGGACTTACCGTGTTCGTCACCACTCATTATATGGATGAAGCGGAATATTGCCACCGGGTATGCATCATGGTCGACGGCAGGATAGCCGCCATGGATACGCCCCAAAGCCTGAAAAAAAAATATGAAAGTCAAAATATGGATGAAGTGTTCAGGAAATTGGCGAGGGGGGCGGTGAGGAGTCCGGATGTGCCTGGGAGAGGTAAAAGGTAAAAGGCGAAGGGTTAAAGGAGAAAAAGGGAAAAGGAGAAAGGGAGGAAAGGAAAAAGGTTAAAGGCGAAGGGTGAAGGGAGAATAAAGCATGAATCATTTGGAATCTTATGAATAGCAGGTTTGCGGCAATGACCATCAAGGAATTCAAGCACGTGTTGCGGGATCCCCGCAGCCTGTTTTTCTTATTGGCTCAGCCGGTCATGCTGATGTTGCTTTTCGGCTTTGCGCTCAGCAACGAAGTCAAGGAGTCGCGGGTCGCGATCATTGACCAGGCCAGGGATGAAGAAACCAAAAAACTTACAGACCGGCTTGACCAAAGCGAATATTTCGACGTGATGGGCCATTATGCGGACCCGTCGGTGGTGCCTGCCCTTTTTGAAAAGGGGGCGGCGCGACTGGCTATTGTTTTCCCTCCTCATTTTGCCAATGACCTGGAACACCTCAATGCCGGCCAGATCCAGGTTCTGGCGGATGCTTCGGATCCCAATACGGCCGCGATAGCGACCAGTTATGCGTCGGCCATATTCGGCGCGTACCAGGATGAACTGCTCGGGCTGATGAAGCTGCCCTATAAAATCAATATCGAAACGCGGATGCTTTATAATCCGCAGCTCGTGAGCGCTTTCAGTTTTGTGCCCGGGGTGATGACCCTGATCCTGACCATCCTTTGCACCATGATGACCTCGGTAGCTATCGTGAGGGAAAAAGAACTGGGCACCCTGGAAGTCCTGCTGGCTTCCCCGATGCACCCGATGCAAATCGTGGTCAGCAAAGCGGTGCCTTACCTGGTGCTTGCCATGATCGATGTGGCCGTCATCCTCCTGCTTGCCGTGTATGTATTAGGGGTTCCGATCCGCGGAAGTTTGTTCCTGCTGATGGCGGAGAATACTTTATACATCAGCAATACCCTTGCGCTGGGTTTGCTGGTCTCAACCATTACGGAAAAACAGCAGGTGGCCATGTTTGTATCCCTGGTCGGATTTATGTTGCCGGCCCTCCTGTTCAGCGGATTTATGTTTCCCATTGAAAACATGCCCTGGCCCTTACAATGGATCAGTCATGCGGTTCCCACCCGTTGGTATTATCGCATTGTCAATGCGATCATGATCAAAGGCCTCGGTTTGGCCAGCATCTGGAAAGAGACCCTGATCCTGGCGGTCATGACCTTAGGACTGCTGGTCCTCGCAGTAAAAAAATTTAAAGTCCGGCTCCTATGATAAAAATGTGGCTGATCGTTCGAAAGGAGTTAGCCCTGGTTTTCCGGCAGCCTGCCATCCTCCGGATGATGATCCTGATGCCGCTCATGCAACTGATCCTGTTGCCCCTGGCCGCGGATTACGAAGTCAAGAATATCAATCTCCAGGTCATAGACCAGGATCATTCTTCCTATTCGCGCAGCCTGACGCAAAAGTTGGGGGCCTCCCCCTATTTTAAACTGGTCGAGGCGAATGGCGATCCGGCCATGGCGCGGCGCAACCTGGAACAAAACAAGGCCGACCTGACCCTGAACATTCCGGCAGGTTTTGAGAAAGACCTGATCCGGGAGAGCGAAACCGCCCTGTCCATTGAAGCCGATGCGGTGAATGGTAACAAAGCATCCCTGGGTTGCGCCTACGCGAGCCAGATCATCGGGGATTTCAACCGGGAAGTCAGGGAGAAACTGATGCAGCTTCCGCGTTTCAACGATTTTCCTGTGATTGAAGTGCGCAGTTCCTTCTGGTACAATCCGTTTATCAAATACCCTCTGTTTATGGTGCCGGGCATCCTGGCCCTCCTGGTCACCATGGTCGGAGGCCTCATGGCCGCGCTCAACATCGTACAGGAGAAAGAAATCGGCACGATCGAACAGCTGAACGTGAGCCCGCTGAGGCGGTACCAGTTTTTAATGGGGAAACTCATCCCGTTCTGGTTCCTCGGTATGGTTTCCGTGACGCTGGGCCTGATCGTGGGTTACCTCGTGTACGGGATCGTTCCCAGGGGGTCCCTGCTGACCATCTATTTCTTTTCGGCGGTCTACCTGATCGGCGCTTTGGGAGTGGGCTTACTGCTCAGCACCTTAGTGGACAACCAGATGCAGGCCACCCTGTTTGCCTTTTTTATCATCATGTTTTTTGTACTGATGGGGGGCTTGTACACGCCCATCGACTCCATGCCCCGGTGGGCGCAAATCCTTTCGTCCTTTAATCCGGTCACCTATTTCATCAGGGTATTACGCTTCATCGTGATCAAGGGCAGCGGCATCTCCGATCTGTTGGTAGAATTGAGATCGATGCTTCTTTTTGGAATCGTGCTCAATGTATTGGCGGTGATGAATTACAGGAAGAGGTCGGCTTAGATAACTAAATTGAGATGGCTGACTATTTGTGTGGGATTGACTATTCACGCTGGAATTTTCAAGATACTATCGCGCACTAATTGTATAATTCTAATCAAACCGGTGTTGCATGAGTTGGCCCTGAAGGGGCGCCATTTCCCGAGCATCGGGCATATCGCCCGATGCTCGGGAAATGGTGTGGTTGGATCGCCCTGAAGGGGCATCATTAATTTATATACCCTGTCACTATTCACAACATTTTTAACCACCGTTTATACTCATTAACGATTCCATGTTTGATAAACAGGATTGGCTCGTTAAATAAATGATGCCCCTTCAGGGCGAATTGGGTGGTTCCAAACGCCGGCATTGGGCAAATCTGACCAATAGCGGGAGTATTCAGAATCATGAAATTTTCATTAGTTTGTAATTTAAATCAGAGAAAGAGTTTAATGAACCGTGAAACAAAATTTATCCAGATTCAAGGGGTGCAAAGGGAATACCTCCTCTGCCTTCCCAATCAGGCTCCTGCCGGGATCCTCCTGGTCTTCCATGGAAATGGAGGCACGGCCGAAGGCTTCTCGAATAAATACCACCTGGAACAAGCCTTCACCGATTTTATCGTGATTTATGTCCAGGGCATCCCCGGCATAGGCGGGGGGTTTGATCCCAAAGGATTAAAAAACGGATGGCAACGCAAGGTGGGGGAAGGGGAGGACCGCGACCTGCGCCTGATGGACGTCCTGGTGCCTGAGCTCCTCAGGGAATGGCCTTTTTTGAAAGACCGGGTCTTTGCTTTCGGACACAGCAACGGCGGGCGATTTGTTTATTTGTTGTGGAACCAAAGACCCGACCTCTTCCGCGGCTTCATCATCAACGCCCACCAGGGCACAGACCTGCTTAACACCGCCCAGCCCAAAAATGCCATGGTCCTCACCGGCGCGAAGGACCGGGTAGTCAACAATGCCAATCAAATGAAATCGGCCGAGATGATCCGAACGCGGTTGGAAACGGACCGGGAACAAAAAATAAACGATCTATTGACCATTTATTCCAATCCCTCGACCGGCCTCTGTTTATACCATTATCTGCATCCCGGCGGGCACGATTTGCCGAAAACGGCGGTGCCGTTTATTGGAAAATTTCTTTCCGCCATCGTGGATATTCCAAATTTTTAATATTTGGAATATCTACCCCTTTGTTAAAATCACTCCTCGCTCTTAAACCTGAATTCAATCTTTGGATGGTTCTCCTGGACCATTCTCAGGGCCCAGGGGGATTCGGCCAGGTAAACCAGCTTTCCGTCCTTGTCCAGGGCGAGGTCCTTTTTGCGGCGGGTGATGAATTCCTTCAATGCCGCGGCATCCGGGCTTTTGACCCAGCAGGCTTTGTGCAAGGATAGGGGTTCATAGCTGCAACTGGCGCCGTATTCGTGTTCGAGCCGGTATTGGATCACGTCGAATTGAAGGGCCCCCACCGTACCGATGATTTTACGCCCGTTGTCTTCCTTGATGAAGAGCTGGGCCACCCCTTCGTCCATCAGTTGTTCGATGCCCTTGTTGAGTTGTTTGGTCTTGAGGGGATTGTTGTTGATCACATAGCGGAACTGTTCCGGGGAGAAGGCAGGGATGCCTTTAAAGTGAAGGTCCTCGCCTTCCGTGATCGAATCCCCGATTTTAAAATTGCCGCTGTCGTAAAGGCCCACAATATCGCCGGGAAAGGCTTCGTCCACAACCTCCTTCTTGGCAGCCAGGAAGGAATAAGGATTGGAAAATTTAAGATCCTTGTCCTGTCGAACCAGGTGATAGGGTTTGTTGCGCTCAAATTTCCCGCTGACCACGCGAACAAAAGCGATGCGGTCCCTGTGTCTCGGATCGATGTTGGCATGGATCTTAAACACAAAACCCGAGAATTTTTTTTCTTCCGGATGGACCAGCCGCTCCTCGGTCTGCCGGGGCAGGGGATCGGGGGAGATCTGCACGAAACAATCCAGCAATTCCTTCACCCCGAAATTATTCACGGCACTGCCGAAAAAAACCGGGCAAATATGGCCGTCCAGGTATTCCTTTACCTCAAACGGGGGATAAACCGTCATCAGGGTGTGCAGTTCTTCCCTCAGGGTTTTAGCGGCTGCTGTACCGATATGGGTCTCCAGATCCTTTGAATCCAGTTTTTCAATCACCAGGGTTTCGTCCTCCCCCTGTTTGTGATGGGGTTTGAAAAGGCAGAGTTTTTTCTCAAATAAATTATAGACCCCCTGGAACCGCTGGCCCATGCCTACCGGCCAGCTCAGCGGGGTCACCTTGAGTTTCAGTTTTTGCTCCACTTCATCGAGCAGGTCGAAAGCGTCTTTTCCTTCCCGGTCCAGTTTGTTGATAAAGACCATCATGGGCGTTTGGCGCATCCGGCAGACCTCTACCAGTTTTTCGGTCTGGGTTTCGACCCCTTTGGCCACATCGATGACCACCACGGCGCTGTCCACGGCGGTGAGGGTCCGGTAGGTGTCTTCGGCAAAGTCCTGGTGGCCCGGGGTGTCGAGCAGGTTGATGAGCAGGCCTTTGTATTCGAACGCCATCACGGAAGTGGCCACCGAGATGCCCCTTTGTTTTTCGATCTCCATAAAGTCGGAGGTCGCGTGTTTTTTGATCTTATTGGATTTGACCGCCCCTGCGACCTGGATCGCTCCGCCGAAAAGCAGGAGTTTTTCCGTCAGGGTGGTTTTCCCCGCATCGGGGTGGCTGATGATGGCGAAGGTGCGCCGGGATTGCAGAGGATCAGGCATAATTCAGGGGTGCAAAAATAGGAATTCCCGCGTGGCCAGGGCGTGTGCCCTGAATCTTGATCTGTTGGTCACCCTTTCAACGATGAAATAGGCTCATCCGCACAAAAATTTACCTTCCTTGTCTTCCATCCTGGTTTTCCCTTGATTTTTCTTTAGCCATTGCATGGATTGGGTTCAACAGCCAGCTTTAATTCAGGTCCGGAACATAAAGGGCTGAAATTTCCCTGGTCAGCTGCCCGGGGTTCGAAGGATTTAAATTGGTCAATACCATAACTGTCAGGCGGTCATCCGGGTATTTTGCAATGTAGCTGTTAAAGCCCTGCCAACTTCCGCTGTGCTGGTAAGCCCGGTGTCTGTTTACAGGATCTAAAAACCAGGCAAAACCATAAGGATACAGACTTCCGTCGTTGAGCTTTACCGGAGAAAACATAACCAGGAGATCCTCGCGATCCAGCAATTTCTCCTTCGAAAGGGCCATATCCCATTTCAGCAGATCAAGAATGGTCAGGTAAATGGACCCATCCGCCGTAGTATTTAAAGTTGGTGAAACCCAGCTTTGATTTTTCACGGTCCCCTCTTTTAAAATGTACATGGAAGCCCGGTTTTTTATAATCTCCTGTTCATCAATGACCCTTGCCGTTTCCATAGAAAGTGGGGCGAATACCTTCTCGCGCAGATAATCGCCGTAAAACCTTCCCGTGAGTTGTCGGATAAGTATTCCCAACAAAACATATCCGGTGTTGCAGTATTCCCATTTTTCTCCGGGTTTAAACCTCGGGGGCAGGCGCATCGCTTTTTCCAGCAGTTCTTGTTCCGTGTAATCCGTATTCAGACGAATAACCGTTGAGTCGTATTCCCAGTCGGGAATCCCGGAAGTATGGGTCAGCAAATGCCTTACCTTAATACCGGTCCAGGTGGCGGGTGAACCATTAAAATACCTGGATATTTCATCCTCTAAGTTTAATTTCCCCTCCCGTTTCAACAGCAAAATAGCAGCCGCAGTAAATTGTTTTCCGATGGATCCGGACTGAAAAATCGTCTCGGGGTGCACCGAAACCTGATGTTCCAAATCAGCCCACCCATACCCTTTGACTTTTATGGGAATTCCATCCCGCAATATGGCCACCGCCAATCCCGGGATGGACTTTTCCGCCATAAATTTCTTTATGCAGCGGTCCACAGGGTCATCAGGAGCCTGGGCCAGCAATGCTGGGGCCAGCCTAAAAAGGAATACGAAAAGAAAGGAAAAGAGAGGTAGTTTATTCATTTTATGCGGTTATTTCTGATTTTCCTGCCCTGGTTGGTATCCATAGCCTGCAAAGATGCGTATGAATTCTGGCGGATTGAGTGAAACGGGTATGAGGGCATCATCCGTCACGGGCGATTGACTTTTGGAGGTTTCATGAACTGGATTCTTGTACAAACGGATTTAAAACTGTTGCATCACCTGGCTTGGGGCCTCCAGGCCCAGGTACTGCTTCGCGAATTCAACAAATCCATCGATATCCTTCCTGACCGTAGGAATACCCACCGACAGCCGGACGGATCCCCGCATTGTTCCCAGGAATTGGACCATATCCTGGTAATTGCCCTGGTCCCGGCTTGAAAAATAAGGGGCCAGGGCATCGCTGCTCAGGCAATGGTTGATTTCATCGATGCCCGGATTGCAGAAACAACCCGTGCGGACGGAAATATTCCGGGCATTGGCCTCTTTTTCGATGAGTTCAAAAGGCCAGGGTTTGCCCTCCGGGTCGAAAAAATTAAGAACGATGTTTCCTCCCCGGTCCTTGATATCCTCCGGTCCAAAAATTCGAAGGAGCGGCCGGCCATTGTCGTGTTTCAGGTCTCCCAGGCGCCGGATCAGGTAACCGGTCAGATCTTCTATACGTTGATGGATGCGATCGATGCCTATATTTTCTATAAAATTTAATCCCTTTTCAAGCGCCGGGATCCCGAGGTAATTGATCGTCCCGTTTTCAAATCGTTCATGGTCGGGGGCCAGATAATAGCGGTCGTAATTCACCGAAACCAGGGTCACCGTGCCACCGGCAAACCATTGTTTGTGGAGTTTATGGAAGCTGTCTTTTTTCACCAGCAGGCAACCGATTCCGGTCGGATAACCAAAGATTTTATAAAAGGACAGGCAGACAAAGTCCGGTTGGTATAATTTCAGATCAAGCCGGGACGTAGGCACATAGGCGGCGGCATCAAGCAGTACATCCCAGCCTTTATCCTTCATCCAGGGTATCAGTTCCAAAGAATGCCTGACCCCGGATACGTTGGACTGGGCGGGATAGGCAAACAATTTTCGTTTGAATCCCTGGTATTGTTCAACCCTGGTTTTCAGGGCTATTTCATTGATGCACAGGTCTTCATAATTTACCGAAAAATATTCATGCCGGCCCCCTTTGTGATGGCAATATTCCCGGATGCCGTTGACCGAATTGTGGTTGTCAGAAGTAAGGAGGAAGAAGCTTTCAGGGTCGAAGTCGTAATTTTCACCAACGATATGCAAAGCCTCGGATGCATTGGTCGTAAAAATGCAGTAATAGTCCTCCGCATTAAAATATTCCAGCACTTTTTGCCTTGCGGATGCCACCATCTGGGTGGATAAGAGGGAAGAAGGGTTGGTCGAATGCGGGTTGCCCATCACCTTTGTCTTCAGAGTTTGGTAGTGATCTTCCAGCAGGCTGAGCGGGAACAGATTGCCCCCGGTGTAATCCAGGTAAATGCTCCGGGTTTCATCCAGGCGGGCGTATTCCTTGCGGCGCAGGTTTTCGAAAAACTCATCGGAGGGGAGGGGACTTGGGCCGGTCTTCATGATGGTGCTAAATTAAGGCCCTTCCGGTTAAGAGTGGTGCACGGTATGGGTCACACGGAGGGCGTGGAGAGTGTGTGGGTTTGGATCGCACGGAGGGCACGGAGAGCACGGAGTTTTTTTATGGATCGGGGGGCTGATAAAATTGAATCTCCGTGTTCTCCTTAGCTCTGTGCGAACCTTGGCACGCACGGAGGGCACGGAGAGCACGGAGTTTTTTAGTTAGGATGGAGAAGCCTTATAAAATATAATCTCCGTGTTCTCTTTAACTCCGTGCGAACTTTGCCACGCACGGAGAGCACGGAGAGCACGGAGTTTTTTTAGTTGGGGGGGCTGATAAAATTGAATCTCCGTGTTCTCCTTAGCTCTGTGCGAACCTTGGCACGCACGGAGGGCGCGGAGAGCACGAAGTTTTTTTATGGATCGGGGGACTGATAAAATTGAATCTCCGTGTTCTCCTCAACTCCGTGCGAACCTTGGCACGCATGGATCTCCGAGTTCTCCTTAACACCGTGTGAACCTCCCCACCCCCAAAAAAAAACGGGATCCATCGCTGGACCCCGCTTCTTTCGATTCAATTAAATTATTGATTCTTATTCTCGGGTTTCTTGAAAGGAACGGCCTCTTTCGGTGCTTCTTTTTTTTCGGTATTTGCTGGGACGAGCTGGGGTTTTCCGGTGGAGGTGCTTTTTGCCTGGTTTGGAGCGGGTTGGGGTTTTTGTCCTGCAGCCTGGTTGTTGGCGGCGTTCCTGTTTTGACCGGGATTTTGTCCGCGGGCCCCCTGGTTTTGGGGTTGTTCATTTCCACCGCCGCCCATGCCCTGATCATTGCCTCCACCGTCGTTTTTGATGTCGTCGTTGTTGATCGATTTTCTCCTCCGTTCTTCGAAGGTCATCTTACCAATCCGGTAGTTGACCCCGATCCGGATACCGGCGTTATAAAAACTGTTGGTATTGGACTGGCTAAGCAGGGCCGTTTTTGAACTCGAATTCACCCTGAAAGGGAAGTTGAGGAAGTTTTCCGCGGCGATATTCAAATTGCCTTTTCCGTTTTTGAATTCCTTGCGCAGGCCCAGGTTGTAGAAAGCAAAGCTTCCGGAATAACCCTGGAGGTTGACCTGGCGGCCACGGGCGCCACCGCCTCCCTGAACGCCCCATCCATTTTTGAATTTGTAGTTCGTGAACATTCTTCCGCCCAAGACCCAGCCGTTGTTGGAGGCATTGTAGGCCGGATCCGGGTTGTTGTTGGTCAAGTTTACATTATAGATGTCGAAGCCGCCGTTGATGGTCCAGTTTTTCACCAGGGTGACGTTACCAAAGACATTAAAGCCCACCGTGTTTTCTTTACCGATATTCTGGTAGGTGGTGCGGATCGCGGAAATATATCCGGGTTCGTCGGGATTGGGATTGAGTACCGAAGTGGTATCCCGGAGGCTGGTGATGGCGTTGCCGGTATGGCGGTAGAAGGTGGCCGCAGTAAGGTAAACTCCTTTCATATTGATGCTGGCGGTCAGTTCATAATTGTCCGTGAGTTCCGGGTCGAGGTAAGGGTTTCCGACGGAGACATTGGTGATGTTGGCCAGGTTGATGTTGGGGTTCAGGATCTGGATACCCGGTCTCTGGATCCTGCGGTTGTATCCGGCTTTCAGGGTCAGGGTTTTGGAAATGTTTTTGGATATATTGGCGCTTGGAATCAGGCTCCAATAGGAAGGGATGGCGGCGGTTTCACCGTTGTTTTCCTGGAAACGCGCGTTGATATCGGTGTATTCAAGGCGGCTTCCGATCTTAAACGTGAATTTATTCCGGGTACTCAGGGTATAAGATAAAAAGCCGGCGCCAACCGTCTGGTCATAATTCAATACGTTGGATGGCCTGTTTTCATCCAGGTAGTAGGGGCTGTTTGGGCCATCGCTTAAAAAATATTGGTAATCGCTGTTGACCAGGCGGAAAATCCCCTTGCCACCGAATTCAATCAACTGTCGCTCGCCCAGGGGGGCCTGGTATTCGGCTTGTATGGTTTTTTCTTCATTAAAACTGACGTTGTCATTTTTCTGGCGCGCGGTGATGGTTTCGAAATCGACATTGTTCAAAAGGTCGGCTTCAAAATCATTGGTCCGGTTGTTCCTGGAGTACAGCCCAAGGAAACTGAACTCTTCCTGCGGCCGGACAGAATGGGTAAACGCCACATTGAGGTCGTAGGAAAAACTCAGGTCTTTGCTGTCCACATTGCGACCGCTCAATATCGGAGTCGTGCTTCCGGGCAGCAGGGTTCTGGTGATCAGGTTGTCCTGTTGGCTAAGACCGCTCCGGGTACCAAAGCGAAGGCCGGCGGATAAATTGGATTTCTTGGTGATATCCCAGTCCCAGCCCAGATTGTAATTTCCGTGAAGCATATTGGTGATCGTTTCGGCACTCTGGGTGCTGGACTGAAGGCCAAGGCTGGTCAGGGTGGTCTGGGTATTTTCGAAGGCGCCTTTTACATTGTATTGGGCGCGTCCGTGCCCCCTCAGGCTGAAACCCATATTGCCCCTGCGAAAGTTGCCGTTGAGGCCGAGCATGGAACCCCTGTTACCGACCGAAAGATCAATGCCCAGGGTCATGCCCTGGAGGGTGTTTTTCTTTGTGATGATATTGATGATGCCCACGGAGCCTTCGGATTCATACCGGGCGGAAGGGCTGGTGATCACTTCGATGGACTTGATCATGTCTGCCGGGATTTGTTTAAGCGCATCGGCTACGCTGCCGGCCATGATGCTGGACGGTTTGTTGTTGATCAGAACACGGACATTGCTGCTGCCGCGGAGGCTCACGTTGCCATCGAGGTCCACGGTGAGCAGGGGCACATTGCGCATCACGTCCGAAGCATCTCCGCCCTTGGCGGAAAGGTCTTTTTCCGCATTATAGACGAGACGGTCCACTTTTTCTTCTATGATTTCCGTAGTTCCTTCAACGGTTACGGTATTCAGCACCAGGGCTTCCGGGGAAAGATAGATTTTTCCCATTTTTAATTTGGAATCTTTAACCATGGTGATCAGTGCGCTTCTTTTGGTCTCATAGCCGAGAAAACCGTATTCCAGGAAATATTCGCCGTCGGGAATGTGTTTGAGTTCAAATTCGCCGTTTTCGTCGGTAATCGTTCCGTCCACCGTCGCCTCGGTTTGTTTTTTGATCAGGGCGATCGTAGCAAATTCCACGGGTTTTTTGGTGATGCTGTCCAGGAGTAAACCCTGGATGACGCCTTCCCCTTTTATCTGGGAGGGGTTTTTGCCGTCCGGGATGCCGGTGTTTTGTGCCATGAGCATGGGACCGAGACTAAAAGCGGCCAGGATCAGGGAACACAAAGCTTTAAATTTCTGCATGTTTTATGGATTGTTGACCCAAAGGTAGAGGGGGACCGGGGAGCCTGTCAAATATCAATCGACCATCCGGGGACTTTATTCGTCTGTTCCTCTTGCCCCTCCCGGCGACCGGTGCATCTATCAAAAATATGGGGCAGTCGAAATTTGATACTATTTTATCTTGTAAATGAACGGAGTTAACGGGAATGCCTTTCTTCTAGGGTAATTTTGCATTGTAACATGGTTCAAACCTTCCTGCAGAAACACCGCATGCTCACGCTGCACACCTTGTTCTGGTGCAGTTATTTCTTATTGTTTTTTTATCAGATCAGCGGTCCGCGGGGGAACGAGCAGCCCCGGGCCTTTGCCGAAGTGTTCCTGAACGCGAGTACCCATACCCTCTTCCTGATGAGCGTGGCCTATGTCAATTACTTCCTTTTTCTGCCCCGGTTTTTAAGTCATAAAAACGGGCTGCGCTACGCCCTGGAATTTTTGGTGGGGGCCGTGCTCATCCTGATCGTCTACGTCATCCTCAAGCGCTGGATAGCCGACGGGTACACCCATAAGGCCATGTTTTATTACAATCACCGCTTTCCCATAAGTTCTTTCGTGACTTCCGTGCTTACGGCGAGTTTTGTGGCCGTGCTCCGGTTTTTTACCGAATGGAAGGACCTTGAAGAGCAGCGCAAGGAATTGCAGAATGAAAAATTATCGGCGGAACTGAAGTTTTTACGGAGCCAGGTCAACCCTCATTTTTTATTCAATACCCTCAACAATTTGTATTCCCTGGCATACAGCATGTCCCCGCAGACCACCGAAGTCATTTCCAGGCTTTCCCAGATGATGAGGTATATGGTGTACGATTCCAATCACGACCGGGTGGCCCTGGAGCGGGAAGTGGACTATATGCAGAATTACATCAGCCTTGAAAAACTCAGGCTCAACGACCAGATTCCCATCCGGTTTGAGGTGGAAGGAGACCTTGGCCAGAAAAAAATTGCCCCCCTCCTCTTGATTCCTTTCCTGGAGAACGCGTTCAAACACGGTGTTTCCAATACCAATCCGGACAGCTGGGTGAAAGCCAATCTGATCGTCAATGCAAACCAACTGAGTTTCGAGGTGGCCAACAGCATTTCCGTTCAAGCCGGCACAGCCGGTTCGGCCCAGTCCGGGATCGGCCTTGAAAATGTGAAAAAAAGGCTGGAATTGAATTATCCCGACCGCCACAAGCTTAAAATATCCCAGGATAATAAACAGTTTACAGCTAAATTGGATATACAATTGGCTTAAATGATCCGAACGATTGTCATTGAGGACGAACCGCTAGCCCGAAATCTGCTGACCCAATATATCGAAAAAGTGTCCTACCTGGAGCTGGTCCATACTTTTTCAGATCCGCTGAAGGGCCTCGAATTCGTCAACAACCATGAGGTCGACCTGATGTTCCTGGACATCCAGATGCCCAACCTTTCCGGGATCGGGTTGCTGCGCATCCTTCAAAAAAAACCGGAAGTGATCCTGACTACCGCTTATTCCGATTATGCCCTGGAAGGATACGACCTGAACGTCACGGACTACCTGCTCAAACCCATTACTTTTGAACGCTTCCTCCAGGCGGTTGAAAAAGTCAAACAACGGAAGGAAAACGCCCGCCAGAACAACGATCCCCAAATCCCTCCGACCAGCCCGCCCGCAGACGATTTTATGTTTGTCAAGGACGGGACCAAACTGATCCGCGTAAACGTCAACAACATCATGTACATCGAAGGGCTCAAGGATTATGTGACCATCTATACCCCGGAGCAGAAAATAGTATCCCTGCAGCGGATGAAAAACCTGGAAAACCAGTTGCCTAAATCCCAGTTTATCCGCATCCACCATTCCTATATCGTTTCCCTGAAGTGGATCCACTCGATCCATAAGGACTATGTGGAGATCAACAAAGTGCAGATCCCTATCGGGGAAACCTACCGCAAAGCCTTCCGGGAATTCATTGACCAGCAAAAATTCCTGGGGGACTAACTGGCACAGTTTTTGACTGGATTCAGGGCTATGAAGTCTGGGGTTCTTGCAGTATTGATTTGGGTTTTGTGTTCATCGTTTTCCGGTCCGGAAGATTCCAGAAAAGTGGAGTGGTTCTACATTGAGCGGTTTGCCCCGCTCGCCGTGGAGGAAATGCACCGCGTCGGTATACCCGCCTCCATCAAACTCGCCCAGGCCGTGATCGAATCCAATTCCGGCCGGAGCGACCTGGCGATCCAAAGCAACAACCATTTTGGCATCAAATGCAAATCCTGGTGGAAGGGCCAAAGCTATTATCATAAGGACGATGACCTGGACGCCCGCGGCAGATTGATGGAATCCTGTTTCAGGGCTTATGCCGATATCGAATCCTCCTTCAGGGACCATTCCGATTTTTTAAAATCCTCCCCCAACTATATTCCGCTCTTCAAACTGGACCCCACGGATTACAAAGGTTGGGCCACGGGGCTCAAATCCTGTGGGTATGCAACGGATAAATCCTATGCTGACAAACTGATCCGGACGGTCGAAACTTTTCAATTGTACCGGTACGACACCTATAAGGCAACCATTTATGACCTCCCGGCCGATAAAGGCAGGTCCCCCTCCTCGCTCCCGAGGGAAACGACGGTGGACTGATCAGGATTCAGCCTCTTTTTCTTCGGAGATCTTTTGATGTTTATTGAGGGGATTGGCACGGTCCTCCTGGTATTTTTTCCTTTGACGCGAGATATCGATGGCCCCGAACAGTGCCTCACGGAAGGAGGTAGGATCGGCAATGTTCTGACCGGCAATATCGAAAGCGGTCCCATGGTCAGGGGAAGTCCTCACTACCGGCAAACCGGCGGTGAAATTCACTCCTGTTGTAAACTCAAAGGACTTGAACGGGATCAGGCCCTGATCGTGATACATGGCCAACACCCCGTCGAATTTCTTAAACTGACCGGATCCGAAAAAACCATCGGAGGAAAAGGGCCCAAAGAGGGATAAGCCGTTATTTCTGAGTTCCTGGATCCCGGGTATTATGGTGTTGATCTCCTCATCCCCGATCACGCCTTCATCCCCGGCATGAGGGTTCAAGCCCAGTACGGCGATCAAAGGCCGGTCAACGCCAAAGTCTTTTTGAAGGGTCTGGTGCAAGATCCGGACGCTGTCCTTGATGCGGGCCAAGGTGACCGTCGCGGACACCTCCCTGAGCGGAATATGGGTGGACAACAGGCCCATCCTCATCTGCTGGCCGATCATCATCATCAGGTAGTCCTGGGCGTGGAGCTGACGGGCCAGGTATTCGGTATGGCCGGCATGGGCGAAGCCCGCCAACTGCATGGATTTTTTATGAATGGGTGCCGTGACCAGGCCGTCGATCCAGCCGCTTCGAATATCCGCAATGGCCTGGTCTATGGCCATCAGCGCGTATTTTCCACCGGCTTCGGTCACCTTTCCCGGAGTGATGGTTACATTTTCCTGCCAGCAGTTGACCACGTAAACTTTTCCGGGTGCCAGTTTTTCATTGCTCCTGGCCTGGTAAAACATAAATTCATCGCCTTTCACCACGTTTTTATAATAGGAGAGCACTTTGCCGGAACCATACACCACCGGGATACAGTATTCCAGGATTTTGGGATGGCGCAGGGTCTTAATGATGATCTCGGGACCGATTCCGTTGAAATCACCCATCGTGATGGCTATCTTGATCAGGTTTGATCCGTTACTCCCCATTTTATTTAACGCTAATTTGGGCCGAAGATAATATAAATCAGGGGGTTTGGTCAGGGTTAGAAATGGTATCATTGCAGTATGATACGGGCAAAGAAGTCCTTTGGCCAGCATTTTCTTACCAATGAATCCATTGCCCGGTCCATCGTGGACGCCCTGGCCGGTTTTGAACCCATCGGCCACCTCCTCGAAATCGGCCCCGGCCGGGGCATGCTTAGTAAATACCTGGCTGAAAAATATCAAGGCCTTGCTTTGGTCGAGGCAGACCTGGATATGGTCCGGTTGTTGGCTGCGGACCCCCGGTACGCAGCATGCCGGCTGATCCATTCCGATTTCCTGAAGCTGGACCTCAACAACCTCTTCGGTGGAGAACCCCTGGTGATCATTGGCAATTTCCCCTACAATATATCCTCCCAGATCGTCATCAAAATGATCGATCACCGCGACCTGGTCCCGGGTATGGTCGGAATGTTCCAGAAAGAAATGGCCCAGCGCATTGCCCATAAGCCCGGCAGCCGCGAATACGGGGTGATCAGCGTACTGACCCAGGCTTATTACGAAGTGGACTACCTGTTTACGGTAAACGAGGGCAATTTCAGCCCGCCTCCCAAAGTAAAATCGGCCGTGCTCCGGTTTACCCGGAAACCGGAATTTCACCTGGACTGCGATGAACGCCTTTTCAGGACGGTGGTCAAATCCTGTTTTCTTCAAAAAAGAAAAATGATCCGGAATTCCCTCAAAACCCGGTTGTCCCCTGATATCCTTGCCGACTCTTTTTTTGACCTGCGCCCGGAGCAGTTATCGGTGCAGGACTATGTCGGCATCGTAAAAAAAATAGAGGCTATTTCACCGGCCGGATAAGCCATTTCCGCACCCATTCCGCCGAAATATTATAAAAGAAATGGACCAGGAAAGGAAGGGCCAGGCTCCCGCTGACCGCGTACAGAAACTGGAAACCCAGGGCAAATACGAAGGTCACCGGTATGGCCAGCCAACCCTGGGTAAAGTGTGAAAAGGAAAAGCTGACGGCGCTAAGCAGGGCTGCAAGTATAAATACCATGCCATTCTGGCTCAGGAGGTGGGTCAGGACCCCACGGTAGATATACTCCTCGGCCCAGGCTGCGGTAAAGCAAAGAAAAATCCAAAGCAGGTATTCCTTTTTGGTTTCCGGCAGCATCTGGGCGCTTTTGTCTTCCTTTTCTTTGGACATGCGGTAATTGATAAAGTTGACCAGCAGGCCGGCCAGGTATATCCCCCCTGCCAGGGCCAGGGCAGGGCCGGTGAACGGGCTGAACCAGCGGATTTCCAGGGTTTCCCTCCAGTCCACCAGTGCAGCCAGGCCCCCGATCGCGGTGAGCATAATAATGGATTGAAGATATAAGGCCTGCCGGGGTGGAATTTCTTCTGATTCTTCAAGGGTTGACCTGGATTGAAAACTGAGTACAGGGAGTACAATCAACTGGAGGCCAATGAATAATAAAGAAAATATCGACACCGGTCAAAAATAGCCTAAAATATGCAATCTTTACACGCCAAGTATGATTGTAACCATTACACTGAACCCGTCCATTGATATCTCGGTGATCGTGCCCCAGTTGATTCCAACCGAGAAACTGCGGTGTGAAAGTTATGAAAAGGAAGTGGGGGGAGGAGGTATCAATGTCGCCAAAGGATTGCACCGTTTGGATGTCAAAACAAAGGCCCTGTTTTTCTCCGGTGGGCACAATGGGAAGTTCATAGAATCCAGGCTGAAGGATGAAGGAATTGCCATAAAACCGATCCACCTAAGGCCGGAAACCCGGGAAAACATTACCGTGACTGACCGTACCGACGGGAAAGAATTCCGGTTGGTCAACAAAGGGGCCGGTATAAAAAAAAACCATGAACTGCTTTTGCTCACGGCGCTCCATTCTTTACGGCCCAAGCCCGACCACCTGGTCCTGAGCGGAAGCCACCCCCCCGGACTTTCGGCTGAGTTCACGGGGAAGCTGGCAAAATGGTGTTCCAGAAACAATTGCAAGCTGGTCCTTGATCTTCCGGGAGATGAACTGGCCAAATGTTTTGCTTACCGCCCTTTTCTCATAAAACCCAGTCTCAAGGAAGTGGCCCTGGTGACCGGTAAACCCAAGCTAAGTATACCCCAATCCGTTGTGATCGCTAAGGAATGGATAGCTAAAGGCTTCGCTGAAAATATTGTGATCTCCATGGGTGCTGAAGGCGCGGTCATTTGCAACGGTAAGGAAACCTACCGCATGAAACCGCCTCCCGTCGTCACCATGAGCACGGTCGGAGCCGGAGACAGCATGGTGGCCGGTGTGTTATTCAAATTGGCTCAACAGGCCGAACTGCTCGATGCGCTGCGAATGGGCATTGCCTGCGGTACCGCTGCGACCCTGCACAAAGGCACCAAATTGTTTGATCCAAAACAAGCCAACAAACTGTATCAACAATTAAAAACCATGCGCCCGATCAACCATCATGGATAAGCCTTGCCCTTCCTGTCCTTGCCTCCTATTCCCGATGAGATGAAAGTGACCAAAACAGAAATAAAGCACCTCCTGAGCTTGCCGGTGATTGTGGCCGCCCTGGGATATTTTGTGGATATTTACGATCTTCTGCTTTTTGGAATCGTGAGGATCCCCAGCCTCAAATCACTGGGTTTGTCGGAAACCGACATCTCCCTGGTGGGTACTTCCATCCTGAATTGGCAAATGACCGGACTCCTGGTGGGCGGGGTGATTTGGGGGGTGCTTGGAGATAAAAAAGGCAGGCTTTCCGTCCTGTTTGGTTCCATCATCACCTATTCCCTTGCCAATATTGCCTGTGGTTTCGTCCAGGACGGGGAAACCTATAAGGTCCTGCGGTTCATCGCTGGGGTCGGCCTTGCGGGAGAACTCGGCGCCGGGATCACGCTGGTATCCGAATCCATCCCGAAACATTTGCGTGCCCTGGGCACCAGCCTGGTTGCCGGGGTCGGATTGATGGGCGCCGTAGTGGCTTATTTTACCGTGGAGTGGTTTGACTGGCGAACCGCCTATTTTGTGGGTGGGGGCATGGGCCTGGCTTTGCTTTTCCTGCGGATCGGGGTGTTTGAATCCAGTTTTTATAAAAATATCAAAACGGCCGCGCATGTGCAAAAAGGCAATTTTTTTGCCCTTTTCACCAAAAAGGACCGTTTGATCACCTACCTCAAATGCATTGGTATAGGGCTCCCAAGCTGGTACGTCATTGGGGTATTGCTCACCTTCAGCAATGAATACGGGAATGCCCTGGGCATTGCAGAACCGGTGAGTCCCGGTTTGTCCATCATGTGGGCTTATATAGGCTTATCGGCCGGTGATCTGAGCAGCGGGCTGGTCAGCCATATGCTGCAATCGCGCAAGAAAGCGGTCCTGTACTTCACCCTCTTTACCCTGGCCATGGTGCTGATCTATCTCTCCGGCTGGGTCCGTTCTGCGAACGGCATGTATGTCCTATCCGCTTTGCTTGGGCTCGGCATTGGCTTTTGGGCCATGTTTGTCACCATTGGCGCGGAACAATTCGGCACCAATTTGCGGGCAACGGCGGCGACCACCGTGCCCAACATGGTAAGGGGCACGACGGTCCTGATGACCTCTTTGTTTGTATTTCTTAAACAGGCAGGCTGGTCGGTATTTGCCGCCGCCGGCGGAGTGGGTTTGATCGTTTTCACCATAGCCTTCTATTCCACCCTGACCATTCCCGAAACCCACGGCAAGGACCTGGATTACCTTGAATCCTGAGCCTGGCCAAATCACCCTAAATGGGGGGTGTGGACCTTTACCGAAATCCCGTTAATTTTGCCTTTTGATCCCTGAAAAACTTCATTAAATAAAACTGCTTTATGAAACAAAGAATCCCCCTTGCGGTCATTCTCCTGGTATTTATTGTCCAGCTTATAGCCCAGACCATGCCCAAACCCGTGACCATGGTCGAAGGACTGAAGGAATACGAACTTGAAAACGGCCTCCGGGTGCTCTTGATCCCAGATGCGGCCCAGACCAACCTGGTGGTCAACATTATTTATAAGGTGGGATCCCGCCATGAAGGGTATGGCGAAACCGGCATGGCCCATTTGCTGGAACACATGCTGTTTAAACAATGCGGAAAATTTACGGACATCAAAAAAGCCATAGCCGACAAGGGGGCTTTTGCCAACGGGACCACCTGGTACGACCGGACCAACTATTATGAGATCCTGTCGGCTTCGGATGAAAACCTTCGTTGGGCGATCGACATGGAAGCCGACCGGATGGTCAATTCCAAAATTCTGGAAGAAGAACTCAAAAAAGAATTCAGCGTGGTGCGCAATGAATTCGAGATCGGGGAGAACAATCAAAGCGGCGTCCTCAACGAAAGGATCCTCTCGACCATGTTCCTCTGGCACAACTACGGAAATTCCACGATAGGCAGCAAAGAAGACATCGAGCGGGTCAAAGCGGACAACCTGCGCGCCTTTTATAAAAAATATTACCAGCCCGACAACGCCTTGCTGATCATCGGAGGCAAGTTTGATGAACAGAAAGCCTTGCAATACGTCCAGGAATATTTCGGGGTGATCCCCCGTCCGGAAAGGGTATTGCAGCCCACCTATACGGTTGAACCCCCTCAGGATGGTGAGCGACTGGTGAGCCTCCGCCGCACCGGGGATATTCAGTACATCGGCATGGGCTACCACACGCCCAGTGTCGCGGATCCGGAGTATGCGGCCAATGATGCCCTCATCGAGATCCTGACCAACAATCCTTCCGGCATCCTGTACAAAAAACTGGTCGATGCCAAGCTGGCGACCAAAGTGTCGGGCTATTCACAAACCCTTTTCGATCCGGGCTTTACTTATTTTGAAGTGGAAGTGCCGAAAGACAAAAACCTGGACGAGGCCAAAAACGTCCTGGTGCAAACCATCGACGCCATCGGCAATACGGAAATCAGCGAAGAAGATGTGATCCGGGCGAGGAATGCCATCCTGAAAAATATTGAACAAACCTCCGCCAGCACCCTCAACCTGACCATCGCTCTCACGGAATTTGTCGGCGCCGGGGACTGGAGACTTTGGTACTTGTATCGCGACCGCATTGAAAACCTCAAAATCGATGAGGTAAAGGCTGCAGCGAGGAAATATTATAAATCTTCCAACCGGACCCTGGGTGTCTTTATCCCGGAAGCGGCCCCGGACCGGGTAGTGGTGGCGGAGACCCCGGATATCCAAAAAATGCTGGAAGGCTATACCGGTAAAGCGGCGGCCGAACAAAAAGCCGAATTTGAAAGCTCCATTGCCAATATCCTCCAGAACACCGAGTACGGGACCCTTCCCAACGGCGGCAAATATGCCCTTCTGCTCAAACCTACGAAAGGCGACAAGGTCAATGGAAGCATAAGCCTGAAATGGGGCAACGAAACCAGCCTGATGAACAAGTCCATGATCGCCTCCCTCACTGCCCGGATGCTCAAAACCGGTACGACCACCAAATCCAAAAAAGTGATCAACGATGAACTGGACCGGCTGAAAACCAATCTCAGTTTCAACGGCAGTCCGGATGAACTGGTGATCAGCATCAATTCCGACAAAAAAAACCTGCCTGAAGTCCTCGCTTTACTGGACGACCTCCTGAAAAATCCGGCTTTTGACAGCACAGAATTCGAAAAACTGATTCTCGATACCCGCGCCAACCTCGAATCCAATAAAAACGATCCCCAGACCGTCGCCTCGGAAAAACTGAGCAAGCTGACTTCCGGGTATGCCAAAGGCCATCCCAATTATTTCTACGATTCCGAAGAACAGCTTCAGGAACTGCCCAAGGTGAAACTCGCTGAACTGAAGAATTATTACCGCAGTTTTTACGGCGCCAACAACGCCTTTTTCTCTTTTGTCGGCGAACTGGATAAATCGGTGATCAAAAGCAGGCTGACGAGCGATTTTGGAAAATGGAACAGCAAGAGCCCCTATGCCGAAATCAAACCCCAGTTTTTCGAAACCAAAGAAACCAAACTCAACGTCAACACCCCAGACAAAACCAATGCCATGCTCCTGGCCAACCTCAATATCAATATCAGCCAGCAGCATCCGGATTATCCTGCCGCCTTCATGGCCAACGAACTGCTTGGCGGAGGGGCCTTCCTCTCTTCCCGCATTCCTCAGCGCCTGCGTGAAAACGAAGGCATGAGCTACGGCGCCGGAAGTTTTCTCCAGACCGAATACAAATACAATGTGGGCAATTGGGGTATCTATGCTTTCTTTAACCCGCTTTACCACAACCGGCTGGACAGCGCCCTGAACGAAGAAATCGACAGAGCCCTGATGAAAGGATTTACCCCGGAAGAACTCGCCAGTTCCATCCAGAGCGAACTCAATCAAAGGCAGACCCTGCTGGGCTCCAATCCCAACCTGACCAATATGCTTAAAAGCTATATGATGAATGGCCGCGACCTGAATGATTTCACCGCTTTTGAAAACAAGATCAAAGCGCTCAAACCCGAAATGGTGAACAATGCCTTGAAAAAATACTTCAACAAGTCCAAACTGGTGAAGGTCTACGCCGGAGACTTTGAGAAAAACAAGACCGAAGTGGAAGTAAAAAAATCGTAAGGGTCAGTAGTAGAAGCTCGAAGTTAGAAGATAGGAGTTAGGGCGTATTGGCTTGGCAGTTCCGGGAGCTTTAGTGGTCCCGCCCCCCAGCTCCCAGCTTCCAGCTCCCAATGTAGAAGCTCGAAGTTAGAAGATAGGAGTTTGGGCGTATTGGCATGGCAGTTCCGGGGAATTAGTGGTCCCACCCCCTAGCTTCCCATGTAGAAGCTCGAAGTTAGAAGATAGAAGTTAGGGCGTATTGGCCTGGCAGTTCCGGGAGTTTTAGTGGTCCCGACCCCTAGCTCCCAGCTCCCAGCTCCCAATGTAGAAGCTCGAAGTTAGAAGATAGGAGTTAGGGCGTATTGGCGTATTGGCCTGGCAGTTCCGGGAGTTTTAGTGGTTCAGCCCCTAGCTTCCAGTTCCCAGCTCCCAATGTAGAAGCTCGAAGCTCGAAGATAGAAGTTAGGGCGTATTGGCTTGGCAGTTCCGGGAGTTTTAGTGGTCCCGTCCCTGAGCTCCCGGCTTCCATCTCTCAGATAGTAGCTCGAAGCTAGAAGTTAGAAGCTAGGGCGAATTGGCCTGGCAGTTCCGGGGGTTTGTGCTTCCTCCCCTAGCTTCCAACTTCCAACTTCCAGATAGAAGCTCGAAGTTAGAAGTTAGAAGCTAGGGCGTATTGGCTTGGCAGTTCCGGGGGAATTTGTGGTCCCACCCCCTAGCTTCCAGTTTCCAGCTTCCAATGTAGCAGTTAGAAGTTAGAAGTTAGGGCGTATTGGCCTTGCAGTTCCGATGGAATTAGTGATCCAGCCCCCCAGCTTCCCATGTAGAAGCTCGAAGTTAGAAGTTAGAAGCTAGGGCGTATTGGCCGGGCATTTCCGGGAGTTTTAGTGGTCCCACCCCCTAGCTTCCAGCTTCCAGCTTCCAGCTCCCAATGTAGAAGTTAGAAGTTAGGGCGTATTGGCTTGGCAGTTCCGGGGGAATTTGTGGTCCCACCCCCTAGCTTCCAGCTTCCAGCTTCCAATGTAGCAGTTAGAAGTTAGAAGTTAGGGCGTATTGGCCTGGCAGTTCCGATGGAATTAGTGATCCAGCCCCCCAGCTTCCCATGTAGAAGCTCGAAGTTAGAAGTTAGAAGCTAGTGTATAGATTACTAAATTAAATTAGTATATTTGTCGTAAACATTCATTTATGGCAAAGAGAACTACAATAGAAATTTCTCCGGAGGAATTAGTTGAGTTAAAAACAGTTTCAAGAAGTTCTAAAGCGGAGCAAAGGC
>JAKQHS010000016.1 GCA_029557915.1 Bacteroidota bacterium | reverse complement strand
TAATCTTGAAAGCCGGGAGGCGTCCCCTGTACTGTCCTTCCATGCCATTGACCAAACCTATTCCTCCGGGGATATCGTAAAGCTTGAATTCTTTGGCGCTGAACAAGCCTCGATCAACGGGTTTCAATTGAACCTGCATGCCGCGGACCTTGATTTGCTTTCCGTCGAACCGGGTTTGATTCCGGTGAGTCCTGAGTACGTACACCTGGAAGGGCATACCCTCAAAATGTCCTATCATCAAAGCAATGCCCTTCGTCCGACAGTCGGGGTGCCGCTGTTTACCCTGGTGTTCCGGGCAAGGAACGACGGGAGACTCAGCCGCGCCGTCAGCGTCGGTTCAGTGCCCTGGCTGCACGCGGAAGTCTATGATGGTGCCCTGAAAGCCTCGCCGTTAAAGCTGGATTGGAAGGGAAAGGCAAATCAGCCCTCTAATATGCAACTTGGCCAGAATCGACCCAATCCATTTTTTGAGTCGACGGTCATTGAATACCAACTGCCTGGGTCTTCCCCGGTCACCTTGAAAGTCATGGACCTCCGCGGAAGGACCCTTCTCCTCAGGCAGGAATCAGGTACGCGTGGACACAATTCCATTGCCCTCAGCCGAAAGGACCTCGGGACCGGTGGAATGTATTATTACACGGTTGAATCGGTTTACGGAACCCTCACCCGAAAAATGATCCTTGCCGATTGATCATCCATTCTTGATTCCCTAAAAATTATTATTATGAAAATAATTAAGGCTAACCTTCCCATCCCAAAAACGAAAGTTAGTTTAATCCAGATCCGCAGGGTGCTGCTCCTGCTCCTCTTCCTGGCTCCCTTGCTGGTAAGAGGCACGGTCCTTCATCAAGGCTATACGGGCCATTCCAACTTTTATACCCAAAGCCCATGGCAGCCGGTTTATCTCCTGGAAGCCTCCATGGCTGGTATGACTTGTTACCCGCAGTTGAACCTTTCCCTGGGGGCCGGAGGTAAGGCCAAAATCCTCCCTTCCATGATCCTGAAGCCCGACCCGGTCAATGACGCGGATTACAAGGTAAGAATATACGGCACGAGCACAGACACCCTCAGCTGTCTGCACAAAGGTCAAAAAGTAAAAGTGGAAGTCACTGAAATCGCCACCGGCAATAAATGCTGGACCTTCATTTTAGTAGAGGACAAAATGGCGCCCTCCATTCAATGCAGGGATACCTCTTTTCTTTGCACCGGCGACCTTTCCTACCTGGATAGCATTCCCGGACTCTACGTGGCGGGGGATAATTGCACGCCGCTGCAGAAACTTAAAATCACCCATATCGACCGGGTCGAGATGCTGGAATGCAGCAGCGATACTTTTTCCGTGGTCCGAAGGACCTGGACCGTGGTGGATCCCTACGGATGGTCCGGGAGTTGTACGCACAATATTGCTTTATTACGGCCTCAGAAATCCGATATTGATTTTCCGGAGGATACTACCCTTTATTGCCCCGACACGGATGCCAGTCCATCCAATACCGGTCAACCCACCATTGGAGGCCAGCCCCTGGATAAGTTTTGCGGCTGGAGCTTCAGGTATGACGATGTGGTATTCAACAAATGCGGTCAGACCAAAAAGATTTGGAGAACCTGGTCGGTGCTCGATTGTTGTGCCCTGGAAGATACCACTGTGACCCAATGGATCCTGATTTCCGATACCACCGATCCCGTCATCCAATGCGCCCCGGTCGACAGTGTATCCACCCTTGCTGAATCCTGTGAAGCCAAGTATACTATTCCGGAGATCCTCTCCGCCTCAGACAGTTGCCATTCCTCCCTCACCACTATTGTATGGGTGGACAGCCAGTTTATTGCGGTTCCGGGCTCGATGGTCCTCCTTGAAATCGG
>JAKQHS010000191.1 GCA_029557915.1 Bacteroidota bacterium | reverse complement strand
GGTCGAAGAACACGAGGTGATCAACCCGTCTGGAAACCCGGGCATCTACGGAAAGATCCATTTTAAAAACATCGCCGTAGCCGTTCTGCCCCTGGATGACCAGGGCTATACCTGGCTGGTGGGGCAATACAGCTATCCCCTGGACCGCTATGAATGGGAAATCCCCGAAGGAGGTTGCAAAGAAGGCGAATCGACCCTGGCCGCGGCCCAAAGGGAACTCGCTGAAGAAACCGGACTGCGGGCCAACCGGTACGAAAACATCCTCGAAATGCAATTATCCAATTCCGTCTCCGATGAGGTCTCCGTCTCCTACCTGGCCACCGGACTTACGGAAGGAACCGCTTACCCCGAAGAAGATGAACGGATCGAAATCCGCAGAGTACATTTTAATGAGGCTGTGGAAATGGTAAGGAAGGGGGAAATCAGGGACGCGCTCTCTGTAGCCACCATTCTCAAAGTGGCATTGTTGAATCGTTGAACTAACTATTGACTATTGACTATTGACTATTGACTACTGATTACTGACTACTGACTACTGACTACTGACTATTACTTCTCCCCCATCTCATCCTTATAGATCGTCGTCACCAAGGCGTCGCTTTTAATGAAGCCGCTCCCAAAAGTGGCATCAAACGATTTTCCCAGATTTAAGGCTTTGATCTGGTCCAGGTCGAGGCCTTCCCTGATCTTCCCTTTTACGGCGTCCCTCAGGCTCATGACGGCATCGCGGGCGTCGCGGTAATCCTTTTTATTGGCCAGGTCCCCATGCCCGGGTATGATGATGGTCTCCTCGTCGATCAGGGTCAGGGTCCTGGATGCGGCCGCGAGCCAGCCGTCCACGGATCCCCCGGAATTGCGATCGATAAAAGGAAAGCGGCCTTTCATAAAACAGTCCCCGGTGTGCAGGACATTGCTCCTGGGCAGGTAATAGAGGGCATCTCCGTCGGTGTGGGCATGTTCCACATGGAAGATCATCACGTCCTCGCCGTTGAGAAAGACGTTGAGCTCATCGCCGAAAGTGATGACGGGCCAGGCGGCTTCCGGAGCGGCTTTCTGGGGTTGTGAAAAATTGATGATGCGCTGGTCAGCTGAAAGACGGGCCCGTACATTCTGGTGGGCGATGATGGTTGCGCCCATATTGGCAAAGTTTTCATTGCCCCCCGAGTGGTCGCCGTGGTAATGGGTATTGAATAAATATTTGACGATACCGGGATTAATCGCCTGGATGGCTTCATTGATCTTTTTTGCCAGAGGGGCAAACTGGTCGTCCACCAACACATTGCCGTCTTTGCCGGAAAGGACCATCATATTTCCCGCTCCCTGCCACTGGAGCATATGGATATGGTCTTTGATTTTGACCGTGGAAATCACCGCGTCATCCATATTGGCCTGGGCGGAGGAAAGGAAGGGTGCTATGAAACATATCGCAAACAGCCTGATTTTATGCATATTCAAAGTTTAAGCATCGAAAATAAATTTGAGTACCTGAAAGGCCAAATAGTTAACGGGTCAGCGCCCTGGACAAGGTCCTCAGATACACTCCTTCAACTCCTTCTCCGTATAAGCCAGCCCATGCGCCTTGAGCACATCTTCGGGCACCCCGGCCCATTGATTGGGGGTGTTGCCTTTAAAACCGATATCCTTCACCCCCATGGCCGAGGTATAAAAACCGGTTGCCGTCAGGTTTCGCATCGTATTGAAAAAGCTGACCCCCTGTGAATGTTCCGGCCTGGCTTTTTTGGGATAAGCCATGAGGTCAACCACTTCCAGTTGCTGGGCGGCACTGCAATCCTTGAAAGGTTTCTGAAAGCGCTGGAGGCATTGAAGGTCCATCCAGCGCAGTCCGCCCCGCATGGGCACCTGGTAATGGGGCTGGTCTTTCACGATGAATTCAATGAAGTCCGGAACTCCCGCTTCCGTGGCGCTGCCGCTCACCTCGTCCTTGGGAATGATGATATCGGCCAGGATGGCGATGGAGGCCATTTCGTCGGCGGTGAAAAAGGTCTTTGAGATGACTTCCTTATAATGGGCGATCTCTTCCGGCCGGCGTGCGGGGCCTTCCGGCGGGGTCTTACCGGGAGCGGCAGGAGAGGTTGAGGCATCCCCGGGTTTCAGTTCTTCCGCTTTGCAGGATTTTAAAAGGGCGGCGGCGGTGACCGTACCCAGGGCGATGGTTTTGAGAGATTCGCGTCGTTTCATGATAGGATGGATAGGATTAATAGGATTTGTAGGATTAGTAGGATTTGTAGGATTAATAGGATTTGTAGGATTATTAGGATTTGTAGGATTAATAGGATTTGTAGGATTTGTAGGATTTTTTGTGCTTAATGGAATGGGGTTAATAGATATCGATTGGATTTAGAATGAGCTAATATTTGACAATTGGACAATTTCACAATTTGACAATTCAACATACCTAGATTTCGCGTTTTTTCATCTGGTCCAGGATATACTCGGAAGTCCGCATGGACAGGGCCATGATGGTCCAGGTAGGGTTTTTATCCGCCTGGGAGACAAAGGGGCCGGCATCGGCTACAAAAAGGTTTTTGCAATCGTGGGCCTGGCAGTTTTTATTCAAGGGGCCCTTTTTAGGATCGTCGTGCATGCGCACCGTTCCCACTTCATGGATGATCCGGCCGGGGGCGGCGAGTCCCCAGTTGTTTTCTTTGGTATCGACCCCGAAAGTAATGGTGGCGCCCATCTGGGTGAGGATTTCCTGGA
>JAKQHS010000176.1 GCA_029557915.1 Bacteroidota bacterium | reverse complement strand
TGATCGTCACGGGCAACAGCATCCTGAATGCCAATACCCTCATGGGATTCATCATCCTGCTGGGGGTGGTGGTTAACAACGGGATCATTCTGATCGATTACACCAATATTCTGAGGAAAAGAGGATACCGGAAATCGCGCGCCCTCATGGAAGCCGGTTTGTCGCGGGTGCGACCCATTCTCATCACCACCATCACCACCATTGTGGCCATGTTTCCCCTGGCTCTGGGCCAGGCCGAATATGTGGGCGCAATCGGGGCCCCTTTCGCCATCACCGTTATCGGCGGGCTGTCGGTAAGTACCCTTCTGACCCTGGTTTTCATCCCCACCCTGTATGCCGGTTTGGAAAACACCATCGCCTGGATGCGCAGCCTGAACTGGAAAATCAAGCTGATTCACCTGATTCTGTTCCTGTTGTCGGTATTGTACATTTATTACCGGGTCGATTCCTTTATCTGGCAGCTGCTCACCTTCCTGCTGGTCATCCTGCTCATTCCCGGGCTTACCTGGTTCATACAGAGCAGCCTCCGGATGGCCCGGACCCATCTGGTGGGCGACAACGACGCCATCCACATCCAGGTGCACAAACTGGTAAAAATCTATGAACGGGATACCCGGTTTGTCAGGGAGTGGAAGTCAGGCCTCAAAATCAGGGAAAGGGCCGGGTTGACACGGACTTATACCCACCGGCGCGATTTTAACGACCTGATCTGGCAGCTTCCCCTTTTCGGCTTTATGGTCTGGTTTACCTTTTTCCACCTGAAAAGCAGCTTCTGGATGCTGGTGCTGGCGGTAATGCTCTACTTCTTTCTTTTCCTTCTGTGGAAACCGCTGAAAGCGTTGCTGACAAACCACAGCGCCCCCACCGGAAAAGGGAAATTCCTGAAAGCCGCCTCCCTCATCACAAATCTCCTCATGTGGGCTGTGCCCCTGGCATTTCTGTTTGTCTTCTTTAAAAAATGGGACAATACCGGGATGGTGGTGCTGACGGGTGTGCTGGCCTATTTGCTGTTGGCCGTCTATGCCTCTTCGGAGTACGTCTACAAAAAGGGAGTCAACATTGACAGGATCTCGGGCCGCTTCGGCAACCTGCGGCGCAGTTATTTCCGCCTTGTCAGGGAGATCCCCGTCATCGGCAAACGAAAAAAGCCCTTCAAGGCGCTCAATGGGGTCACCCTTCAGATACGGACAGGCATGTTCGGGCTCCTGGGCCCCAACGGTGCCGGAAAGTCGACCATGATGCGGATCATTTGCGGCATACTGGAACAGAGTTACGGAAAGATTTACATCAACGGGCTGGATACCCAGCAATACCGGGAAGAACTGCAGGGGCTGATCGGATACCTTCCCCAGGAATTCGGAACCTATGAGAACATGACGGCCTGGGAGTTCCTCGATTATCAGGCGATCCTGAAAGGAATCGCCGACGTGGGCGTGCGGGAGGCCCGTCTGGAATATGTGCTCAAAGCAGTCCACATGTACGACCGCCGCAACGAAACCATCGGTTCCTATTCCGGGGGGATGAAACAGCGCATCGGCATCGCCCATATCCTGCTGAACCTTCCCCGCATCCTGGTGGTCGACGAACCGACCGCCGGCCTCGATCCCCGCGAAAGGATCCGTTTCCGGAACCTTCTGGTGGAACTGAGCCGCGAACGAATTGTAATCTTCTCGACCCATATCATAGAGGACATCTCCAGCTCCTGCAACCAGGTGGCGGTCATTAACAGGGGAAAACTGAAATATGCCGGCACACCGACCGACATGGTCAGCCTGGGAGAGGGATTTGTATGGCAGTTCACCCTCACCACCTCCGAATTCGAAAAATTTCAAAACAAGCAGATGATCACCAACCACCTGCGCGAAGGGGAACTCATCAAGGTACGGGCCGTGGCCGGGGAAAAACCGGTGGCCGATGCCGTGAACGTGAAACCCCATCTCGAAGATGCCTACCTCTGCCTGTTGCGCGACATTGCCTGACTGACATGAAAAAAACCAACCATGGCGCTTTTCAATAAGAACTTTTTTATCAACCTGTGGCGGACCATCCGTTACAACCTGAAGATCATCTTTGCCGGCCGTTTTATTTGGTTTCTGCTGGCCTCCTTCGTCTTTTATCTCTTTTTTGCCATCATGGAGGTGTACGACAACCAGGCGATCGACGAAGGTGACATTTTCGGGCTGATCTTATTCCCGGGTGTCCTGCTTATGTTTTACCCTTCCGTCTTCGGCATACAGAATGACGAAGACTCCCGCATCCTGGAAATACTTTTCGGCATTCCCAATTACCGCTACAAGGTTTGGCTGGTACGACTGATGATGATTTACGTGGAGGTTTTTGTAATCCTGGTCGCCTACGGTTATCTCTCCTCCTTTTTGCTCTACCCCGTAAATCCGCTGGAGACCGCCGTGCAGCTTATGTTCCCGGTTGGCTTCCTGGGAGCCGCCGCCTTCATGTTTTCCACCCTCATCCGCAACGGCAACGGCACCGCCGTGGTCATGATACTCATCGGGGTGGCCCTGCTGATCCTTTCCGAATCGCTCAGGACCTCCCAGTGGAACATTTTCCTGAATCCCATGGAACTGCCCGAAAATTTCAATCCCATCATCTGGGACGGGATCGTTACCAAAAACAGGATCTTCCTGGGCGTGGGAATGGTGGTGTTCCTCCTGTACGGCCTTTTCAACCTCCAGAAAAGGGAGAAGTTCATCTGATCCGGTTTCCTGCCGGGCTTCAATGGATACAGCCGCTCCCCGGAGCCTTACCGGCCGGCTGCTTCCCGCATCCCGGCAACCCTGATTTTTACCGGTTTTTCTGCAGCAACCGGATAAACCTTTTTTACCTTTACTCCCCTGATGGAAAGAATTCTTCTTTTCGGGATGCTGACCATTCCGCTGGTTGCGGTATCGCGGAAGTCGCTCTTCAAACCGGGAAGCCACGGTTTCTGCCGTTTCCTGGCATGGGAGGGTATTTTGTGGATGGGGGTCTCCAATTACCGCTGCTGGTTCGACAATCCCTTCAGCATCGGACAATGTTTTTCCTGGGTCTTCCTTTTTTTTTCGCTTTACCTGGTGCTGGCCGGCTTCCTCCATTTAAAAAAGAGGGGGATGGCTCAGGCGGAAGCCAACCCCGATGAACTGCTGGGATTTGAGAGAACCTCGCGGCTCGTGGATACCGGGATTTACCGGTACATAAGGCACCCCATGTACAGTTCCTTGTTATTTCTGGCCTGGGGGATTTTCCTGAAACATCCTTCAGGATTGTTTGTCGTGGTCCTTGTGACCTCCTTTTTTCTGTGGAAGACCGCCCTGACCGACGAGAAGGAATGCATCGCCAGGTTTGGAGAGTCTTATAAGGACTATATGAAAAGGAGCAGGCGGTTCGTTCCTTATCTTTTCTAGCCGGACGGCAGGGATTCCGGCGGGATGGGATGAAGGAACCCCTGCCTGTTCAACGGTGCCTTGTTTTGATTACTTGCTGAAGCTTCCTTTTTGCATGCCTGATATCACTTACAGAAAAATTGAAGCGGGCGACAACCGGGCCATCGCGGAACTTATCCGGATGGTTTTCAGGGAGTTCGGGATCGACCGTCCGGGAACGGTTTATACCGATCCGACCACGGACCATCTGTTTGAACTGTTCACCCATCCCGGATCGGCGTACTGGATCGCCTGCGCGGGAGCTGAAATCGCCGGAGGATGCGGGGTATATCCCACTCCCGGACTGCCCGGGCAGTGCGCTGAACTGGTGAAATTCTATCTGGCGGCCCCGTTCCGGGGTCAGGGAACCGGCCGCCGCCTGATGGAACTGTGCTTTGAATCGGCCCTTGAACTGAGTTTCCGCCAGCTCTACCTGGAAACTTTCCCGGAACTGGGCAAAGCCGTCGGCATGTACGAAAAGGCCGGCTTCCGGTACCTACCCGGCCCGCTGGGAAATTCCGGCCATTTTGCATGTAACATCTGGATGTTGAAAAATCTTTAAGTATTGGGAAAATCCCGGAAAATGCTATCTTAGACTGGCTGATGTGATTATTGGCTGATCACGGTTTCCCGTTTCACCTCCGTTACAGATCGCGGGCAAACCGTAAGGCAGGGTGCGGTTGCCGCTCAAGGAGTCTTGAATGTGCCATAACAGTCACAGAAACATATCAATGGGTAAACCAAACAGATGATTAATAAGGTATGTCCTTTTCCGCCTGAGGCAGTGCCAAACGTGATGATCAGCCAAAGGGGTGTTACAGTTTTTCACTTAGTGTGCTTTAATATCTGAATATGAACAAATGCTGAATCCGATGAAACAAAAAGTGGAAGCCGAATGTTGTCCCCCGTTTGATCCGGTTCCGTGGGACGATAAGGTTTTTGAATGGAAAGACAAAAGATTTGTTGCAGACAAGGTTTGCACCATTTTCTTCATGCCCCTCAATTTCGGACCGGTTATGAGGAGGGCGGATGCCAAAGTGCGGGCCGCCGGGGCTCGGTTCCTTGATAACATGGGCCTTTCTGACCATATATCTAAGTGGAGGATGGACATTTATATGGCAGTTGACAAGGAGGTGCCGGGCATGGAAAATATTACCCTGAGCGGGAAATATTATTCCAGGGTATACGAAGGGCCCTATAAAGATACGGGGAAGTGGTGTGCCGATTACGAACAGTCAGCTCAGAAAAAAGGTCTTTCGGTGAAGAAAACGTACATGTGGTACACCACCTGTCCGAAATGTGCCCGGAAATACGGCAAAAACTACACCGTAATCCTGGCGGAAACCGACTGACGGGTCGGAAACGGCTGCCTACGGAACCGGGTGTGAAACCGGACTCGGGAGCAGCCGTCTTTTTTTACATAATCCCGGACAGTTGGTTCCCGGAAGCTGTCCGCTTCATCGCCGCATCGCCGGCGGGTTGCTTTATTCAACCGCCGTCCGCTCTTAGCGGATAATGACAAAAAAAAACCGCACCGCTACTTCCGGAAGAAGCGGTGCGGCAGATCAAGGCTGAGGTTCCTGGCGGACCTCAAATTTATTAATCATTCTTAACCGTTTTATAATTGAATCTTCTGTATATACGTGTAAATAATGCAATTAATGAATCTTTATAATATGTATAAGTAAAGAATTGTAAGGTTTGATTAAAAATATTCGGCCCCCAATTCGGCCCCCGATTACTATTAATTGTATATTTGTAGAAAAAAGGTATGGCTACAAGTATATCTTTCAAACTCCGCGATCCGCAGATCAAAGTACCGCCTTCAAAACAAAAGGAATCTCCTGTGATCATGATGGTGAATTTCGGTTATTCTGAAAAGAGACCAGATGCTAAATTAAGATATATTCCGTTAAAGTATGCTACCGGTGAGAAAATTAAGCCAATGAATTGGAACGGAAGAAGAGCCAGACAGGTCTCCGGATTCGCTTATGAAAACTTCAATGCACGACTTGATAATCTTGAAAGCTCAGCAAAAAATGCTGTCTTGGAGTTGGTGAATAAACACACGAAGCCAACACCAGATGAAATTAAAAAGATCATCGATAGCGAAAATCCACGCATTAAGAGCAATACACCTAAAATGCAAGACCTTAATGCCTACATTGATTCGCTTATAAAAGACATGGAATCAGGGAAAAGACTGAATAGTGACAAGGAAAGATATGCATTTAGTACCATTAAAAACATCAAGGGGTTTAAATCACAATTTGATCAATACCAGGCAGATAACCATAAAAAACTGAACTATCAGCATATCACTATGGATTTCTATGACGAATTTGTTGAATATTTTGTAGAAAAGAAATATAGCCCGAACACAATTGGTAAGCATATTAAGAATCTAAAAACGATCATGCGGTTTTCAAGGGATGAGGGTCTGCATAATAACGTAGACATCGACAGAAAAAAGTTCAAGATCATCAGGACTGATGTGGACAATATTTATCTGAATGAAGCTGAATTGAAAAGTATGTATGACCTTGATCTTAACGAGGATAAAGTACTTGAAAAGGCCAGGGATGTCTTTTTGATTGGCTGTTATACCGCACAAAGGTTTTCGGATTATTCCCGGATCAAACAGGAAAATATTCAACAACTTGAAAACGGGAACAAGGTTATCCGGTTGAACCAGCAGAAAACCAAAGAGCCGGTCGTTATCCCGATAAAACCGGAACTGGCCTTTCTTTTGGAAAAGTATGACTGGAATGTACCTAAAATATGGGAGCAGAAATTAAATAAGCATATTAAAACAGTAGGAGAAAAAGCTGGAATAAAAGACAAGGTTTTAATTGATAAAATCCGGGGAGGGATGAAAGTATCGTGTGAATTTCCAAAGTGCGACCTGATAAAAACTCATACAGCGAGACGTTCCGGATGCACTAATATGTATCTGAGAAAAATACCGACTATTGATATCATGAAAATTTCAGGCCATAAAACCGAAAAGGAATTTCTAAATTACATTAAGGTTTCGAAGGATGAAACTGCAGCAAGCCTCGGTAGTCATCCATATTTTACAGATGCACCATTGCGAATCGCGAAATAATTGAGTTTTACCATCTATTCTTAGACATCGTTATAATTGTTGACTGTTTATTTGAGTATATTTGAAATAGTAAAATATTAGGATACGTCGCTATTGTTTTTGCACTGAAAATCGCCAAAATTTTACAAGCAAGAAGGACAATAAGCAGCGCCGGTATTGGCGTGGCTTGTAGTTGAATCTTGCGGGTATTGGCGATACCTCAGTGCATTTAGCGCAGGTTCACGCCTTTTTTTTAATAATCCTTTTTGAACCTGGAAGGAATAAAACATTCCGGAGTTATGGATTTTATTTCAAAAGTTAACCTGGTAAAGCTGGCCGAAATTGTTCAAAATGCAAGAAACCAACTTTTTTTATGCCTGCCCTCCATACCCAAAATCGTTTCAGATTCAATAATTAGAGCAAATGAGGATCATCCTAATATTGAAATAAAATTATTGGTTGACTTTGATCCACAGACATTCCGTCAAGGGTATGGAGAATTTCAGGCCTTTGAAGATTTACGAAATGTAGATATCCCAATTTCCACTTTAGCAGATAATCGTATTTCATTTGTAATTTGTGATGGGATTGGTTATTACCTATTTATCGAAAGTCAATACCTCGTACCTGCTGAAAAGGAAACATACAATGCCATTGAAATAGATTGTGTAAGCATGGTAAAATTAAAACAGCATTTCTTTGG
>JAKQHS010000171.1 GCA_029557915.1 Bacteroidota bacterium | reverse complement strand
AACTGGATTACCTTTGCCATATTGTAATAAATCTATTACCCCGAATTTATGCTTAAAGTAGCATTTTCGGGGTTTTTTTATGGCAAAAAATTTTAATATGTTCCTAAGTCTCAACTCCTTAGGCTACTCGTGAACTTCCCTCAATAGTCAATAGTCAATAGTCAATAGTCAATAGTTAAGCTGACTACTCGTTTCTCGTTTCTCGTTTCTCGTTTCTCGTTTCTAGCTGACTACTCCTGTTCCTCAAAATCAAAAATGAGCGAAAACCTCAGGGTATTTGCAAGAGGGTCCCGGTTGGTTGCGGCGCGCGCCGTGGGAACCAGGTATGAAAGATTCATGCCGAACACATTGTATTTTACGCCCAGGCCGAGGGTCAGATACTGGCGGTTTCCTTTGTAGGGGTTTTCGCGGAAATAACCGGCCCGAAGCGCAAACTGGTTATTGTACCAGTATTCGGTGCCGAAAGAAAACATCAATTCCTGCAATTCTTCCTTAAAGCCGTTGGGGGCGTCTCCAAATGACTTGAACCAGGAGGATACGACGTTGTATTGTTTATAATCCGGGATCTGGTCCCCGTTTTTATCGTAATCCGGATGGGTGGATGCATAGGGCGACGGGACCAGCAATTTATTGATGTCCGCCGTCAGGGTGAACTTATTATAATCGTCAAAATTCCAGGTATAGGCCGCGCCGATTCCCAGGTTGGCCGGAATATATTCCTGGTTGGCCTTGGTATAGGAAATTTTGGTGCCCAGGTTGGTCAGGGCAAGGCCTGCGGTGAAAAAATTCTGGCCGACCGGTTTTTTATAGGAAAAACTGATGTCGGTGGCCCCCGCAATGCCGGGTTTGATGTCGTTGCCGCCGATGTTCAGGTCCGAAGCAAGAAAGGAATAGATAAACTTCAGGCTTACCGCGGCGGCAAGCTGGTCGCTCAGTTTACGGGAATAGGTCCCTGTCACTTCAAATTCATTGGGTTTGCCCGAACCCAGCGGTGCGCCGTTGTCATCGGTATAATCGATATTCCCCAGTGAAAAATAGCGGAGGCTCCCGCCAATGGCCTGAAGGTCTCCGATCTTGGTATAACCGGCAACATAGGCCATGTATACGTCGGTGAGCCCAAGAGCCCTGAGCCAGGGAGAATAAGTCGTGGAGATCGACCTTGGTTTTTCGGCAAAAGCCAGCAGGGAGGCATTGTTGTATATGGAGCCGGCATCGGATTCCACGGCGATCCCGGCATCTCCCATTCCTCCTGCCCTCGAATCCGGAGTAATCCTCAGGAAGGGTACGGCAGTGACAATCGTATTGATGCATTCCCTTCCCGTCAGGGCATCCACCATTTTTCCGGTGGCGGGATCATATCTGCATTGGGCACTTAAATCAGCCAGTGCAAACCAGGACAGGCTAAAAAGGACAGCGCCGTAAAATTTCTTCATCTGAAAATGATTTAAAAAATCGCACAAATATACGAATACCTCATTAATGGGCTAAAAGCCAAATTATTACAAAGGTTGTCTTAAGGTATTCTTAAGACTTTGGTCCCCCGGACATCTACCCTCCGGCCTCCCGACCAGATTTCCGCCTGGATGAGGTACAATCCCGCAGGGAGCCCGGAATCAAAGCCATGGGACCAATAGATCACGGGGGATGGGGAAAGGACCTCTTCCTTGCCGAACAGGACCCGGCCGGTGTAATCCAATACCTGCAACTTCAATTTTGCCTCATTGAGATCCTGCAGATCATGGACCAGCAGGAGCCTGAAACTGCCCTGGGCTGGGTTGGGCACCGCCTGGATATCCAGGATATGTCCTCCTGCGGCCGGATCGGTAACTTCGAAAGTGATTTCTCCTCTTCCGGAATTGTTTGCCACATCCCAGGCAATGATTTCGAGATGATGGAAGCCCGGGGATAAATCCGAAAAAGGGAAGGTGACCAGCCCCCTTTTATAGTCGCCTTCGGCCGATTCATAAAATGCATTCAATACATACTGTTTGCGGCTGTCCCGGTCAAGGATGGCTACCAGGTCATGGCCAATGCTGTTCCCTGTGGCATTGATTCCATTTTCGTCGTAAAGGTCTACCAGCAGCAGGGGATCGGGGTGGGTTTTACCCCCATCCCTGAATCCGGGATGATTGATATAGGGTCTGACCAGGGGGGCCTCCTGGTCGGAAAGCTGGGCCAGGGACCCGCCCGCGATGAGCCGGTCAAAATAACCGGAAGCCTCGAGCCCTTCGCCGCTGCTGGCGTAATAACTCAGTTTGGCGGGGCCAAAAGTATAATTGATGTCCTTTGGGACGACAAACCGGATCTCAAACCTGCCGTTTTCCACCCGGGCATTGCCCTTAAACAGGATGCTGTTCTGCACCTGGAAGGATTTGGGGTAGCTGTCTGAATTCTGGCCCAGGGTTTTAACCGTGGATTTTTTATCGAATAAGGTCACGGAAACCGTGCCGTTGAATCCGGACAGGAGACGATTTGCCGCATCGGTGATTTCTCCCTGCACGGATAAAAGTTGAAGTGAGCGGATGGTGTCCAGGTCCCCTTCCTGAACCCTCTTTCCATTGATGGCCGTGGTTTTGACTTGCAAGGCAGGCAGGGAAAGATGTTGGGCCGGATCGCCGAGAAGGGCAAATTTGCGCGCATTGAGCCGGTCGAAGCCATTGCCCGAAATCCGGTTTTTGGCCTTTTTCATTACCTCGCCCAAGGTTTGCGGTTTTCCGTCGGCCTGCCTGACAAATAACTGTTCAAATACCGCCCGGGTGAGAATTTCATTGGAGGAAGAATAAACATTTCTCACCGTCGTCAGAAGGGCAATGGCTCCTCCATAAGGACTGCGAAACAGGGCCTCCCCGGTGGAAGGCACTGCGGGGTCATCATAAGGGGCAAAAGAACAGGTAGCGGTAATGACGAGGGGTAAGCGTGATTTATTGGACCAGACTTCGACATCGGTATTGCGCAATAGGCCCTCCTGGGACAAGCCTTTTGGACCGCCGTGCCCCAGGTAGTTAAAGACCAGGAGGCCCTGGAAAATATTCTGGTTGAGGCTTTGATTTGCCCCCGGTATCAGTTCTCCTCCGGAACCCGCTTCCTGTTTAAACGCGTCCAGGTAGATTTTTTGAAGATTCAGCAGGGGTTGGCTGGCCTGAAGCTGATTGCTGATGCTCTCCGTTTGTTCGAGGTGGATATTGGCGTCCTCATCATCCGCCGAGAAAGCTACCCTGAGTTTCCAGTCTCCATAGGTATCGGAATGGGTATCGTAATGAATGATCTTGTCAACCAGAATGCCGGCTTCTTCTTTTGATCTGACGGGGATGCGTCCTACCCCTATATCGAGGTCCCCGGTCAGGTCTGGCCCCCCTTCGCCCTCCTCCAGCAGGCCAAAATAATCGTCGGAGGGGAAAGCATACAGCGGGGACAGGGACTCTTCGGTTTCGAAGACCGGAATGAAATTTTCATTTTTAGCCAGTTCCTTATTTAATCCCAGGTAATCGTAGGAGCCGTCCCCGAACAAGGTCAGGTATTCGAAGGTCGGGTCATTAAGATAGAGGTGCCGCGCGAAGTTGCGGAGCGCGGTGGGATCGGCCTGGCCGCTGCCGAATTCATTAAAAACCTCGTCGACTGCAATGGCTTCCGTCGATATGCCGGAAAAGGAAGCCCGGTGGGCAGCGAGTTTTTCGGCAGCCTCTTTAAAATCCGGGTGGTACAGGATTACGGATTTTGCCCCTGAGAGCGCGGCCAGGTTTTGATTTGGGATTTTACCCAAGCGGTTGGGCCGGGGCAGATTGCCCGCCGGATCAAACAGGACATAGATGCCCGGCGTCCCTCCCGGTTTGCCCGGGAAATAGGCCCCTTCCGGACGGGACTCCAGGGCCAGCCGTTTTGGGAGATTGGAATCCAGGACTTCCCAGACTTCGAATCCTGTCTTTTGGGTTTCTATCCGGAATACGGATTGCCCCCCGGGATTCCCGGGATGGTAAGCAATGACCGGGGAGCCGTCGAAATTCAAGGGTTTCCAAACATTGATGGATATAAAATCAAGCCAGCCTTCACTCGGACTCACGGTGGCCGGGTAGTCCAGGACCAGGTTGGCCGGTTGATTCTGATAAGGAAGGCTGAAGGTGGTCTTCGTTTCCCTGGCGACATCATCCTCCACATCCGCCGTATTGGTTGGATTGAGGCGAATTTCAAATTTGGATTGATAAAATTGAAGGATAGCCGTGGTGTACACATCAGACCTTGCCGCGAATCCGATTTTGGTTTTTATCCTGGAATTTACAATACCTCCGGAAAGGTCAAACTGACCGGAATAATCCTTCTTCCGGAGGGTTTTAAAATAATCCCCGTACCAGTTTTTCCCTGAACCATAGGTCGAGGTCCTGCCGGCCAGCAAATTGGTTTTTTCTTCTTCAAAATGAGCCAGGTCCAGGAAGGCGTCGAGGGTATCCGTGCTTACCGTCGGGAAGGGAGCGGGAGCCGCCATGCGTAAACCTGGCCCATTGCCCATTTTCAGGAAAAAAACGGCGGATCTGGAGTACAGGTTCCTGCGCACGAGAAACATGCTGTCTGCAGGATCCCAATAGGATTGGTCCGGCCCCGGAGAATAGAACAAGATATAGTCGTTCGCATCAAATTTTCCGTCCCCTTCCCCGTGAACGGAGATCGGAATTTCCGGCATTTCCAGGTCAACCCCGTTCTTGATGGTCTCCGGCAGCATGCCCCCGCCGAAACCATAGAGCCGGATGTTTCGCGGGTCTTTCTGGTCAATGGCTATGCCTAGTTCATTTTTAAGAAAAGCGTAATCCATTTTGAAAATACCGGCGCGGTCTACGCTGATTTTATAGATTTCACCCTCCGCCAGTACGGACCGGACCTGTGGATTTTCCATCACCGAAAAGGAACTGCCGCACAGCAGTATAAAAGTTAAAATCACAACCTGGAAGAACCGGGACATCGTGTTATCAAAGTTAAGTCTATATTTAATATCACTAAAACGTTTAAACTTGTAAACCTTATGCGCCGGAGCGGGGAATGAAAAAAGCACTATTCATATTATTTCTGTTTTCCGGGCTTTTATCCCTGGCCCAGGACCCGGTGTTGAGCCAGTTTTACAGTGCGCCCCTGCTCCTGAATCCCGCTTTTGCCGGAAATACCCTGGCGCCCCGCTTTGCCCTGAATTACCGGAATCAATGGCCTTTTCTGCAACAGGCTTACCGTACCTATGCCATCTCCTACGATCAGTTTTTTGAACAGTATAACAGCGGCCTGGGAATATCCCTCCTTGCCGATGACGCCGGCAAAGGTTTATACAAAACCGTCAAACTCTCCGGCATATATGCCTACCGTCTCAAGGTCGGCGCAAACACCTATATCAAGACCGGCCTGGAAATGGCGGGGGTTCAGGCCCATGTCAACTGGGACAAACTGATTTTTCCGGACCAACTGGATCCTTTATATGGGGAGACCGGTCCCGGAGGCAGTCCCATCCCGAGCCAGGAACTGAGGCCCGATCAGACCAACCGGCTTTATCTTGACCTTACGATGGGCACGATGATCTACAATCCCTATTTCTACGGAGGAATCGCCCTGAACCATGTGAATAGCCCGGATGTCCGGTTTATACGGATCAGCGACAATACGAGCAGCGGCCTTCCGGTGCGGCTGACCATCCACGGAGGCAGCCAGGTCGAGCTTTTTGAATCCCGCGGAGGGAAAACCGCATTTTTTGTGAGCCCCAACATCATGTATACCAAACAAGGCAATTTCAGTGAATTGCTGGGCGGCGCCTATTTTGGAATGGGCCCTTTGTTTGCAGGCCTCTGGGGTAGGCTGACCCCCACCAATCCCGATGCCGCCATCCTCAATATCGGTCTGAGAAGGGGCAATATGAAGATTTCCTACAGTTTTGACGCGACCATTTCTAAACTCAGCCTTGGGTCGGGAGGTGCGCACGAACTGGGTATTGTATTTAACCTGGATGACCAGTCGGACCGGAAATCGCCGGATTACAATGACTGTTTTCAGCTGTTCAGATAAAAAATCGGAGCTCTTAAGCAATAATTAACACCAAACGGCCATTTATTCCTGAGCATTAGGATTTTACCGTATATTTGGCAGTCTTTTTGAATACCAAAATTGCAACCGTTAAGACAATAAAAAAATGAGAAGGGTTTTTCTTTTAGCCATAACATTTTCCATGATAGCCGCCTGCTCCAAAAAAGGAGGAGAGCGGTCCAGTTCCACCGGGTGGAAATACAATGATCAGAAATGGGGAGGATTTGAGAAGCTGGATTACAAAGGACAGGTGACCGGGCCAAACCTGGTGCCCATTGAAGGAGGCACTTTCGTCATGGGCCTCACCGAGGAAGATGTCCCTTTCCAATGGAATAATGAGGGGAGAAGGGTTACGGTTTCCTCCTTCTATATGGATGAAACTGAAGTTTCCAATATCGATTACCGGGAATACGTCTACTGGCTCAGCCGGGTTTATACGTCTTTTCCCATGATTGCCAAAAAAGCCCTGCCCGATTCCCTGGTTTGGCGGGAAGAACTGGCCTTTAACGAACCCTTTGTAGAAAGTTATTTCAGGCACCCTTCCTACGATGATTATCCGGTAGTGGGGGTCAACTGGAGACAGGCCACTGATTATTGCGAATGGAGGACGGACCGGGTCAACGAAATGCTGCTGATCGAAAAAGGGATCCTGAACCCCAATCCGGAACAAAAGGACGCTGAAAACTTCAATTCAAAAGCCTACCTGACCGGTCAATATGCCGGAAATGTCAGAAAAAACCTCAAAGACCTGCAAAGCGGTGGTGAACGAAGCGTAAGGTATGAAGACGGGATCCTGCTTCCCTCTTACCGTTTGCCGACCGAGGCCGAATGGGAATACGCCGCTCTCGCTTTATATGGAAAGCAGGTTTCAAAAAACGATGAGTTGATCGCCGAACGCAGAATCTATCCCTGGGATGGCAATACGGTCCGGTACAAAAGAAGGACCAAAGACCAGGGCAAGATCATGGCCAACTTCAAAAGAGGAAGGGGTGATTATATGGGTACCGCCGGCAAACTCAACGACCAGGGCAACATCCCGACCAATGTGAGATCCTATGTGCCCAATGATTTCGGCCTTTACAATATGGCCGGGAACGTCAGCGAATGGGTGGCCGATGTATACCGCCCGTTGACCAGTACCACCCTGCGCGACGAAGAAGAGCAGGATCTCAATCCTTTCCGCGGAAATGAGTTCCGGGTCATTGACCTGGACAGCACCGGGAATGTTCAGAAAGACAGCCTGGGCAGGATCAAATACAGGACCGTCCAGCTCGATGAATCGTTAACCAGGGAAAACTACAGCCGGGGCAATGTCATCGACTACCGGGACGGGGATGATACCACGGGGGCGTTTTATGATTATGGCGTGCATACCCTGATCAGTAATCATTCCAGGGTTGTAAAAGGAGGATCCTGGGCCGACCGTGCGTTTTGGCTTTCTCCCGGGGCCCGCCGCTACAAGGACGAAGACAAAGGCGACAAGACCATTGGATTCCGCTGTGCCATGTCCCGCATGGGAGCTCAGTCCATGAATGATCAGAAAGGGCTTGATTTTAATGTAAAACCCAAAGCGGTAAAACGCAGGTATAACTGATATTCATATATAATAAAAATTCATAATATATTCCCTGTAAGCGCTACCTTGCAGGGAATTTTTTTTTATGGATATCCGGGAATTATACCTTGAATTTTTAGCCGGAAGCGGCATCTGTACGGACAGCCGCTTGATCAAACCGGCGCAATTGTTTTTCGGCCTTGCGGGTTCTAGGGCCAATGGCAGTGATTTTGCACTGCAAGCCCTTCGCGATGGAGCCCGGTATGCCATCGTGGATGACCCGGCCCTGTCCGGCCACCCGGGTTGCATCCTGGTGCCTTCCGCCCTGGAAACCCTTCAGCAATTGGCCGGCTGGCACCGTCAGCAACTGAACATACCGGTAATCGGCATCACGGGTTCCGTCGGTAAAACGACGACCAAGTCCCTGATCCACGCTGTTCTGTCCTCCAGGTACAAGGCCTTTTGCACCCTGGGCAACCTCAATAACCATATAGGAGTACCCTTGTCCGTCCTTTCCATTGGCAGCGAACATGAAATAGCAGTCATCGAAATGGGCGCGAACCATATCGGGGAAATCGAATCCCTCTGTGAAATCGCCCGGCCCACGCATGGCCTGATCACCCGGATCGGTAAAGCCCATCTGGAAGGTTTTGGCAGTTTGGAAGGGGTTTTAATCGCCAAAACGGAATTGTTCAGATACCTTCGAAAAAACAAGGGCCTCGCCTTCGTCAATGACCAGGACGAGCTTGTCTTTGCAGCCAGTAAGGGGTTTGAAATGCCAAAGGTGATGATCCACGAGATCACACACTCCTCAATCCTGGCCGCCGATCCTTTTCTCACCATCCGGCTGGAGCTGGCCGGCGAACCAGCCCTGGAGGTCGTCACCCGCATCCCGGGATCCTATAATCTCGAAAACATCGAGGCGGCAGCCTGTGTAGGAAAGTATTTCGAGGTTCCTCTCCCGGGGATCAAAGCTGCCCTGGAAAAATTTGAAAGCGGATCAAACCGGTCCCAGGTCATTGAGCACGGTGGAAACAGTTTCCTGATGGATGCCTATAATGCCAATCCGGTGAGTATGGCGGAGTCCATACGCTCCTTTGCGGCCATTAGTACGCAAAAGAAAAAGGTGCTGATCCTGGGTGAAATGCGGGAACTTGGGACGGACAGCCCGGCGGAGCACCAGGGGATCCTGGACCTCATCGCACATTTTACCTGGGCTGGAGTCATTCTGGTGGGACCGGAATATAAAGAATTGGTAACCCGGGAGCCTTATTACCATTTTCCTGATGTGGCCAGTTTGAAACCCTGGTTTCAGGCGCAGGAATTCAGGGATACTTTTTTCCTGGTCAAGGGAAGCCGGGGTGTGGCGCTGGAACAACTGTTTGAGCCCGGGACGTTCAATCCAGGTTCAGCACACTGACAATCCTTGAGGAGTAAGCGCCCTTGCTGGCTGCGTTGTAATCATCGTAAGTACAGGAAATCCAATGGTCTTCATGATCCGGGATCTCCAGCCACCAGCGGCCGCTTTGATTGCTTTTCCAAAAATGGATGTCTTTGCCGTTCTGGGGGTTGTGTACAATGTATTGGGTCATCTTGGATTTCTGGATGGCCTTTTCTTCGCGGTGGTTGTTGAATCCTTCAAACAGGTACCAGATCAATTGGGCCGCCACAGCCGCGCCATTGCCATCCGTATCCGACAGGGGATCGTAACCGTATAAGCCGAATGATTTTAGGTGGGAGGAGGCGCCGGAAAACTGGCAGATCTTGCAGGCCTCCTCATAAAAGAATCCGCCGGGGTTTATGGACTTTTTGGATGGAAAATCCGTTCTACGCAGAGCGTCCAGGTCAAAAAGTACATGATCTAACGAACGAAACCAGGGTTCAACGGCATCAATATGTTGCCTGACCTGGCCCAGCCGCATCGAATTGAGCCCCAGGCGGGCAGTCTTTTCGATCTGTTCTGCCGGGGTGATGTGAAGCTGGTGGCCGATGAATTTGAAAGAGGCATTTCCGCTTTCCGCCGCTTCAAAAACGGAGTTCCGGCCCGGATAATCCGATAGCAGGGAAGGATGGACCGCGGCCCAGGAACTGACCATGGAGTGCCTGAGACTGGCCTTCAGGTGGAGTTCGAAATCCCCGGGATCCGAAGCGATGAAGACCGGAATGATCCCGGCATTAAAAAGCGATTGGAAAAGGGCGGGACCTTCCTGCGGATCACCATCCCTGAGATTACCCAGGTCGATAAGGTTGGAAAGGGGGAAATGATCGGCCAGTTCAAACAACTCAGCCCTGATCCGGTCTGCCGCGTCGTTTGAGCCAAGCAGGGCAAAGGACGGCCCGGACTGGTTTTCGGGGTCCTTGATCGCCTGAACGGCATGACCAATCCGGCCCTGGTTACGGGAGCCTGCGGTAAAGGGGGTATCGTTGGAGATTTCTTTCATATCTGACTATGTGTGTGATTTTAATAAATTACAAATATATTTAATGTGTTATATAAACCGAAATAATTTAGCTTTTTTGTTTTTTGTCGTATTTTTGGAACCGTTCAAAACGTTATTCAGAGGGCTGCATTTAACTGAATAACTGATTATTACAAAATTTTCGACAACATGCGTTCTGGTTTTTTAAGGATATTGGTATTTAATGCTGTTTTCTTTATAGCCGGGTCATTGATATCCCAGGACGATACCTGGACTGCACCTAAAATAACGGACAACATGACCACCGATCCGGAACAAAATCAAAAATGGAGGATGGGTGAGTACCGGTATTCAGCCAAGCCGAAAAACATGTGGGAGTTGGGTATTCATACCGGCCATTATTTTATTGACGGGGATGTCGACCCGCTGCAACCGGCCGGCTTTGGGGTCGGGCTCCATCTCCGAAAGGCCATTCATTACGTATTTTCTTTTCGCGGGGACCTGACTTATGCAGCAAGTAAAGGGCTTGACCCGCAGCTGACCCCCGTTGATATAGCGGCACAGGACCTGAACGCCACCACGGCAAAGGGAAGGCATGGCAATATTTACAGGAATTTCCGGAACCAGGATGTACATGCCCGCCTGCAGGGGGTGTTGAATATCGGCAATATCCTATTCCACAAAGAGAGGAATAAATGGAACTGGTATGTATTTGCCGGACTCGGACTCAATTATAATAAAACCAAAATCGATGCCCTCAAAGGGAATGCGGCCTATGATTTTTCCTCCGTCAGCGGGGATGTGGATACCAAATCCGGCCGGAAATCCATAAAAAAACAGGTCAAAAATATCCTCGACGGTGTCTATGAGACGGAAGCCAGGAAAAAAGTGGCCATTTTCAGATTTGGCGACAAAACCAATATCCATGCGGCATTTTCAGCAGGGACCGGGATCGCCCGAAAAATCAGTAAAAGGGTCAACCTTGCCCTGGAACACGAGGTGATTACCTCAGACAATGACCTGCTGGACGGTTTTGTTTACCGTTCCTCGGTGGATCAATCCAATAATAACGACGTTGCGCATTATACTTCGCTCCGGCTGGGGATCAACCTGGGCAATTTTGAAAAGAAAACCGAGCCGCTGTACTGGCTCAATCCGCTGGATGGAGTATTGCATGACCTGACCGAACTCAAACAAAGGCCCATCCTGGACCTTACGGACGGGGACGGGGACGGGGTGATCGATATGGTTGACCAGCAGAAAAACTCACCCATGGGCGCCGTGGTGGACACCAGGGGGGTGGCCCTGGACAGCGACAAGGACGGAATACCGGATCATTTGGATAAGGAACCGTTTTCGCCTCCCGGTTTTTCGACCGATGCGCAGGGTATTGCTGCCATAGAGGCCGACAAGGGACTGACCGAAGACGAAGTCATCAACCTGATCAACCAGAGGATCAGCAATATTAAAACCGACTGGTTCCTGCCCATGATCCATTTTGACCTGGATAAGTATTATATCAAACCGGAGTTTTACGGACAATTGCACCATGTGGCCACCGTCATGAAATCCCACCCGGACCTCAAGGTCGCCGTAGTGGGCCATACCGATGTGCGCAACCCCGACGATTACAATAAAGTGCTGGCTTTTAAAAGGGCGGACGCGGCCATGAATTACCTGATTTCCAAATACAACCTGCCCAGGGACCGTTTCCTTATTCAGTATGGAGGAGAAGCCCTGCCCATGGTACCCGGCTTGCCCGACTCGCATAACATCGACAAGCAGCAGGAAATGAGCCAATACATCAACCGCAGGGTAGAGTTTCGCATCGCCACTTCAACGGACCAAAACATGGAAAGACCCACAGGACCCGATGCCGGCAAAAACACCCCCGGTTCTTCCCGGCCGGGCCCGAAGTACAGCGGGAATGTGAATTCAGGTTATTGATCACCGGGTTCACCCGGGTTTAAGTGGAATCGTGGTTGATTCCGGTCATGCATTAATAAAGTTTGGTCTTTTGACTACTGCTGAATCTGAATCCGGTTCGCTGTAGTCAGGATTTTTTCCTTTTTTGTTTTGGTTCAGGCAATTCTTTTAATGAAATCCGGACCAATTCGCTCAGCCATTCGTGGTCTTCGATTTTTTCTCCTATCAGGAAACTGGGTTTTGCTCCCGGGTAAGGAGGAGCCTCCACGGCCTCGCCTATAAACTTTCTTCCGGAATTTGTGGGTTTAATGAACAGCTTGTTGTCACAAATCAGTCCAAAAATTTTTCCATCCGAGTATATTCCGTATTCTCCAAACATTTTTTTTGCGACAATGTCGCCCGCGCCCCGGATTTGGTCAGTTATATAGTCTACAAATTTCTGGTCGGAAGCCATACTTCTGTTTTTATATTAAAGTACGGATTTAAGATTGTTCCGGAAGGGTGTTCCCGGATATTTTCGTCCTGAACCCTCCATGAAAAGGATCAGCCATCGTTGAACCTGAGCTCAATAAAACTGATTTCAGAATTCTGAAAACATTATATATTTGCACCTCGATTTGAATTAGGGGGCATTAGCTCAGCTGGCTAGAGCGCTTGCATGGCATGCAAGAGGTCATCGGTTCGACTCCGATATGCTCCACTAACACACTATTTTTGTTACTTATATTATTTATAGTCCAAAACCGGACCAATATTACATAGACCACCCTTCCGATCAGGAGAAAGATTGACTGAACAAAATGGGGGCATTTCAGTTTTCACATCTAAAGTTACCGATTGGATCCTGAAATATTCCAGGTCCGATGGTCTTAAATTTGAAAAGGGATATCAAAAGCAAAAAAAGTCGAAAATATGTTTTTCCCTTCATGAGGGTTGGCTAGCTTGCTGCTCCGAAAGCTTTAGGAAAAAAGGTCATTGTTACGATTCCATCAGCAAGACACCATTCACCAATCACCACCCACCATCCACCATTCCTACCTTGTCAGATACATGCTCGCCTCACTCACCAGTTTCCTGAAATAGGGATCCTTCAGGTCTTTGATATAATAGATGGCTTCCCCGGTGCTTTTCATTTCCGGCCCAAGTTGTTTGTCCACATGGGGGAATTTCTCGAATGAAAACACCGGAACCTTGATCGCGTATCCCTGCAGGTTCTTGAGAATATTAAAATCCCGCAGTTTTTTGGTGCCCATCATTACATGGGTCGCGATATTGAGGTAGGGCACCTGGTAGGCTTTCGCGATGAATGGGGTGGTGCGGGAAGCCCTCGGGTTGGCTTCAATCACATAGACCTGGTGGTCCTTGATGGCAAACTGGATATTGATCAGGCCGCAGATTTCGAGCGAACGGGCAATTTTTTCGGCGTAAAAGGCCATGGTTCGGATTTCTTCTTCCGTGAGGCTGTACGGAGGCAAGAGGGCATGGCTGTCGCCGGAATGGATCCCGGCCGGTTCGACGTGTTCCATGACCCCCATGATGTGGAAATCCTCCCCGTCAAAGATAGCGTCGATCTCCGCCTCCTTGGCCCTTTCCAGAAACTGGTCTATGAGCACCTTGTTTTCCGGCATGTGTTTGAAAATCGTGAGCACATGGTGTTCGAGTTCGTCATCGTTGATCACAATGCGCATTTTCTGGCCACCCAGCACATAGGAAGGACGGACCAGGACGGGGTAGCCGGTGCGTTTGGCAACGGCGAGGGCCTCGTCGGCATCGCGGGCGGTGCCGTACTCCGGGTAGGGGATTTCAAGTTCCTTGAGCAGATCGGAAAAACGTCCGCGGTCCTCCGCAATGTCCATGCTGTTGAAGGAGGTGCCGATGATGCGGATGCCCTCGCGGTGAATGTCTTCCGCCAGTTTGAGCGCGGTCTGTCCGCCAAGCTGAACGATGACCCCCTCCGGTTTTTCAAGGTCCAGGATCTCTTTGAGATGTTCCCAGTAAACCGGTTCGAAGTACAACTTGTCGGCGATATCGAAGTCGGTGGATACGGTTTCCGGGTTGCAATTCACCATGATGGATTCGTATCCCGCCTCCTTGATGGCGATGAGGCCATGTACGCAACAATAGTCGAATTCAATGCCCTGTCCGATGCGGTTGGGGCCGGAGCCCAGGACGATGATTTTCTTTTTATCGGACGGGACGGATTCGTTCTCACGGTCGAAGGTCGAATAGAAATAGGGGGTCCTCGCTTCAAATTCGGCGGCGCAGGTGTCCACCATCTTGTAGGTCCTGCGGATGCCCAGTTTCATCCGGTGGCGGTAGACTTCTCTTTCATGGATCCGGAGCAGCCAGGCAATCTGGCCGTCCGAGTAACCCAATTCTTTCATCTCCCGGAGGAAGGGGGCGGGAATATCCTCCGCCACATTATAACGCATGAGTTCGTCCTCGATGCGGACCAGGCTTTTGATCTGTTTGATAAACCAGGGATCGATGAGGGTTAGCTTGTGAATCGTTTTTTCGGGCACCCCCAGCCGGAGAGCGTCCTTTACCCGGTACACGCGGTCGTCAAAAGCGGTTTCAAGCCTTTTAAGGATGTCCTGGGTCTGGATCCATTCCTTTTTATCGGCCCCGAGGCCCATACGCCGGTTTTCCTGGGACTGGCAGGCCTTCTGAAGGGCTTCCAGGAAACTGCGGCCGATCGCCATGACCTCCCCCACGGACTTCATCTGGAGGCCGAGCTTATGGTCCGCACCCGGAAATTTCTCAAAATCCCAACGGGGCATTTTGACAATGACATAATCGAGAGTGGGCTCAAAATAGGCGGAGGTGGTTTTGGTGATCTGGTTCTTCAGTTCATCCAGGTTGTATCCGATGGCCAGTTTGGCCGCGATTTTGGCAATGGGATAACCGGTGGCTTTGCTGGCCAGGGCCGAAGACCGGGAGACCCTGGGGTTGATTTCCACTACAATCAGTTCTTCGTTTTCAGGGTTGAGGGCAAACTGCACATTGCAGCCCCCGGCAAAATTACCCATCGAACGCATGAGGGTGATGGCATCCGTCCTCATTTTCTGGAATGCGGTATCCGACAGGGTCATGGCTGGGGCCACCGTAATGCTGTCCCCCGTGTGAATGCCCATAGGGTCCATGTTTTCCACAGTGCAGATGATGGCGACGCTGTCGTTGAGGTCCCGGAGCAATTCGAGTTCAAATTCCTTCCAGCCCAGGACTGCTTTTTCCACCAGCACCTCGTGGGAGGGGGAAGCGTCCAGCCCGCGGCGGAGGGCTTCATCGAATTCTTCTTCCTTCATTACAAACCCGCCTCCCGTGCCTCCCAGGGTGAAGGAAGGCCGGATCACCAGGGGAAACCCGATCTTCTGGGCGGCATTTTTCCCTTCGAGGAAGGAATTGGCGATATAGGAGGGGGGAACGGACATGCCAAGTTGTTTTACGTGGTTCCTGAACTTCTCCCGGTTTTCCGCCAGTTCGATGGCATCGATGTCCACCCCGATCATGCGTACTCCGTATTTGGCCCAGATGCCCTGTTTTTCGGCTTCCACGGCCAGGTTCAGGGCGGTCTGGCCCCCCATGGTAGGCAATACGGCGTCTATTTTTTGCTCCTCCAGGATTTTAACCAGGCTTTCGACCGTGAGCGGCCAGAGATAGACGTGGTCCGCCGTCACCGGATCGGTCATAATGGTGGCCGGGTTGGAATTGATGAGGGAGACCTCAATCCCCTCCTCCCTCAATGACCTGGAAGCCTGGGACCCGGAGTAATCGAATTCACAGGCCTGTCCAATGACAATGGGGCCGCTGCCGATGATCAGGACGGATTTTATGGTGTGGTCACGAGGCATGGATGGATCAGGTATGGTTGTATTAAAAAATCGCGCAAAGATAAAACTTAGTGGGGACCTCCGTATGGTTCCGGCCGGATTAATGTCGCTTTCCCGGGGGCCTGAAAACCACATTTTCATACATTTGGACCAGATATGAACCCACCCAGGATATTAATCACGGACGAGGTCCATCCCGTCTTGCTGGACGGTCTCCGGGAAATGGCTTTTGACCTGGATTACCACCCGGCCATTGCCTATGAAGATGTCCTCCAGCTCATTGGATCCTACGACGGCCTGGTCGTCAACAGCAAAATCATCTGTGACCAAAACTTTATCGACCGGGCCGCGCGGTTGCGGTTCATTGCCCGCCTGGGATCCGGCAGGGAGATCATAGACCTGGAATACGCCGCCAGCCGGGGCATTCAAACCTTTTTTTCTCCCGACGGCAACAACAATGCGGTCGCCGAACACGCACTGGGTATGTTGCTGGCCCTGGCGAATCAACTGGTCAAGGCAGACCGGCAAGTCCGCCAAAAGATCTGGGAACGGGAGGCCAGGAGGGGTTGGGAACTCAGCGGCAAGACGATTGGCATCATTGGATTTGGATATACCGGAAGCCAGTTTGCCCGCAAACTGGCAGGGATGGAAATGAAGGTTCTGGTCCACGACAAATACCTGTCCGGCTTCCAGTCCCAACTTCCTTTTATCGTGGAGACCGGGAAGGAAGATATCATCCGGGAAGCCGATATTATCAGTTTTCACCTGCCCTTGTCGGCGGAAACCTACCATTATTGCAACGATGACCTGATCGGGTCCTGCAAACCCGGGGTGATCCTGATCAATACCTCCAGGGGTAATGTGATCGATACGAAGGCCTTGGTCCGCGGATTGACCTCGGGCCGGGTGGGCGGCGCCTGCCTAGATGTTTTTGAGAATGAAAAACCCATGACTTTTACTGCGGAAGAGGACCGGCTTTATTCCACCCTTTATGCCATGGACCAGGTGATCCTGAGCCCTCACATCGCAGGCTGGACCAGGGAATCAAAGTACAAGATGGCCTCCATCCTGTTGAAAAAAATATTGAATTTATACCGCTCCGGGGACCATGAAAACCGCTCCGGGGCCACGCTTTAAAAAAGGCAGGAAATTTTCCGATGAAAAGGTCATTTGTTTTTTCAAAAAACTACCTTTGCCACAACTTTAAAAGAACCCATTTGGATAGATGAAGAACCGTTATTTTGACCTTATCGAACAAACCTTCTATTTTCCGCAGGAAGGTTTCGATATCGAAAACGGATACCTTGATTTTAACGGTATACCCCTGATCCACCTGATTCGGAAATACGGCACTCCGCTTAAGCTGACCTACCTGCCCCGCATCGGCGCCCAGATCAAACGGGCCCGGAACCTGTTCAACCGGTCAATGAAAAACGTGGGTTACAACGGGCAATACTATTATTGTTATTGCACCAAATCCTGTCACTTCCGCTTTATCCTCGAAGAAGTGCTTCAAAACGGCGCGCACCTGGAGACTTCCAGTTCATTCGATATCGACCTCATCCGCAAATTGTACATGCAGAACCAGCTCGATAAGGATGAGATCATTATTTGCAACGGGTACAAGGCCGGGGATTACGGCAGAAAGATCTGCAAACTGATCAATGAGGGCTTTAAGAATGTGATCCCCATCCTGGACAATAAAAACGAACTGGGCATTTACGAGGAACATGTGGAAAACGGATGCAAAATCGGGATCCGCATTGCCACGGAAGAAGAGCCCAATTTCCAGTTTTATACCTCACGCCTGGGGATCCGCAACAGCGAGGTCATCCAGTTTTACAAGGAGCGCCTGGCCAACAACCCCAAGTTTAAACTGGAAATGCTGCATTTTTTCGTGGATACCGGCATCAAGGACACGATCTATTATTGGGGTGAATTCAAAAAAGTCCTCAAGATCTATTGCGAGCTCAAGAAAATTTGCCCGGAACTCCGGGCGATAGACATCGGCGGAGGCTTGCCCATCCGCAATTCACTCGGTTTTGAGTACGATTACAGCTATATGATCAACGAGATCGTAAAGCAGATCAAGATCGCCTGCCAGGACGAAGGCATTCCGGAACCGGATATTTTTTCGGAATTCGGCAAATACACCGTCGGGGAAAGCGGGGCCACGATCTTTTCCGTGATCGGCCAAAAACAACAAAACGATTCCGAGTTGTGGTATATGATCGACAATTCCCTGATGAACACCATCCCGGACAGCTGGGGCATGGCCGAACGTTTTATCCTGCTGCCCATCAACAAATGGTACAACGATTTTACCCGGGTGAATATCGGGGGCATCACCTGCGACAATTCCGACTTTTACAATTCCGAAGTCCATGAAAACCAGGTGTACCTGCCGGCTTTTTCCAAGACGGACCCCGAGCCCCTTTATATCGGGTTTTTCCATACCGGCGCCTACCAGGACGCGCTTAGCGGATACGGAGGAATCAAACACTGCCTGATACCCAGCCCCAAACACATCCTGGTGGACCGGGATGAACAGGGCAACCTGGTGGACCGGGTGTACCTGGACGAACAAAAAGCCGACGACATGCTGAAGATCCTCGGCTATTGATTTTTTAAACCGATAAAATACCGAGACCATGAGCCAAGGAATAATCAGCGCTTTTATTGAAAAACATTTCAGGCATTTTAATGCAGCCGCCCTGGTGGACGCGGCCAAAGGGTACCAGCATCACCTGGATATCGGCGGCAAAATGATGGTCACCCTCGCCGGCGCCATGAGCACGGCGGAATTGGGCAAATCCCTGGCTGAAATGATCCGGCAGGGCAAGGTGGACATCATCACCTGCACCGGCGCCAACCTGGAAGAAGACATTTTTAATCTCGTGGCCCATACCCACTATAAAAGGATCCCCAATTACCGCGACCTCACCCCGGAACAGGAACAGGAATTGCTGGACCATCACTACAACCGTGTGACGGATACCTGCATTCCGGAGATGGAAGCCATGCGCCGGATGGAACAACAGCTGATCGATGTCTGGAACGAGGCCAAAAAAAACGGCAAACGTTATTTTCCCCATGAATTTGTATACCAGATCATCCGCAACAAATCCCTGGAAAAATATTATGAAATCGACCCCGCCAACAGCTGGCTGATCGCCGCCTGTGAGCGCAACCTCCCGATCATCGTGCCGGGATGGGAGGACAGCACCACCGGCAACATGTTTGCCGGCCATTGCCTTGAACAGGAGTACGAACCGACCATGGTCCGTAACGGGATCGAATACATGATGTTCCTGGCCGACTGGTACCTGAAGAATACCGAAAAGATCGGGGTGGGTTTTTTCCAGATCGGTGGCGGCATCGCCGGCGATTTCCCCATTTGTGTGGTGCCTATGATCTACCAGGATATGCGGAGGACCGATGTTAAATGCTGGGGTTATTTCTGTCAGATTTCAGATTCCACGACCAGCTACGGATCCTATTCCGGCGCCGTGCCGAATGAAAAAATCACCTGGGGCAAACTGGAAGTGGATACCCCTAAATTTATCATTGAATCGGATGCCACGATTGTCGCCCCGCTGATCTTTGCCCATATCCTGGGCTGGTGATCCTTCCGTCAAAGGATTATCCTACCAAACCCGCCCGCCTGGATATTTCCAGCATGCGGTCGATGGATGCGCGCCCCTGTTCAATCACCCATTGGGGCAGGATGATTTCCGGTAACTCGTATTTCATGCAGGTGTACAGTTTCTCCAGCGTATTGCGCTTCATATGGGGACATTCGTTGCAGGCGCACTGGTTGTTGGGCGGGGCCGGAATAAAGGTTTTTTCCGGCGATTTCAGTTCCATCTGGTGAAGGATCCCAGCCTCCGTGGCCACGATAAATTCCCTGGCTGGGTTGGTCATGGTGTATTTGAGCAGGCCGCTGGTGCTTCCGATATAGTCCGCCATTTCGAGGATATGGGGCTCGCATTCGGGATGCGCGATGAATTTGGCCTTGGGATGCCTTTCCTTCAGCCGGACAATCTTTTCGTGGGAGAAGATTTCATGGACCATGCAGGTCCCGTTCCACAGGACCATATCCCTGCCCGTTTGTTTAATGAGGTATTTACCCAGGTTGATGTCCGGGGCGAATATGATTTTTTTGTCGGGAGGGATGCTGTTGATGACATGAATGGCATTGGTGGAAGTGCAGCAGATATCGGTGAGCGTTTTAATTTCCGCGGTACAATTGATATAACTCACCACGACGTGGTCCGGATATTTAGCCTTGAATTTGGCAAAAAGGTCCGGAGGGCAGGAATCCGCGAGGGAACATCCGGCCTTCAGGTCTGGCAGGAGCACCTTTTTGTCCGGAGAAAGGATTTTGGCAGTCTCCGCCATAAAATGCACCCCGGCGAAAACGATGATATCCGCTTTGGTTTTGGCGGCCTGTTGCGAAAGACCCAGGCTGTCGCCCACATAATCGGCCAGGTCCTGGATTTCGGATTCCTGGTAATAGTGGGAGAGGATGACCGCATTTTTTTCCTGCTTGAGTTTCAGGATTTCTGCTTCCAGGTCCAAGTCCGGACTCACCGGGATGTGGAGGTAGCCGTCGCGCTGTAATTGTTCCGCAGAGATAGAACTCAAAGACATAAATGGATTTTTAATAAAAGGAACAAGACCAACAAGGGCCGTGATCGTTCCGAAATTCAAAGATAAAGACTATTCGGCTATCCTGCCCCGATCAGGAAGATTGCAGGCTTTTTGCCGAAGTGCACCAGGCCCGCGGTTTTCCATCTTTTGACCGTCTGTGTTTTGATGTATTCGTCAGGCCCGGTGATGTCTATGGCCAGGCAGAGCAGGGTGGTTTCAGCCAGGTTTGCCAACAAGGTCTCCAGCAGGGACAGATTCCGGTAAGGAGTTTCAATAAAAATCTGGGTGTACCCGGTCCGGACCATGTCGGCTTCCACTCTTTTCAGCCGGGGGATCAGGTCCGGCCTTCCGGTCGGGAGGTATCCGTGAAATACAAATTGCTGTCCATTCAATCCACTGGCCATGAGTGCCAGGGTTATGGATGAAGGACCGATCCAGGGAACTACCCGGATCCCCTGTTCATGAGCGAGCCTGACCACCTGGCTCCCCGGATCGGCTATCCCCGGGCAACCCGCTTCAGAGAGCAGGCCCGCCGAGGAGCCCCCGTTCAGGACATTGATAAGCATCGAAAAATCCTGCCCGGCCTGGTGTTTGTCCATCTCCAGGAAATAGCAGGCGTCGATATCAAAACCTGGTAAAATCTTTTTGATAAACCTTCGTGAGGTGCGGATATTCTCCACCACGAAAAACCGGAGTCCTTCCAGCACGCGGACCTGTTCCGGAATCAATACCCCCTGATATTCTTCATCCAGGGGTGAAGGGATCAGGTATAAAATTCCCGGCTCTCCCATCCGGTGGTATTTATAAATGCAACGATTTTCCGGTCCAGGCGGCAAAGCCCGCTTCTTTGATGGCCTCGGAAAAAGTGGGATGCGGGTGACTGATCCGGGCAATGTCCTCCGCGCTGGCTTTGAACTCCATCAGGCTCACGGCCTCCATGATCAGGTCCGCGGCCCTAGCGCCCAGGATATGTACCCCCAGGACTTCGTCCGTGGAAGCATCGGACAAGACTTTGACAAAACCTTCCGTATCCATGCTGGCTTTGGCACGTCCAAGGGCTTTAAAGGGGAATTTGCCGGTTTTGTAATTGTTTCCCTCTTCTTTCAATTGCTCTTCCGTCTTGCCGACGCCAGCCAGTTCGGGCCAGGTGTACACCACCCCGGGAATTAAATTATAATCAATATGCGGTTTTTGGCCCGCCATGATTTCCGCGACCAGGATGCCTTCTTCAGAAGCCTTGTGCGCCAGCATCGGGCCCCGGACTACATCGCCGATGGCATAGATGTGGGGCACTGCCGTTTGCAATTGTTCATTGACCAGGATCCGGCCCTTTTCATCCTGGCTTACCCCGGCTTTGGCCAGGTCCAGGCCCTCGGTAAAGGGCCTCCTGCCAATAGCGACAAGGCAATAATCCGATTGGAGTTTAAAGGATTCTTTGGTGTTTTTATCCGAATAGCTGACTTCAACTCCTTTCTTGGATTTGATCACCCCGTCCACGCTGTGGTTAAGGTGAAACACCATTCCTTTTTTTTCCAGTATTTTTTTCATTTCCCGGGCGCATTCCCCGTCCATTCCGGGAAGGATGCGGTCCAGGAATTCTATGACCTCGACTTTGGTGCCCAGCCTTGAAAAGACCGATCCCAGTTCAAGCCCGATCACCCCGGCCCCTATGATCACCATTCGGCCGGGGACTTCCCGGATATTCAGGGCTTCCGTACTGGTGATGATCCTTTCTTTATCGTAATGGAAAGCCGCCGGCGTGAGGGGTTTGGATCCCGTGGCAATAATTATTTTTTCGGCCTGGACGGTCAACAACTGGCCGTCGCTCTTTTTGATTTCCACCTCGTGAGGCCCCTTGAATGAAGCCGTCCCGTGGAAAACTTCAATCTTGTTTTTTTTCATCAGGAACTTGACCCCTTTTACGGTAGCGTCCACCACTTCGTCTTTTCTGCGGATCATCTGGGGCATGTCCAGATCAATGCCTTTCACCCGGAGTCCGTGGGAAGCAAACTGATGCATGGCCTGGTCGTAATGCTCGCTGCTGTCCAAAAGGGCCTTGGAGGGAATGCAACCCACATTGAGGCAGGTGCCCCCCAGGCTGGCGTATTTTTCCACCAGGGCGACTTTCATACCCAACTGTGCGCATCGAATGGCCGCAACATATCCCCCTGGTCCAGACCCTATGATGAGTATCTGAAAGTCCATGGATCAGGAATTTGAAGGTGGGGGATTAAACCGGTCTTTGTTTTTATTGAAGGGGGGTCTTGGCTTTCTACTCTGGTCCTGAGGCCTGCTGCTGTTTTGTGGCCGCTCGGGATTATTCGGTCGCTCCCGCCTGGGCTGATCTTGTCTGGGCTTGTCCTGCCTTGGACCCTGTCTGCCTTGGCCGCCTCTGCGGTCCGTCTGATCGGTCCGGGACCTTTGAGGACGGTTTTGATCCGATGGAGGCCCGGCCTGCCAGTTTTGGTTCCGGGCTCCCTGGTTCCGGTGGTCCCTGGACCTCCCTTTCCTTCTTTTTTCCTCCGGCAATTCAATCTCCCCGGTCACATCGGCAAATCCGGCGTCCTCAGCATCCGCTTGGCCGCCTGGTGCGGTCAGTGCGACGGTTTCCCCAAAATCCCTGGGGATCTCTCCCCGGTCGTTTTTATAACGGATTTCCCTTACCTGTTCAGGTCTGAGCCCGAAAACCTGGGCTTCTTTATTTTTTCCGGTGGATTCCAGTTCGTAATACATGATTCCTCGGAAGATGTCCGTCTTGAGTAGATTGGCGGTGCCCAAGGAAGTTCGGATCGATTCAATGTCCATCGGGAAACGGTCCAGGGATTCCATGTACACATCCAGTTCATAATTGAGACAGCATTTCAGGCGGCCGCACTGACCCGAAAGTTTCGCCTGATTGATGGCGAGGTTTTGGTAACGGGCAGCTGAGGTGACTACGGTTTTAAAATCGGACAGCCAGGTCGAACAACACAATTCCCTGCCACAGGAGCCAATGCCGCCAATACGGGCGGTTTCCTGCCTGGCTCCGATCTGCCTCATTTCAATTTTGACCCTGAACTCACGGGCATAAAGTTTCACCAGCTCCCTGAAATCAATGCGCCGGTCGGCAGTGTAGAAGAAGGTGGCTTTGCGCAGGTCAGCCTGGTACTCAATATCTCCCAGTTTCATGTCCAGTCCCAGGCTGCGGGCAATGACCCTGCCCTTGACCAGGGCCAGTTTCTCCATGTTCCGGGCCTGGTGCATATGTTCTATATCCCGGTCAGAAGCGGGTCGGATGATTTTGTAGATGACGCGGTCCTCGGCAATGTTCTTTTTCTTCATCTGCAAGCGAACCAGTTCCCCGCTCAGGGTTACCTTGCCCACGTCATAGCCGGAGGCGGTCTCCGTCACCACCCAGTCCCCGGTTTCGATTTCATGATGGGAATCCTTTCGGAAAAATTCTTTATGAGAGCCGTTTTTAAAACTGACTTCCACCCATGGAAAGGGCAGGGGATCGTCGATCTCCAGCACCGAGATCCAGTCATAGGTATTCATTCTGTTACAGCCGCCGGTCGAACAACCTCCGTTGCTTTTACACCCCGAAGGTTTGTCTTTTGATCCCGTACTGCATCCTGCACAAGCCATATCGCAAATTTACATCTTGAGTGTTCAAATGAGGTGAATTGTTTTTATTTCCCTGTGGTTCAACACGTCACGAAGATTGAGCGAGAGGGCGGTGAAAAGGATTTTTGGATTTGCATTTCTTTCCACAAAATAGATATGTTCATCAAATAGGGTGGCCAGGTCCTGGATTTCACCAATTTCCAGCCGGGCCGCGAGTCCCTTGATGCCTTTCCATTCGTCTTCGTTGAAGGTATCCTCCTCTTCCGGAGAGATCTTATAGCTCAGGACCTGGCCGATGAACCGGAGCCCGAATTTCAGAAACTGCCGGTGAACATCCCGGCCCTGAACAGAAAAACTCTCCACCCAGGACAGGATTTCTGCCGCATCCCCTTTGTAACAAAGACGCAGCCAGCGGACCAGTTTTTCACTGTGCGGGTGAACCTGGTCGGCAACCATGCGCAGGGCTTCCATCATATTCCCTTCCGCCGTGCGCACGATGTTCCGGGCAAGGCCGGCGTCCTGGATCCCGGACTGCTGCACCATGAACTGGACATCATCATCCCGGAAAGCCGGAATCCCCAGGGATTGACAACGGGACAGGATGGTGGGGAGGAGGAAATCCCGGTTTTCGGCAACCAGCAGGATAAGACTGTCCGGCGGGGGTTCTTCAATCAATTTCAGCAGCATATTACCTTCTTTTCCAAGGTATTCGGGAAGCCAGACCAGCAGGATGCGGATTTTTCCCTCGTAGATGGTCAGCGACAGTTTCTTCAACATGTTTCTGCATTCCGCCGCGCTGATATTGGATAATTTATTTTCCTGCTCCGACTTTTCCTGCCACATGGAAATATTGAGGTAGGGATTTTCAATGACGGCCTGGCGCCATTCCTGGAGCAGTTGGTCGGATAAGACATTGGTCCCGGATACCGGGAAAGAAAAATGGGTGTCGGGGTGAACCAATTTGCGGGATTTCTGGCAGGGGCTGCACAGGCCGCAGGAATCCGAGGGTCCCGGTTTTTCACATTGCAGGTACTGGCACAGGGCAAGGCTGAGGGCCAGTTTACCTCCTCCTTCCGGGCCATAGATCAGGAGGGCATGGGGCAGTCGGCCCTGCCGGATTAAAAACAGGATATTTTCTTTTTCAATGCTGAGGCCGGGAATTTCTGAAAAGGTCATATTGAATCCAAATGCAAGAAACGGAATCCCCCCGACATTTGACCTGCATTGGTTGAAGGGGATTCCCAGCGGTCTATGGCTTAAAGGGGGGTATGGGCATATTCCCGGGGATATGAGCGGAAAGTTTAGGAACTTTGCCGGTGAAAAAAGAAAAAAATGAAGGCAGCGATATACCGGTGGGGCCATTTTAATGCCGCCCACAGATTATACAACCCCAAATGGTCGGAGGAGAAAAATAAAGAGGTTTTTGGCATTTGTACCAATCCCAATTACCATGGGCACAATTATGAAGTGGTGGTCAAAGTGATCGGCGAGGTGGACCCGGAAACCGGATTTGTGATCAACTTGTTCGACCTGAAAAACCTGATTGAAAAAGAAATTGAAGACCGGTTTGACCACAAAAACCTCAATTTGGATTGCCCCGAGTTCAGGGAACTCCTGCCCACCGCTGAAAACGTGTGTTATGTGATCTGGACCTTATTGAGGAATAAACTGGATGAGAAATACCATATTCTCGTCAGGTTATATGAAACGCAGCGAAATTTTGTGGAGTACCCCGCGGAATGATTATTTTTTCTTGAGGACCAGGGTTTTGACGATTTCTTCCTGGAGGTTCAGGAGCCGGACCAGGTAGATGCCTGAAGGGATGTCATCGATGTAATACCTCTTGTTTTTGTAGGCATAGAAGACCTTGGCTTTGTCGCCGGTGATGTTGTACAGTTCAATCTTGCCCAGGACCACGGGGGCGTTGACATGAAAATATTCCATGGCCGGGTTGGGATAGAGCTGGATGGCATCACGGTCTGAAGCATGGACCGGTGTGGTGATGTTGAAGAGATAGGTGCCGGTCAAGGTGTTTTCCGGCTTGCCCATTTGTTCTATTTTAAGGGTCACCCTGGCGGTACCTACGATCCCCATGGGATAGACGTGAACGTCCATATTGCTGATTTCACCGGGCGCCAGGAGGAGGTGCATGGTGTCGACCGTAGGGACATAACAGAAATTTTTATCGCATACGGCGCTGGACCAGCCTTGGGTAATATTCTCGATTTTCCGCGTCCACTTGAGCAGGAGGGTGTCGTCCGAATTGTTTTTGAGGGAGGCTTTAGCGGCGACATCCAGGTCGGTGGATTTAACCGTCACACTGCTGGGATTGGGTCCCAGGCTAAGGCTGACCTGGCCCGCCAACCGGCTCACCTGCAATAAACATAATATCAAAAACAATGGTCTCAATGGGTACTCGTTGATTACATATTAAACAAAAATATAACGCTGTTAACAATTTTTACCAGCGGGTCCTGTTAAAACTTCAAATATTTTTTTATCATATTAATGTATTAACAATTATTCGTTGCCCTGGTGTTAAAACATGCATAAGATAACAGAAATGGTGGACATGCGGGCGACTTTCGGCCATATGCCGGTACGGCCAGGGCCGAACAAAAAAAGGGATCCTGAAATTCAGGATCCCTTTTGATGATTTTAAACCGGGAATCGGATTTAGGCGATTTCAATGGTTTTTACGGCAGGAATGGCTTCGGCTTTTTTGGGAATATAAAGCTTGAGGATCCCCTGTTCGTAATTGGCTTCGATGGCGTCGCCTTCAACGGTCTCGGGCAGGTGGAAACTCCTTTTGAAAGCATTTAGCGTGTATTCCCTGCGCCATATCTTGTCGTTTTCCTTTGTTTCCGTTTCATTTTTCTTTTCGGCGGAAACCGTTAACTGGTTTTTATGCAATTCGATTTTAAAATCCGATTTGTCAAAACCCGGGCTCACCAGGTCTACGTAAAATCCATTGTCTTTTTCAACGATATTGACCGATACGGATTTAGCCGCGCCGGTATCGTCAGCCCAGCGGGTCAGGAAAGGATTATATGTGATTAGTCTCATGGTTAAAAGTTATTTATGCGTTAGTTAATATTGATCGTTTTGGGTCCCCGGATCACTTCCTCTTTTTTGGGCAGGGTGATCGTCAGGATGCCGTTTTCGTAAGAGGCATGGATGCCTTGCTGATCGACCTCCGGGCTGATCCTGAAACGGCGGGTGAATTTGTGATAAGAAAATTCCGTAACCACTTTTTTATTGCCGGTTTCCAATTTTTCCTTGTCCACAGAGACGGTAAGAACCTCTTTGTCCAGGGTCATTTTGAAATCGTTTTTCTGAAGACCCGGGGCGGCCAGGACGATTTGAAAATGGGTGTCGGATTCCTCAATATTGGCCAACGGACGGGTCCAGGCCCAGCCGGAATCTTTGGTATTGTCTACGTTCCAGACTTTTACAAAATCCTGAACGGCCTGCTCCAACTCAGGGTGCAGAAATGGGAGTTTGAAATTTTTATACATAATATCGCTTTTGACAATATTGATCAAACCACATACCACTGAAAAATATACGCCAAAATGGCATATATTTCCCTAAGGTCATGTCAATATGACCTAATATTCCCGCGATCCGGAAAAACTGGCAAATGATCCATTAAAAAAGGCCTTCACTGGGGGTGGAGGCCTGAGGTTGGTGAGAAAATACCTTTCGTCTTGGGAAAGGCATTAATCTTCTATAGCGGGGTTATTTTATTTTCAATTGTTGGCCGATCTGGATGGTATCGGTAGTCAGTTGGTTCAGTTCTTTCAGGCTGCTTACGCTCATATTGAATTTCCGGGCGATCCCAAAAAGGGTGTCTTTTTCCTGGACGGTGTAAAATTCAGGGTGGGATTCCCTGCCATTGAGGGATTGTTCCAGCGGGGTTCTTACATATTGTATGGTTTTATTGTCATTTTCGGTGGGAAGGGGGATGGGGGAGGGCTGCGGTGCAGGAGCCGGTTGGATCATCGGGGTTTCAATCGGGAGTATGGTTTCCAAGGTTTCAGGACTGGCGATATTCGGGGCGAATTTTGATTTTCTGGTTAAATAAATTTTGGAGCCAACGGCGGGTTGGCTCCCTGTTTCAATGCGGTTTCTTTTATATAAATATTTTACCTGTATTCCGTACAACTGGGAGATGGATTCCATGGTTTCACCCGGTTTGACCAGGTGAAAAGTGGTTTTTTGCTCCGGTTTTTTTTTCTTTTTTTCGAGAAAGATATTCATAGGTGTATAGATCGGGGCGTCTTCATCCTGCAGGATTTCATTGTATTTCATGATCAGATCGACCGGTACATTAAAGTCCATGGCGATTTCCGCAGGACTTGCCCGGTGGTCCACATAAACACTCTTCAACCCGTTTACTTTCTGAAAAGGGGAGCCGGTCTGCCCTGAAAATAAAGCTTTAGGGGCTTCGGGGGCCACCGGATTGCCACCCATGTCAAACAAATACAGACGATAATCTTCGATGAGGCTGATCAGTCTTTTGGCATATTGGGGATTGGTGGCATAACCCGCTTTCTGCAAACCTACCGCCCAACCTTTGTAATCTTCGCGGGACAAGTTGAAAAGGGAAGCATACCTGTTGGTGGTGCGGCCCTCTCCGGTAATAAAGCTGCTGTGGGCGATAAAACTTTCCCTGGCATCCTCATACACCCTGAAGCAGGAGCGGATATGGTTACCATTCTTGTCATAATCATCGTCTTTCAGATAATATGACTTGCCAGACCAGCGGTCCCCGCATTTGATGCCAAAGTGGTTGTTGGCTTTTTGGGCAAGCAGGCTGGAACCGGCATAAGATTCCAGGATGGCCTGGGCGAGTTTAATACTGGCGGGAATTTTGGTTCGATGCATCTCCTCAATGGCGATCAACTTGTATTGGTCTATATACGAAATCAGTCGCGCATTGC
>JAKQHS010000146.1 GCA_029557915.1 Bacteroidota bacterium | reverse complement strand
GCGGTCTATGATGAACAGGGTCAATACCACTATCCCGCATGCCAGCCTTACGATCAATCGACCAAACCCAGGCCCATTTATTGCAGTTCCTTGTTGAAGGCGGAGTATACGGTACCCGGATCCCTGGTTCCGGATTCCCTTTTTTACCAACCCGTTTTCGGGACCGGGGCCCAAGGAAGACAATTTCAAATCACAGGGACCTGTACGGAGGGTTATACGGTTTCATACCAGGATGTACCCACTCTCGACTCCTGCGGTGCCGGAACCATTAAAAGGGAATGGACCATCACCAACGCCTGCGGCCTGACCTTCACGGCCAGTCAGGTGCTTAAAATCCAACCCAGGTCCGATTTCGAAGTCCTGTTTCCTGCGGATACCGTCCTGGATTGTACGGATTTGCAGTCCCAGGAACCGTTGACTTTATCTCGGCCGCTGATTAAGGATGCGGAGGTAGAATCCCTGGACTTGAGTTATACCGATGAATATGCGGAGGATACGGGCTCTGCCTGCCGGGTGATTCACCGGATATGGACCATTACGGACCGATGCACCTATCTGCCTTCGGCGGTCCATGGGCCTGACGTCATACTCCATGACAGCATGGTCGCTGATCCTGTCGACCGGTATTGTGTTTACCGGGCGCTTAAAGACAATGGGGATGGCTTTATGCGATATACCCAGCAAATCCGTTTTGTAGACCGGACCGCGCCCCAGTTATCGTGCAGGGATACCGTGATCTATACCGGCGCCGCTTGCGTGTCGGAGGGTTTTTCCCTGGTCCCAACGGCATCGGATGACTGCACCGGGACTGCTTCCATCGGGATTCAGGCCTGGCTTGACCTGGGCATGGACAATACCCTTGACCAGAAGTTTCCCCCGGGTATTCCATTGGATATACCGGGAGGCTTTGGACCTGGCAATTTCGGACTCCATATCGTTGCGGAGGATCTATGCGGCAACCGGGACACCTGTGTAACTATGATTGAAATAAAGGAAGGGGGTCTGCCATCCGCGTTTTGTTTGCCCGGCACAGCAATTATAGGCATTCCAGCTTCAGGCCAGGTGACCATTCACGCCCGCGACTTCGATGCCGGTTCGTTGGCAGGATGCATGCCGGGCCCCCTCAGGTTTAGTTTCAGTCCGGATCCTGCAGACAGCATGAGGTCCTATACCTGTGACAGTGCAGGCTCCAAAACGCCTCCAATCTGGCTGACCAATGAAGGCGGCTTTCAGGCGCAGTGCCAGACCGACATCCAGCTGGTTCCCGGACCCGAAGCCTGTATCCCTTCAACTGAAATCCGGGTAACGGGCAGGGTTTACACGGGAATTAAAATTGGCATTAAACAGGTTAACATGGGTTTTGAACCCCTGGAACTCGACACGCTGACCGATGCGGAGGGTTATTACAGTACGGGCCCTTTACCTGCGGGGCTGTCCCTGACCGTGAGGCCATCCAAAACGGATGGTCCTATGAACGGGGTAAGCACCATGGATCTCCTGTTGATGGAAAAACACATCCTGGGTCAAAGCCTGATCACCGATCCTGTAAGCCTCATCGCGGCCGACGTCAATCGGTCGGGATCGGTGACGGTCTCCGATCTGATCGAACTGAGGCGCCTGATCCTGGGCTCGATAAACACTTTTGTGAACAATACCAGCTGGCGGTTTATGCCTGCCGGCCACTTGTTTGCGGATCCGGCCAAACCCTGGAATTTTCCGGAGATTTTAGAATTTAGGAATCTCACTGGCCCAATAGCCAATGCCGACTTTATCGGTGTAAAAACCGGGGATGTCAATTATACGGTTGGAGCGGGTTTGAGTGGTTTGGAATCGAGGGATCGGGAAGGGGTAGTCTTGAAGGTGGAAACCATTGAAGAAGGAGGGGACCAAAGGATCCGCGTTTTTTTAGCTGAACCATTGACCCAGGTGGACGCCCTGCAATTGGGAATCGCCTTGCCGGCAGGCCTACAATCCTTTGAATGCTCCGGGGGCCAGCTTTCGATCCGACCCGACCAATTTAACCTACTCAATGGAAATCAACTCCGGATAGCCTGGGTGAACGGACAGGGCAGGAATATAAATGAATCGGAACCCATCCTGGAATTTACCTGCAAAAAGGAAGGCGCGGCAATGCAGACGCAACTGATCGACGCCGGAATTTTCGAATCCTTCCTGAGCATTTCGGGGAAACCAAGGAGTTTGGACTGGCAACCGGTCAAGGCAGTTGGGATGCAGTTGAGAGCATTCCCAAATCCATCCAGTGAACGGGTAAATATAGAATTTTATTTGCCGGAGGGAGGGCTAAATGAAATTGAAATTTTTACCATCAATGGGAAAAAAGTCTATATGTCGGAAAGCTCATTATCCCCGGGATTAAACCGTATACTATTGAGAAAAAGTGATTTAGGAGGACCTGGATTATATTATTTTAAAATCCATTCCCAGGGTGTCGTGGAGTACTTAACATTTATATTGTTTTAAACAAGATAGTTATGAATAACAAAAGATGCTAATGTTAAAAATACCCAAAAAAGGGTATAAGTATCCCTCTGTCATAAAATTATATTTGTTGAACATAAGACCTGAATTTTACACATTTTTCTTTCTGCAAAACCCATAGTCTCATGAAAAAAACGACAACACTTGCTTTGTTATTTGGCCTTTTTTGCATTCAAATAGCTTACACCCAGACTAATTATTTACAACCTACTGGCTCAACGCAAACCTCTGTGACAGCCAATAGTTGTGATTACTATTATGATGATGGTGGGCCTGGTGGTTCTTCAACCCCTGGTACTCCGGGGAACTATGCCATTTGTCCGGAATCCATGCCTCCTGATAACGCTAATTGCACTAGTTATTTAACGATTTGTGGGGCTGGAGACAGTATCGTATGTGTTATTTTCGATACCGTTCAAATAGTAAATCTGGATTCTTTAATAGCTTACAATGGAAGTTATCCTTCCATTTCTCCTCTCCAGGGAGTTGTCAACCCTACTACCATAACGAGTACTGATGCAAGTGGCTGTTTGACCTTTTCCTGGTTTTCAACCTCAATTGGGGATGGCCAGGGATGGCGAGGTAAAATTATGCTGAAAGGAAGACCTGTTGATCCCGGAGACTGCAACCTGGTCTGCAACGATCATTTAAACATTTCCATGCCTGCTGATACCTGTTACAAGGTCGTTGAACCCGATGATCTGCTTGAAAACCCGACAGAGGGCTGTACTTATGAAGTGGCTCTGGCTCATCCCTTCGGGACTGCGCGGCCTCCTTTTATTGCACAGGATGCGGTCAACCGTTCCCATATAGGATACACCTTTATATACAGTGTCTATGTACTCGATGCCAACAGCAACCGGGTAAACTCCTGCTGGGGTTATGTCACGATTGAAGACAAGGCTCCGCCTCAACCGATGTGCAAGGATGCCACCATTTCCTGTTTCCAGGTCGAATACCTGAACCGGTTGGTAAATACCGTAGTGGACAATTGCGCACAGTCCGGCAAATCGGTGATTACCAGCATGACCTTCTCGGATTGGGGATGCGACAGCGCCGCCTATATTGGGCAGGTGGTCCGCACTATCGTTTCCTGGGACACCTGGGGCAACAGCGGGACCTGCAACGATACGCTTACTATCCGCAAAGATTCCCTGGAACTGGTCAAATGCCCCGATCTGATCGAGCTGGAATGCGAAGATTGTAATCCCGCCATTGTATTCAGCGATGATAAAAATGATCCGAATTATCCAGACCCGGATTTCCTGCTTGAACTGCAGGAGGACGGATGCCTCGACGACACCTTGATGATTGTACCCATGATCCGGGATTCTGTGCTTGTGGTCCAAGGCGATACCTGCTATTATGTGGATTCCTGTGTCAATATGTGGCCCGTACTCGGCGGTTTCTGCAAGATGACCGTCGGGTATACGGATCAGGTCCTTACCATCTGCCCGGATGGCTCCGGTTTCAAGATCCGCCGCGAATGGAGGATTGTGGATTGGTGCCGCAACGGGCAAGACACGGTCTGTGTACAATATATAAAGGTAGTGGACACGGATGGGCCCGCTTTCACAGGAGATCCTGAAGACCTTTTCCATTATGCATATGCACCTCCGCACACTTGCCAGGCCAGTGTCACGATTCCTGGCTTGGAATATGATGACTGCTCAGATGGGGTGACCCAGACTTATGTTATCGAATACCTCGACGAAAGCCACCCGGGTAAGGTGAGCGTGCTTACCGGAAGTCTGCCTGCAACTATCAAACTGCCGGCCTCTGCGGCTACGCTTCTCCCTCCTGGTGAAGGCGAAGGCGATGAAATCTTTGCTATAGGAGGACTGAAATGTTTTTATGGCGACGTGACCCTGCAAGACCCCTGCTACAATGTCAGTCATGTGCCGATTTTCATCTGTGTTATTGACAATACTCCTCCCACACCGGTTTGCGATGAATACACCCA
>JAKQHS010000099.1 GCA_029557915.1 Bacteroidota bacterium | reverse complement strand
AGGTTAATTTTTCCGCCGCCTGAGAAAAGGAACTTATAAACACGGTAAACAGCAGTATAAATCCGTTGGTTTGCATGACATTTTTTCCTTTCGTTATAGTGACAATTTTCTACATTCCCTTATTTCCAGGGATACAATTTCAGATAATCCAGGCCGAACATATACGCCTTTTCCGCCGCTTCATTGGTACCGATAATCTCAACTTTCAAAGTATGTGTTCCTGATTTAAATTCCTGAACCGGCAGGGGTATCTCCCCGCTTACCCAAACTCTGTCACGATACAAATCAACCGGCTCCCCTGCTTTTTGATCGTCCACATAAAACTGCACGATTCCATAATCCGGCGCTCTGGTGCACATCAGCGTCAGGCGTTGAGGGCCGGCTTGGGCAACCGGAAATTTGAATTGCAGGGTATCACCCGGCTGGGCGCCGGTCCACCATAGCTGGCTATTTCCGCTCCAGTTATAATCGGATGCATTCTGATTTTCGGTTTTTCCACCAGTACAATTTATCTCGGAGAGGGACTCACCCTCCACCCGCGGCACATCCCGGGGAATTTCCCGGCTAGCCGAGCCGGGATCCGACCCATGGTTGCTTATGGCCCCCGGAAAACCATACCAGTAGGTCGTGCCGGCATACGCCATTAGCGTAGGCATCCAGTGCCAGACCTCCATATCAAACTGGAGTGATTTCTGGAAGGGAATAGCGTCCAGGCTGCGGCTGCGGGTATTGGTGGTATAGCCCCACCAGTTCTGATCCGCACGCGGCTGGCTGTGGAAAGGGGCACCGAACCGTTCGGTCCGGCCATAGGCGTAGCCATAATAATCCTCCGTGCCGGTGCCGAAATGGGAAGGAAAGGATTCACCGTCCACAAATATTTTTTCATCTCCCTCACCCCACCATTCCGGATAGCAGTTCAGCAGCGTCAGGGTATCCCCCACCAAAACACCTTTGCCCTGCACCGCAATAAAATTCCAGTCAAAATACGGGAGGGACCAGAACGGATATTGATAATGCCAGTTGGAGTGGAAATACATCGAACGGTCATCCCACTGCCAATCGTTATATTTGACCTTTAACTCCGCTATTATGTCCTGGCTGCCCAGATATTCCAGTTTAAATTCGCATTCCTGGCGAAACGGCATTACCCAGTAACAGTTCATGGCTTGATTGGACTTCGCCCATCTCCACCAGCCTTTAAAGGGATTCAGGCCCATTCCCGTGCCGAAGAAATCGCCCGCCGGGCACCATACCGTTTGTTCCTGATCAAATTTCATTACTATCACCAGAGACCGCAATGCCTGCTCCATATCATCCGCGATGACCTTCAAGGTCATGTTCCGGATTGCCCGCGAACCTTTGATCGTCGCTTTTGCGTTTCCATTATTGAGTAAGGAAAGTTTTGCATAGTTCAATTCACCCGGCAGGTTATCTTCCGGCGCCAAAAGAAGTTTCTGTACCTGAACGACTTTTGACTGCGCCTTGGCCAAATTATCCAGGGTAAAGGTCTC
>JAKQHS010000052.1 GCA_029557915.1 Bacteroidota bacterium | reverse complement strand
GGCACCGGGATCCAATACGATGGAGCCGGGGTGCAGGCCGCCTGGGTGGATTTTGACAATGACGGCATGCTTGATCTCCTCATTGCGGGAAGCAAGCACCAGTTGTATCTCAATCGCGGAAACCATCAATTTGAAGCGGCCCCCGCACAGGTCTTCGGCCCGCAACAAATAGAATCTTTTGGGGTCGGGGACCTCAACCACGACGGACGTATGGATATCTATGCAGGTTATGGTTTGGTTTTTAACAAGCCTTCTCACCGGCCGGATGCCTTATGGCTGAATACCAGTCCTCATGCAAACCATTATTTGAAAGTGCGCCTGGAAGGTTTGATGCCGAATAAAAGTGCGGTAGGGGCCCGGATAAGCCTTCATTCCGGCAATTACAAAATTGCCAGGGAAATTCATTCCGGGGTGAGTTATGGGACGAGTCAATCCTTGACGATGCATTTTGGTTTGGGCAGCCGCACCAAAGTCGATTCCCTCGTCATAAGGTGGCCCGACAAATACCGCGAAGTGATCCAGGAACCTTTTATCGACCGGATCCTGATTGTAAAACAAAAAGCATGCTTTGCCTTCGACCCCGACCTCAAAGGCGGGAACCTCTGTACCACGGGGGACAGCATCGTGATCACCGCTCCCGTCAACGGCAACTATGAGTGGTCAGGGGGAGAAAAAACGAGATCGCTCACTGTGCGCAAAGCGGGAGAATACCAGTTGGCCATGACCACGCTTGAAGGATGCCGGATTTTTTCCAATCGTTTATACATCGGGTCGGGCCCGATAGGGGAACACCGCATCCAGGCTTCCGATACGGTGATCTGTGCCGGGACCTCCGCCAGTTTACGGTTGGAAACCAACCTTTCCGTGCTCTGGAATACCGGGGACACTTCAAAAACAATCCAGGTCTCCGCACCCGGTCCCTATTTCGGGCGGGTGAGTGAAAGCTGTGTCCCCGTTCAATCGGATACGGTGAGGCTTCGAACCATCATTCCTTCCGAGGTCATCGGACGAAACGATACCATTGGGCCTTTCGCCAAAGCCACACTAAGAGCTGAAGGGGAATCCATCGTATGGTATGCCGAACCGTCCGGCGGTTCCCCGCTGGCCTTTGGAAATACCTATTTCATTCAAACCCCACTCGACAAGACCACCACTTTTTACGCCCAGTCGGTGCTGACCCTTCCCGGGGCGAAATTCAACGTTGGACTTAAGGAGCACTCGGGGACCACGAAATTTCATGCAAACAATTTCAGCGGCAGGCTGCTGTTTGATGTGAAGCAAGCCAGCGTCCTGAAATCCGTAAAAGTTTATGCGGACACCCCGGCCCTTCGCCAGATAGATTTATTGAACGCCGCGGGGGAGATCCTCGCGAGTAAACTGGTTCGGATTGAAGCCGGGGAAAGCCGGGTAATCCTCAATTTCAACCTGCCGCCGGGGGACGGTTATGCCCTGGCTGCCAATGAGGAGGTTTCGATAAAACAATTCGGCTCCAGGTCCCCGAAATTATACCGCACGGAAGGAGAGGTGGGCTTCCCCCTTAAAGGCGGCCCGGTATCTATTTACGCGACCAATGCCGGGGCGGGCAATTATTATTATTTCTACGATTGGGAACTGGCCTACCAGGACCTGGTTTGTGCTAGTCCCAGGGTGCCGGTGCGCGCGGTGATCCTCACGGTTGCCACCCGGGATCAGGCGGTTCAACCATTCAGGATATTTCCCAATCCGGCAAACCGCTTCCTGAATATAGAGTGGAAGGGTCCTGTGCCTTCCCGGGAGGTGCGATTTATATTCAGCAGCATAGATGGCCAAATCCTCCTTTCTGCAAGCGCCCACCCCTCAGGGCCAAACTGGAGGATCCCCTTGCCGCAATGGGATCCGGGCATCTACCTGCTGCGGGTCAAATCCGGTGAAAATGAATTTGTGTCCAGGTTCGCGGTTATAAACTAAAAGGATCCGCCGGATACCTCCTGTTTGATTCAAAAAAAAAGCCCGGATCTTTTTAACCCGGGCCTTGGAGGGGTGAAAGACGGGATTCGAACCCGCGACCCTCAGAACCACAATCTGATGCTCTAACCAGCTGAGCTACATTCACCAGTTCACTTTTGTTTTGGTCAAAAGCGCTGCAAAGATACCATTTTCTGTTTTTATCTCAAATGTCGGCTGGGGGAATCCCTGGTATTTTTAAAAGTACTTTTTATGGGTTGAAGAAGGAGATGGAAGAAAACCGTTAGTTTTATCCGGCCTCCTGATGAGGGATAACTTTTTATATTGCCTGTTTGTTTAAACAATGATGGACGGATCTTCCGGCACGATAAAACTGAAAGTGGAGGGGATGACCTGTACCGGGTGCGCGGCTACGATTGAAAGATATCTTGAGAAAAGCGGCCTGCCGGAGGCAAGGGTCAACCACATCGACGGGCAGGTGGAATTCAAAGCCTCGCCCTCCCTGGATCTCCAACAAGTGATCCGGGGCATTGACCGCCTGGGATATAAAGTGATCCAGGCGCCGGAAAAGCAGGGAAGAAAACTTTCCATAAAGCAGGAACTGATCATCAGCCTGCTTTTTACCCTCCCGCTGATCTTTCACCATGTATTCCCAGGTCTTTTCCACTGGCTCCAATCGCCCTTATTACAATTTCTTTTTGCCTTGCCGGCCATGTCTATCGGCTTCAGACGCTTTCTGCCCGGTGCGTTCCGTTCGGTCTGGGCCGGCAATCCCAATATGGATGTAACCATCTGCCTGGGTGCCCTGGCCGCCCTGGTTTACAGCCTGCTGGGCTGGTTTCTGGGCCAGCCGGACATGATCTTTTTCGAGACGGCAGCCAGCATTCTGGCCCTTCTTTTACTGGGAAATTATATGGAGCACCTGGCCGTCAAAAGAACGACCCAGTCTATCGATGAGCTCAGTAAACTCCGGGCGGAATTTGGAATGATGCAAATGCCCTCCGGTGCCCTGGTGAAAATCCCCGTCGACGAACTTAAAAGAGGTGACTTATTGCTTGTCAATGAAGGGGATGCCGTCCCGACGGATGCCGTAATCCTCAACGGGGAAGGACTAGTGGACGAATCCCTGATCACCGGGGAAAGCAGTCCCGTGCCGAGGAAAAAGGGGGATCCTTTGATTGGATCCAGCCAGGTCCTTGCCGGAAATTTTATTGTAAAAGTGACCCAGACCGGAGAACACACGGCCCTGGGTCGAATCATCGAATTGGTTAAAGCCGCCAGCCATGCCAAAGCACCCATACAAAAAACCGCCGACCGCATCAGCGCGGTCTTTGTACCCCTGATCCTGGCCATCAGCCTTCTGTCTTTCTTATTGAATTTTTTATTACTTGATGTTTCGCTCAGCCAGTCCGTCATCCGGTCCATCGCCGTCCTGGTGATATCCTGTCCATGCGCCATGGGATTGGCTACGCCTACCGCGATCGTTGTCGGACTGGGCAAGGCTATGCGGCAGGGCATTTTGATCAAAGGCGGTTCCACCCTGGAAGCCCTGGGTAAAGTCAAGACCGTCATTTTCGACAAAACAGGTACCCTTACCCATCCGGAAATCAAACTACAAGCCTTAAAACCCGGCATGGAAATCACGATTGCCAATGCCCTCTATGCCATGGAATCCAGGTCTTCACATCCTTTAGCCCGTGCCGTGACCCGTTTCCTTTCCGCAACTTATACGCTCGATCCGCCCGCTATGACCGTTAAAGAAGTCAAAGGCTCAGGCCTCGAAGCCGTCGAAAGTAATGGGGTTTCATGGAAAATCGGGTGGTCTCCGCAACATTCGAAGATAGAAATCCTTCGGGAGGGGGAACTGGTGGCATACCTTGAATCCAGGGACAGTCTCAAGGACCAGGCCGTGGAACACATCCGGCACTTGCATAACCACCACATCCGGCCGGTTTTGTTGTCCGGGGACAGTGAAGAAAAGGTGAAGGAAGTGGCCGGCCAGCTGGGCATCGAGGACTGGCAGGCCAGGGTTATGCCGGAACAGAAGGCCGCCCGGATTGAAAATTATAAGAAAAAAGGCATGACGGCCATGGTCGGGGACGGCATCAACGATGCCCCTGCCCTGAGCCTCGCCGATATCGGGGTATCCTTTGCGGAGGCAAGCCATGCGGCCGTACAATCCTCCCAGGTGGTCCTGCTAAACGATCGGTTGGCTACGTTTACAAAAGCCATGCGCATAGCCAAACACACCCTGGCCGTCATCAGGCAAAACCTCTTCTGGGCCTTTTCATATAATATCGTGGCCATTCCCCTGGCGGCCCTGGGTTATCTCAATCCCATGTGGGGGGTCCTGTTCATGGCCTTTTCCGACCTGGTGGTGGTAGGCAATTCGCTCCGGCTCAGGTGGCTCAGGGTTTAACCCAAACCATGCAACAGATTTTCTATTACAAGCCGGAATGCCTGCAAATACTGACACTTCCCGGCCGAATAGTTTGATTTATGATTTAGGTCGGCCTCCCATTTTTATCCTCACTATAGGAGTGCCTATGTTAGCGGTAAAAATAGTCCGGGAGCGCCAGTCTTTATTGGCCTTCCGGCTTTCATTACGAAACTCTATTGCATGATTTGGGTTTAATTCCAATGCACAGCCTTCAAAATTTTTAACTTTGGCGCCTCATTTATGATATGGATCATCTTTGGCTTGCTGTTGACCGGCTTGCTCGCATTGGATTTGGGTATATTGAACAAAGGCACGCAGATCCTCACCCCGCATGAAGCGACCCGGAATTCCATCATCTGGGTTTCGATAGGGCTTTCTTTCAGCATTTTCGTTTTTTTCGCCTATACCCATCACTGGTTTGGCATCGGACTCGAAATTGGTGAGGCAAAGGCGGGGGGAGCGGCCCTCACCGAATATCTTTCCGGTTACCTGGTGGAATTGTCCCTGAGTGTGGACAATTTATTTGTGTTTGCCCTGGTTTTCCGGTACTTCAATGTGCCTGCCCAATCCCAGTACCGGGTCCTTTTTTGGGGGATCCTGATCGCCCTCCTGTTAAGGGGCCTGATGATTTTTGGCGGCGTCCTGCTGGTTCAGCGGTTTTTCTGGATAGAGTATGTATTCGCCGTGATCATCATTTATTCGGCTTACCGCATGTGGGTATCCGGGGACGATGCGCTGAACATCGAAGAAATGCCCCTGGTGATCTGGCTGCGCAAATGGATGCGCATGGTGCATTATTACAAGGAAGACCATTTTTTTACCAAGGTTTCCGGTCATTGGCACGCCACGCCCCTGTTCCTGACCTTCCTGGTGGTCAATATCGTGGACGTCATTTTTGCCTTTGATTCCATACCGGCCATCTTCGCCATCACGCGGGACGAGTTCCTGATCTTCACTTCCAATATCTTTGCCATTCTGGGCCTGAGGAGCATGTTTTTCCTGCTCACCGGTTTGTTGGAGAAATTTGTTTATCTCAAGACTTCCCTGATCGTCATCCTCCTCTTTATCGGGATAAAAATGCTGATCAGCCATTTTTACCATATTCCCAGCGGCTTCGCCCTGCTCATCATCCTTGTAATTCTCGGGACCGGGATCGTCACTTCGATCAATAAAAAAACGGAAAAGGAATAAGGCTGCCGGATCAGCGGTAGGCAGAGAAGGGGAGGGCCTTCATATAGATGGATTCCAGCTTCTGCACAATCTTCCCGTCTTTTTCCGACTCGTCCCTTACCCGGATCCATTCCGGGTCCTTGCCAAAACTGGCAAAAGAAGCCTTGCCCGCCGGTTCACTTTCATGAGCCAGGAAATAGATCAGCCTGGGTTGCTGGCCATCCTTTTCCACGCTTTTCCAATAGGCAATATTGGTCATGCCGTGTTTCTTAAAAAGTTTCAGGGTATGGTCGCGGAAGCGTTTTTCAAGGGCGGGAAGGCGTCCGGGATGGCAGGTATATATTCTCAGCTCAAACACCCTTTCTTTTTTTGAGGCTTTGGGGCGAATGGCGGGGGAAAAATCCTCCGGGTTCATAAACACCGATTCCACGGACTTTACGATTTTGCCCTGTTCCTCGGATTTCTTGCGCACTTCGTTCCAGGTAGGGTCCGCGGAAAACGATTTCCAACTGGCTTCCCGGGAGGGCAGGTCCGGGTAGGCCAAAACATAATACAAACTTTGGTTGTCTTCTTTCATGGGCACCCAGTAACCGATATTGGTCATCCCGTGTTTTTCAAAAAGGCTGGTGGTATGGTTTTGGAAACGGGCAATCAGGTCATTCAGCTTACCCGGTTCGCAATGGTAAATCCTGAGTTCAAAGACCCGGTTCTCTTTTTTTGCAGCAACGGCAATGGGTGAATCAGCGCTGAGAATAAAGCCTAAAAGCGTAAGAAACAATATCATTTTCTTTCTGGATTAAGTGGGCGCTAAAGCTACAAAGAAATCGCTCCGATTGGTTATCTTGTGGATCACAAACTCCTTGCCGATGAAAGATTTGCAATGGCTGCTGGACAAATACGGGGAAAGCCATACCAACAAGACCAATAAGCTGATCCACTGGATTTGTGTCCCCGCCATCATGTTTAGCCTGGTGGGACTGCTCAAATCCATTCCCTTTCCGGTTACTCGGGATTTTATTCTCAACTGGGCGGGCTTTTTGCTGCTGGGGGCCATGATTTATTATCTCCGTTTATCGGTAACCATGTTTTTAGGCTTCTGCCTGATCGCCTACCTCCTGCTCTGGGGAAATCACAAGATTTACCTGGCCATGGACCGCTCCTATTCGGGGCTGGCCCTATTTTCCATCATCCTTTTTGTGGTAGCCTGGATCGGCCAATTTATAGGCCATAAGATCGAAGGCAAAAAACCCTCCTTCCTGGATGACCTGCAATTTTTATTGATTGGCCCCGCCTGGCTGATGCATTTTATTTTCAAAAAGGCGGGTATAAAATATTGACGCGCCGGGGAATGAAAGCCGATCAGATGTGGATCACCTCCCCGTAGGCGGCCGCCGCAGCTTCCATAAGCGCTTCGCTCATGGTGGGGTGCGGGTGCACGGATTTGACAATATCCATGCCTGTAGTTTCCAGCCTGCGCGCCACTACGACTTCAGCGATCATTTCCGTCACATTGGCCCCGATCATATGCGCCCCCAGGAACTCCCCGTATTTGGCGTCAAAAATCACTTTGACAAAGCCGCCCGGAGCGCCGGATGCTTTGGCCTTACCCGATGCGGAAAATGGGAATTTACCCACCCGGATCTCGTAACCGGCATCCCGGGCACCTTTTTCAGTATAACCCACCGAAGCGATTTCCGGCTGACAATAGGTACAGCCTGGAATATTATTATAATCCAAAGGCGTAGGGTGGTGCCCCGCTATTTTTTCCACACAGATGATGCCTTCCGCGCTGGCCACATGGGCCAGAGCTTGCCCCGGGGTGATGTCTCCGATGGCGTAAATACCTGGGACATTGGTTTGGCCATAACCGTCCACCTTCACCAGCCCTTTTTCAAGTTGAACTCCGGCAGTCTCGAGGCCGAGGTTTTCAAGATTCGGGGTGATCCCGGCCGCCGACAAGACCACATCGCAGGCCAGGCTTTCTTCCTGCCCGGTTTTCCTGTTTTTGAGATAAACCAAACATCCGGGCCCGGAAGTATCCACCCGGGTCACCTCCGTATTGGCATGAACCCGGATCCCGGATTTATTGAAGGCGCGGGAGAGCTCTTTTGAAATATCTTCATCTTCTCGGGGGACCAATCCCTGCTCCATGAATTCAACCACGGTGACTTCAGTACCCAGGGCATTGTAAAAATAGGCGAATTCAACCCCAATGGCCCCTGCTCCGACGACCACCATTTTCTTTGGCTGCACCGCCAGGGACATGGCTTTGCGGTATTCAATGATTTTTTCTCCGTCGATGGGAAGGTTGGGCAATTGTTTTGCTCTGCCGCCCGTGGCCAGGATGATATGGTCGGCGGTATGCTCCTCTTTTTTCCCGTCGGCCATCGTGACTTCCACTTTTTTATTGCCTGACCATTTGCCCGTGCCTGGTATGACCGTGATCTTATTTTTTTTCATAAGAAACTGGACCCCCTTGCTCATGCCGTCTGCCACCCCGCGGCTGCGCTGGATGATCGCGGCGAAATCGGCCTTGCCTCCGGCGGGTACCTGGATCCCATAATCGGCGGCATGATTGAGGTATTCAAACACCTGGGCGCTTTTGAGCAAGGCCTTGGTGGGGATGCAGCCCCAGTTGAGGCAGATGCCACCCAGGTTTTCTTTTTCGACGATCGCTACCTGTTTACCCAATTGTGCCGCACGGATGGCGGCGACATAACCTCCGGGGCCACTGCCAATGATCAGGATATCAAAATTCATGATTTGTCTTTTTGCAGCGCAAAGATAAGAGATGGGACCCAGGTTTGAAGATTTACAGCAGCGGATTTGAGATTTGTAACGAAGCTTCGAAAAATTAAGGGGCGGGCAGGAAGACAATCCTGGTTTTATTTACATATCTTAAAGGAAATATAGCTGCTGATGGGTTTCGATTCCTAACGTTATAATATTTACCCTATATGTCCCCAATTCAGAAAGTGGTCATTCTCGGAGGCGGGGTGGCCGGTTTAAGCGCAGCCCATGAACTCATCGAGCGGGGTTTTCAGGTAGAAGTTTATGAAGCTAACCCGGTTTATTTCGGCGGCAAGGCCCGTTCGGAAGATCATACGGGGATAAGTGCCAATCCCCTGCCCGGGGAACACGGATTCCGTTTTTTCCCCGGTTTCTACAGGCATATCACCCATACCATGAAAAGAATCCCTTTCGGCGCCGGGACCTGCTATGACAACCTGGTGACCACGGAAAGGATCCTGATTGCAAGAAACGGACAGGAACCCATTAAAATCCAGGCGGAGTTTCCATTCACGGCGGCAGGATTTAACCTGGTGCTCAGCACCCTGTCCGGCGCGGACACGGGTTTGACCGGCCCTGAAAAAAAACTTTTTAAAAACAAACTCTTTCAATTGCTTACCACAAGCAAGGAGAGATTCGAAAGCGAATACGAACAGCAGGCCTGGTGGTATTTCGTAGAAGCGCATCAGAACAGCCCCAATTACCAGAATCTCCTGGCGGACGGGCTCACCCGCTCCCTGGTGGCCGCCCAGGCCAAAAAAATGTCGACCCGGGTAGGAGGAGGTATTCTCCTGCAATTAATCTATGATATCGTAGATCCGGGCATCCCCGCGGACCGGGTGTTAAACGGCCCCACCAACCAGCAGTGGATACAACCCTGGATTTCCTACCTTCAGGCCAAAGGAGTACAATTTTTTCTTAACCATACCGCTAGTGCGCTCAACGTGGATGCGGTTGGAAGGCTTCAATCCGTAAGGCTGGATAACCCCGCTACCGGAATCCCGGTATATGCAACGGGCGATTATTTTATCCTGGCCGTTCCCGTCGAAAAAGCCAAAGACCTCCTGGACCATCCGGTGATCACCAACCGGGACCCCATCATGAGTTTCCCAACCGAATTGTCCAAAAGCGTGAGATGGATGAATGGGATCCAGTTTTATCTCAGCACTGAAATTCCCCTCAACCCGGGACATATCATTCATATCCACAGCCCCTGGGCAGTGACCAGCATTTCACAGGTTCAATACTGGTCCGGATACGACATCGATTCACAGTCCGGCGGCCTTGTGAAAGGGGTTTTGTCCGTCGATGTGTCCGATTGGCAGGACGGAATTTATAATGGCAAACGGGCAAAAGACACCTCCGAAGCCGAATTGATCCAATCCACTTATGAGCAGATCCAGCAAAGCCTGATCGTTGGCGGTGTGCCCCTATTACCCGCAAACCGGGCCGATGTAGTGGTCGGATACCATATTGCCTCCAGCATTCGCCGCACCGGGCCCACCCAAGCGGTCAGCGATGAACCCTTGCTGGTAAATACCGTAAATTCATGGGATCTTATGCCCAAATCCTTTACCGGAATACCCAATTTGTTCCTGGCCGGAGACTATGTCAGGACTTTCACCGGCCTGGCTACCATGGAAGCGGCCAATGAATCGGCGCGACGCGCGGTGAACTGCATCCTCTCTGCTTCAGGCACGGGCAAACCTTATGCAAAAGTCTGGCGATTGCGCGAGTGGGCCATGGTATTGCCTTACAAATGGTGGGACCGGCGGAGATATTCCAAAGGATTGCCCTATTCCTCCGGCTTTCCCTGGTGGTTGCACGTGATTGCCTTTATCTGGAGCATAATCTGCCTGGTGGCCTGGGCGATTGGTTTACCCTTCCGCTGGCTTTTCGGATTCATTTGACCGCGTACCCCCATGCTGAATAAACTTAAAGCCTGGCTGGATTCGCTGATCATTCGGCATTTGCCGGACAGCGGCCATCACAAACAGGCGAGGATGATTGTACGGGGCAGCCTGCTGACGGTATTGTTCATGGCCTATTATGCCCTCATCAGCAAAGTAATCAGCTATAAAGAGGGAGTCCTGATCCAAAGCATTCTGACCCTGGGTTTCGCCCTGATTCCCCTGGCAGTCCTCCGCCGGGCAAACCTGAATCTCATCGGGAACCTCTTCGTTTTTTCAGGGTGTACCGGCATCGTGATGTTGTCCTTGCATACCGGGGGCCTGGAATCGCCTGTTCTTCCGTGGATCGGACTCGTACCCATCGTCGCCTTGCTTTTTACCAACCGCAATTGGGCCTGGGCCTGGTTTGTACTTACCCTTGCTGTGGTGGCCTTATTTATTTATTTGAAATACCAAGGAATGATACCCTCGCCGAGATTTGACACCAGTTATAAAGTCTTCCTGGCCGCCAATTGTTTGATCGGACTGGTGCTCACCCTTTTCCTTCTCAATACCATTTTTGTAAACTCCATCCGGGAGATCAATCAACAGCTGGAGTCCAAAAACCAGGAGATAGAAGAAAAAAACAAACTTCTTGAACAACAGGCCGGCCAGATCACCGCGCAGAGGGACCAGATCATCCTGGAGAAACAAAAATCGGACAAGCTCCTGCTGAATATCCTGCCCGCGGATATCGCCGAAGAACTCAAACAAAACGGAAGCTGTGAAGCCAGGCAATACGAAAACGTGAGCATTCTTTTTACGGATTTTGTCAATTTTACCAATTACAGTGAAAAAATGAGCCCGCAATCCATCATCGCCGAATTGCACCGTTATTTTACCGCTTTTGATGCCATCATTGAAAAATACGGCCTTGAAAAAATAAAAACCATCGGCGATGCGTATATGGCAGTCAGCGGTTTGCCGGAAAGGAACAGCAACCATGCGGTGCTGGCCATCCTAGCCGCGAAGGAAATCCGGGAATTCGTGCAGGCTTCCATGAACCCGGAGGGCCGGTCATCCGAAAACTCCGGGGAGGGAAAGCAAGGATTCCAGGCGAGGATCGGGATTCATTCCGGGCCCGTAGTGGCAGGAATTGTGGGCAGCAAAAAATTCGTATTTGACATTTGGGGGGACGCCGTCAATACGGCAGCCCGGATCGAACAAAACGGCTTTCCCCAGAAGATCAGCATTTCCGGGCAAACCTATGAGTTGGTCAAGGATCATTTTCCCTGTGAATACCGGGGGAAGGTTAAAGCCAAAAACAAGGGCGAACTGGACATGTATTTTGTAAACTGAGCCGGCTTTACCGGGTGACGGTTTGCACCCGGGCCAGTCCTTCGTGGTAATCGCGGACATCCGGAAACAAGCCATTGTGAATCGATTTGCCCTCCCGGTTGATGAATCCGATCCCTTCGCCCAGGCTGTATCTTGCCACGCCTTCGTGAAAATCCCAGGCCAGCAGGAAGATATTGGGGATGGCATGACGGCCATTCTCGTCCATATATCCAAACAGATCATCCTTGCTGAAAACGGCCAGTCCTTCGTGAAACGCGTTGATCTGATTATATTGAAATGGGCTCAACAACAGGCCATCCGGTGACATCAGGGCGAACGAATCATTTTTCTGGACCGCCCAGCGCCCTTCACCCAGAGGATAAATATAGTTCCAGTCCAGGCCCGGCCGCGGGAGGCCTTGCCAGGGGCGGCCCTGAAGGTCAATGAGCATCCATTTGCCGTCTTTCGCAACGGCCGCGGATCCCTCCTGGAAGGCGGTCGCCTCATCAAACTGGGCCGGTATCACCAGTTCATGAAGGGTATCCACATATCCCCATTTGCCTTTAACCTGGACGGGTATGCGGTTTTCCGAAACCTGGCCGATGGCATCGTATTTCGGCGGGATGATCATTTTCCCGCCCCGGTTAAGGATACCCCACCAGCCCCCGTTGGAGATACGGGCATACCCTTGATTGAAACCAAAAGCCTGGTCCCAGGAATCTTCGGAGATCAGCCGTCCTTCCAGGTCGATAAACTGGTACCGGTTGTCTTTTTTGACCCTTGCCACACCTTCATGGAAATCTTCGGCGTCCTCCCATAGGGTGTCCAGGACCAGTATTCCATTGGTATCCAGGAATCCGTATTTCCCATTCAGTATTTTAATCCGTCCGCGATTTTGACTGAAGGACCAGGCTCCCCGGTACTGGGCCTTCACCAGCCATTCTCCGGACCGGTCGATATAACCCCACAATCCTTTGTCCGAAGCGGCGGACAAGCCGTCCGAAAAATTCCTGCAATCGTCAAATTGGGTTTTGATGACCAGGTCGCCATCCAGATCAATATAGCCCCATTTGATGCCCGGTTCGATATAATCGGCGCTGACGATATCGCTTTCAGACAGGGGTTCGATCAGGGTTCCGCGATCGGATTCGGGTTTGCACGCGGATTGAAAAAATAGAAGAAAAAGGATAAAATAGATGAATTTTGGTACAATATCCAATTGGGTCAGGCGAAATGGCATATGGCAAAATTATTGTTATGCTGCTTATTATTTCCGGTTTTTAATCCCCTGGCCGCCCAGAAACCGACCATCCTGGAACCCGCCAATTGCGCCGTTTTGATCCCGGGTACCTTCCAGTATTCGGCGGATACGATCCCGACCGAAGTGGGCGAGATCATCTATCATACCTGGCACTCCAGGGACAGTACGGTCCAGTACCTGGTTTCTTTTTGTAACTATCCAGAAGGAACAGTGCATTCCGACTCCACCGAATTGCTGGAAGAATTTTTTACAGCCACCATCTCGGCGACTGTGGAAAAAACCCGCGGAATCAAGAGGTATGAGTCCGGTATGCTGCAATCCGGTTTCCCTGGCCGGTTTTGGCGAATCGATATAGGAACCCGTTACGTCAAAACCCGGGCTTTTGTTGCAGGGACCCGTTTTTACAGCCTGCAGGTCATTGGCCCGCTTGGCGCGGAACAGGACAAATCCGAATCCGCTTTTTTTGATTCTTTTCGATTCCTGGATCTTTTGAGAGCAAGGAAGTAAGGCCTGTTCCTTTCATTTACACTAATTTTGGCTTTCCGGATTCCGGCTAAACCAGACCATCAGATATGATCATCGCAGTATTTCCAGGGTCTTTTGACCCCATCACCATCGGCCATGTGGATGTGGTCAATAAAGCCCTGCCGCTGTTTGACAAGGTCATTGTTGCCATTGGCACCAACACTCAAAAAAAATCCCTGTTCAGCCTGGAGCAGAGAAAACAATGGATCATGGATGTTTTCCAGGGCGTGGATAAAGTGGAGGTCGATCATTTTGACGGATTGACCGCCGTATATGCCAACCGGATCCGGGCGAATTACCTGATCCGGGGCCTGCGGAACGGGAGTGATTTTGATTATGAAAAGACGATCGCCCACGTCAACTCGACCATTGGGCATGGCCTCGAAACGGTTTTTTTCATCAGCAGCCCCGAGGTGGCCCATATCAGCAGTACCATCGTAAGGGAGATCATTGGGGGCGGGGGGGATGCCACCATGTTTATTCCCAGGGAAATCCATTTAAAACCACTCACTTTTTGAAACCGATAACCATATGTCCGGAAATTTTAAACTTCCCCCTGTAAAAAATGAACCCGTGCCGGAGTACCTGCCTGGAAGCGCTGAAAAACTCCAGCTCAAACTGGCCCTGGCGAAAGCCAAATCAAGCACTCCTGAAATAAAAATGACCATTGGAGGGAAAAAGATATCCACCGGGCCTTCCATCCCCGTACGTGCACCCCATGACCACCAGCAGATCCTGGCCTATCACAGCAAAGGGGGAAAGGAACAGGTGAAGGCAGCCATTCAGGCCTCCCTGAATGCAAAAGCGGCCTGGCAGCATACCCCTTGGGAAGAACGGGCGGCTGTATTCCTGAAAGCGGCCGATCTCCTCAGCGGCCCATACCGGGCGCGCATGAATGCCGCTACCATGCTTGGGCAGTCCAAAAACGTATTTCAGTCTGAAATCGACGCCGTAGCTGAACTGGCCGATTTTTTCCGGTTCAACGTGAAGTATATGACGGAGATCTATGCCACCCAGCCCGCGAGCCCTCCCGGTACCTGGAACCGTCTGGAATACCGGCCGCTCGAAGGATTTGTTCTGGCCATCACCCCTTTCAATTTTACATCCATTGCAGGTAACCTGCCCGGGGCGCCCGCTTTGTTGGGCAATACCGTGGTGTGGAAACCGGCGGAAACCCAGATCTACTCCGCCGCAATCATTATGGAGATCCTCGAAAAGGCCGGGCTGCCTGACGGAGTCATCAATATGATCACCATCGACGGGCCAAGCCTGGGTGAGGTGGCTTTCAGTCATCCCGATTTCGCAGGACTGCATTTTACGGGCAGTACAGGCGTTTTTAATCATCTATGGCAGACCATTGGCAACCAATTGGGCCGGTACAAGTCTTATCCCAGGCTGGTTGGAGAAACCGGGGGTAAGGATTTTGTGCTCATGCACGCCTCTTCCGACCCAAAAGCCGTGGCTACGGCCTTGAGCCGGGGCGCTTTTGAGTACCAGGGGCAGAAATGTTCGGCGGCATCCCGAGCCTATATCCCCAAATCGCAATGGAAAAAGGTGCAGGAGTACCTCCTGGACGACCTGGCTTCCATGACCATAGGCGAGCCGGAAAATTTCAGTCATTTTATCAACGCCGTGATCGACGAAAAGGCATTTGATAAAATCAGTTCCTACATTACGGGAGCCCGTAAGTCAAAGGACGCTTCCCTTTTGGCGGGAGGCCGGCCGGACAAATCCAAAGGCTATTTTATCGAACCTACGGTCATCCTGGCGAACCGGCCGGATTATAAAACCATGGTGGAAGAAATTTTCGGACCCGTCCTGAGCATTTATGTCTATGAGGACAAATCGTTTGAGGATACGCTGAAATGGATAGACTCCACTTCTCCCTATGCGCTCACCGGGGCGGTCTTTGCGACTGACCGGCAAGTGATCCAGCAGACCAGCAGGCAGCTGATGCAGGCCGCTGGTAATTTTTATATCAATGACAAGCCTACGGGAGCTGTGGTGAATCAACAGCCCTTCGGAGGCGCGAGAGGAAGCGGGACCAACGACAAAGCGGGTTCGATACTGAATCTTTACCGTTGGCTTTCCCCGCGCACCATCAAAGAAAACTTTAATCCGCCCCGGGACTACCGTTATCCCTTTATGTCCGAGGAATAAAAACCAGATCATGAAAATATACACCCGCACCGGGGATGAGGGCATGACTTCCCTTTTTGGTGGGACCCGGCTGCCCAAACATCATGTGCGGATTGAAGCCTATGGCAGCCTGGATGAAGTAAATGCCTGGATAGGCCTCGTCCGGGACCAGGTTTCAGATGAAAATACAGCGGCCGTCCTTAAAAAGATACAGGACCATTTGTTTGCCATAGGCTCCCACCTTGCAGCTTCACCGGATAAAAAACTCCCCCTGCCGGAAGTCACCGGGGAGGATATCAAACTTCTTGAGGATGAAATGGACCATATGACCACCCAGGTCAGCCCATTGAAACATTTTATACTTCCCGGCGGGCATAAGCGGGTCAGCGAAATTCATTTGGCCCGGACCGTTTGCAGGAGGGCGGAGCGGAGGGTGATGGCCTTGCACCAGGAATCCCCGGTGGAGCCGGTGATCCTGGTCTTTCTAAACCGCTTGTCGGATTATCTTTTCATCCTGGGCCGCTGGACCGCCCATCAACTCGGAATTGAAGAAATAAAATGGAATCCCCGCAAGGAATGAACCTGGACCTTGCTGCGATCGATCAAAAGGATTTGGAGGGCCTGAAAGCTTTTCAACCGGCGGACTGGCCGGATATCACCAAAGCCTATGCTTTTTATATTCCCAGCCCCTATTGCCAGCCATTAAAATTGATGGAAAACGGGGAAATCCGTGCCATAGGCTGTGCCATCAGGCATGCACAGACGGCATGGCTGGCTCAGATCATTGTAGCCGAACCATACAGAAACCGCGGCTTAGGAAGTAAAATGACCCAGTGCCTGATCGACCTGGTGAAACCCGAAGTAAGGTCCATTTCCCTCGTAGCCACCGACCTGGGCGCCCCTGTTTATACCAAACTGGGATTCCGGCCGGTGGCCGAATATTCTTTCTTCAGGAGGGCCGAACCCCTGCCCCCCAATCCGGAATCCGGAGTAGCAGATCTCAATTCTTCCATCCTGGGCCAGGTCCTGGAACTGGATCTGGAAGCCTCGGGTGAAGACCGGTCCTTGCTCATCCGGGATCATCTTGAAAATGGGAAGGTAATTTCTTCTAATTCTGTGCTTTACGCATATTATCTTCCAACATTAGGTGAGGGGTTGATCATCAGCCGGGATGAGAAAGCCGGCCAGGAACTGATGCGGCTGAAACTATCTGCCCGGCTACGCCATGTAATTCCGGAAGGAAATGTAACGGCCAAAAATTTTTTACTTGAAAACTGCTTTGAGCCTTACAGGAAAGCGTTGCGAATGGTATTGGGTGATCCGGTACATTTTAAACCGGAATGGATTTATTCAAGGATCGGAGGTAACCTCGGCTAAGCACCTCTAACCTCTAACCTCTAACCTCTGACCTATATATCTAGTAACCCAAACATAACTCCCGAACAAAACCCCACTAAACAATAAGTCAGCCGCAAACGTATTCCAGAAAAAGGGAAGGGCAAATTCATAACAGGCAAGGAGTCCGGCCGGATTCTGAGGCCAGGCCGGGCTATTGATCCAGACGCCGAAATTGGTGACCATGAAGAACAAAAGGGAAGCAAGGATAGATGAAAGCAACACATTTTTTACATTGATCTTCCTTATGCCCCATTGACCCAAGGCGACGATGAGGACAAATCCGGTATAAACCCAGGCATTGCCCATCCATTGCCAGCCGGTGTAGTGCTCGGGAAATAGGTTCCGGTACATCCCGTTGTTCAGGTAAAGGTCGGAGAGCCATAAAATCAACAAAGGAATAATAAAGGACATCCACCTGGGGCGGATCAGGGCCCCGGCGAACAAGGCGGTGGCTCCGACCGCCGTAAAATTGGGAGCATGCGGGATCAGCCTGCTCAGGATACCGGCAAGGACCAGTCCCAGGATTAAATTAGAGGAGATAAATTTTTTCACGCCGGTTCAAATTACTGGTTTAAATAATGCGTAAAATTACTTTAAAATAGGCAATCTGAACAACAATATCCGGGCCACGCCCGAAAAAGCGGCACTGGCTGATTTTGAGGCCATCCTGGCTCTTTATAAGGAGGTCACCGCCTTCCTGATGAAGCAGGGCATCTATCAGTGGGACGACGGTTATCCCGATGCTTCCACCCTCTGGCAAAACCTGGAGGAAGGGGATACCTGGATCATGCGGGATGGAGATGTTTTGACGGCCAGCGTGACCCTGGACCGGAACCAGGACCCCCAGTACGAAAAGATCGGCTGGGCCTATCCCTCGGATCGATTCCTGGTGGTTCACCGGCTTTGCACGCATCCCGGCTACCAGGGCAGGGGATTGGCCAGACAATTGGCCTATTTTGCTGAACAGCAGGCCCAGGACCTGCAACTGGACGTGATCCGGCTGGATGCCTATCTCGGTAATCCGGTTTCTCAAAAATTGTACCGCTCGCTGGGTTATCATGAAGCCTACGGATATTGTTATTATCCTCCCCGGGACATCATGTGCAATTGTTTTGAGAAATGGGTGGGGTCATGAGGCATTTGAACGGCAGCTGCTTTTAATCTATTTTTAGACCATGAAACGGCTTTCGATACTGATGGTCCTCTGCCTGGGAGGAGGATTGATCCAGGCCCAGCCCAACCGCTGGCAGCAACAGGTCTCTTATAAAATGGATATCGATTTTGACGTCCAATCCCACCGGTTCACCGGCCAGCAAACCCTGGTTTATACCAACAACAGTCCGGATGTATTGGACCGGGTCTTTTATCATCTCTATTACAATGCTTTCCAGCCGGGAAGCGTCATGGATGTCCGCTCCCGGAACCTGCCCGATCCGGATGGCAGGGTGAGGGACCGGATATCCAAGCTCACCGAATCAGAAATTGGTTATCACGAAATTCTAAGCCTCACCCAGGATGGGATACCTGTGAAATACCATATTGAAGGCACCATCCTTGAGGTCAAACTGGCCAAACCCTTGAAATCCAAAGGGAAAACCACCCTGGCAATGAAATTCCGTTCCCAGGTGCCGGTCCAGATCCGCAGGACCGGACGCAACAACCGGGAAGGCATAGCCTATTCCATGAGCCAGTGGTATCCCAAACTCTGCGAATACGACTACCAGGGTTGGCATGCGAATCCCTATGTCGCCAGGGAGTTTTACGGGGTCTGGGGCGATTTTGACGTAAAGATCAGGATCGATAAAAAGTACCTGGTAGCAGCGGGTGGTTATATCCAAAATCCCCAGGAAGTGGGTTATGGTTATGAAAAACCGGGAAGCCAGGTAAAACCGCCTTCCGGCGAAAAACTGACCTGGCATTTCAAAGCGCCCCGGGTGCATGATTTTCTGTGGGCTGCGGACCCGGAATACAAACACACCAGGCTGGTCAATGACGACGGCATTGACATGCATTTCTTTTTCCAGGAAAACGACAAAACCCGGGATACCTGGTCCAGGCTGCCCGCAGTGATGAACCAGGTATTCAAGATCGCCAATAAAAGATTTGGAAAATACCCTTATTCCTATTACGCTTTTATCCAGGGCGGGGATGGGGGAATGGAATATCCCATGGCGACCCTTATCCTGGGAGAAGGATCGATGGATGGGCTCATCGGGGTATCCACGCATGAACTCCTCCATAGCTGGTACCAGATGGTTCTGGGGTCCAACGAAAGCCTCTATGCCTGGATGGATGAAGGATTTACCAGTTACGCGCAAGACATCATCCTTGCCGAAATCGAAAAACCGGGCAGCGCGGACCAATACGGGACTGGCGCCTGCGCGGGGGCGTACCAGGGTTATTTCAACCTGGCGAAAAGCGGCCGGGAAGAGCCGCTCAGCACCCATTCCGACCATTATGAATCCAATTTTGCCTATGGGGTGGCCGCCTATTCCAAAGGGGAGGTGTTCCTGCATCAGCTTGAATACATCATCGGGAAGCAGGCCTTCCAGGCCGGTTTGCTGGATTATTTCAATACCTGGAAATTCAAACACCCGAACGTCAATGACCTGGTCCGGGTTTTTGAAAAACGGAGCGGACTGGAGTTGGATTGGTACAAAGAATATTTTGTGAACAGCACCAAGCAGATCGATTATGCCGTCGATTCGGTCTACGAAGAAAACGGCCAGGCCCGGATCGTGATCCGCAAGAAAAAACCGTTCATCATGCCCCTGGATATCCTGGTATCTCTTACCGACGGCAGCCAAAACCTGGAGTATATCCCCCTGGACCTGATGCGCGGGGAGAAAATCCAGGAATGGCCGGATAAAAAGCTCAATCTCCAGCCCGACTGGACCTGGACCTATCCCAGTTATACCCTGAAACTGAAGGTCCCCTTTAGCCAGGTTGCCGGCATTGAGATCGATCCTTCAAAGCGGATGGCGGATACGGACAGGGAGAATAACCGGTGGGTGAGGAAGTGATTCGGGTAGCGAGATACGAGTAGTGAGAAGCCAGATACGAGTAGTGAGAAGCCAGATACGAGAAACGAGAAGCGAGCCGATCAACTGGTAACCTGATAAACTGGTTAACTGTTTTAATTGATCCACTTTCTCCGCCAAACCACGAAGAAGACGCTGACAACCAAAAGTAAAATAATAAGCCACCCCGATGAAACCGGCCAGTCTACACCTGATCCAAACATCGGCTCATTGTCCCCGATCAATACCAGCCCTGCCCAATAATAGGGATGTTTCATTTCTTCCGGGGCTGCGGCGAGATAGTTTTGTTTTGCTTTGGCCAGGGCGTCCGCTTTTCCGAGGCCATTTTTCAGATTTTTGATGAAACCGACTACTATTTCTTTGGTGCTGGCGTCATTGACCGGCCAGAGAGACATCAGGATGTTATTGCATCCGGCTTGTTTAAAGGCTTTGGCCAGGGATTGCACTCCGTTGCCCCGCTGATATTTTCCCACTCCGGTGTTGCAGGCACTCAGTATGGCCAAATCGGCTTTGAGGAATAAATTTTTTATCTGAAATGAATACAGGGGATCAATGGCATTGGCGCCTGATTCGGAATTCAGCAGAAATTGGGAATATTCCGGATGTTCTTCATCTTCCAATGCATGCAAGGCCAGATGAAGGATGCCTGCCTGCTCCGATGCACGGTTAAAAACTTCCCGACTTACCTGATTCCCCGAAAATACTTTTCCTTTGAGGATTTCTGCTGATTCTTTGACTTCCTCCCGGTTGAATCGCAAAGGACCCAGGCTTGAACGGTTGCGCTCATAAAATCCAGCGAGTAAGAGGGAATCATGATGGGTATATTGAATGGATTCCAAACCGGAGTATTCCGGTGCAAATCCGATATACTTTGTGCATGGGCGGACCGGATTTTCATTTAGTAAGTCGCCGCTTGAATATTCATAACGTACGGACTGGGCCGTCTTCCGTCCCTCCAGCAGCATTTCAAACGGGATCATATTCAAGGGACCATCCGGGATAATTACGAGGTTTGGGGCATTCAAGTATTCCCAAACGGGTTTTATCAGTATCTGCAAAAGGTTCTGGGACAAGGCCCTGAGGCTGTCGGAGGAAATGATTCCGGGGGCTTTGATGGCGGACAGGTAGTTTAAAATGGAATTTGAAAGCTCCTCATTCCCGGGCAGGATATGAGTGATGGCAGTGTCCGGACTGACCAGATTCAGCGCGATCAGGCTGTCTCCATAAAAATAATCAAGCAAAACCGAGTGTTCCATTTTCAACCGGTTCTGGATGGCGGCCAGAGGGTATTCACTGTGGATGGCCGCGGACGCGAAGGAGATGACTTCCCTGGAATATTGGGCTTTCAGCAGTTCCATTTCAGTGGAATGGGATGCTAAGGCGCTTTGCAGTTCTGATTTTCGTTTGGATGCGGATGATTCAGGATTGATGTTCATTTCGGTCAGGGTATATTCCGTATCCCTGATTTTCCGGGAAATGGACTTTATTTTGTTTATGGTATTGGAATGGTAATACCGGTTTCCCTTCTGTTGTTCCAGTAATCTTATTGACCACAACACATTTTTGCTTGACTCGGACCAGGTGAGCGCATTTAAAGCATATTTTGCTTCCCGGGTGGAGTCAAATAAAATTTCATTGAATTCAATGGCTTTCTCATAGAATGGGTAATGGTCTGCTTCCAGTGCCAATCGTTTTTCATCCGTATAAACCACGGAATGGAGGTAGATCGTCGCTTCATGAATTTTCTTAAACAACAGTTGCAATTGTTTAAGTTCATCGAGGCTTAAGCGGTTCTTTTTCCATTTACTAAATGCCGCGTACCTATACTTAAACACTTGTATCAATACCTGGACCTCATGGAGGCTGTAATCCTTCCAGTTTACATTTTCAGTAAGGTTCCCGTGACCAGACTTCAGGATCAGGGCCATCAGGCTGTCACAATAATTCAGGCAGGCCGGATATCTTTCTGAACTTAATGACAGATCGGCCATTCTCCGGTGCATGTACCAGACAATGCCAAGATCTCCTTCGGGCCGGTAGTTTGTAAAACATTTTTTCATGACATGAAACGCCTGGTCAAACCGGCCTGACTTTTCCAAGGCCAGGGCCTTGGTTTCAAAAGCATCAATGAAGATGTATTTATTATTGTTGTTTTTTGTCAACTCGATCAGTTCCTCTGCAATGCTCAGAGCCTCCGGGATTTTTTGCTCGTTGATCAAAAGATATGCCCTGATGTGGTTAATGCGGAACCGGAGCCTGGGCTTTAAATAGGGATATGAATTATAGCAGGTCCACGCCTTATTAAAGCTGTACCTGGCAACATTCAGCTTTTCGGGTGCGAGATTATGTGAGCTTTTTCGAAGATGAAATTCCGCAAAGTTTAAAGGGAAATCAGCCAATACCGAATTGGGCTGCGGGCCATCGGCATGGACCGGTTTTGTAGGAAAGGGATAGGATTCGGATCCGGCGGGGCCTCCCCCGTAGCGGGCTAGGGCTGAATCATAAATTTGTTCCGTTTTATTAAAATAGATTTCTATTTTTTTCTGATCATTCAATAAAAAATACTGATAGCCCATTTCATGATATGCCTGTCCCAGCAGGAAATCATACTTCCCGGAAATTCTTTGGCAGATGTTAAATCCCTTTAAAGTGCAAGACCGTTCGGCATTTCCATCCCCCATCGCGAGGTAGGATCTGGCCATCTTGAAATAAGTCCATGCGGCGGTGGGGTGATCCTCGCCAAACCTCTCCAGGACCACTTTCAAACTCTGTTGAAGATATTCCAGCCCCTTCTTCATGTCCCTGTTCACCTGATGGCAGAATCCTATGGAAAACAGCGCATTCGCGTAGCCTGCCCAGATCAGGGAATCCCGTGTGGAGTCAACGATTCTTTGATACTGATTCGCAGATTTTTCAAAATAAATAATCGCCGAATCATATTGAAGATTGAAAAGGGCCGAATCCGCATGTTGAAACAGGGTGGAGGCCCTGATCGAATCTTCTGCAATGGAAAAATCAGGCCCGGGTTTGATTTCAGCTGTTTTCTTTGCCGGAACACGGGAATGAACCGTTGCGAGTTGAAAGAATAACAATAAAAAGAAATATCTCATACCGGTGATCAAAGACGATTCGTGGTTGCAAACCCTGTCCACAAAAGGATGTGACAAAGTCCACTTTAATATAGATTGAATTTTGGAATTTTTCCAACCATTGGATTTTCAGGATTTCAAACCCTGGAATCCCATAGTCATGACCGCTGTCTGCCTATCCGTGATCGGCGGTCAGTTCTGTACTTAAATAAAATCAGGGGCATTAAAGCAAACAAGCCCAGCAAGAGCCCAATCTGGGCAGGACCAATGGATTCCCATGGTCCCAGACCAAACATCGGCTCATTGTCCCCGATCAATACCAGCCCTGCCCAATAATAAGGATGTTTCATTTCTTCCGGGGCTGCGGCGAGATAGTTTTGTTTTGCTTTGGCCAGGGCGTCCGCTTTTCCGAGGCCATTTTTCAGATTTTTGATGAAACCGACAACAATTTCTTTGGTGCTGGCGTCATTGACCGGCCAGAGAGACATCAGGATGTTATTGCATCCGGCTTGATTAAAGGCCTTGGCGAGGGATTCCACTCCGTTGCCGTGCTGATATTTGCCGGCGCCGGTATTGCAGGCGCTAAGGATGGCGAGCTCGGCGTTGAGGTCCAGTTCTTTGATTTGGTAGGCATAAAGGGGTTCGAAATCCATATCCACCTGCTCTGAATTTAGCAGCAACTGCGAATAATCCGGATTTTGGTCATTGGCCAGGGCATGGAGCGCGAGATGGAGGATGCCTGCCTGCCGGGCATGACTGAAAAAGAGCGATTTATTTATTTGCTTACCTGTAAAGCCTTGTCCCTCCAATATTTTTGAACACTCCCGCACCTCAGGGACATTATATTTCAAAAATCCCAGGCTGGCCCGGTTTGTGGAGTACATATCATCCAGCAGGATGGAATCCCCACGGCTCTGATTGAAAGTGGACCTGCCGGAATATTCGGGGGCAAATCCCATATACCGTTTATGGGGGGCCATTCCGGGTTTATTGACATAAAGTCCGCTTGAATATTCATATCGGACAGCTTGAAATCCACGGATAGGGGTTACCAGATATTCAAAAGGAAGGAAACAAAGCAGGCCATCAGGTATAATCACGAGGTTCAGACCTGCAATCCACGGCGCAAAAGGTTCCAAAAGGAATTGATATAGTTTTTGTGCAAGGGAATCGATTTCTTTCAGGTTGTTGGGTTTCGGGATCTTTATATGGTCAATAAACCGTTCAACCGTTTCATCGAAGGAAAGGCTCTTAACCAACTGCACGTTCATCAGGGTATCCGGGGTCAGGAGGTATATGGAGATCAGACTGTCGCCATAAAAAAAATCAATCAGGGCCGATTGCTCCTCCTTCAGGTTTTGGCGGACCGTTTGAATCGGATATTCATTTCTTATTTGGCTAGCCTGTCCGGATTCCAACTCCTTAACATTCCGCTCCTTCAGTATTTCCATTTCTCCATATAAGGCAGCCAGGCGGCCCTGCAATCGGAGGCGCATTTCAGAGTCCTGGGCACTGTCCCTTAAATGTAATTCTGCCAGTTCATAGTTAATGGTTTTAACCTTGCGGCGGAGGTCTGCCAATTGCCTTTGTGTACGCGATGATGCATAAGGCCGATTTTGATTCTGTCCAACCATCTCCCGGGTGAGGATGACGCTTTTGCTGGCCTCTGACCATTTTAACCCTTTCAGTAAAAATCGTGAATCCCCTGAATAGCCGAATAATTTTTGGGTCAGCTCTATGGCTTTTTCGTATAGAAGGTGGTGATCGCGCTCGTGCACCAGGCGGTTGACATCGGTATAGGTTCTTTCGTGCAAAGAGACGGTAGCTTCATGGATGGCATTGAATATTTTTAATGTTTTCATCGCCTCCCCCGGATCAAACCGGTTTGACAGGGAAGCCATCTCAATTAAAAATTTATGCTTCAATAAAGGGAGCATGTTTTTGAGTATGTATATTTCCCGCCCGGTCCACTCCACAGGTTCCGGATGGTCCCAGCGGACCTCAGGCATAAACTTGCCGATCATACTGTCCACGATGGACCGGCTGAAGTCAAATCTCCTGGCATTTAAGGCAAGCTGAGCCAACCTGCTGCGCATATATAACAGGATGCCTTCGTCTCCTTTGGGCCGGTAGATATCGAAACATTTTTTCATGCACTGGAACGCGTCCTCCCAACGACCCATGGTTTCATAAGTCAGGGCTTTGGATTCGTAGGCATCAATAAAAATATACCTGTCGGTGTCGTTTCGGGTAAATTCAATGGTTGAATCGGCCAATCTCAAGGCCGATTCAAATGATCCGTTATAAAGGAGGAGATGGACTCGGATATTGTCTATCCTGAACTTCATCATGGATTGAACCTGCCGGTGATGGAGGTAACAGTTGTAGGCCTGATCGAAGTTGTATTGGGCATTGCGGATCCTGCCCACCATCAGGTGGTTGTATGCGGTCCGCAGGTGATAATCGACGTAATGCCTCGGGAAATAGGCCACTATGGAATTGGGAAATTTCCATTGCCATCCGGCAGTATCGGAACCGTTTGGTGAGGGATCCTGAATCCGGTACAGCGATTCGTAAATTTCTTCCGTCTTATTGTAATAAATTTCCATTTTCTCCCGGTCGTTCAGGAGGAAATTCTGATACGCCATGTTCTGATAAGCCATCCCGAGGAAAAGAGGATTCTGATCTTTTAATTTCAGACTGATCTCAAATCCCTCAAATATGTGATTTCTCGAATTGTTGTATTCACCTTTAAACATAAAGTTTTTTTCCATCTTCCTGAGCGTCAGGGTAGTCAATAAGTGAATTCTTCCAAACCGTTCCTGCGTTGCGGTCAGGCACCGATTCAGGTAATGCTGGCTGGAATCCATTTCAAATGATTCCTGGGTAGTGTAACCCAAATTGTACAGGGTCGTGGCATATTTCAGCCAGGTCATCGAATCCCGGGTCTGAGCGGTTAATTTTTCAAGTATCGGCAAGGCCAGCATGAAATAAAACGTGGCTGAATCATTTTGGTGGTGAAACAACAGGGAATCGGCCTTGTCCATGAGAACATCCGCTTCCAGGGCAGCTGCTTTTAGATATTCCGGAAAAGCTTGTTGAAAGTTGTTTTGATTATCCGCGAGCTCAGAATGGACTGAGGCGATAAAAAGCAATACCAGAAAAACAAGATATCTCATTGCAGTGATTCAGGGCTAAGCCGCAGACGCATCCGCTGTCTCCACCGGCTAGGTCAATCCTTGCTTTAATTTAATTTGAATTTTTTATTTACCCCGAACAAAGTTGAATTTCAGGCATACAATCCTTGATCCTGTTCCTGACTACTGATCCCTAACAAAAAGGCCCCAGATCACCCCGGAGCCTTTTCCAATCATATCTATCTAAAAAGAATCTTTTATTGTTTTTCCGGCCTCAGGCTGCGCACGACCTTTCCTGCCTGCCACATCTCGGAATTTCTGAGTTCGGCCAGTTCCACTTCCAACTTCGCCCGGTAATCCGGCTGACTGTTGCTGTCTATAGAACGCTGGGCCTCGTCTCCGCGCGCCACCGAATTGTATAATTCTTCGAAAACCGGGGCCGTCGCGTCCCGGAAGCGGTTTTTCCAGTCCAGGGCGCCCCGCTGGGCGGTCGTGCTGCAATTGGCATACATCCAGTCCATCCCGTTTTCGGCAACCAGTGGCATGAGGCTTTGGGTCAGCTCTTCGACGGTCTCGTTAAAGGCCTCGGAAGGGGAGTGGCCATGCCTTCTGAGGGTGGTGTACTGGGCTTCGAATATTCCCTGGATGGCGCCCATCAGGGTGCCGCGTTCGCCGGTGAGGTCGCTGAATACTTCCTTTTGGAAGGTGGTTTCAAAAAGATATCCCGAGCCGATGCCGATCCCTAGGGCGACCACCCGGTCCTTGGCCTTGCCCGTGGCGTCCTGGAAAATGGCATAACTCGAATTGAGGCCTCTTCCCTGCAGGAACATGCGGCGGAGGCTGGTGCCTGAACCTTTTGGCGCCACCAGGATCACATCCACATCCGGCGGGGGAATGATGCCGGTGCGTTCCTTATACGTGATGCCGAATCCATGTGAAAAATAGAGGGCCTTGCCTTTGGTCAGCAGGGGCTTCACCGCAGGCCAGGCCGCGATCTGGGCGGCGTCGGAAAGCAGATATTGAACGATCGTGCCTCTTTGAACGGCCTCTTCAATGGAAAGAAGGGTTTTGCCCGGTTCAAATCCGTCCCGGATCGCCTTGTCCCAGGTGGGAGAGGGGCTGCGCTGCCCTACAATCACGTTAAACCCATTGTCCCTCAGGTTCAGGGCCTGGCCGGGGCCCTGGACCCCGTATCCGATGATCGCGATCGTCTCCTCTTTCAACACTTCACGGGCGTGGGCCAGTGAAAATTCATCGCGGGTAACCACATTCTCTTCTACTCCGCCAAAGTTTAGTTTTGCCATTTACAGTTTATGATTTAAAAATTAGAAAATGCTGCCTGGTCCGGCTTACATGCTGAAAACCTTTTCCTGCTGGTTGAGGAATTCGTTTTCCACGACATCGGATGCCGGTTCCCGGTATTCAAACTGGGTGAGCTTCCGGTGGAAGCCTTCGCTGCTTTTTATGATCGCGACCCGCGCACTGCGTACAAACTCGATCAGTCCATAAGGCTCGAGCACCTGGATCAGCCGGTCGGTTTCTTCCCGGTGACCGGTTACGCTGAATACGGTATAATCTTTCCGGATGACGACCACCCGGGCCCCATACTGGCTCAACAGACGCTCCACCTTGACCTCGGTGGCGATGACATCCGTGGACACTTTGTAGAGGGCCAGTTCCTGCCACACGATTTCTTCATTGTTGTTGTAATAGGCCTTCAGCACATCCACCTGCTTTTCGATTTGCCTGCACAGTTTGCGCACCACCTCCTCCGTTTCGGTAATCACGATGTTGAACCGGTGGACGGAGTCGATTTCGCTGGGAGAGGTGTTCAGGCTTTCCACATTGATTTTTCGCCTGGAGAATATGATGGCGATCCGGTTGAGCAGGCCAATCTGGTTTTCCGTGTAGACGGTGATCGTATATTCCTGTTGGAGCATAAATTTAGATTTGACGTGTTTTATAAAAGGTCTTCCTTGCATAAGACGACTTCGGCCACCCCTCTTCCCTGGGGCACCATGGGAAATACATTGTTTTCTTTTCCTACCTGGACTTCCAGGAGATAAGTCCCTTCCGACCCCATCATTTCTTTTAAGGCCGGTTCGAGGTCCTTTCGTTCCGATACGCTTCTGGCCCGGATGCCGTAGCCCTGGGCCACCTGGACATAATCCGGGCTGCTGATATCCACAAAACTGTAGCGGTTTTCATGAAACAATTCCTGCCACTGGCGGACCATACCCAGGAAATTATTGTTGAGAATGATGATTTTTATTTTGGGTTTAAATTGCATGATGGTGCCCAGTTCCTGCATGGTCATCTGAAATCCTCCGTCCCCGATGATGGCCACGACTTCCCGGTGTGGGGCCCCGTATTTGGCCCCGATGGCGGCCGGCAAGGCAAAACCCATGGTGCCCAGGCCCCCGCTGGTGATGTTGCTGCGGCTGTCCTGAAATTTGGCATAGCGGCAGGTGACCATCTGGTGCTGGCCCACATCCGTGACCAGGATCGCGTTGCCGCCGGTGAGCGAGTTGAGTATGTTGATCACCTCGCCCATAGTGAGGATTTCCTGGGAAGGATTGAGCTCTTTCCGGATCACCTTGGATTCTTCCTGCTCCAGGCACTCTTTGAATTTTTTCAACCAATCCGGATAGGATTTCCGCTGGATGGCATCGGTGAGCATGGGAAGGGTCTCTTTGCAGTCTCCCCAAACCGGGACCGTCGTCTTCACGTTTTTATCGATTTCCGATGGATCGATATCGAGATGGATGATTTTAGCCTGCTTGGCATATTTATCCAGTCGTCCCGTCACCCGGTCATCGAAACGCATCCCCACGGCGATCAGGACATCGCATTCATTGGTGAGTAGATTGGGTCCGTAATTGCCATGCATGCCCAGCATACCCACGGCATTCGGATGATCGGTAGGGATGGCGCTCATCCCCAGTATGGTCCAGGCTGCCGGGAGCCCGGATTTTTCAAGAAAGGTATCGAATTCTTTTTCGGCCTTGCCGAGGATCACCCCCTGTCCAAAGATGACCAGGGGCCTTTCAGCCTGGTCTATGAGCTTGGCAGCCTCTTTGATATATTCCGGCCGGATCACCGGTTTTGGCCGGTAGCTGCGGATATGTTTGCATTTTTCATAAGCGGGGAAGGAGAAGGCCTGGATCTGGGCATTCTTGGTGATGTCGATAAGCACCGGCCCGGGACGGCCGCTTCCGGCCAGGTAGAAAGCTTTGGCCAGGACCACAGGGATTTCATGCGCTTCCGTGACCTGGTAGTTCCACTTGGTGATGGGTGTGGTAATATTCATCACGTCGGTCTCCTGGAAGGCATCCGTTCCCAGCAAATGCGCGAATACCTGACCTGTAATGCACACCAATGGAGTGCTGTCGATCATGGCATCGGCCAGCCCGGTGACCAGGTTGGTCGCCCCCGGGCCGCTGGTGGCGAAAACCACCCCGGTCCGGCCGCTGGCGCGCGCGTAACCCTGGGCGGCGTGAATGGCCCCCTGCTCATGCCTGACCAGGATATGATTGACTTCATGCTGGTGATGGAATAAGGCATCGTAAATGGGCATTATAGCCCCTCCGGGATAACCGAAAATGGTTTCCACCCCTTCGGCAATCAGGCAACGCATAGTGGCTTCGGCACCGCTGATCATGACTTCGGCCTGGGTTTCAGGGCTGGTCTCCTGCAAGGGTTGGGTTATTGAAGACATATTATTTTTATTGTAATGTAAAAATCAAAATTCGTCCGTGACGCAACCTTCGCTCGCGGAGGAGACGGTCATGGCGTATTTTTTTAAAATTCCGGAATTGGCCTTAAGGGGTGGTTTGGTCCACAAGCGCATGCGGCGGCTGATCTCTTCGTCGGAAAGGAGCACATCCATGCTGTGATTCTTAATGTCCAGGCGGATGATATCGCCATTTTTGACGAGGGCGATCGCGCCCCCTTCCTGGGCTTCCGGGGTGACGTGCCCGATCACAAATCCATGGGTGCCTCCGCTGAAACGCCCATCGGTGATGAGGGCGACCTTATCACCCAGTCCCGCACCCATCAGGGCACTGGTAGGTTTGAGCATTTCCGGCATGCCCGGGGCCCCTTTGGGCCCGCAGTAGCGGATGACAATGACTTCACCGGGCTTGATTTTTTTATCCAGTATGGCTTGGTTAAGATCTTTCTCTTCATCAAAGACATGGGCCGGGCCTTCAAATAATTCCCCTTCTTTTCCGGTGATCTTGGCCACAGCCCCTCCCGGGGCAAGATTACCATATAGGATCTGAATATGTCCGGTAGATTTAATGGGGCTGTCCCAGGGCCGGATAATGTCCTGTCCCGCAGGCAGACTGGGTGCCGAGGCCAGGTTTTCCGCCAGGGTTTTGCCGGTCACGGTGAGGCAGTCCCCGTGCAAACGACCGGCATCCAATAACATTTTTAACACGGCAGGGGTACCGCCTATTTCATGGAGGTCCTGCATGACGTATTTTCCGCTGGGTTTAAGATCTGCCAGGAAAGGGGTCCGTTCACTGATCCGCTGAAAATCATCGATGGTAAGGTCTACGCTTGCAGCCCGGGCGATCGCGATCAGGTGCAGCACCGCATTGGTGGATCCTCCCAGGACCATGGTCAGGGTGATCGCGTTTTCAAAGGCTTCCTGTGTGAGGATATCCCTGGGCCTGATGTCTTTTTCAATCAGGTTAAATATGGCCTTTGCAATATCCTGACTTTCAAGTCTTTTTGCTTCGGAAACTGCAGGGTTGGATGAATTTCCGGGGAGGGCCATTCCCAGGGCTTCAATAGCCGAGGACATGGTGTTTGCCGTGTACATGCCTCCGCAAGCCCCCGCTCCGGGTATGGCGCGATGGATCACCTCCTGCAAGTCTTCTTCGGTGATCATTCCATTGACTTTCTGGCCGAGGGCTTCAAAAGCGGAGACGACATCAAGCTTTTTGCCCTGGTAAAAACCGGGGGCAATGGTCCCTCCATAGACCAGGATGGATGGCCGGTTGAGCCTGGCCATGGCCATCAGGGCCCCGGGCATGTTTTTGTCACAGCCCACCACGGTGACCAGCCCATCGTACCACTGTGCTGAAACTACGGTCTCTATGGAATCGGCTATAATATCTCTGGAGGGCAGGGAATACCGCATCCCGTCAGTTCCCATGGAAATCCCGTCACTGACGCCAATGGCATGAAAAATAAGGCCGATCATGCCCTCTTCATTGATTTTACCTTTTATGGAAGCGGCGATTCCATTGAGGTGCATGTTGCAGGGATTGCCTTCCCATCCGGTGCTGGCAATGCCGATCTGCGGTTTTTTCATGTCCGTATCCGAAAGCCCGATCCCGTGAAGCATGGCCTGGGCTGCCGGTTGAGAGGGGTCCTGGGTGACGTGTTTGCTGTATTTATTCAATTCCATAAATCAATTTCCCGGTGATCTTTCAAATATTATGCTAAATTCCTTAACCGCCAAGAAAAGGCGAAGACCATCCCAAACATTCATAAAGGCTTCTACGATGCCAAATAATGAAATGGGTCATCGCGGGATACGAAATCCACGGGAGGCTTTTACGGCAATTGTTTCAACCCGGGAGAACCCTTACCTGGTCATCCCCTTCTTTAAACATTAAAACGAAAATGCATGACGTCCCCGTCCTGCACCACATAATCCTTACCCTGGATCATCAGCCGGCCTGCTTCCCGGGCTGCGTGTTCCGAACCGTATTTAATATAATCGGCATAACTGATGACCTCAGCCCGTATAAAACCTTTCTCAAAATCCGAATGGATCACACCCGCAGCCTGGGGAGCCAGGTCCCCGATGTGGATCGTCCAGGCCCTGACTTCCTTTTCCCCGGCGGTGAAGTATGAGATCAGGTTGAGTAATTTATAACAACTGCGGATCACCCGGTTCACTCCCGGTTCTTCCAGTCCCATGGCTTCCAGAAATTCTTTTCGTTCTTCCATGGACTCCAACTGGGCGATCTGGGCCTCAATCTCGGCACTGATGAGGATGATCTCGGAATGCGCATGTCCGGTAGCCGTGAGATTTTCTTTTGCGACGACGGCTTCCAGGGCCCGGGTATGTTTATTCCCGCTGTGGATGGATTTCTCGTCCACATTGCATACGTAAAGCACCGGCTTTGAGGTGAGCAGGAAAAAATCGTCGATTAAGGGACGGTCGTTTTTTTCGCATTCAAAGGTCCTGGCCGCTTTTCCTGCATCCAGGTGTTTTTTGAGGTTTTCGGCCAATTCCAGCAGCCGGAGTTCCTCTTTGTTGGCTCCCTTGGCTTGTTTTTTCAAACGATCGATCCGTTTGTCCATGGTCTCCATGTCCTTGAACAGGAGTTCCATATCGATGATCTCCTTGTCCCGGACCGGGTCCACAGAACCATCCACATGAATGACGTTGTCGTCCTCAAAGCATCGCACCACATGAACAATGGCCTCCACTTCCCGGATATTGGCCAGAAACTGGTTGCCCAGGCCTTCTCCCTGTGAGGCTCCTTTGATCAGGCCCGCAATATCCACGATCTCGATGGTGTTCGGGATGGTTTTCTGGGGATTGACCAATTTTGCCAGTGCATCGAGGCGGGGATCGGGCACCACAATGATCCCGATATTCGGGTCCTTGGTTGCAAAAGGATAATTGGCAGCGAGGGCCTTGCCTGACGTGAGCGCATTGAACAAGGTCGATTTTCCGACATTTGGCAGCCCCACAATACCTCCTCTTAAAGGCATATTTATTTTTTTTTGAGGTGCAAATGTACACCTTGTAATAGGAATGCACCTAAGTTTGCCGTAATCCGAATGAATCACCTGGCTCATTTGCTGCTCTCGGGGGATCAGAAAGACTGGATGGTGGGAAATTTTATTACCGATTTTCTCAAACCTTCAGAACAGAGATCCTTGCCTCCTTCCGTCCGGGAAGGGATCAGGCTGCACCTGTTTATCGACCGGACGGTGGACGAGGATCCGGATTACCGGGAATCGATCCGGATGATCCGGGCCACCCAGGGCAAATATGCCCCGGTGGTCGCGGATATCTATTACGATTATTTACTGCACCTGCACTGGGATCGTTACAGCGACCATTCTTTTCCAGTGTTCAGGCAGGATGCTTACCGGACCCTGATCCGGCATTTGCCTGAAAATGTCAATGAAAATCTGGCCGGCAGGGTCAGGCAGATGATCGAACGCGATTTTTTGGAATCCTATTCTTCCCCGGAGCACATGCCGGGCACCTTTTCCATGTTGAAACGAAGGGTTCATTTTGAAAACGCCCTGGACCGCGCCGCCGGGGATTTTGAAAGGTTATTGCCTCAGTTGATCCGCCATTTTAATCTCGTTTTTCCAAGGATCCAGGCGGCAAGCGAGCAGTACCGGCTCAGCCTTCAAAGTTGAAGGAAATGGTCAGGGCTCTGGAGAGGATTTTCTCCAGCACGGAAGATTCTGAATTGTTGCCGTTATAAATGAGGATATTGCCGATCCCCTGGGAAAACTTGATCTCCGGGGAAAAAATAAAATAAGGAAAATAAAACTGCATCCCGGCGCCGATTTCCGCTGTGAAATCGTTGGGGGCCAGTTTGATCAGCGAGGCGAATTTTTTTGTCCTCGACTTATTGGAAATGTCATAGGCATACTTGATCCCTCCGACCACGAAGACCCGCATGTCCTTGTAAGGGAGGGAGGTAAACCGGACATGGAGGGGAAGTTCGAGGAAGGTGGATTCTATCCGGCGGTCTATTTCCGCTACGCCATCACTGTACCGGATGTTGCGGTTGGCAAAGGAAAAGGTGGGAATAAACCGGAAATCGAAATGATTTCCGAATTTCACATTGGATATGATCCCGACCGAGAAGCCCGGATTTTTAAGGGATTCGGTGACCAGCAGGCTGTCCTGGTTGAGAAAATAATTGGAACGGTATAGTTTATAAGTGGACTGGTTAAAACTGAGGGAAAGTCCGAAATAATAGTTTTTACCCGCAAACTGACGATAATTATTGCCCGTATACTTATCCTGGCCTCTCAGCTGGATGGAGAGGCCAAGGAGGATCAGTGCTCCGGTTATTTTTCTGAGAGATAGGCTGTACATATACCGAAACTGAATTTTTTTAACCGGATGAATCTGAACCCGGCGGATTCCAGTCTTTTTACAAAATCAATGCCGGATGGAAAAGCATGCATGGATTCATGCAGGTAACGGTAGGCATTCGGGTCCAGCGAAAAAAGTTTTCCGATCACGGGCATTATATAACGAGAGTAAATGAAGAATAATTGTTTCAGCGGAAAACGTTCCACCCGGCTGAATTCCAGGACCAGGAAAGGGGACCCGGGTTTCAGGACCCTCCGGATCTCCCTCAAGCCGGCATCCAGGTCTTCAAAATTGCGCACCCCGTAGGCCACCGTCGCGGCGTCCATGCTGTCGTCGGCAAATTGCAGCCGCTCGGAATCGCCCTGCACGAATTCAAAACGGGAGGAAGGGGATTTTTGGCGGGCGATCTTCAACATATTGGCCGAGAGGTCCAGGCCGGTTATCTTTTCCGGTTGCAGGATGGAGGCCCCCATAATGGCAAAATCACCCGTTCCCGTAGCAATATCAAGCAGATGGCTGATCCGGTAGGGGGTGAGCATCTGCAGGGACTTTTTGCGCCAGGCGATGTCTATGCCCAGGGATAAAAAACGGTTCAGGAAATCATAGGTACCCGCAATCCCGTCGAACATTTTTTTTACCTGTTCTTTTTTCGAATCCTCGCTGTGGTAGGGTTTGATCATGCTAAAACGGCCGCTTGAAACCCAAAAATACCATTCTTACGCAGGGTCCCCCCGGCCAAAGAGGCCAGGCCCACCGTCCTCAAAGAAAAATAAAATATATTTACTTGAAAATGTGAGAATTATGAATACTCCTTTTTTCTAAATTTTTTGGAAAATCTGGCCATATTTAGCTAATTTTGCGGACGCTTTTGAATACTATATGTCCGTAGACAAGATCATTCCAGTAGATATTGAAGAACAGATGAAATCCGCCTACATCGATTATTCGATGTCGGTGATCATCTCCAGGGCGCTGCCTGATGTGCGGGATGGGCTCAAACCGGTCCACCGGAGGGTTTTATATGCCATGTCCGACCTGGGCCTCGATTACAATAAACCATTTAAGAAAACCGCGCGCATCGTGGGCGAAGTCCTGGGGAAATACCATCCTCACGGGGACTCGTCCGTTTACGAAGCCATGGTTCGCATGGGTCAGCCCTGGTCCATGCGGTATACCCTCGTGGACAAACAAGGCAATTATGGCAATATTGACGGGGATGGTCCTGCCGCCATGCGGTACACCGAAGGTCGCCTTACCCGGCTGAGCTCGGAAATGCTTGATGATCTGGACAAAGAAACCGTTGATTTCAGGCTCAATTTTGACGACTCCCTGGAAGAGCCGGTGGTATTGCCCTCCAAAGCCCCGAATCTGCTGATCAACGGCGCTTCAGGCATAGCCGTGGGCATGGCCACCAATATGCCTCCGCACAACCTCAACGAGGTCGTGGCCGGGATCATTGCCCAGATCGACAATCCGGAAATCACCATCCCCGAACTCATGGCCCATATCCATGGCCCGGATTTTCCAACCGGAGGGATCATTTACGGTACCGAAGGCATCCGGGAAGCTTATGAGACCGGCCGGGGCAGGGTAGTGCTGAGGGGAAAGACCGATATCGAAACGGTCCATGGGCATGAATCGATCATTATCACCGAGATCCCATACCAGTTGAGCAAGTCCACCCTGATCGCAAAGATCAACGAACTCCGGGCGGATGATAAAATTGAAGGCATTCATGATGTCCGGGATGAATCGGCGCGGGACGAACTCAAGGTACGTGTGGTCGTTTCACTTAAAAAAGATGCGATCGCCCAGATCGTACTGAATCAACTGTATAAATATACCCCCCTGCAGAGTTCCTTCGGGGTCAACAACATCGTGTTGGTCAATGGCCGGCCCCGCCTGCTCAACCTGAAACAATTGATCCAGGAATTCATCAAATTCCGGCTCGAGGTGATCATCCGGCGCACCAGTTATCTCCTTCGCAAAGCCGAAGAGCGGTCCCACGTGCTGGAAGGCCTCCTCATCGCCATTGACCACCTGGATGAGGTGATCAAACTGATCCGCGAATCGGAAACCCCGGATGAGGCCAGGGACCAACTGATGCTTCGTTTTTCCCTTTCCGAAATCCAGGCCAAGGCCATCCTGGCCCTCACCCTCCGTCAGCTGACCGGCCTGGAAAGGGCGAAACTCAAGGAGGAATACGAAGAACTGCAAAAACTGATTCAGCGCTACCGGGAGATCCTCGCCAACGAGTCGGTGCAGAAGGGGATCATCAAAGAGGAGTTGCAGGAGATGTCCGAGCGATATGGCGACGAACGAAGGACCGAGATCACCATCAATGAAAGCGAAATCAATATTGAAGACATCATCCCCAACGAGGAAGTAGTCATCACCATCACCCACCTGGGATATATCAAACGGACCAAAGTGACCGAATACCGTTCCCAGGGCAGGGGAGGCAGGGGTTCCAAAGGAAGCCAGACCCGGGACGAGGATTTTGTCGAACATTTATTCACCGCCACCACCCATGCATATCTCCTCCTGTTTACCCAGCAAGGCAAGTGTTACTGGCTGAAGACTTATGAGATCCCTGAGGCGCCCAAAACGGGTACCGGCAGGGCTATCCAGAACATCGTTTCCCTGCCGCCCGACGACAAAGTCAAGGCTTATATATCCATCAAGGACCTCAGCGATGAGGAATTCATCAATAATCATTATATCGTTTTCTGCACCCGCAAGGGGATTATCAAAAAAACCCTCGTGGAGGAATTTTCCAGGCCGAGAACCAACGGGATCAATGCCATTACGATCAACGAGGGCGACCAGTTGATCGAAGCCCGCCTCACCAATGGAAGGAATGAAATCCTGATTGCCAATAAGCAGGGCCGCGCCATCCGTTTCAATGAATCCAAAGTGCGTGCCATGGGCCGGAATGCAGCCGGGGTAACCGGTGTGGAACTGGACGAGGACAACGACGAAGTCATGGGCATGATCTGTGTGGACCCTTCGGATAAGACCACTTCAGTCCTCACGGTTTCGGAACTGGGCAGCGGGAAACGTTCAGACCTCGAAGAATACCGGGTGACCAACCGCGGTGGCAAGGGGGTAAAAACCCTGAACATCACGGAGAAAACCGGCACCGTGGTTTCGATCAAAGCGGTATCCGACCATCATGACCTGATGATCACCACCACCCACGGGATCATGATACGCCTGGATATGGCTGATCTCCGGGTCATGGGCAGGAACACCCAGGGTGTAAAACTTATCCGGCTGGACGAGGGGGATGAGATCGCGGATGTCACAGTGATCGTCAAGGAGAGCGATGAAGTTAAAAACGGAAACGGAGATTCGGGGCATCCGGTTGACGAAGCCGGCGGCACTCCTTAACTTTGTTAAGCTTTTTATAAAATCATTTAACTTTTTATAAACTTTGTACTGATATTTCTTTCGTCATATTTCCAAAATTTAAATGCAGAAAATGAAAAAACTCCTTTTATTCTCGGTGTTGAGCCTGCTCGGTATTTCCCTTTCCTTTGCCCAGGAAGACCCGGAAAAGCTGGTTAAAAAAGCGCTCAAATCGTTCAATGCCTTCAACCTGGAACCCAATACCAAAGGGGCCTCCCTGGACGAGGCAAAAGCCACTATAGATGAAGTTTTCAAATCCGAGGCCATGAACAGCAATGTCGGGGCGCTCCTGGCCAAAGGACAGATTTACGGCGGTTATATTTTAAAGCAGCAGACCCAAAAACTCCTCAATCCGGCCTATAATGAAAAGTTGGATTTTCCGGCCGCTTTTACAGCCTATGAGGCCTACTCCAAAGCGCTGGAGCTCGGTCAGAAAAAATTCGAAAAATCCGATGCCCTTAAAGGCCTGCAGGGGCTTACCGGAGAATTGAACAACACCGGCAACGAACTATATAACGAAGGAAATTTTGAAGGGGCTTTTAACCATTTTCTCGCCTCATTGATGATTCACGAAAAAATGAAAGCCAATGCCCAGGTCAGCGCCCTGGACAAGCCGGAAGACTACAACAACCAGTTGTTCATCCTGGCCGCCTCCGCCGTCAAAGCCAAAAAATTTGCGGAAGCCAAACTGTACAATGATAAACTGATCGCTGCCAATTACCAGGACGGGGGGATCTATGAAAACAATTATGAAATCCTGATGGAAGCAGGGGATACCAAAGGGGCGGAAATGGCCCTCGAAGAAGGCAGAAAAAAAATGCCCGATGACGTAGGTTTGATGTTCAAGGAAATCAACCATTTTATCCGTTTGGGCCGGTTGGACCTGCTGGTGGACCGGTTAAAATCGGCCATCGAAAAAGAACCCAAAAACACCTCCCTGTACACCACCCTGGGCAACGTGTATGACAATCTTTATCAGAAGGACAGCATTGTAATGGAAAAAGATGCCGCCGGGAATTACACCGTCATGGCATCCGTAAATTCCAACATTAATTTTAAAAGCGCCGAAAAGTATTTTACCGAAGCCACCCAGCTCGATCCGAAAAACGGGGATGCCCATTACGGCCTGGGCGCCTTTTATTACAACGTGGCTGCCCGGATGACCGCCATTCTCAACAAGCTTGCGGATGACTATTCCAAGGAGGGTTCCAAAAAATATGAAGCCATAAAAGTGGAGGTCTTTACCATGTTTGACAAAAGTCTACCTTCCTTTAAAATGGCTGAATCCATCAATCCCAATGACCGCAATACCCTGATCGCCCTGAAAGAAATCTATGCGCGGGAAAACAAATTTGATCTTTCCAATGAATTCAAAAAAAGGCTTGAAATCATTGAAGCGGGAGGATCCAATCCTTCCAGTTACCACAAAAATTAAGGTTTCCAAAACCAGGATAAAAAGCGCTGGAGCTCAACTCCGGCGCTTTTTTTTTGCCAGTATAGTTTTTTTTACCTTGCAGCCCTTCATGATCTTATTTTATGGAATACGATACGCCTAGTCCAGTCCGCGAAGCGGGCTTATCCGACCTCCCCAAAATTATTCCCGCCTTAAAAATTTTGCGGCCCCATCTCAGCGATCAGGATTTTTATACCATGATCCCGGTTTTATTTGAAGAAGGATACCGGATCATTTTTATAGGGGATGACCGCCTGGCCTATTCGGTGGCCGGTTATCGCACCTTGAATTTCTTATACAGCGGCAAGACCCTCTACATCGACGATCTGGTGACCCTGCCGGACCATTTAAAAAAAGGCTATGCCACCCAATTGCTTGCCTGGCTGAAATCCTATGCCAGAAACAACGGCTTCGATCATTTTTCTTTGGACTCCGGGTTCCAGCGCAAAACCGCCCACCGGCTTTACCTGAATGAAGGACTGGAAATGGAGGGCTTTCATTTTGGAAGGAAAGTGAGCGACCTCTGATACCAGTGCGTGGGGCGGAGGAAGGGAGAAAAGGAGACAGGAGGAAGGGAGGGCGTCTGACCTCTGACCTCTGACCTCTCGCCTCTTACCTCTAACCTACCTCCTCTTCGAAAACATCCAGCTCAGGAAATTGTCCTCCTTAAAAGCATGGTCCCAAATGTTGTGATTGACGCCCGGGTATTCCGTATAGGTTACGGTATAACCCAGGGACCTGAGTTTTGCAACTATATCCCGGGAGCCTGAAACGCTCACGACGGCATCTGCATCTCCATGGAAAATCCAGAAGGGGACTTTTTTAGCCCTGGCATTATAGGCTTCGACGTCGGCTATCCCGCAGATGGGTAGGGCGGCTGCAAATGTCTTTGGAAAGCGGTGCACGGCTTCAAAGGTGCCCATGGCGCCCATTGAGAGGCCGGTGATATAGATCCTCTTTTTATCAATCTTCTCTGTTTTGGCCAGGTGCTTGACCAGTTCCATTGTGGCTTCCAGGCCTTTGGGAACCGGCTTGGAGTAGTCTATTTCGATTTTAAACGGATTGGTGCCCCGGTCAATGGTGGCGCTGGCCCAGTAGGAGTCGCCGGGACACTGGGGGAATAGCACATAAGCCGGGAAATTTTTCCGGTTGGCCGGCTCCGTAAACAAGCCCGCACCGTGGGTGAGTTGTTTTTCATTGTCGTTGCCTCTTTCCCCTCCGCCGTGCAGGACCAGGACCAGGGGGAGTTTGCCTTTTGCCGGAACATCCGGGTAGAGTAGACGATAAGGCAAGTGGGTGCCCTTTGAGGAAATAAACTCCTTCTTTACATAGACGGATTGATCCTGGGCGGAAAGGACTGCCCCGGGAGCTAACCAAAGAAAAAGGACAAAGAGGGTCAGGTTTTTTAACATGTTTAAACTTACGGAGTTCCTTTGATTCTTTGCCTCACCCGGCCCGGGCATGCAAAAAAAACTTGCCCCAAAACCCTTTCCGGGGCAAGTCCAAGTTCTACCATCTATCCCTTACCTTTGTACCCGAAGGAAAGAATATATATGCATGATGCCATTGACCAACTGGTGCGTACAGATCAAGATGCTGCCATCTGGCAAAAAGTAAAGGAAGGCCGCAGGATAGGGGATGACGAGGCTTTATACCTGTATGACCAGGCGGACCTGGGTTTTACCGCCGCCCTGGCGAATTGGTTAAGGGAACAAAAACATCAGCACCGGACTTATTTCAACCGGAATATCCACATTGAGCCCACCAATGTCTGCATCTATACCTGCAAATTCTGCTCCTATTCCAGACTGATCAAACAAAGATCGGAAGGTTGGGAATATACGAAGGAGCAAATGCTGGAAATCCTTTCCGGTCAAAAACAGAAGGAGATCACTGAGGTGCATATCGTAGGCGGGGTCCTGCCTCAATACGATCTTTCCTTTTACGCGGATCTTTTCCGCGAGATCAAGTCCCTTTACCCGGCCTTGCACATCAAATCGCTGACCCCTGTGGAAATGCACTATATTTTCAAAAAAGCAAAAAAAAGCGTTGAAGAAGGGCTGATGATCTTAAAAGAAGCGGGACTGGATTCCCTGCCGGGAGGAGGTGCTGAGATCTTTGATGAGGAAATCCGTCAGCAGATCTGCGCAGATAAGTGCGGCACGGAAGATTGGCTGAAAATACATAAGGCCTGGCACCAATTGGGTGGCCGGTCAAACGCAACCATATTATATGGCCACATTGAATCCTATGCCCACCGGGTGGATCACATGCGAAGGCTGAGGGACCTCCAGGACCAAACCGGAGGTTTTCAGACTTTCATACCGCTGAAATTCAGGAATAAAGACAACGAGATGTCCCATATACCCGAAGTTACGACCCTGGAGGACATGAAGAATTATGCAGTCAGCCGGCTTTACCTGGATAATTTCGACCATATAAAAAGTTACTGGCCCATGCTTGGAAGGGAAATGGCCCAGTTGTCCCTGTCCTTCGGAGTCGATGATCTGGATGGCACCATTGATGACACAACCAAAATATATTCCATGGCGGGTTCCGAAGAGCAGAATCCGGCCATGACCACCGAAGAACTGGTCCTATTGATTCAACGGGCAGGCCGGCTTCCCGTTGAACGGGATACCCTGTACCGGATCCTGAAAGAATACACGGAGCCTTTGGTCGCCGGTCCTTCAAGGCCCTATTATGCACTGCCCGTAGTCAACCATTGATGATGTCCGTTCCCAAAGTTGCCATCGTCAATTACCTCAACACGCTGCCCTTCCTCCATGGACTGAGGTCTTCGGGTTTTGTCCATGAAATGGAGCTCATCGAAGTGATGCCCTCCCTGTGCGCGCGGTATTTTACCGAACAAAAAGTGGATATTTCCCTGGTACCGGTCGGGGCTTTGACGTCCTTCCCGGATGCTTTATTCAGCCCTTACGGTATCGCTTGCGATGGCCCGGTGGCCAGCGTATGCCTCTTGTCTGAGGTGCCGCTGCACCAGGTGAACAAGGTCCTGCTGGATTACCAGTCCAGGACCTCCGTGCTGCTGGTCCGGATCCTGCTTGAAAAATATTGGAAGTTGTTCCCCCGTTTCCAGGCGGCCGGGGAAGGATTTGAAAATGCCATCCATGGAAATACCGCAGGTCTGGTCATTGGGGACCGGGCCCTTCTCATGAGCCCGCGGTATCCCTATGTCTTTGATCTCGGACAGGCCTGGAAGGATTATACCGGACTGCCTTTTGTTTTTGCGGTCTGGATGTACAATCGACTCCCAAATCCCGATTTTATCCGGAGATTTAATAAAGCGCTCCAGTTTGGACTGGATCATATCGACGCCGCCATACATAACAATTCCAGTTACGATGCTCCGTTCCTCAAGCAGTATTTTAACCGGAACATCCAATACCTCCTGGAACCGGAATACCTGAAGGGCATGCGGCTTTTTTTCCATGAAAAACAAAGCCTGGAAGCAAGTCTGACGTCCACCCTGGGCTGACGAGGCAAGGACCCGTTTAAATCAATACCGGTTTTTATCCATTCTCAACCCGAGACGGAGGGATAGGAACAAACCGCTGTTGATGTCCAGGGATGCCGAATTTGAGCTTAGGAAATAGCGGCTCCAGTTCATGTTTTGGCTGAGCTGGTAGTGCACCGCCGGGCTGAGGGTCAACAAGTCCGAAAGTCCGATATCCAGGCCGAGACCCGCCCTGCCGAAGAGCAGCCAATCGCCAGAGGATTCATTCAGGTTTTTTGAATTTAACACGTGATAACCGATTCCAGGCGCCAGACTGAGGAACAAACCTTTTTTCAGGAATTTACCTTGTTTGGAAAAAGTCGGGCACTGGCAATCACTGAAAAAATCGAGCGGATAAAACTGAATGGCGGGCGCGAAGTCCAGGCTGGACCAACTGAGATCTCCCACCACCTGGTCTGTAATATTAAAGCGTTCCCGGCCATACTGAAGATGGATGGATGGAAGAAATTCGAGCCTGTATTTTTTCAGCCGGAACCAATAATCCGCCCCAAGGCCAAAGCGGGAGGAAAAAAGCCTCTCCTGGCTGGTGATCTCCGCAATGCGGTTTTTTGCAAAAGTGCCTACCGCCTTTATCCCTACCTGGCCAAATCCATAGACGCCCATATACACCAGGTACCCCACGATCAGCCAACCCCTTATCACGGGAACAGAACGGGTAAATTTCATGGATAATTGCACCGGCTTAACCTTACTTTTGCCCAAAATTAGGCGAAGCCGGTGAGATTAAAAGGACAAAAAAAGAATAAGATCCATGTGATCACCCTCGGGTGCTCCAAAAATACCGTGGACAGCGAAAACCTGATCACCCAACTGAAACACAACCAATTTGAAGTAGAACACGATGCCGATCAAAGCGACGCCAAGGTGATTGTCGTCAATACCTGCGGTTTCATTGAACGGGCCAAAAAAGAATCCATCGATACCATCCTCGAATACGCGGAAGCCAAAAATGAGGGCAGGGTGGACCGGTTGATTGTGACCGGCTGCCTTTCCCAGCGTTATAAGGACCAGTTAAAAACGGAAATCCCTGAAGTGGACGCCTGGTTTGGTACCATGGACCTTCCCGCCCTCCTGGCCAACCTGCAGGCTGATTATAAGAAAGAACTGCTCGGGGAACGCATGATTTCCACACCCGGCCATTACGCATACCTTAAAATCTCGGAAGGCTGCAACCGGACCTGCAGTTTCTGTGCCATACCCCTTATGCGGGGCGGGCATGTCAGCCGGCCGATGGAAAGCCTTGTGCATGAAGCGGAATTCCTGGCGGCCCGCGGGGTAAAGGAACTGATCCTCATCGCACAGGAACTGACGTATTATGGCCTGGATCTTTATAAAAAGAGAAAACTTCCGGAATTGCTCGCGGCTCTCGGCCAGGTGGAAGGCATAGAATGGATCCGGCTGCATTACGCTTATCCCAGTAAATTTCCACTTGAGATCCTGGATGAAATGGCCGTCAATCCAAAAATCTGCAAATACCTGGATCTGCCTCTTCAGCATGCCAGCGACGCGGTCCTGAAAGCGATGCGAAGGCAAATCACGAAATCGGAAACCATCGACCTGATCGGCAAGATCAGGGATAAAATACCCGGGATCGCCCTGCGTACGACCCTGTTGGTCGGTTTTCCCAATGAAACAGAGAAGGAGTTTGACGAATTGTGCGATTTTATCACGGCCATGCAATTCGACCGGCTGGGGGTTTTTACTTATTCCCCCGAGGAAGATACGGAAGCATATTCCCTGCAGGATTTGGTCCCGGAAGAAATCAAAACCGCCAGGGCCGACCGCATCATGGAAATCCAGCGGGACATATCCCGGATGAAGAATGAATCTAAAATTGGCCGGATCCTCCCGGTCATGATCGACCGCAAGGAGAAAAAACACTGGGTTGGCCGTTCTGAGGCGGACAGCCCCGAAGTCGACCAGGAAATCCACCTGGCCCCGACAAAAGAAAGCCTCCAGCCCGGCAACCTGGTCTCCATACGCATCACGGGCGCCGAAGACTATGACCTGATGGGTGAAATCGTGTAATTTTAGGGATGCTTTTGACCGATACCGGTTTCCGTCATTGGGCCGCCCGTCCGGCGGTACAGGCCGGGTTCGTGTTTTTAGTCATGCTCGCAGCAAACCTCCTGGTGAAATTGCTGGCCTTTGGGGGAATCGAATTTGAAAGCCGGATACCCTGGACCCTGAACATTGCCTTTCTATTGCTTTTTTCAATTTACAACGTGGTGCTGGGCCTGTTGTATTCCACGGGGTACAGGTACTGGACCTATTCGATCTCCTGTTTTATAGGACTGGCTTTCCTCAGCGCCTGGTCGGCAAAATGGCTGAGTCACCTTTCCATGGATGAAGCCGGCAGTTTTCGCTGGCTTTATCTGGTGTTTTTTATGGTGTACTTTTTGATCATGATGATCACCCTGGCCATCCGGAAAATCGTGTCCCTGGCCGAGCAGGACGACCACCGGTTTGATGAGGTCAAGCCAAAAGACAATTAATAACAATAACCAATTAATATGAAAATCATCCTTTTCCTGTTTACCCTTTACACCGCTTGTAACCAGCTCAACCAGCAACCCATGCCTGTCACGGAAAGCGTAACCGCCGCCGCCTCAGATACCATTAAAAAAATGGTAAAATCGGAGGAAGAATGGAAAAAGGAACTCTCCCCAATGGAATTCCTCGTCCTCAGGCAAAAAGGAACGGAACGGGCCTTTTCAGGGGATCTGTGGGACCATCATGAGAAAGGGGTCTATACCTGCCGGGGTTGCCAGTTGCCGCTGTTCAGTTCGGATACCAAGTTCGAATCCGGAACGGGCTGGCCAAGTTTTTACCAACCGATCTCCAGGGAAAGCCTGGCCGATTATGCAGACAATACCCACGGCATGAGCCGCACCGAAGTGGTTTGTGCGCGGTGCGGAGGCCACCTGGGCCATGTATTCGACGACGGCCCCAGGCCTACAGGGATGAGGTATTGCATCAACAGCGTATCCCTTGACTTTCAGAAAAGATAACCGGGTGCCGCTGAAAGCAATAGGGTTTCTGGGATACTTCTTTCTGGCCTGGTGCACCAATGCCCAAAGCAGTTTTTCCGGGACCTTTGAAGGCAAAATAAATGGAGACCCGGCGCGCATGGAACTCGTGCAACAAGGGGACGGGGTCACCGGTAAATACCATGAAACCGGTAACACCTTTGACATCAGGGCCAAGGCAGAGGGAAAGGATTGCCGTGGAAGCCTGCTGATTTCCGGAACCGAGATCGCCCTGGCCACCTTCAATTTCAGGATCTCGGAGACCGGCTTGAGATTAACCATCCTATTACCGGACCAATCCCGGGTGGAAGCGGAATTTGTCAGGTTAGCTGAACCTTCTAAACAGCCGGCCGGGCCTTTTAATCATGAAAAAACCCTGACCGCTGCACAGGATGGTTTGCCGAGGGACCCCGCGGTGGTTGGCCGGTGGATGAAAGAAGATATCCTGAATTCAGGAACAGGGACCAGCGCTGCCAGCCTGGTGACGGTCTATTATTTATCCCTTTATGAGGATGGCCGTTTCATACAGGAAAAGGCAAGGAGCGCCGGGGGGACCGATTGGAGCAGCATTGCAAACCGGACTACCGACCTCACGGGGCATTGGTACACCCAAAATCAGGTCATGTATGTCCGGCCTGCCGGTGAAAAAGAATACCTGAGGCTTCACCCATACCTTTTTCATAACGGCGCTTTGGTGTTCAAAACGGAAGATGGGAAATACCTGATCTGGAATAAACAGAATTGAAGAACCTTTTCCTTTTATTTAATCACTCCCAATTCCCTGCCGACTTCCGTAAATGCCTGAACGGCTTTTTCCAGGTGCACCGGTTCATGCGCAGCGGAGATCTGCACCCGGATCCTGGCTTTTCCCTTGGGCACGACGGGGAAAAAAAAGCCGATGACATAGATTCCCTTCAATAACAGTTTCGCTGCAAATTCCTGGGCCAGGGCCGCGTCATAGAGCATGATGGGGACGATTGGGTGGCTGCCGGGCAGAATGTCGAAACCCGCCTCATGAATAGCCTGGCGAAACCAGGCAGTATTTTTTTCAAGTTTATCCCTCAGTGCCGTGGATTCACTCAGCAATTGGATGACGCGCAGTGAGGCGCCGGTGATGGAAGGAGCGAGGGTATTTGAAAACAGGTAGGGCCTGGACCTTTGCCTGAGTATTTCGATGACTTCGCGGCGGGAGGAGGTAAATCCCCCGCTGGCCCCTCCCAAAGCCTTGCCCAGGGTACCGGTGATGATGTCGATGCGTCCCATGACATCCCGGTATTCATGCGTCCCCCTGCCGGTTTTACCCATAAAACCGGTGGCATGGCATTCGTCGATCATGACCATGGCATCGTATTTCTCCGCAAGATTGCAGATGAGGTCCAGCCTGGCAATGGTTCCATCCATCGAAAAGACCCCGTCGGTCACGATCATGCGGCGGCGGGCGGATCCCGATTCCCTGAGTTTTTCTTCCAGGTCCTGCATGTCGTTGTGCAGAAAGCGTTTCCGGCCCGCTTTACACAGCCGGATGCCGTCGATGATGCTGGCGTGGTTGAGTTCGTCCGATATCACGACATCTTCTTCCTGGAGCAAGGGTTCGAATACGCCGCCATTGGCATCAAAGGCCGCGGCATAAAGGATGGTATCCTCCATGCCCAGGAATTCCGACAGGGCGCCTTCCAGTTTTTTATGGATATCCTGGGTACCGCAGATAAAACGCACGGAGGACATGCCGTAACCATGGCTGTCTATGGTTTCTTTGGCTGCCCGGATCACCTCCGGATGACTGGAGAGACCAAGGTAATTGTTCGCACAGAAGTTGAGCACTTCCCCCGCTTCCAGGGTCTGGATCACCGCGCCCTGAGGGCCGGTGATCGTCCTTTCTTTTTTATAAAGGTTGTTCGCTTTGAGCTGATCCAGCTCATCCCTTAAAGAGGTCAATACCGATTGATTCATGATCAGGATTTGGGTTTGGTGGATTTGACGCCCGCGTTTTTTACATTTTTTTCAAGCCACTGGTCCATTTCGTAGAGCATGTGGTAGATGCTTTCTTTGGCGGCGTAACCATGACTTTCGTGGGGCAACATGACCAGGCGGGCGGTGCCCCCGTTTCCTTTTATTGCGTGAAACAAACGTTCACTTTGCATGGGGAAGGTGCCGGTATTGTTGTCCGCCTCGCCGTGAATGAGCAATATCGGTTCTTTGATCTTATCCGCATGGGAAAAGGGAGACATCGCATGATAGACCTCGGGGGCTTCCCAGAAACTTCTTTGTTCGTTTTGGAATCCGAATGGGGTGAGCGTGCGGTTATAAGCTCCTGAACGGGCAATTCCGGCTGCAAACAAATCGCTGTGCGCCAATAAATTGGCCGTCATAAAAGCCCCGTAGGAATGCCCTCCCACACCGATCCGGTTCTTGTCTCCTATCCCCATGGAACTTATCTTTTCCACTGCGGCTTCGGCATTTTTCACCAATTGGTCGATATAGGTATCGTTTGGTTCCTCGTCGCCCGAACCCACAATAGGCATCTCGGTCTGATCCATCACGGCATATCCCCTGAGCGCCCAGAAAACAGGAGAACCATAGGTGATCCGGGTGAAACTGTATTTAGAGCCCCGCACCTGGGCCGCATCGCTGGCCGATTTATATTCCCGCGGATAAGCCCACATCAAAACGGGTAAAGGCCCGGATTTGGTTTTATCATATCCCTTCGGAGTGTACAACACTGCGGTGAGGTTTAGCCCATCCGCCCTTTGGTACTCTATTTTTTCTTTTTTCAGGTTTGCCAGCTGGGGCTGGGGATTCGGAAAGGAGGTGAGTGCAGTGGGATTAAGTCCCTTGTAATTCCTCAGATAATAATTCGGGTTTTCCGTTTGGGATTCCCTGGAGGTGATAAAACTGCCCTCCTGAAGATCGATCACATGAACCGGGTATTCATAATAAGGGGCCTTGCATCTCCAGAGGATCTCCTGTTTTTTGGATTTCAGGTCAAAGGAAGAAAGGAAAGGCATATCGCCGTCCGGAGAGGCCCCTTTGCCGATCGTATAGATCAGGTTTTTTGCGGGGTTGGTCATCACGACCTGCCGGTGGTATTGATTTTCTGCCAGGACCGGTTCGCCGGGATCATTATAAGCATCCTGCGAGGAATAAGCAAAAAGGGTATCGGGCGCGAGGTCGGGAAGAAAGGGATTAAATTTCTTTATCAGGATTTGCCTGGTGGCAAACAATCCTTCGCGGGCGAAGGCGAGGTATTTATCGGACCAGTACACGTCCTGCAGCCTCATGCCGGATTGGTATAGAGTCAGGGGGCTGCCGCTGAAAGGGGCTTCAAGTTGCTGGAGGGCATCCCGGAATTCAACCTTTTTTTTGGGATCCCCTTCGTCCAGGGCCTGTACCCAGCAAATGGTGGCGGGAAGGTCATCCCTCCACTGGAAATTGCGGGGGAGCCTGGACGCGGCGTCAAATCCCCTGGGCCTGACTTCATCGGGGGGATTGTCCGCGAGGATCCGAACTGTTTTGCCCGAGAGGTCCAGGATCTCAATCTGGGTGGCAAAGCGGCTGTATGGGACGAGGTAGGAAAATGGTTTTTTAATACGGTGAAGCAGGATGTATTTTTTATCCGGGGACAAGTCAAAACGGCCGGCGATCAGATCCCTGCTTACCGGCAGGGTCCCTTCCGCACTGATCCGGACCAGGTCCACGGAACAATAATATTCGAAAAGCGCTTCATCAAAAGGGTTTTTGAGCAAGTCCTGGAATGTGGCGGCAGGAGCAGCCACGCCTTCGGTCTCCTGGATTACGGGCCCAGGCGGCACTGGATTTTCCCGGGGGGGCTGCTTGCCTTCCCGTACGGCCTTGGCGAGGATCTCTGCCCCATGGACCCACTGGTACGGATTTCCGGTGGATGAATTAATAAAAACATTGCTCCACCGCTTTGTTTTCCTCGTTTTGAGATCCGCCACCCACAATTCATTGCCCTGGGCAGATTGATGGATGAATGCCAGTTTTTGTTCGTCAGGAGAAAGACGTACAAAGGAAAACTTTGGGTTCTCCGGCAAACCCTCCAAATCGTATTCGCGGCCGGACCGGCTTTCTTTCAGTTTTAAGGAGACTATGAATGGTATCCTGCTTTGAGAAAAGGTCGCCGGGTTGATGCGAAGACCTCCTATACGGAGTTCCGGTTGCGCCAGGTCAGCAATGTCCATCATGGCCTGTCTTTGCTGAATGATCATCCAGCCGCCATTCCTGGTGAATAAAACCGAAGGGGAGGGTGGGGCGTTGACCAGGTCCACCAGGTCCGCAGAAGGGGTTTGATACGGGTTGGTTTGATCCTGACTTTGAAGCTTTAAACAAAGCAACAAGAGGCTGAAAAAAAACAGTCTTTTCATGTCTTGCAATTTATTCATTTTTTACCTCCCGCGAGAGGGAGGGAGGCTCAGGTTTCCGGTCTTACGGGCGCACCAAGATGGGCCAGCATATCTTGGGTCATCCTGGAAAGGTCAAAAGTTTCCCGCCAGCCCCAGTCTTTCCGGGCAACGGAATCATCGATGCTCTCCGTCCAGCTTTCCGCGATTTTTTGCCGGAAGTCTTCTTCATAACGGATGGTAAAATCCGGAAGGTGTTTTTTGATTTCCCGGTAAAGGGTTCCGGGGCTTACACTCAGGCCGGAAAGGTTATAGCTGGTACGGATACTGATTTGCCCGGCAGGGGCTTCCATCAGCTCAATGGTGGCCCGGATGGCGTCATCCATGTACAACATCGGCAGAAAAGTGTCCTCACTGAGGTAGGAGGTATAGGCCTCCTGCCGGATGGCCGCGTGGAAAATTTCAACGGCATAATCCGTGGTACCTCCTCCGGGAGCGCTTTGCCAACCGATGATCCCCGGGTACCGGAGGCTCCGCACATCCACCTCGTACCTGGAATGATAATATTGGCACCACAGTTCACCGGCCAGTTTGCTCATCCCATAGACGGTCGAAGGCTCGGCGGCCGTGTGCTGGGGCGTATTGGACTTTGGGGTGGTGGATCCGAAGATGGCGATGGTGCTGGGAAAAAAAACCTTGTCCATCTGGTATTGATGGGCCAGCTCGAGGATGCTGAGTTGCCCATTCAGGTTCACGTTCCAGGTCTTTTTGGGATTCCATTCCCCGTTGGCGCTGAGGATCGCAGCCAGGTGATAGACCTGGGTGATGTGGTGGTCTTCAATGATTTCACTCATGCGCTGGACATTGAGGATATCCAGCATTTCAAAAGGCCCGTGATCTTCTTTCGGTTTGTAGATATCCGTGCACAGGACCTTGTCACGTCCGTAACGGTCGCGCAAGGCCGCAGCCAGCGCCGTCCCGATCTGACCATTAGCGCCCGTGATCAGAATTTTCATTGGTCGCATCGGGTAAAGATAATCAGGAAAACCCTGATTTGGATTCCGGGAAAATACTCAGGGAATATAGGCCGGAAGGAAGTCGACCTCCCTCCATCGTCCATCCTCCGATTTTTGAAAAACCCTGCATTCCAAGCCGTTGACGATGCAGAGAAAATCAGCCTTCACGGCCAGGTTATACCTCACGACCTGCGAGACGACCTGTTCATCAAGCATGACCTCCGGCGATTTGCATTCGATCAGGAGGAAAGGCGCCAGGGCGGAAGAGTAAACCACCAGATCAAAACGCTTAATGGTCCGGTCCATCCGGATCTGTTTCTCCACGGCAATGCGGGAGGCCGGGTATTCTAATTTGCGGATCAGGTAGACTACAAAAAGCTGCCGCACCAGTTCTTCCGGCGTGAGTGCCAGCCATTTTTTCCGGATGGGGTCCAGCACGGTTCTCTGTCCATTTTTCCCGGAGAATTTAAGAGGGGTGGTATCACTCAGGAGGTTTAGGATCATGCTTATTTCGAAAGGATTATGCCTCCGCTGACTTTTTTTCCCGCTCTGTAGACTTCTTCGATCTGTTTGGTGCCGTCCTCGCCATAGAAACGGTAAAAGCCGTCCTGCACATCGTCCTTAAATTCCATCTCCCGCTGCATCCCTCCCCTGAGGTAATATTTTATGGCCCGGCCGTTTTTCTTGCCTGCTTTGTATTCAATCCTTTCGTCGAGGTGCCCAAATTGGTAACGAATGAAGGTTCCTTCCAGCAGGTCATCCATATAAGAGGCCTGCTCTTCGATCTGGTTGTTTTGGCCGAAGCGGAGGTATAAGCCGTTTTTACGGTCTTCCAAATAATTGGTTATGGTTTCCACTTGCCCGGAAGGATGATAAGTGACCCAAGACCCGTTTCTTTTTCCCTGAAAAATGACTCCCTCCACCAAAAGGTTTCCAAGGCTGTCGCGTTTAAAGACCTTTTTTTGGTCGGAACCTTCAAGAGACACGGTTTCATAGGCGGGGGGCGGACCCTTGGCTTTCCGGCATGCCGTGCTGAAGATCAAAAATTCAGTAAACAAAATGGACCATAGCATCGCCTTGCAGTTGGCCAGAGAAAACTGCAGGGCAGGGGGCATGCACGTTATTTTGGTCATGGTCTGGATTTGATCTGGGGAGTATCTGCCTGGTGGCTAATGACAAAATCAATCAGTTCTTCTACCGGCATGGGAATTCGCTCCGCAGCATCCCGGATATCTTCCCTGGAGACCTGAGCGGCGAAGGTCTTGTCTTTAAGCCTTTTTAAGACTCCTTTGGTTTCCATGCCTTGATAACCACCGGGCCGCATCAGGGAATATGCGTGCACAAAACCGGACAACTCGTCAAAGGCATATAACATTTTATCCAGCCTGGTCTTCGGTTCCACGCCGAAATGGGCCGGGCCATGTGCCGCGATGGCATTTATGACTTCCGGGTCGGTCTGCCTTTGTTCGAGTTCTTCCACTATTTTCTGGCAATGGGTCTCCGGCCATTTTTCCCAATCCGCATCATGCAGCCAGCCGGTGACCTGCCATTTCCATTGATGGTGTTCATCGAGCCCCTCCTTCTCTTTTGCCCAGCACCGGAGCAGCCAGCCTACCTGGAACATGTGGTTTCTGAGCTTTTCATTGGGGACCCAATTTTCCAGTAAGTCACGGGCTTCTTTTTCAGTAGGCCAATTGCCGGCATTTGCCGGATCACCAAACGCCTGCCTGTTCAGCATCCTTGTCATTGGACAAATGTAAATCAAAACCTCTAACCTCCAACCTCGGACCTCTAACCTCTAACCTCGGACCTAAAAAAAGAAAGGCCGTGCCCCCCGACACGGCCCTCTGTAATTTATTGATACTAGGTTCAATAAATATTAGTTGAATATGTAGCGGGCACCCAGCTGGATCTGCCATACGTCGGTCAGGCGGCTTCCATAACGGGTACCGGTTTCAGGGAATTTATTGCTGATTTCGGTAAAACGATATACCGGTTGATTCGTAGCGGCATTTCTGCTCCTGAACTGCAGGGGATTGGTCGTCGTGGTGATGGTTCCTACTCCCCATTGGTCATTGATCATGTTTCCGGCATTCACCAGGTCCGCCCTGAACTGCAGGGTATTTTTCTTTCCGGCAATATTGACGTTGATATCCTGCGTAAGGCTTACGTCAAAGGTGGTGAGCCAGGGAAGCAGGAAACCATTTCTTTCCGCATAGGACCCCCGGTTGTCATTGAGATAACCCACGCTGCTCAGGAATTTATCATAGGCTGCTTTCTGAGCATCCACGGTAATGGTCCTGGCATTTGCGCCGGAACCCACGGTGTACTGTTCAAACTGGATATCGTTGGGATTCTTATGAATAAATAAAAGGTCGTTGGTAGTCAGTCCGTCGCCATTGACATCCCCGTTGACGGTATAGGTCACCCTTCCCTGGTTTCCGGTCTGGAAGCCGAGGTTGATACCCGTACCTCCCCAGCCGTAATTGAATTTATAATAAAGGGCCGCGATGATCCGGTGCCTCTGGTCGTTGTCCGAAAAGGCCAGTTCCTGGCGGTTGTTGCCAAGGCGGCTGGGATTGTCCCTCCAGGAGGAAAAGGCGATAGATCCTGCCGTCATCAGGTCTTTGGCTTCGGCAAAATTGTATGCGCCGTTGAAAAAGAAATTCCGGGCAAATTGTTTCTGGATCTGTGCCGTGAGCGAATAAGTATAGCCTTTGCTCGAATTGGTCAGGAGTATGGCATCGGTGATCTTGTCGTTGATGCGGAGTGCATTGGCCTGAGTAGTCCCGGACAATCCCAAACCAGGATAAGTAGGCCTTACGTCCGGCAGGCTATAAGCTCCAGTTGCCGGTTCCAGGTTGGCATTGATATAATACACCTGGTTCAGGTTCTTGCTGAAGATCCCTTCCAGGGTCCCCACCATACCCAGGGGCAGTTTCATATCCACACCGATATTGGTCCTGAGCAACTGGGGGAATTTGAAATTGGGGTCCGTAACGGCGATATTATAGGTTGGGGGAGAGGTGGCATTATCCGGAATATGGGCGGTGACATCAGGAGAAAAGGGATAGGCTTTGGTGCTGTTGACAGACAGCGATCCCGTAAGCACCCCATTGTTTCCGACCTGGTTGGAAATCCATACGAAGGCAGGCCTTCCGGAGAAGATCCCGCTTCCGCCCCGGACCTGGAAAGTCCGGTCTCCGTTGACATCCCAGTTGAATCCTACCCTGGGAGAAAATAAGACTTTGGCGTCGGGAAGTTTGGAGGTGCTCAATTTCAAAGGACTTCCTTCGGCATCTTTGAAAGTAAAGGTCTCGACTTCCGCGTTGTTCCTTGCCGTATTGCCGAAGAAAGGCATGTCCGCCCTCAGGCCAACCGTCAGTTTCAAACGGTCTTTGAACAGGGCAATATCATCCTGGAGATAAACTCCCGGCTGGTAGGCACGGGTCGTCGCAGTGGGAAGGGCCTTCCCGGGCAGGGCTGAATAAGTCAGCACATACCTGGCCAGGGTAATGTCTGCATTTCCGTTGGCCGCAGCATAAAAATCATCCAGCGAATTAAAGATGTATTGGCCGTAGTAGGTTGGGGTAAAGGTGTTGTCAAACTTAAAGGATTCGAAGTTTACCCCGGCAGTGATGGTATGCTGGCCCCGGTAAAAGGTGAGGTCATCCTTAAATTGCCAGGTATCCGTGTTCAGGATATTGTTGGGGGTGAAAGGTTCATATCCGAAAGTGGTATAGGTGGTTCCGTCCTTCAGGATATCCACCAGGGGGAATACCCCTCCTCCGCTGCTCCGGTAATCGCGGTTGGCGGTGAAACCCAGCTGCATATTGTTGGCAAATTTGGTGCCGATGATGCTGTTGAGTTCCACGATGCCGGAATAGAGGTCGTTGTTGATGATGTAATTGGAATTCTGGAAGTTCAGTGCGAAAAGGTTATTGCTGCGGTTGCCGCTGAATACGCCGCTGTTGGAAGCGGTCACGTCCCTCAGGGATTTGAGATAATTAAAGCGGACGCTCAGGCGGTTGTTGTCGTTGATGTTATAATCGATTTTAGCTAGTCCCTTGTGGCTTTCCGTCCGGAGGGGGAAGTTTTCATAAAGCCCTGGATCGTAGCTGAATTTGGATTTCAGGAAAGTGGACAACTGGTCCAGGTCAGAAGCCAGCACCCGGGTGACGTTATTGCCCGTGGTGCCTCTGTTGGCAATGAAGGTGGAAGAAGGATCCGTTCTTTTTTCCTGTTCAAAATTGATAAAATAAAACAATTTGTTCTTTATAATCGCTCCGCCCAGCCGACCTCCGAATTGCTGGACGTCAAAATCCGAACGCACAATAGACGTTCCCGCAGCTTTCTTACCGGTCAGGCTTTCATTCCTGCGATTGTAAAAGACCGATCCCTGGGTTTTGTTGGTGCCGGAGCGGGTCACGGCATTTACGCCGGCGCCGGTGAATCCACCCTGCCGGACGTCATAGGGGGCAAGGCTGACCTGGATCTCTTCGATGGCATCCAGGGAAATGGGGGTGGAACTGGTCTGTCCTCCCGGTACACTGGCCAGGCCAAAACTGTTATTAAAAATGGTACCGTCGATCGTCAGGTTATTAAAACGGCTGTCCTGGCCGGCGAAGGAGGTCCCGGCGCCGGTGGTGGAAGCCACGGAGGAAGATCGGGATTGGGGAACATACCTGAGAAAATCGTTTAAGCCCCGGCTGATCGTGGGCATGGCTTCAAGAAGCTCTTTTTTAATATTGGTTCCCGCTCCGGTACGTTCTGAACTCAGTACGGAGCCTTTGTCGCTGGTCACGATGATCTCCTGAATTACCGCGGATTCGTCGGCCAGGCTGACATTGAACTGAAGGGTCTGGCCGAGGGAAAGGGTGATGTTTTTTTCCTGATAATCCTTATAACCCACATAACTGACCGTGATGGTATAGGGACCGCCGATACGTACATTGGGTAGGGCAAATCGTCCGTCCTCCCGTGTAGAAGTCCCGTACCTGGAGCCGGAAGGTTCGTGCAGGGCCAACACGGTGGCACCGATCAGCGCTTCGCCCTCGCTGTCGGTAATCAATCCCGCAATGTTTGCGGAGGTAACACCCTGTCCGAATGACCATCCGGCCAGAATGGAGAAAAATAAAGTAATAAATACTTTCTTTGGGATAAAGTGAAAGTCGCTCATATTTCTCAGGTTATATTTGATTTCGCGGGCAAAAGTACGATGGGGATATTAAGAAAATATTAATTTAAGAAAAATTGTATATATTTTTTTCCTATCTATGTTCTTTTGAAAATCCCAAAATTTTTAGTATGCTCCAGATGAATTATTTGCAATTTTGACCGGGGATTGTGCCAAAATCAATTCTTATCCATGACTCCTTTGCAAGAAGAAATTAAACGGCTCCTGGAAGAACATCAAGCCGTAAAAAAATCCGAATCCCGCCTGGGAGAATTGAGCTCCGAAATCAACCAGGCCAGGCAGGACCTTGCCCGGCTGGAAAAAATGATCGAAAAGGAATACCAGGATATGGAAAAGCTGGAAAAGATCGGTATGAAAGCCCTTTTTTATAAAGTGCTCGGGAACCAGCAGGAACAGGTGGAAAAAGAAAAGCAGGAATACCTCCAGGTCTCCCTGAAATACGATCAGGTAAGGAAAAACCTTGAGCTCCTGGAATTTGAAAACAATATTCTCCGCAAAAAGATCAGCGCCGGCCCTGAGATCGAAAAAAGGCTCAACGAACTCAGCCTCCTCCAGGAAAAAGAACTGATGAATGCGGAGAGCGCCGGCACTTCCGAACTCCGTAAACTAAACGGCCAGATCGAAACCCTGCAGAGGCTAAAGATCGATGTGGACGAGGCCGCCAAAGCTGGTGAAAAAGCATTGGAATGCATCGATGGGGTGGTGGCCGGCCTCCAGCAAGCCCACAACTGGGGACAATGGGACATGTCGGGCCGGAACCCGATGAGCAATCACCTTAAATACACTGCGATCGACAAGGCCAAGGACTGGGCCTACGAGGCAAACCACCAGCTTAAACGCTTTGAGAAAGAGCTGATCGACGTGTACCGCAACATTCCGCAGGATTTTCAGCTTCAGCTCGATAATTTTAACCGGTTTATAGATGTCTTTTTTGACAACCTGATCACGGACTGGATCATCCAGCAAAAGATTTACAACGCCCTCAACAATACCCTGGCCACCCGGGACAAAGTGGTGAGAATGTTAAAAACCCTGGATGCGGAAACTCCCAGGATCAACCGCAATATTGAAGAGCTCGAACTGGCGAAAAAACAGTTTGTCCTTAATTTTTCGAAAGGCCTGCAATAATGAAAGGTTAAGGGATACGGTGCGAATACGCTCCATCCAAAAACTTAAAATACCTGGACTTGCAGACTGGTTTTATTCTGCGGTACCCCCGGCCTTGACGATATACTTATCGATATCGCTGGCTTCCGGAGAAAGGGGGAATTGGGTTTTCAGTTCGTTGAACTGGCTGAGCGCATTGGCGTTGTCTTTCTGATACAGGTAAAGAAGCCCGGCTTTTTTGATATAATAAGGGGTCAGCAATTCATTTTTCCCCGCGGCGATCGCCTGTTTGTAATAACTCATGGCTTTGTTGAAGTCTTTCTTTTCCGACCAGGCATCGCCAAGATTGCCGGCCCGGGTAATGGTCGTCACTTCATCCTTGGGACTGAAATCTTCCAGGTAATCGATCGCTGCATCATATTGTCCCAGGTGCAGGTATGAAATGCCGGCGTAATACTTGGCCAGGTTGGAGGTCTTCGTCCCTTTGTAGGAGTCAATGATGTCCAGGAATCCGGAATAGCCGCCGCCGGGATTGGTCAGGGCCAACCGGAAGGAGTCTTTTTCAAATTGTTGCTGGGCTACCATCATCTGTTCCACCGCCCTTTCCTGCCGGGGCTGGAGATATAAAAACAGGTAGGCCAGGTATCCTGCCAGGCCGAGGACCAAAGCGCCCCCGATAATGGAAATCTTTTGCTGATGCTGTTCAAAAAAACTTTTGGTTTTCTGCTGCACTTCAACCAGATCAAGCAGTTTTTCGTCCGCTTTTTTCACACTTGATTTAACTTTTGCCATGCCAGGTCTTGAAAAATTTGCGCAAAGATAATAATATCAACCCATCGAACCAAATCCGGCTTTGTCTAAAAAACTAATTTGTTAAGGCCTCAAAATCAGCGGGAGATCAGTCCCGGAGGAAGGGATAATCGGGCTGTACGTAGTTGTCGGTGTATAATTCTTCTGCGGGCGGGAAGGGGGATTCTTCCGCAAACCGAACGGCTTCATCCATTTCTGCCTTGAGTTGGTCCTGGATGGTCAGGATCTCCTGTTCGGTGCAGATGGATTGACTGAGCAATTTTTCCTCAAGATTTGAAATCGGGTCCATGCCCATGTAATGGTGCAATTCGTCCTTGGTCCGGTAGGTGGCGGGATCGCTCACCGAATGCCCTTTGTACCGGTAGGTCATGATTTCGAGGAAATAGGGACCGTTCCCTGCCCGGATATAAGCGGCGGCTTCGGTGAGCGCTTCGTGCACTTTCTCCACGTTCATGCCGTCCACCTGTTTGCTGGGCATGTTGAAGGCAGCTCCCACTTTATAAATATCCACCATATTGCTGCTCCGGCTGACCGAAGTACCCATGGCATACCCGTTGTTTTCACAGATGTACAGGACCGGGAGGCCCCAGGTCATGGCCATGTTGGCGCTTTCAAATAAAATACCCTGGCGGGCCGCCCCGTCGCCAAACATGGTGACACAGATATTGTCCGTGCCCTTGTATTTTTCGGCAAAAGCAATGCCGGTGCCAATGCCAATCTGGGCTCCCACGATGCCGTTACCGCCGAAAAAGCGGTGTTTTTCTGAAAAAAAATGCATGGAACCGCCCTTGCCTTTGACACAACCGTCAATTTTACCGAACAACTCCGCCATGCAGGATGAAGCGGTCAGGCCTCGGGTAATCGCAATGCCGTGCTGACGGTATCCCGTGATCACCGCATCCTCGGGCCGGATGGCCGTAGCGAGCCCGCCGGCAATCGCCTCCTGGCCGATGTAAACATGGCAAAACCCGCGGATTTTCTGCTGACTGTACATGAGGAGGGTCTTCTCTTCAAACCGACGAACACGAAGCATGGTCTCATACCATTTCATGTAGGTGGCCTTGTCATAACGTACTTCCGTTCCGGCTAAGGGTTTTTCGATTACCTGCATGTTTTACGATTTTACGGCAAAGATAAATGGAACAAGCTATATCCTCCGGTTGATTTTTTCACAAAATGCGAAGCGGTCCGCATTTGGTAAAATGTCGATCTTTGAGGCTCAAACCTATCCGAGATCTATATTTCCAGTTTGATATTGACCCAGTTTAAAAACTATACGCATCAGGCGTTTTCATTCCATCCGGGATTCAACCTGGTCTATGGGACCAACGGCAGCGGAAAAACCAACGTATTGGATGCCATTCATTACCTGGCCCTCGGGAAAAGCCACTTCGTGCCCCAGGACAAATTTTCCATCCTGCAGGGGGAATCTTTTTTCAGGATTGAAGGGCTGTTTAAGCAGGAGGAAGAAACGGTGCAGTGGGTGTTGAAATTTCAACCCGGTACAAAACGATTGGAGAAGGACGGGAAGGCCTATGGCCGGATGCAGGACCATATCGGGGAGGTGGGTTTGGTCATGATTGCGCCGGATGACCTTGATCTGATCGACGGGCAGAGCCAGGCCAGAAGGAAATTCATCGACCTCACCTTATCCCAGTCGGACCACATCTATCTCGGCCACCTTGCAACCTATAAGCGGCTGCTGGACCAGCGGAATGCCCTCCTCAAATCTTCCCCCTCTCCGGACCTGGGTTTTTTGCAGGCCCTGAATGAAAAAATGACGGAACCCGCCCACCGGATCTATTCCATAAGAAAAAAATTTGTCCTTGATTTTCTGCCCTTGTTTTACAAATATTACCACGCCATCAGCAAGGCAAAAGAAAATGTGGAAATACGTTTCCAGTCTGACCTGGACCAGGCGGACCTGCTGACCCTCTTCAACCAGGGATGGACACAGGACCTGTATGCCCAGTATACGGTCCGGGGATGCCATAAAGATGACCTGGTGTTTTTAAAAGACGGCGAACCCTTGAAATACCTGGGCTCCCAGGGGCAAAAAAAGACCTTCCTGGTCAGCCTGTTTCTTGCGCAATCCGATTATCTTTCCAAAACCATGGACAGCCCGCCGATCATCCTGCTCGACGACATCTTTGACAAACTGGACGACGAGCGGATCCGCTACCTCCTGCACACCATCGGGAACATGTCCACCCGGCAGGTGATCATTACCGACACGGGAAAAGAAAGGTTAAGTGCGGTGCTGAAGGACCTGGGCGCCCAGGTTCATTTTATCCACATCCGGGATGGCCTCGTCAATACCCCCCTCCATGATGAAACGACATAACGACCTGCCGCTTTCTTCCGTGCTCAAACAATGGGCCGGTTCCGAAAAACTGAAACCCATGCTGATCCAGAAAAACCTGGAAGCCCACTGGGAAGAATGGTTTGGAAAACTTATTGCGAAAAACACCGAAAAACTATCGATCCGGAACCGGAAATTATACATCCACATTAAATCGGGGCCGGTTAAATACGAACTGAACCTGGGCAGACAAAATGTGATGAACCTGGTCAATCAAAAACTTGGAGAAAATTACCTCGAGGAAGTCCTGGTCCTCTGACCTCGATTTCCGCCGTTGAATTCGGGAAGTTCACGAGTAGCCTAAGGAGTTGAGACTTAGGAACATATTAAAATTTTTTGCCATAAAAAAACCCCGAAAATGCTACTTTAAGCATAAATTCGGGGTAATAGATTTATTACAATATGGCAAAGGTAATCCAGTTCCAGAATAATATACTGCAAATCGAGTTTTTAAGTGGACGCAGTCGGTTGGCTGAATATTATGCTGCCTTTGAGCAAAGTGAATTAGGCAGGATAAAAGCAGCCATTCCCTGGCAAGCCCTCATAGGCCTGGTCAGAAAGAAAATGAGAATCAAGAAAAAGGGACCCAAACCCCTATTCGATCTGCGAGGCAAGCTAGCCTTGATGTTTCTAAAAAGTTATTATGGCTGCAGCGATGCGGATTTAATTGAACGACTGAATAGCGATTGGAAGGTTCAGTTGTTCTGTGGAGTCTACCTCAGGCCAAGTGAGGGGTTGAAAAATTCTAAGATTGTGAGTAGTATACGAACGGAATTAGGATTATTGCTTCCTGGAATATTCGGAGAGATACAAGAAATATTCTGTAAGTTTTGGAAGCCCTATTTGGAGCATCCGCATATAGCCAGCATGGATGCTACCGCCTATGAAAGTGCAATCCGGTATCCCACGGACGTAAAGCTGTTATGGGAGGGCTGTGAGTGGGTATATAAAAAGATTAAATGGTGGGGAAACCATCTAAAAATAGCCAGGCCAAGAAACAAATATCGGGAACAAAAAATGAAATATCTGGCCTATCAACGAAGCCGTAAAAAAACCTATGGGATGACGGTAAAAAGGAGGAATAGCCTACTGTATTTATTAAATAAATTATTACATCAGCATGATGGTATTCTGGCGTACCAAGGGATTACAATACATCAACTGGACGCACAATATCAGAAACGATTAAGAACCATAATCGAAGTTCATGCCCAGCAAGAATGGATGATAACCCATGGTGAAACAAGCATTAAAAACCGCATTGTAAGCATAGACAAACCCTATCTGCACCCCATTGTGCGGGGCAAGGAAAACAAACCGGTGGAGTTTGGAGCCAAGGTCCATATGGTACAAATCGATGGAATAAACTTCATGGAATACATTGATTTTGAGGCTTACAATGAGTCGACCCGATTGATGCAGGGGGTCTATTTGGTAAGAAAATATACCGGGAAATGCACTCACCTTGGTGCCGATGCCATATATGCAACCAATAAAAACCGATCCTATTGTTCCAAAGAAAACATATATACCTCTTTTGTCCGCAAAGGCAAAGCCGGCACAAATGAAAATCAGAGAAGCCAAATGCAGAACATACTGGCAAAAGACAGATCAACGAGAATGGAGGGTAGTTTTGGAACCGAGAAAAATCATTATGGACTTAAACGAATTCTGGCCAGAACAAAGGCTAACGAGATGGTGTGGATCTTTTTTGGAATCCATACCGCAAATCTTTGTCGGATTATTGATCGAATCCAGTCAC
>JAKQHS010000039.1 GCA_029557915.1 Bacteroidota bacterium | reverse complement strand
GGCTTGCTGCAGGTTATTCTTCCGGCCCAGGCTAAAAACTTTTCCCGATCGCCGCAGCGGTTCTTCCCATTCAAAATCCGGAATTTCCCTGAATCCATGTCCCATATCTTCCATGAGTTCTTTTAGCTGTTCCTCGCTCATCCTCAGTTTTTCCCTCATTTCGTGCTGGCCTTCTTTTATTCTCAGTTTTTCACGGTCCAGGTGTTTCATTGCTTTTTCCATGGATTCATCCGGGATTTTGAGGTGGAGGTTTTCCAGATCTTCCAGGCGACCGTGGAACAAGTCACTGGACTTGTCGAGATTAAATTCAAATGTTCCTGGTCCAAACATCCGCATTCGCCCGCCCGGCCAGTTTTTCTCTTTACCCAGGTCGATGATGATATTCCCGTCTTTGTCCTCAATGATCAGCCGGTCGCCATCCAGCCTCATGCCCGAGGAGTCCCCTTCAAAGATCCATTTGGTACCATTGTGGCGCATTCCCCGGATTCTGTCACCATCCTGGAAAAACAGGGACCTTTCATGTCCATCCCTGTCCCGGAAGGTAAACGCACGCCGTTCACCCGGTTTGACCTCTACCCTTGGCCTGATGGAATATACCCTGGGATGTAAACTGCCTTTAGGGAAAACCGTTGGGATATCTACTATACCCAGGCTATCGTCAAAATTGAAATTATAATTGAAATGGTATTCACCGGGTTCATAATCACGGAACACCCTCCCCCTGCGCTCTGGCATTTCAATTTCGGAAAGCTCTTTCTTCAGCGCATCGGTCTCCCCTTTGTATTTTTCATACTCCGAGGGCGGGATCACCTTGTCGTCCACCTTCAACTCTTTGATTTCCTTATTTTCCAAGCTGATCTCGACTTTCTGCTTTCCGTTGTCCCTGGATATTTTTTCAATACGCGATTTGGGTTTTACAGTGTCCGCTGCCGCCCGGCCAGTGTCCCAAATAAAACTTTTAGACAACCGCATAGCATTGTCATAATTGCCCAGGCTTTCCAGCGGACTGGAAAACAACCAGACCAGGGCAAGCCCGCAGACCAGCAGCGGGGCCTGTCCCCGGCTCATCCGGTATTCGTTTCGGATCGGATTTTTAAACAAACGTTGCACCCGGTGCAACAACTGGTTCTTGTGGGCAAAGGCCAGGGCGAAGGTGGGTGCGGTAGCTTGCTCTTCCAGGCGGATCAGGGCTTTGGATAAAGCAATGGGTTCCGCGCCCAGTTCCAAAGCCAGATCGTCGCAGCATTGTTCACGGATGGTTTTGATCGTGGCGGAAAACCACCAGACTGACGGATGGTAGAAAAACAGGATTTCCAGGGTGGAGATCAGCACATTTTGCAGGTAATCCCTGCGCATAATATGGGCGATTTCATGGGCCAGGATCGCCTTGGTTTCTTCAGGGCTCAGGTGGTTGATCAGGCCGATAGGCAGCAGGATGACCGGCTTGAGGTGGCCCAGGGTGACCGGGACATCCACCCGGAGGCTGCTTGCCAGGGTGATTTTTTTCCGGATTCCGGAACGCCGGACCAGGTCACTGAATTGCCGGACCAGTGCCGGAAGTTCAATGGCTTGAACCTCCTTGCGCAAACGCCCGATCTGATGATATCCAAGAGCCATCCGAAGACTGAAAAGGATCACCCCGAGGCTCCAGATCAGGAATATCAGCTGGACATGGTTTTCAATTTTTGACATCCAGAGCGAAGCCATGGATGCATAGGCCTTGTTCTCCAGGACCGGAGCCTGCACGGCATGGATTGGGTCCCCAACCACCGCCTGAACAAGCCCGGCCGTCTGCGGTTCAGGAATGGATAATAAAAAGGCAAGCAGAACAAAGGCGGGCATCAAAAGCATCAGGGACATTCCCACCCTGTATTTGGATCTTGCGCTGGCACGCGGACTAAGCCCCAGCCAGGAATAGAAGACAAATGCCAGAACCAGGCCGATCCATACGGAATGAATCATAGCCCATACCCAGGCCTGCATGAGGTCCGGTGCATTGGAAAATAAATTGGAGAACATGAAAGGAGTTTTTATTTTTTATTATTGGATTCGAGGTTGTCAATCAGGGCTTTGATCATGCGCAGTTCGTCCTTGCTGGCATGGTAACTGCCCAGGGCCTGCATCACCAGCGTACTCGCCGAACCGCGGTAGGTGGCCTGGAGAAAATCGCCGAGCAGGTTTTGCTGGGTTTCGTGTTCCTGCACGGCCGCTTCATAAATATGGCTTCTCTGGTCCGTATTCCGCCTGAGCAAACCCTTTTCCGTCATGATCTGCATAAGCTTGAGCGTGGTGGTATACCCGATTTCTCCCCCGCTCTTGCGGGACAGGAATTCATTCACCGCCCTAACCGGTTGCGGCCCTTTCTGCCAAAGGATCTGCAGGATCGCCAGTTCACTGTCTGTTGGTTTGATTTGTTTTTTCATCGGCTTTTATTGGAATAACTAATACGAATTCTTTCGTAATGCAATGATACAACGCCGGACCCACCCTGTCAATCTTTATTACGAACAAATTCGTATTTTATGAAAATATTAACCCTTTTCCGGCCCAGCCAAAAAGCAACCGCCCGGCCGGGGATTTGTCTTTATTTATAAGTTAAATGTCCGGTTAAAACCAATATTGGTCTAAATCGCCGGCGTTATCATGGTTAAAAGAATAATATTTGAAAGGTCCTCTACTTCATTAAACAGGTCAGGGATGATGAATAAAATATTATGGCATGCCGTATCCATCAGCGCCCTCGTCAGAACGAGGCCTGAAAACAATGCCCCGGTGGTGAAATCGGTCTCCAACGGGATCTGGCTCGGCGTCATGGCCGAGATGGGGGAATGGATCTATGTCGTCGGCAAGGAAGCCATTGGCTGGGTGCTTCGGAAAGAGATTACGACCTGCGACGCCCAGGCCCTGCATATCCGGCAGGATGAGGCAGGATGGGTGGTTGGGTATTAGTAGTCAATAGTCAACAGTCAATAGTCAATAGTCAATAGTCAACAGTCAATAGCAAGTTAGCAGGTGTAGCTCGCTTTTCGTTTCTGGCTTCTCGTTCCTTGATCAGTGCGGCAGGCCCCTTTCAGGGGTCAGGGGTGTGCGGATGAAAAAAGAAATCAGTGGTCAGGAATCATTAGTCAGATAGCAGGTCTAGCTCGCTTCTCGTTTCTGGCTTCTCGCTTCTGGCTTCTGGCTTCTCGTTTCTCGCTTCTCGCTTCTCGTTTCTGGCTTCTCGCTTCTCGCTTCTCGCTTCTCGCTTCTCGCTTCCCGCTTCTCGCTTGCTAATACATTTTCAACCCCTTTTGGTACTATCCAATCTAATCAACCATCCCGGGCTAAAATTATGCCCCAAACTATAAACCGCTCCGCGAAAACCGATTAATTTTATTCATTCCTAGCCCTATCTACCAGGCTGGATGATTTAAATTAATGGAGTATGAATCGCAGAAATACCATAAAACATTTATTCGCGGCCTCCGGCGCCCTCACCGCCCTTCCTTCCTGGGCCAGGGGCTGGACGGCATCATCCTTTAAAACTTTTCGTTCTTCCTTCAACAAGGCGGAACAGGAAATCCTGTCCGCGGTCGTGGATACCATCATTCCCGCAGGGAATGCGATCGGTGCAAAATCGGTCGGCGTGGACCTTTTCCTCCAAAAGCTCTTTGACCGCTGTTATGAAAAGGAAGTGCAGGACAATGTAAAAAAACAGTTGCAAGCCCTGGAATCCAAAGCCCAGGCCGGCCATCAAACCTCCTACGCGGCCTGCCCCTCTGCTCTGCGGGAACAGTTGCTCCTGCAATTCGCGTCTTCCGAAATCAAGGAAGAAAAGGATTTTTTCACCCTGATCAAGTCCGAGACCATCCGCGGATTCAACACTTCGGAACAGGTGATGGTCCAATACCTGAAGTACAAAGTGGCCCCGGGACATTATTACGGATGTGTCGACGTCAACGCCTAAATAATAAAGGCACCTGATTTAAAATAAAATCTTCTTTGCGCCTTTGCGCCTCTGCGAGAAACAAAAAACATCATGACAAACTTCAACATAGATTCAGCTAAAAAACGCAGTTACGACGCCATCGTCATCGGTTCCGGAGCCTCAGGCGGCTGGGCCGCCAAGGAATTGTGCGATCATGGCCTCAAAACCCTGGTCCTCGAACGGGGACGGGACGTAAAACATATCGTAGACTATCCCACCGCGTCCAAAGCCCCCTGGGAATTCGAATTCCGGGGCACGGTCCCGCTCGAAAAAAGGGCCGGATACCAGTTTGGCCGTTTTATGCAGGAAGCCACCCTGCACTGGGCACTGAAAGACGACGAACAACCCGTGGTCTATGAAAAACCCTTTCGCTGGTTCAGGGGATACCATGTGGGCGGCAAATCCCTGCTTTGGGCCCGCCAGACGCAACGCTGGAGCGATTTTGATTTTGAAGGGCCGGCCCGCGATGGATTTGCTGTTGACTGGCCGATCCGGTATAAAGACCTTGCGCCCTGGTACAGCCATGTGGAAAAATTCGCAGGGATCGCCGGAAACAAAGACGGCATTGCGGAATTGCCGGACAGCGAAGTCATGCCCGGCTTCGAAATGTCCTGCATCGAACAATATTTTAAGGAAAAACTAAAGGCTCATTTCCCAGACCGCCACCTCATCCAGGCCCGCTGCGCCCATATCACCGACCCCCAGGAAATCCATATCCAGCAGGGCCGCAGCAAATGCCAAAACCAGGCCATGTGCAACCGGGGCTGCATCTACGGCGCTTATTTCAGCAGCAATGCCTCCACCATCCCCTGGGCCCTGAAAACCAAAAAGCTGACGATGCGGCCCGACTCCGTGGTCCATTCCATCATCTACGATGAAAAGAAAGGCCGCGCCACAGGGGTCCGCGTCATCGACCGGCACAGCCATGAAATGATCGAGTTCCACGCAAAGATCATTTTTGTCAATGCCTCCACGATCAACAGCACCGCCATCCTCCTGAATTCCAAATCCAACCGTTTCCCTAACGGGCTGGGCAACGACAACGGCCTCCTGGGCAAATTCCTTTCCTGGCACAATTACAGGGGCAAGGCCAATGCCCAGTTTGAAGGCTTCGCGGACAAACGCACCGACGGCCGCAACCCTTCCAACAGTTATATCCCCCGGTTTCGGAATGTGCGGAAACAGGAAATGGACTTCCTCCGCGGGTACGCCATCGGCATTGGGGGTGGCAGGGGGACCAGCACCGATACTTCCATGATCGGCGACCAGCTCCGTGAAAACATCCTGAATCCCAAATACGGGCGCTGGAATATGAGCTCCTGGATGATGGGCGAATGTGTCCCCATCGAATCCAACCACATGCGCCTCCACCATGAACTGAAAGACAAATACGGCATACCCCAGATCGTGCTTTCCTGTGAATGGACCGAAAACGACGACAAGATGGTGGCCGACTATGTGGAGCAAAGCAAAGCCATGTTTGAAGCCGCGGGATTTATCAACATTACGGCCAACGATACCAAATCCGCCCCCGGCTCCGACATCCACGAAATGGGTGGGGTGCGCATGGGTCATGATCCCAAAACTTCCCTGCTCAACGGCTGGAACCAGATGCATCATTGCAAAAATGTCTTGGTCAGTGACGGCGCCTGCATGACCTCGACGGGTACTCAGAATCCTACCTTGACCTTCATGGCGATCACGGCGAGGGCTGCGAATCATGCGGTGGAGGAGCTGAAGAGGAGGAATATTTAAGTTTGTCTGGGCAGGACGAAAGTTGAACGGGGGACCTATTTAAGGTCTTTCGCGCAGGCCCTAATATTACTTTCAAGCCGCTTCAACATTTCCAGCCTCGAGCAGATCTTGACCAGGCGTTGTAAGACCTGCCCCTATCCCCAATAAATAAATTTCCATTCGGGACGTCCTCAGCATCTTCTCATAATCATAATCCATTTTGAGATGATCCTGAATTGAAAACATTTCGTCACAGTAGGTCCGTAAGTCATTTTCAACCATTTCGAAGCTGGCTTACGAACCCATGGGTATGCTTAACCTTGTGATAAGATTTTATCCCCATTTGACGGCTCGGGGATTGACCAAATCAAGGGAGAACTAAAAACAAGTTCTAAAGAAGGGTGAGGTGGTTAACTGCCTTCTTAATGAAATATATGATCATGGGCAAGTCCCTACAACAGGAGGTCAGAGGATGCATCGCCCCCCATATGAGGAATGGAATTGTAAATAAGATAAAATCAGTTACGAATAAAAGGTATAACACTAATTAATTTTACAGATATGAACTCAATTAAATTAGCACTTGCACTTTTGCTCGCACCCTTATTTTTCCAAATGGCTAACGGGCAGGAAACCGGTCAAATGGTAAGGCTGGCCAAACTGGTGATCGATTCGACTCAGTTGGAAGCCTATCAGGTCATTTTAAAGGAAGAAATAGCCACCTCTGTAAAATTAGAGCCTGGCGTTTTGACCTTATATGCCGTTGCCGAAAAAGCAAATCCCAATCATATCACCATACTTGAAATATACTCCGGTATTGAGGCTTATGAAAAACATATCCAAACCCCCCATTTTCTGAAGTACAAAGACGGCACAAAACACATGGTGAAGTCACTTGAATTGATTGCAACCATTCCCCTCATTCCAGAAATGAAAATTAAGTAACGGCAAAGCTTGTCAAGCAAAGTTCCCGTCCAGGTCAGTAAGATTGTCAATATGCATTTGTCCAGGCTCTGTGCAAAAAACACTGGATGAAGGCAATAAAGTTGTCGCGTTCAGTAATGATCCAGAGGCACATAAATAAATTCCGCTTCCCGGTCTACAAATCGTGTAATCAGCCAGGGGCAGGCGAAGCGGTCGATTTTCGGGCGATCACGGGTGATCCATTTTATCTCCGAAGGGATACTTATGATAAATATAAGGTCATTCGGGTTTTGAACCATAAAGACAGGGAAGCACTGTTCTCCGCCCCCGTTACCCGCCTGATTTGAGCGACCGGGAACCCTGTAAACAGCTTAGGGAAGTCCTGAAGGATAAAATTTTCAAACTCCCGCTTCATCTTGCCCGGCGGTAGAGAGCGTCCTTGTTCTTCAGCTAATTGAAATCCCCTTGATCGGTATGCTCCTTAAGATTGTTCCCGGTCCACTTGAGGTCCTTTTAATGGGCTGCCCGATAAAATTCCTATTTTTAATTTTATAAATTAGGCTTAGTGAAATACCTCGCCCTGCTTTATCTGACCATCCTTTGCTTTTACCGGCCCTGCGCTCAGAACGATTCCATCCTGCTGGGATTCCGCCACCAATTCTATTCCGGCCTGTTGCAGGAGCAACGCACTTTATCCGTGTACCTGCCTGCCAGTTATTCTCTTCCATCCTATTCTGAAACAGGCTACCCCTTGCTTTTTGTCCTGGACGGGGAAAGCCTTTTCCACCTGGCTTCAGGCATAGTCCATCATCTCAGTAATATCATTGTAAACCCCCCTTGTCCGGAAATGATCGTAGTGGGCATTCACCAGATCGACCGCAACCAGGACCTGAGTCCCTCTGACTCTGCAAGCGGTAAAGGCCAACGGTTTCTGGAATTTATAGAAAAGGAGGTCATTCCATTTATCGACAAGCATTATCGCACCCAGTCCTACCGGATGCTAGGCGGAAGGTCCCTCGGCGGGCTCTGTGTGGTCAACGCACTCGTTCAACTCAACCAGGTGGATTCCTACTTGGCCATCGAGCCCAGCCTGTGGTGGGATTCTCAACGCTTCCTGGACAAGAGCCAGCAAAAATTGAGGACTCTGGACCTCCGTCACAAAAGCCTCTTCCTGGCTATTGCAAATACCATGGACCGGGGCCTGGATACCCTGACCGTTCAATCCGACACGGCCTTTAACACCCTGCATATGCGCTCCTTGTTGAAATTCAAAAGTTTTATTGAAGCGGGTGAAATTCTGCCTGCAGGATACAAATATTATGAAACAGAAAATCACCAAACCGTGACCCCGGTCGCCCTCTTTGATGGTCTCCGATATTTTTTCCGCGATTATCCCATCACTCGGACGAGCCAGGATTATGACGATACCAGTTTTTCTGTCGCCCAAAAATTCAAAAAACATTTTGATATGGTTTCGGTTCTCTACCGTATGGAACTGAAACCCGCAGAGGCCGATCTGAAAGGTCTTGGACTTCATTTTCAGAGCGTGTCCCAGTTCCGTAAAGCGGCCGAATTGTTTTTGCTCAACATTCAATATTATCCAAGGAGTCCCGATGCGCACGCCACCTATGCCGCTTGCCTGCAGGCCATGGGTGAAAGGACCCAGGCCATTGAATTTTATACCAAATCTCTGGAATTAAAAGATCAGCCGGAAGTTCGCAGAAAACTGGAAGCACTGATCAAACCATGACATGGAATACATTCTGCGATCGCGAATCCAAGGATGCGGATTTTATTCCAATTTTAAATTATTTTAATTTTAGGCTCCAACCAGGAAGTAGAGCCCCCCGGCTCCCGTTAATCCGGTCTAATCTTAAAAGCCATGCCAACCCGGTCGAAAGACGTGTTTTTGAAATTGCTGGATACCACCCTTAATTTCTCCATAGACTTCATCGAGAATGGAACCACGGCCAGGGCAGGTTTCTACCGCGAAGGCCCTGCAAATTTTTCCATTAAAATCAACGACCCCGGTTTTTACCGCGCGGTGCTATCCTACGGTAATCTCGGACTGGGCGAATCCTTTATGAAAAAGAGATTCGAAATGACGGAAGGTTCCCTGGAAGGTCTGATCGAGGCCCTGCTGGCCTGTAAACTGGACCGTAAACTCAGACACCACCTGAAACTGGGGCTTAAGATTTTACCCTTCCGCCTACTTGGATCCTTGCGGGGAAAACAATCCAATGTACAGAAGCATTACGACGCGGGCCTGGACCTGTTCAGTTCCTTCCTCGATCCTTCCCTCACCTATTCCTGCGGCTATGCCGAGAAAGAAACCGACAGCCTCGAACAATTGCAGCTCAACAAATTTGAACGCATCTGCCGGAAACTCGATCTAAAACCCGGTGAACGGCTGCTGGATATAGGATGTGGTTTTGGGGGCATGCTTCAGTACGCCGCTACCCGCTATTCGGTCCAGGGCCTGGGGATCACCAACAGCGAGGATCATTATCAAACCGGGAACGACCGGATCCGGAAGGCAGGGCTTGCCCACCAGATCAGAATAGAAAAAATGGATTACACCCGGGCAACGGGTATTTTCCACAAAATCGTAAGCATCGGCATGCTGGAACATGTGCCGCCGGCAGAATACGGTCGATATTTCAAAACCATTCATCGTTTGCTCGATGAACACGGAAAGGGCCTGGTCCACTTTGTCGGCGCCAACGCGGCTTCCAACGACCACGATTATTTCATACAGAAATACATCTTCCCCATGTCCCATCAACCACGGCTGTCCGCGATCGCGGACACCCTGGAACGCCAGGGCCTGGCCATCCTGGACGTGGAAAACCTGATCCGCCATTACGGATTCACGGCCCGCCAGTGGCTTCATAATTTCCGGAACAACCGGTCTGGCCTGGGCCGGTATCCCGATTCGTTTCTCAATATGTTTGAATATTACCTGGCCTGTTGCGTCGCCGCGGCGAATGCCTCGGACTCGGCCCTTTACCAGGTATTATTTATGAAAAATCATAGGGGGGACATCCCGCTCAGGAGGGTCTGAGCGCCGGCCGGTGATCACAGAAGCATTCCCAATGGCAGGAATACAGAAGATAAACGCCGGCACCAGACCTTATTCCTTTTACGCCGGAGAACTCAGGTTTGTCTAAACCGCTATCTTTGAGGCCCGATGGGCCGGAAAACTTTGTTTTTCATGTTTCTGCTTCTTGCCGGCCGGTTTAACCCCACTGCCGCGCAAAACATCATACCCTTATATGATACCCTGAAGGCCTGCCTGGACATCAGCGACCGGGTCCTGGTGTATGAAGACAAAAGCGGCCAACTGAAGCTGGAAGATATTTTGCAGAGGGATTCCCTCTTCGCGAAAAGGGATCAACCCGTTCCCAATTATGGGGTCACTCGCTCTGTCATCTGGGCCCGGCTGGATATCCGTCCCCAAGCCGGAGAGGAATTTTATCTCGGCCTGGGATTCCCGAACATCGACACGGTCACCCTATATTATCCTTCCGGGGGAAAATACGCCGCAAAAAAAACGGGATGGACCTTCCCCAACGCATCACGGGACCTGGTGGCCCCTGACCTTGTTTTCAAATTGCCGGGCCAGGAAGGGGATACCCTCCTGCCCTATTACCTGGAAGCGCGCGGCCGGATCGTTATCCTGCCCATCGCGCTGGGGACCCGGACCACCCTTATGGAAAGCCTGCATACCAACGCGCTGTATTATCTTTTTTATCTCGGCCTGGTCAGCATGCTGTTTTTTTATAACCTGGCCATCTACATCACTTCGCGCGCAAAGGAATATTTGTTTTACTCCACCTGGGTTTTCTTCGCCACCCTTTACTTTATGATCTCCAAAGGGTACACCAATACCATGCTTCCGGAATCCTTTAATGCCTTGTTCCGGCATGTCAATATCGTATCCTCCCTCGGCGGCATCAGCATTCTCCTGTTTGTCCAGACCACCCTGAGGCTGAAAGAATACATGCCCCGCGTGATAAAATATTACCTCGCCCTGCTGGCCCTCTACCTGGTCATCATCTTTGCCTCCCTGGCGAAACAATTCCAGCTGGCCTCCAACCTGTCCCAGCTGGTCCTGATGCTGACGGTGATCCTGGGACTTTGGTCGGGGATCGTGATGTACCGGAGGGGCCATTCCTTTGCCCGGTATTACATGTACGGTTTTGTAGTGACCCTGATTTCCATGACCATTTATATCCTGACCTTCCAGCAGGTCTTCCCCTTTAACGTGTTTACCAATAATTCCATCGTGGCCGGCAGCGGGATTGAGATGATCTTGTTTTCCTTCGGCCTCGGGGCAAAAATAAAAGCCATTAACGACGAAAAGCAGGCGGCCCAGGAACTGGCCATTTCCGCCCTCAAGGATAAGGAACAACTGATCCATGAACAAAACGTCATGCTGGAAACGAAAGTCGAGGAGCGTACCCAGGAACTCAAACTGGAAAAGAAAAAATCCGATGACCTGCTGCTCAATATCCTGCCGGAAGAAGTGGCTTACGAACTGAAGGAAAACGGAAGCACGGAAGCTAAAAACTACGCCGAGGTCAGTGTCCTGTTTACCGATTTTGTCAATTTTACCGGCATCAGCGAAAAGCTCTCCCCGAAAGAACTTGTCAGTGAACTGCATATCTGCTTCAAAGGCATTGACGAGATCATTGAAAAAAACAGGATGGAAAAAATAAAAACCATCGGGGATGCCTACCTGGCGGTCTGCGGATTGCCCAACCGCTGTGAAACCCATGCGCTCAATTGCGTACACGCCGGCTTTCAGATCCTGGAATTTATGAAAAAAAGAAAGGAAGAAGGCGGCCTGTTTGAAATCCGCATCGGCATCAACAGCGGTCCGGTCGTGGCCGGGATTGTCGGTATTAAAAAATTCGCTTACGACATCTGGGGGGACACCGTCAACACCGCCTCGCGCCTTCAGCAAAACGGAGCTCCCGGAAAAATCAATGTCAGCGGCAGCACCTATGAACTCATCAAATCAAAATATTCCTGCACGTACCGGGGCAAACTGGCCGCAAAAAACAAGGGCAGCATCGATATGTATTTTGTGGATTAATAAAACCCGGTGTTCCCCGTATACCAGCACCGGATCATCTGTTGTTCGATTTTGCCCTTATATAAAACACCGCAGGCACCGGCCTTTGCCCTGTGGGATCGGAAGGTTTGATGGTTTCCTTTCCGTTGATGAGCATGCAACTGCTGCCCCCGCCATCCAGGTTGATAGCCTCCATGCAACCCAGTTCCTGCAGTATGTTGGCCACCTGGCTGAGTCCGGCGCCCTCAGCAATGCCCGGGAATCGCCCCTGGATGACCAGTACGATCAGGTGCTCCCGGGTATAACCCATGGCCGTCCTCGGATGTTTTACTTCCTCCGAATTCAGGAACATCCGCTCTTCCCGGCTGCTGATGCGCACTTGGCTATCCTGGATCAATACCGGGCCCCCGCCTATCGCTGTCTCCATCTTCCATCTCTTCCGGATTCCCTTCCTCCGGTTGCCGGCAAACCAGCGATTGATATTGGGCTCGACCTCATGGATTTTTATTCCCGGATTGCGGTCTTTTAAGGCGGGCCTGGGCATTTGGAAGGCATAGGGGTACCTCCTTGTAGAATCCGTGTAGAGCCACGCGACATCCGGTTTTCTTTTTTTATTAAACCCCAGGGCGCCCCGGAAAGGGTGATAATAATAAAGGGAATCCTCCCGGGTACCCCGGACACTGTGTTGGTTATAGGCCAGCAGGCGACCCCTGTGCATCACGGCATTGAGATTCTGTTGGGTGGCAAAGGAAAAAAAAGTGCCGTTGATCACGAGCAGAGGAGAGTCCAGTTGCTCATAAAATTTTTGAGGCGTGATCCGCCGGCCAACCGTAGTATCTGCTCCCAGGTCAAGATTCTTATTCCGTAAATCTATCTGGGCATACCAGGCCAGGAAGGGTTTTCCATCCGGACTACCCTGGTTCTTAAAAACACGGATGCCTTCAGGCAGTCCGGCCTGCAGGGCAGAATCCTGAACCCAATGCAGTTGTGCGGGAAGCCGGGTCCACAGCAAAAAAGCGCTCGTAATAAACAGAAATGCCCGCATAAACATATTTTATAAAGTATATATATGTAAATTTCCTATACGTGGCGTTTCAATAACCTTCAACAGCTATTGCGACTGTATTCAATACAGGTCTCCTGAGGCAAATGTATTTTTATTTTTCAACCACCTGCCCCTGGTAAAATCCGGAAAGGTAACCGGATGGCTGCCCAAGGCAATGCTTTCCTCCGAAAGGGGGGTGATGCAGAGCCAGGAGGCGGCATCGTACACATCGATGGCGGCCGGTGCATTGGTTTTGGCGCCTTCCACAAAAGAGTGGATCACAAACCAGTCCATACCGCCGTGCCCGGCATTTTCAGCCTGTTTTTCATATTTTTTCCAAAGGGGGTGATCAAACTTCCGGAGCCACTCGTCGGCCTTTGTCCATTCATGGGATTTTGTTTTTCCCTCGATCATCAGCGACTGGTTGACGTCCATCCACAAACCCTTGGTACCCTGGACCCGGAATCCCAGGGAATAAGGCCTAGGCAGGTTGGTATCGTGAAAAAGGGTGATGGTCTCCCCGTTGTTGCACTTGATCATAGTAGTCACTACGTCGCCCAGCTTAAACTCGATTTTGGCATTGGGATGGTCCGGACCGCCCTGGGGATGATTTACAATATAATCGTGAAGGCCCCTGCCCTTTGAAGCCATTGAAGTGAGGTAAACAAAACGGTTGCCCCGGTTGATGTCGGCCATCATGGCCACGGGTCCAATGCCATGGGTGGGATACAGGTCCCCGTTTCGCAGCACGGAATGTTGGGTGCGCCAGCGGGCCTCGTGAAATCCCCGGTCATTAAATTCCACCCCTCCTCCGTATTCCTGTTTCCCGTTGTTGAACTTGACATCCCGGAGATCGTGCTGATAGCCGCATTCCAGGTGGATCAGTTCCCCAAAAACCTGTTGACGGACCATGTTCAGCACGGCCATGACATCGCGGCGGTAATTTACATTTTCCAGGAAAAACAAATGACTGCCTGTGGATTCGTGGGTATTGACCAGCTCCCAGCATTCATCCAGGGAAAATGCCCCGGCGACCTCAGTGGCCGTATACATTCCGGCTTTCATGCTCTCGATGGCCATTTCGGTATGCCACTCCCAGGGTGTGGCGATGATGATGGCATCGGTGCCGGCATTTTGCAAAAGGTCAAGGTAACCGCGGTCCCCTTTGAGATAGGCTTTGGGAAGTGGTTTTCCCGCTTTGACAAACAACTGATTGCAGGCTTCAAGAGCTTTGGGGTCAATGTCGTTGATCGCAGTGACTTCACAATCCTCCCTGTAAAGCAATTGCTGCACATGGCTGCGGCCACGGCCCCCGACACCCAGGATGCCTATGGCCAGTTTACCATTGGCGGAACGCCGGGGACTTGGTTTTGGCATCCCCCTTTCATTTCCGGCGGTGAGCGCAGATCCCGCTCCGGCCAGGAGGGAAGCCCCTAAAAATTTGCGACGGTTGACTGACATATGGATTTAATGGATGGTTGATTAGCTTATGATCCGCACGGAGCCGCTGCCCCCCGGGGTCCGGCCCACTAATGTAAAGAAAGGAACCAGGAATTTCGCAGGCAAGAACTTCTTTTCCTTAAAACCGAACTAAAGGGGAATCCCTCTCCAGCCTTGCCGGGATATTAAAACTCCAGCTTGCCGTTGAGCCGGTAAACCCAAACCAGTAAAAGGATAAACAAGAGCACAAAAAACACGAACAGGCCAAAACAGGAGCCTTTTTTACCATAATTTACGTTTGATTCTTCCATGACCGTCTGCTGAAATAGTACACAAAGAAACATCAATTTTCTGATCTTTAATAAGCGGTTCTACAGAAAATACAGATTCCCCTATATTTACATATAAAATATTAATATATAATTTAATAAATATTAAAATTAAACCACATATATATAGGAGGTCTGTTATCTTTGTTCCGGGATGAACCTATTGGTCCTTTTATGTGTAATACAAATTAATAAACGATGTTAAAGCAGTCGATAAGTCAGAAGATGCTCCAAAAGCTGTCTCCCCAGCAGATACAGCTCATGAAGTTGCTGCAGATACCCAGCGTCAACCTGGAACAGAGGATCAAGGAAGAACTGGAAATCAATCCGGCTCTGGAGGAAGGGGACGAATCGGGGGATGTATTTGACCTGGAGCAAAACGGGGACAATCTGGATGAAAAAGCCACGGACGAACAAAATGAAAAGGATGAGATCCTCGATGAATACATCATGGATTACCTGGAGGATGATCCCTCTTATTATAAAATGAGCACCGGGCCGGCTCCGGCGGCCGAGACGGACAAACATTCCCCCATGCCGGTAGAACGGACCTTCCATGAATACCTGATGAGCCAGCTGAGCCTGCTTGACCTGAATGAAAGACAATTAAAAATTGCCGTGCACATCATTGGCAGCATCGATGATGACGGATACCTTCGCCGGGATCCCCTGGCCATCATCGACGATTTGTTATTTACCCAAAACATTGAGACCAGCCGCAAGGAAATCCTGGAAGTCCTCAAATACATCCAGCAGTTTGATCCCCCCGGGGTCGGCGCCAGGGATTTGCAGGAATGTCTGGTGATCCAGCTTCGCAACAAAGTCAGTAAGAATAATGCGCCGGACCAGCAAAAAAGACTGGAATGCGCCCACAACATCCTGACTTCCTATTTTGAAGAATTCACCAAAAAACATTTCCACAAACTGGAGCGTGGGCTGGACCTTCCGGAGGAAGAACTCAAAGAAGTGATCGACGAGATCCTGAAGCTGAACCCCAAACCCGCCAGCGCTTTTAACGAGACTCACAACCCCTCGGTCCAGTACATCATCCCTGATTTTATTATCATCAACAACGAAGGGGTCCTCGAACTTTCCCTGAATTCCAGGAACGCCCCGGACCTCCATATCAGCGAGCATTACCGCAACCTCCTGAATTCCTACAAAGAAACCTACAAGACCAACAAGACGTCCCGCCAGGCCAAAGAAGCGGTGCTTTTTATCAAACAAAAAATCGACAGCGCCAAATGGTTTATCGATGCCATCCGGCAGCGCCAGGAGACCATGTACCGGACCATGTATGCCATCATGCAATACCAGCAGGAATATTTCAAGTCGGGAGATGAACGGAAACTCAAACCTATGATCCTGAAAGACATCGCGGACATCTCGGGTTATGATATTTCCACCGTTTCCAGGGTGGCCAACAGTAAATTTGTGCAGACCGAATTCGGAACCAAAAGGCTGAAAGAGTTTTTCTCCGAATCCCTCCAGACCCAGGAAGGGGAAGAGGTCTCTACCCTCGAAGTCAAAAAAATCATTTCCGATATGGTCGGGGTGGAAAACAAAAAGAAACCCCTTTCAGATGAAAAAATAAAAACCACCCTCGAGCGCAAAGGCTACAACATCGCCCGCAGGACTATTGCCAAATACCGGGAACAGCTGAGCATCCCCGTAGCCCGGCTGCGTAAGGAATTGTAACCCTTTGTTTTAGCAGGACTGGAAAACCAAACGGTTGTCCCCATGTTAAAAAAATCTCATTTATTCGCCTTCAACGCCTGGGTCAAAGGCCTGGTCTTATTTTGCCGGCCCCATCGATTCCTGGGCTTCACGGAGCGACTGAATTTATTTTTTTCCAATACGGTCGGCTTGAGCAGGTGGATTTCCCTTCAGGCAAAAAGTCCATTCAATGATTTTTACACCCCCGGGAGGGACGGTAAGAAAAGGGAACAGCTTTACAAACAGGTCATTCTCGATCAGCACCTGGAGGGTCAACCGATAGATTATCTTGAATTCGGCGTTGCCAGCGGCGGTTCCTTTTTCTGGTGGCTGCAGGAGAATAACCACCCGGATTCCCGTTTTTACGGCTTCGACACCTTTGAAGGATTGCCTGAAGACTGGGGTTTGGGATTCCGGAAAGGCGATATGTCTTCGGGTATGCCTGAACTGAACGATCAGAGGGCGGTGTTTATAAAGGGCCTTTTCCAGGACAGCCTGCCGCCCTTCCTCAGGGAATATAAAAACCCGGGCAGGAAAAAAATCATTCATCTTGATGCCGATTTGTTTTCATCGACTTTATTTGCTCTGGCCAGCCTGTCTCCCTTTTTGAAGCCGGGAGATATTCTCCTTTTTGATGAATTCAATGTGCCCAACCACGAATATTTTGCTTTCAAAATCTTTTCTGAGTCATTCTATATCCGGACCCGTTTGTTGGGAGCGGTCAACAACTATCACCAGGTCGCCCTCCGGATTGAGCACAATCCAGCTTCCCCGGTTTGATCTATCCTCCATTCCCAATGGTATGCGAGGATCAATACTCCGAGCTTTTGAGGATTAAGGGGGAGTCACCCATTAGTCAGTGGGCTTAAATGGGCACTGTCAATTCTTCAATACTTGTTCAACGAGAAACGTTCGGAAAGCGTCCCGGACAAGAGTCTTTGTGCAACCTTGATGATCTGAACGCAGGCCGAAGTCAATAGAAACCCAGGCGAAGGTTCCGAAAGTTCAACAGATCCGGGAAAGTATTTGATTTTACAGGATCAGGCTTTTTGTTCCCGGATCTGCAAACAAAGCAGGGCCGCAAGGGCCAGCAATCCACCTCCGACCATGACGGCGGCAATCCGGTTGTTGTCCAGCACATGTTCCATAATCCAGCCGAAAAACAAGGTTGCCAGGATCTCCGGCAGGACGATAAAAAAATTGAAGATGCCCATGTATACGCCCAGTTTCTGCTGGGGAAGGGTATAAGCCAGCATGGCGTATGGCATGGAAAGGATGCTGGCCCAGGCAATCCCCACCCCGGTCATGGAAAGCAACAGCCAGTACTTCCCCGGCGCGACGCCCACGAATAACAAACCCAGGGCGCCGGCGGCCAGGCAGAGCATATGGGTATATTTTCGCGAATACCGGTCGGCTATCCTGGGCAGGTAAAAAGAAAACAGAAAACAGACCACCGAATAAAACCCAAAACAGATATTTCCCCAGGCCACCCCTTCGGCATATAAGGGGGAGGTGGTATCCGGCGCGCCCAGGATATCGCGGGCGACGGCCGGTGTAAAATAAAACCACATGAGGAATAATCCCGGCCAGGTAAAAAACTGGACCAGCGCCACGCGCCGCATCGTCGAGGGCATATTATAAATATTGGAAAGGACTTCCTTGACCCCCCGGCGGAATCCCTGGGTTTCCTTTCTCATCCGGTCAAACTCCTCCAGGTCGGCCGGCGGATATTCCCTGGTCGAGCGCACCGTATACATCACTGCGCTTAAATAACACAAGGCCCCAATGGAAAAAACCGCGATCAGATAAGGCGGCACTCCCCCGGTATGGGTGCCGCTGCCAAATACGGCGAGGATGCCAGCCGGCAACAAGGCAGCAATCACATTGCCGATCCCGATAAACATGCTTTGCATGGTGTATCCCTGGTTGATCTGGTGCTCCGGCAACATATCCCCGACAAAGGCCCTGAACGGCTCCATGCTGATGTTGATGCTCGCGTCCAGGATCCAGAGCAGGCCGGCCGCCATCCACAAGGCTGAAGAGTGTGGCATGGCCAGCAGGCCAAGGGTAGCCAATATCGCCCCCACGGTGAAATAGGGCTGGCGCCTCCCCCATTTTCCCCAGGTCCGGTCACTCATATACCCGATGATGGGCTGCACCAAAAGCCCCGTCATCGGCGCCGCCAGCCACAAGAGCGGTATTTCATCCGGTTTTGCCCCCAGGTATTCATAGATGGCGCTCATATTTCCCATCTGCATTCCCCAGCCTACCTGGATGCCAAGAAATCCAAAACTCATGTTCCAGATCTGCCAGAATGAAAGGGTGGGTTTTTGATTCATATTCATCAGGTATGATTCTTTACCGAAAGTAATGAAAAGCTGTGAGCTTTGACCTCGAGAAGTCCCGGGAGAATTGTGAGCACCCCTCATTGATTCCTGATTCCTGACTACCGATTACTGATTACTTGTTAACTTTCAAACTTGCTAACTTGCTAACTACAACATGAATGCTGTCATAGGCCTTGATTTTGGCACCGATTCCGTGCGGGCCCTGATCGTCGATTCCGAAACGGGGAGGGAACTCGGAAGCCAGGTGGAATATTATCCCCGGTGGCAAAAAGGGCTTTATTGCAACGCTTCAAAAAACCAATGGAGGCAGCATCCCCTGGACTATATGGAGTCTATGGAAGCGGCTGTGAAAGCGGTGATCAAACAGGCAGGGCCGGAAATCGCCCGTTCCATAGTAGGCGTCGGCGTGGACACCACCGGTTCCACCCCGGTAGCCGTGGACCCTGAAGGGACTCCGCTTTCTCTCTTACCGGGTTTCGAGGACAATCCCAATGCCATGTTTATCCTGTGGAAGGACCATACCGCAGTCCAGGAAGCCGCGGCCATCAACAGGTTGTGCAGTGATTGGGAGACTGATTATACCAAATTCGAAGGAGGCATTTATTCTTCGGAATGGTTTTGGGCCAAGATCCTGCGCATCTGCCGCGAAGATGAAGCCGTGAGGAAGGCTTCATGGTCCTGGGTGGAGCATTGCGACTGGATCCCCCATTTGCTCACAGGCGGAAGGGACGCCACCCTGATTAAAAGGAGCCGTTGTGCCGCGGGCCATAAAGCCCTCTGGCATCCTTCCTGGGGCGGTCTTCCTCCTCAATCCTTTCTGACTGCCCTTGATCCGGTATTGGGCGGTTTGCGCGACCGCTTATTTACCGAGACCCATACCTCCGACGAGGCGGTGGGTCATCTCTCCGGAGAATGGGCTACCCGCCTGGGTCTCCGTACCGATGTAGTCGTGGCGGTGGGCGCCTTCGATGCCCACATGGGGGCCGTCGGGGGGCAGATCGAACCTTATCACCTCAGCAAGGTGATGGGTACTTCCACCTGTGATATTCTCGTGGCCCCGAACGAAGAAAACGAAATGCTGGTCAAAGGCATATGCGGCCAGGTCGATGGCAGTGTGATCCCCGGCATGCTGGGGCTGGAGGCAGGCCAATCCGCTTTTGGCGATATCTATGCCTGGTTCCGGGCGGTTTTGGCATACCCCATCCATGAAATCATCGGCAGCAGCGGTTTGCTGGATGAAACCACCCGTGGAAAACTTATCCGGGAATCTTTTGATAGAATCATTCCCGAATTGACCAAGGCCGCCCAAAAAGTACCCATCGGCTCAGGGGGCATCTTATCCCTGGATTGGATGAACGGCCGCCGGACCCCGGACGCCAACCAATATCTCAAGGGTGTGATCAGTGGCCTGAACCTGGGCAGTGACGCCCCGTCCATTTTCCGCTCGCTGGTGGAGTCCACTTGTTACGGAGCCCGGCTGATCGTGGACCGGTTCCGGGCGGAGGGCATTCCCATTAAAGGATTAATAGGCCTGGGCGGAGTCGCTAAAAAATCACCCTTCATCATGCAGGTCATGGCCGATGTCATGAACATGCCCATAAAGATTGCCGCTTCCGAACAGACCTGTGCCCTCGGGGCGGCCATGTTTGCAGCAGTGGCCGCAGGGGCCCAGCCGGATCTGGCTTCCGCCATGCGGAACATGGGATCGGGATTTGATGCGGAATACTTGCCAGTACCCGAACATGCCAGGCTTTATGAAAAATACTACCGGGAATATTGCAGCCTGGCCGGGCATATGGAATCCCATGTCATGAATGAAATCCATCAAAACCCATGAACAAATACGATGCCCTGAAGGAAGAAGCCTTTGCGGCCAATAAACAATTGCCCGCCCTCGGCCTGGTCCTTTTTACCTTTGGCAATGCCAGCGCGGTGGACCGGAGGGAAGGGGTTTTTGCCATCAAGCCCAGCGGGATCGCCTATGAAAAACTAACCCCGGACCAAATGGTCATCGTGGATTTTGAAGCCAGGGTGGTGGATGGAACGCTGCGGCCTTCTTCAGATACCAAAACGCACGCCGTATTGTATAAAGAATGGGAAGGGATCGGGGGTATAGCCCATACCCACTCTACTTATGCCACCGCCTGGGCTCAGGCCGTTCAGGATATTCCCATCCTCGGCACCACCCACGCCGATCACCTGACCACGGACATCCCCTGCGCTCCCCCAATGAAGGATGAATACATCCACGACGATTATGAATACATGACCGGGTACCAGATCGTGGAAGAACTTCGGGAGCGCCAATGGTCTTATAAAGAAGTGGAAATGATCCTGGTCGGCAGCCACGCTCCTTTTACCTGGGGAACTACCGTACAGAAGGCGGTTTACAACAGCGCCGTGCTGGAATCCATCGCCCGGATGGCCTGGCTGACCTTGCAGATCAGGCCCGGAGTGCCTTCCATGAAAGATACCCTCATTCAGAAACATTACGAGAGGAAGCATGGGGAGGGGAGGTATTATGGGAATGAGGAATTCAAGTTTTGAAGTTCCGAATCCATCTTGGCTTGCTTACATCTATCTTTGACTGAGGCGTTCCAGAATTTTGCCAAAAGAGTACTTTCAATTTATAATTTATTCATAAAAAACCATTTGGGTTGTTTAAAAAATTATACAATTTGTACAATTATTATTATCTTTGTTGATAAATTTTAACTATGGGATGAAGGTAAAAATCATTAGACTTAGTGACCACCAGGAAGTGGTTGCAAGAATTGATTTTCCGAAAGGGATTCCTTTGCCTTCAATAACGGATGGATGGAAATTTAATTTTAAAAGCCACTCTAAAAAAAGAGGTTTAATAACATACATCCTGGTGTGTGAAGATACTCCAAATAAAATAGAGGGCTGTATCATTTTCCAATTAAAAGATGCAATTGAACCATACATGGCCTATATCGAAATAGCTCCTCATAATAAAGGTGAAAAGAAACATTTTGATAGGGTTGCAGGATGTTTAATCGCATACGCTTGCCGGCTTAGTTTTATACATGGAAAAGGACCTTATAAAGGCTGGTTGACATTTGATGTATTGGAAGAAGATAAACAAGATGAAATAAAACTCATGGCTGTTTATTGTAAAAAGTACGGAGCCCAAAAGTTTGGTGATACTACCATGGTGATATCCCCTGAGGCGGGTGAAAATCTTATAAACAAATATTTAAATTAAAAACTTATGAAAAGGAACGAAGTTAGAATAACTGACCTTTGGAATAAAGAAAAAAGCAAGTCTCTTAGTGAATTTATTATTGATCAATCCAATAAACAGACGAAAGAACGGAAACTAAGAAATGAACTTTTGTCAATACAATTTAAAATTGAAGATTACATTGAGTCAGAAAATGTAATCCAAAAATTAAATATTTTGGATTTTGTCAAAATGTATCTTAGCGCATTGAATATTACCCAAAAGAGATTGGCTGATTTATTTGAGATGAAAGACAGTAATCTTTATAAGTATTTAGTTGGCGAAAGAAAATTAAATACAACAATAGTTTTAAAGCTGAGTTCATTTACTGATTTAAACCCAGAGTATTGGCTAAGAATAGAGGTTAAGAATGAATTAATAGAAATAAACAAAGAGAAAATCAAAATAAAATTTTTCAGGAAATATAACTATCAAAATTTGTTGACCGTTCAAGAAGATTAAGGTTGCTCTCCTGCAATATATTTACACAACCAATCTTGAAGAAAAGAATGCTCAAAATAAGAGAAATTGGAATATTAGGTCACTGGATTTCAACTATTGTCACGACACAATACTTTAAAAAAAGATTTACCAATCCCTGACATCTGACTAGCCAGGAAATCGCAAGTTGGCCATAATTTCAGAGGCCAGACCACCCATCCAGAAATCCACTATTTTTAGTCCTATGAATTCCAAGATACTACTGATCGCCCAGTTGTTTTTGATATCAACCGGGTTACCGGCACAGACCTTTGGCATCCACGAACTCAATCAAAAACTGGGCAAGGGCATCAATATGGGCAATATGTTCGAAGCCCCGGCGGAAGGGGAATGGGGCAATCCGTTCCGGGATGATTATTTTCAAAAGATAGCCGGCCTGGGCTTCAACCACGTACGCATTCCGATCCGCTGGGATGTCGCTGCAAGGGCCCTGCAAACGGCGCCCTTTACCATCCAGCCCTCCTTTCTGGAAAGGATCAAATATGTGGTTGACCTGGCTTTGTCCCAGGGCCTTTATGTGATCATCAATATGCATCACCACGAGGCCCTCTTCCAGGATCCGGAAGGAGTCAAACCCAGGTTCCTGAGCCAATGGGGCCAGATCTCCGATTATTTCAAAAATTATGATCAGCGATTGCTTTTTGAAGTGTTGAATGAACCCAATACCAACCTGACCGGGCAAAAATGGAACCAGTTCTTTAAAGACGCGCTCGGGGAGATCCGGAAAACCAACCCGGACCGGGCCGTCCTCATGGGGATCGCTCCCTGGGGCGGCCTGGGCGGGGTGCCTGACCTGGTGGTACCTGAAGATGAGAATATCATCATCACCGTGCACTATTATGATCCGTTCACCTTTACGCACCAGGGAGCCGAATGGGTGGACAATTCCACGCCCTGGCTGGGCACCAAATGGGAAAACACCACCCTGGAACGGAATGAAATCACCGGCTCCTTCGCTTACCTGATCAATTTTGCCAAATCAATAAATAAACCCATTCACGTCGGGGAATTCGGAGCCTACTCAAAAGCGGACCTGAACAGCCGGGTCCTCTGGACCAATTTTCTTGCCCGTTGGTTTGAATCCCAGGGATTCAGCTGGGCTTATTGGGAGTGGAGCGCCGGCTTCGGAATTTTTGACCCGTTCACGAATCAATACCTGACCCGGCTGGCCGACGCCCTGTTAAAGGATCCCATGCTGCCCGCCAAACCACAAACCACGGTAAAGGTTTTTGAAAGCGGATTTGGCCCGGGAGACGGCTGGAACCTTTATGTGCAGGGAGGTGCGGCGGCAAGCTTGTCGAGAACGGGTGGACAGGGCATCGTGGATGTCACTCAAACCAGCGGCACCGGATGGCATGTCCAGTTGGTACAGAACAATATCCAGCTGAAAAAGGACAGCCGTTACCTGGTCACCGTCAAGGCTTCTTCCAATACGCCGGTTTCCATCACAAACTATCTCGGCATGAATTTTTCTCCCTGGGGAAGTTATTCGGGCTACAAATCCCTGTCCCTGAACACAGCGGAAACGGAACAGACCTACAGTTTTATCATGACCTCCCCTACCGATCCGGCGGCCCGCCTGGTTTTTGATCTGGGAAATAAACCATCCCGCATAACCATCTCCCAGGTAAAAGTGGAAGAAGTGCTGGATGTCCCGGTATCCTATAAACAGACGATATCCCACCCTATAAAAGTATTTCCCAATCCCTCTGCCGCGCGGATACGGATCGAAGGGATAGACCAACCCGGCAGGCTCCAGATCCTCTCAGCGGATGGCAAGTTGTGCATAAATTTTGGACCATGGAATCCCATGAACACGGTCGATGTCGCCGAATTGATCCCAGGGATATATTTTCTCAGGATTGTGAACAGCCGAGGTATTTTTAACACTCCTTTTATTAAATATTAAACCATTCAGATTGAATTTGTGAGAGATCAGTTTCGAGATCCCAGATGCGAGATGCGAGATACGAGATGCGAGATGCGAGATATGAGATACGAGATATGAGATACGAGATAAGAGGCTCTTTACCCACTAACTTGCTAACTTACTAACTTACTAACTCGCCAACTTACCAACTTGTTAACTTACCAACTTACATCCCATGATCAAGTCACTCACCGAATTTGAGGTCTGGCTGGTGACCGGCAGCCAGCATTTGTACGGGCCGGAAACCCTGGCCCAGGTCGGCCACCATGTAAAACAGATCGCCCATTTCCTGGATCAGCAGGGACCCATCCCGGTACAAGTTATTTCGAAGCCGGTCGTAAAATCCCCCGAAGAAATTTACCAGGTGGTCAAGGAAGCCAATGCCAGTGATTTTTGCATTGGCCTGATCTGCTGGATGCATACCTTCTCACCGGCTAAAATGTGGATCCGCGGATTAAAAGCCCTTCAAAAACCCATGGTCCACCTGCACACCCAGTTCAATGAACAAATTCCCTGGTCCGCGATCGATATGGATTTTATGAACCTCCATCAGTCAGCCCACGGAGACCGTGAATTTGGCTTCATTGGCTCCGCCTTGAAATTGGAACGCAAGGTGATCGTTGGACACTGGAAAGAGGAAGAAGTGATCCGGAAACTGGGACGATGGACCCGGGTGGCTGCAGCCTGGGCCGACAGTCAAACCATGAAAATCGCGCGTTTCGGAGACAATATGCGCCAGGTGGCGGTCACGGAAGGTAACAAGGTATCTGCCCAGGTCCGTTTTGGATATGAGGTCAGCGGTTATGGTTTGGGTGACCTGGTCCAATACATTGATTCGGTCACGGAAAGCGAAGTGATCCACACCATTCAGGAATATGAAGACCATTATACCCTGATGCAAAGCCTGGGGCACGGGGGGGAAAAAAGAGAATCCCTTTTTGAGGCGGCCCGTATTGAAGCTGGATTGAGACATTTTTTGCACGACGGAGGATTTACCGCCTTTACCGATACCTTCGAGGATTTACACGGATTGAGTCAATTGCCCGGTATCGCAGTCCAGCGCCTGATGCACGAAGGTTATGGTTTTGCCGCGGAAGGAGACTGGAAAACGGCAGCCCTGGTGCGAACCATGAAGGTGATGGCCCTGGGCCTGGAAGGAGGCAACAGTTTCATGGAAGATTATACCTACCATTTTGACCTGCAAGGGTCCCGGGTGCTCGGCGCCCATATGCTTGAAATCTGTCCTTCCATCACCCGGCAAAAACCACGGTGTGAAATCCATCCCCTGAGCATTGGCGGCAAGGAAGATCCGGTGCGTCTCGTCTTTGACGGGGCCCCTGGAAAGGCCCTTAATGCCTCCATGATCGATCTCGGGCACCGGTTTCGCCTGGTCGTCAACCAGGTTGAAGCAGTGGACGTCGGGCATGAAATGCCCCTGCTCCCGGTAGCGAGGGTGCTTTGGGATTCCAAACCCGGGCTCGCAGCTTCAGCGGAAGCCTGGATCCTGGCCGGAGGCGCCCACCACACCTGCTTCAGCCAAAACATCACCATCGAAGACCTCGAAGACTATGCCTCCATGGCGGGAATTGAAATCGTGGTGATTGACGAAAATCTCCCGCCCCTCCGGGATTATAAACAGATGCTGAGGAATAATGAGATTTATTATGGGTTGAGGTGAATGGATCGCTTAAAGGCTTCACAAGCTCTGCGCCTTTAGCGGTTAATTCAAATCGTTTTAGCCTACGGGATATGGCAGAGGGACCTATTGTACAGACCTTCATACCACAGGTAAAAGCCCCCGGATAATACACCTGTCCAACTTAGGAACTTACTAACTTGCCAACTGGCTAACTGACTAACTGACTAACTTTGCCCTCCGTGGACCATTTTGTATTCATCATCAACAAAAGTTCCGGAAGGCAGAAAAGCGGGGAGCTGGAGTCGCGGATCATGGCTGCTGTCAAAGATCGCCCCATGAGCGCGGAATGCCACATCACCCAGAATGCAGAGCATACCGCTGAATTGGTCCAGACGGCCTTAGCCCGGGGGCGGGAAAATTTTGTGGCGGTCGGAGGTGATGGTACAGTCAATACCCTGGCCCGCCACCTGGTCCACCGGAAAGCAATCCTGGGGATCATTCCCCGGGGCTCGGGCAATGGCCTGGCCCGTCACCTGGGCATGCCTGCAAACATAAACGATGCCATTGAACGGTTGCTCCCGCGCAGGACCCAGTCGGTCGATGCCATCCTGATCAATGATCACTGGTCCTTCAATGTCGCGGGAATTGGTTTCGACGGATATATCTCCAGCCTTTTCGGCCAGAATGGAAAGCGGGGCGTGGCCAATTATATAAGACTGATCAACCAGGAATACAAATCGTATCAACCGATTGAGATGGAAATCCACACCGATGGCCGGATCCTCCATGAACAGGTCTTCCAACTCGCCATCGCCAATGCCAGCCAATATGGCAACAGGGCCATCATCGCTCCTTTCGCGGCCCTCGACGACCAGTTGCTTGATATTTCCATGATCTCCAAAGTTCCCTATACCTTCCTGCCCGGTTTTTTCCTTCGTGTGATTGCCGGCAAGATCCACAAGAGCCGTTACTGGAATTCTTTTAAAACCAACCGCATGTACGTAAAGACTTCCCGGCCGGTGCATTTTCATACCGACGGGGACGGTCGCGGCATATCGGAACATTTTAATGTGGAGCTGGTGCCCTCCTGCCTTAAACTGATCTATTGATCGCAAAGTGGTTGTCATTTAGCGCCAGCCCCAAGCCCAGCAAGTGGCAATCACTGAGCGCAAGCAAGCGGTTGTCACTTAGCGTCAGCCTCGAGCGCAGCAAGTGGCAATCACTGAGCGCAGGCAAGCGGGTTGTCACTTAGCGCCAGCCCCAAGCCCAGCAAGTGGCAATCACTGAGCGCAAGCAAGTGGTTGTCACTTAGCGTCAGCCTCGAGCGTAGCAAGTGGCAATCACTTAAGGCAGCCGCAAGTTTCGTGGCAAAAATATTTTTCTACCAGGCCGGAGCTAAGCTCCTCCCAAACATTAAGTATTGAACGCAGTTTTCGTTTGACAATCAAATAAGCATTGCTGTGAAGGCTTCATAAAAATTTCTACAAGCATCCGGATGACTGTCCAGGAAAAGCGCTGGTTCGATCAGTTCCAGTTCCATGAGCACAAAACGATTACAGGCATCCAGGTATCCATCGATGCGGGCATAAAGCAAGGTCTCAGGGATCAGTTCTAATATTTTTTCAACTTGCAGGAAAAGTTCATATTCCGGAAAGTAGGGGTGATATTGACCCCCGTATTGGGTTTGCACCCGGAAATCACCCGGCTTCGCTTTTTTGCAGATTGCGTGACTGAATTTCCGGTTAAAATAAATCAGGGACAATTCACCATGGCTTACGATCTCTTCCGAAAATCTCTGCAAAATCACATCCTGTTCATTCAATAAAGCGTCGAATGCCGTCTGATGCCTGTTCGCCAGATCCGGGGTGGTCACCCAGGTCTTGTATGCTCCTCCGGATATGGTGGGCTTGATCACCGCTTTCTCAAAACCCAGCTGTTCCAACCATCCCTTCAGATCAGCGGAATGTCCCTGAGGTCGGATGATTCCCTCCGGAATAAGAATGCCCTTTTCCTTAAACCACCCGAGGTAGGTTTTATTTTTATTCCAGCGGACTACCGAGAGCGGATTAAAAATGGGCTTCTTGACCGTTTCCATTTTTTCCAGCCAGCGGTCAAATTCATGAATTCTTTTAAAATAATCCCAGACCGAACGAATAACGATGGCATCAAACGGATCCCATTTTATATCCGGGTCGTCCCAAACGGCTGCAATGACCCGGTGACCCTGCTTTGCAAACCAGTTGACCAGGAGACGGTCATCCGGGGTAAGATCGTCATGTTCCCGGTCCGTAACGAAAGCAATGTTCATAGCAAGTGGGATTATATCAGACGGTTGGCTCTCGACCCGGGCATGAGTTGCCGCCGACTAAGATCAAAAGGATGAATCTGAACCACGCCGGGGGTTTTTCCTGGAGAAAAACTACCCAGGTCTTTTTCAAACCCAAGCGCCAGGGCCCCATTCAGCGTGGCCCAGCGGATCAGCCGGTCAAAAGTCAGGTAAGACTGATAATGCTGAATGGTTTTCAATTCTTCAAGGATGGAGAGTTGCCAGTTGGAAGCAAGGCTGTCCGTACCCACGCACATTTTGGCTCCGTGCTCAATAAAATGCAGGTACCGGGGCAGTTGATTCTCGATATAAAGGTTGGCATTCGGACAGGTGACCCAATACACTTCCTCATTCCATTCCTCCACAGACCGGATATCCCGCGGAGTACTGATCGTATTGTGAACTAGAAGGGTCCTGCGCCCGGCGCTCATATTTTGGATCACCTGGAGGGAGGAAGGCGCCCGCGTGGCTTCGAAAGCTTCCAGAGATACCCCCAGGGTCTGGTAGAAGTCGATGAGGGCCCCTGATTTTTCCAGGAAAAAATGGTTTTCCGCATGGGTTTCCTGGTGGTGAATGCTGATGCTCTCCCCTTCATGCGGATGAGTTCTAAGCAATTCAAACAGGCTGGAGGAGACGCTGTAGGGGGCATGGGGCACCAGGGATTTTTTATGTCCCGGTGGACAATGAAGTTTTGACCAGACTTCATATGCCCTGGCCATTTCGGCTTCCGCCTTTTCATCCTGGAGAAGGTCGAAAGCCTCTACAAAAGAATGATACCTCAAAAGCCCCCGTGATTTTTGATAAAACGTGTCCTCCACATTGCTGATGTCTCCCACCGCAACGATCCCGCCTGCGATCATTTCCTGTTCGCCCGCCGCGATCGCCTCGAGGATGCCCTGCCGGTCCACTTCTTTGCGCCGCCGGACGATATTTTTTATAAACTCCACCAGGCCTGTCCCGGTAGGAATCATGTTCTTCATATGAGACAGTTCCAGGTGGCAATGCGCATTGACAAAGCCCGGAACCAGGATACCCTCTATAAATTGGATTTGCGTTTTCCTGTCCTCCACCCGCTCCAGGGGCAGGATATTTAATATTTTTCCCTTGTCATCGGTCTCCAGTACATGGCCCTCCAGGGGATCCGGGTGTTCGCTCGTGTAAATCAGGGAAGCATGAAAAAGCGGCATGACTAAAGTATTGCAGATGCGAAAATAATGGATAAGCTACCAATCCAATCAACGAGATGCCAGAAGCGAGCAGCGAGCTACGAGCAGCGAGCAGCGAGAAGCGAGAAGCGAGACAGACCTGCTAACTTGCTAACTTGCTAACGGTTGATGGCAATATAAAAATGAGTCAGCAATTTTTTTATAATATGTTATCAGTCCGGTTAAGTTTTAGCTTTGATTTTGGGTTGATTTTAAAGATAATGGATTTGATTTTTCTCAGTTTTTTTTCTTTTTCCAAGAAGATGGTCAGTTCTTCAGTTTTCAGATTCCATTCTACAAGAACGAAGTAATTGATATAGCTTTTAGGAAGCCTTACCTTGTCGTTCGCTACTTCAATAAAGGCTTTTTTCGATTCGTCTTCTCGGACTTGTCTTAAATAAAAGATTCGAGGGATGAATTTTTTTCGCTGCTGACTGACCGGTGGGGAATAGCTGTAATACTGGATGGATGCCTGGTTAAATTCTTCCAGTTTCTGATCCATTTGTTCCGTATGGTCAAAGACAAAGCGATTCCAGAATTTCCGGCCGAATACGGAATTGTTTCCTTCGATGGAGGCCTGGCTGAATGGTCGGCGAGGTACGGCATACATAGGGTATATCTCCTTCTCTAATAGCCATAGTTGCAACTTGCTCAGCACATGTGGCTGTGGAGCACTCCCACACATAGCGAACCCGTTGTCCATTTTAACTACTGCAGGTCGCTCAAATTTCAGAAAAAACGCTTTTAATACCTTCGTTAATTCATCTGCTGTTTCACCCCTAATTCGTTGATAGTGACGTAGTTTTGGAGCATATTTAAACGAACAGGCAGCAAAATGCAGTGGGGAGGTGCGACCTGCCATGAATTTTTTTCCCACGAAATCGACTTCCAGTACCCGACCCCCTGGATAGTGATGAATGCTGTGCTCCGGGTAACACAGATAGCGTGTCGCACCTTTGACCACGGGTTTTTTATTCGGCCGAGTCAACCTCATTTCCTTCATGATCCAACCAATGGTTCTTATGGGTGGGGGCGCGATCTCATAGCGCCTTTTCCATTCCAGCTCCACAGCGGTAGCGCCCATAAAAAAA
>JAKQHS010000031.1 GCA_029557915.1 Bacteroidota bacterium | reverse complement strand
TCCATATAATTTAAAGTTTTGAGGGACTTTAATGTTTGGAATTTCTGTTTCGTTAAGGCAAAAAGTATGTTTACATTCGGTGCAATAAAAATGAGTGTGCAGTTCCGATAAATCGCAATTACATCCTGATTGGCAAAGTGCGTATTTTATCACTCCGCTTCCATCATCAATGGTGTGGATGAGTTTGTGTTCCAGAAATATTTTGAGTGTTCTGAATAAGGTAACACTATCTGCTTTCTCAAACTGTTCTGCCAGCTCTTTATGGCTTACTGCGTATTGTTGTTTTAATAGCTTTTCTACCACCAACAAACGCATAGCGGTAGGCTTTATGCCTCTTTGGTTTAAAATTTTTTCTAATTCTGTCATTCTAATTCAAATTTCTATTGTCCAATCATTGTTATCATCTTCGTTAACTGCTATTTGCTCTATGATGCTATTTGCTACACTGTCGGAGTACGTGCCATAGCCATTTACGAAAATACCTTTTGCTCCGTCTTTTTGGTTTCTCATTGCATACAAGATAGCTTCATCTTCCAAGTCATTCAGTCCTGTAAAACGATAAATTTTATCAATAACTATGTCACTTAAATTGACCTTTTCACCTCCTGTTTTATATGAGATATTTTCTTCCAATAGGTTAAAATCTTCAGTATAACCTCTTAGTCTTAATATTTCAATTACCTCTGATAATGTTTTTTCTGTTGATGCCATAAGTTATTCTTACAATTGTTTAAAAATAATTAGTAAAACCTACTGATTTTTTATGTGATTTATATAAAATGCGTTCTATTTAGCAACATTTTTTTTCCTTTTGTATTGGTGGACAAGGAACACTGGCATAACTACAATACACACAGCAGTCGCCTTGTAGTGGTTTTAACCTTGTTTTGCAATTTTTACATTCATAAAAATACTGACAAGTATCAGTTGGCATTGTTTCCTCTTTTTTGTGCCCACATTTTGGGCAAGTTATTATTGATTGTAATTTAATTTCCATTATGATATAACTTTACTTTTTAGTGATTTATAACCTGTCGAATTGATAGCTTTTTCGATTTCAGCAATACTGGTTTGCTTATTATCAAACTTGACAATAGCGTTGCCTTTTTCATATGAAACGACAACTTCGATAATTCCTTTTAGTTTGCTAATCTCTGTTTTAATATGAAGTTCACAACCTGAACAAGTCATTCCTTTAATTGTAAACTCAACTTTCTGAATTTTGGAACTTTGGGCAATAATTGTTTTGTTTTCGGGCTTTGGAAAAAAGATGTGAGCGTAAATTGGAAATGATAAAAGTAAAGCCGTCACAAGGGTAATAATTCCTAAAAATGATTTCGTTTGCATAAAATTTATTTTTTCAGTTGGTTCACATTTACAGTCAATTTTCTTTTGCGGTTTCAACTTTTGATACCAAGCAAAACCAATTACTAAAATTGTTAAACCGATAAAATATGGTCTGAAAGGTTCGAGCAAGGAATAGTTTGAAGCAAGTCCGCTCGACCCTGCTATGAGAGCTAAAACAGGTGTGATGCAACAAAGTGAGGCTGCAATTGCTGTCAAAAGTCCTGCACCGATTAATTTTTTGTCTGTTTTCATATTGTTTCCAAAATTTTGTTTTCGTCAAGTATTTTGAAAAACGGTTTCAGCATTTTTTCATACTCTTTTGTCAACGAGTAAAAAATGGTTTGTGCTTCTCGTTCGGTTTCAATAAGTTTTCTGTCTTTGAGTTTTCTCAAGTGTTGTGAAACTGCTGAAATTGTCATACCGAGAATGTCGCTTATATCACAAACACAAAGTCGTTTTTCTTCATAGAGCAGAAATAGAATTTTCAGTCTTACGTTGTTTCCTGCCAATTCAAGTCCGTTCGATAAATAGTCAAACGAGCCGTTGAGTTCTGAAACTCGGTCTTTACAGCGGTTTATTTGTTTAATGTCCGCTTGTTGTCTTATACAAGAATTGTTGTCCATAGCACAAAGGTAGTCAATTTGTTTATTTAAGCAACTGCTTAAATATAAAATGTCAAAAAGAACCCTATTTTGTCTGACGGGTTGTGTCGTCATAGCCTTGCCACTAACATCTTTATTTACGCATGTTTATTGCGTATATTTCCTTATATCAGCTTTAAATGAGTACGCTTTTGGTTTAATCATTTTGGCTATTCGGCTGCGGAATCTCAATTTACAGGAATTTATTAAGTGAACCCATATGTCCCAGGCATCTATAAATCATTGCGTTTTGAAAGCGTAAATTCAAAGGCCTGGTCCTTTAGAGGGGAGTCAGATATTCTCATTAACTATCAAATAAGTATAAAGCTAATTTAGAGTTTCCACCGAAATATAACAAAGGAATATCCACCGTTTTCCGAACGGAAATCCTTCGATTTCCCGTGTACAAATGGATATAGATGATTGTAGCTGATTGTATCCGGAAGTAACCGTTTGTAGCTGGGTGCAAAGGGTATTTGTAAAGTCAAAATGGCAGTTGGGGGATGCTTAGTTTGGAGGTGGGTTAGTGCCGTTTCCTCCGTCCAGCACCACCTTCCATTCCCCCCGGGCATTCTTTTTCCATACGGTAAAATATTTTCCCAAAAAGACCGTGTCCGGCAGATTCAGGGTCCAGGTCCCCCAGGTGTAGCCGAGCTCACCGGATTGGGCTACCTCTGCATGGGATGGGGTCCAGGATATGGTTTTGATATCCTTTTCGTGATCATAAGATTTGGAGAAGGCGGTGATTCCTTCGATGGGTGGTTTTCCTTCGCTTAATTTCACGATCGAGGAGTCCGCGTATTGAAGGACGGCATTGTTGAAACCGATATCGCCGGCAAGCTTGCTCATGGCGAGGTCGGCGGATTCGATTTCTTTGGCCAGGGACCGGGGATCAGTTTTTGAAGGTTGGGAGCAGCTCAGTAAGCTGAGGAAGACAAGAGTTTTAGGACTTTTCATGGCGGGCGGTTGGAGCAATTAATTTAGGGTTTTTCCGGGAAACTGGTGGGTCGGAGCTACGCTCCTCCCAGGGTAGGGTTTCCCACAACGGGGCACAGAGAGTTTCCCACGAAGGGCACAAGGGCCACAAAGTATTGGTCGGAGCTACGCTCCTCCCAGGGATCGTATTGTTGCCCACGAAGGCACAAAGTGCACAAAGGGCACAAAGAATTGATTAGTAATAAGTTGATTTACTTTTGTGGACTTGGCGTCGTTGTGGGACCCATTAGGTCGGAGCTCCGCTCCTCCCGGGGATCGAATTGTTGCACACGGAGCCCACGAAGACCACGGAGGGCACAAGGAACGTAAAGTATTGATTGTTAATGATTTAATTTGTATTTTTTGTGAACGTGGCGTCTTTGTGGGATCCATTTGGTCGGAGCTACGCACCTCCCAGGGTAGGGTTTCCCACAACGGGCAAAGAGAGTTGCCCACGAAGGGCACAAGAAACATATAGTATTGGTCGGAGCTCCGCTCCTCCCAGGGATCGTATTGTTGCCCACGAAGGCACAAAGAGCACAAAGGGACAAAGGATTGATTAGTAATAAGTTGATTTACTTTTGTGGACTTGGCGTCGTTGTGGGACCCATTAGGTCGGAGCTCCTGGGGATCGAATTGTTGCACACGGAGCCCACGAAGGCCACGGAGGGCACAAAGAATGTAAAGTATTGATTGTTAATGATTTAATTTGTATTTTTTGTGAACTTGGCGTCTTTGTGAGATCCTTTTGGTCGGAGCTCCGCTCCTCCCGAACAAGTTAAAAGGTCGGAGCTACGCTCCTCCCGGGGATCGTATTGTTGCACACGGAGCCCACGGAGGGCACAAAGAATGTAAAGTATTGATTGTTAATTATTTAATTATTAATTTTTTTAACTTGGTGTCTTTGTGGGATCCTTTTGGTCGAAGTTCCGCTCCTCCCGAACAAGTTAAAAGGTCGAGCTACGCTCCTCCCAGGGTTCGGATTGGTTGCACACGGAGCCCACGAAGGCCACGGAGGGCAATAGGAACGTAAAGTATTGATTGTTAATTATTTAATTATTAATTTTTTCGGTCGTGGTGTGGTTGGGGGAACTTATAATTTATTGGCCTTGATCAAAATAAGCAAGATGACTCCGACCAGGATGCGGTAATACCCAAAAAGCTTAAATCCATGCTTCTGGAGATAACCGATAAAAAAGCGGATGGCCAGCATGGCGACGATGAAAGCCACCACATTGCCGGTAAGAAAAACAAGGGTATTGTTCGTAGTGCCCGTAATGATCTCAAATCCTTTTTGTTCGACACCGTCGACCATCCAGGATTTGAGGAAGAGGGAATAGAGCGTGGCCGCCGCCATGGTGGGTACGGCAAGAAAAAAGGAAAACTCGGCGGCCAGGTCCCGGTCCAGTTTCTGCTGCATGCCTCCGATGATGGAAGCCGCGCTGCGACTCACCCCGGGGATCATGGCCAGGGTCTGCCAGAATCCGATGATCAGGGCATTTTTGTATCCGATCTCCCCTTCCTGATGGATGGTGTGATGACTGAAAACGGAATCGATAAAGAGGAGGAAAATGCCTCCCAGGAGGAGCGATAAAGCCACCACGAAAGGGCTCTCCAGCATGGCATCGATCTGATCCGAAAACAGAAAACCCAATACCAGGGCCGGCAAGACCCCAACGGCCAGTTTTAAATAAAACTGGTAATTGGTCCACTGAAGGAACCTTTTCCGATAGAGGACCAGGACGGCAAGGATGGCTCCCAGTTGGATCGCCACTTCAAACAATTTCGTGAAAGCCCCGGTATGGATGCCCATGGCCGAACTGGCGATGATCATATGGCCCGTCGAGGAAATGGGAAGGAATTCAGTAATGCCTTCGACGATGGCGAGCAGGATGGCCTGGAATATATTCATGACTGCGCTTTGCTTGGAGGGCCAAAGATAATCAGCCACCCACAGCCCAAAGGCTTATAATTTCATCAGGTCGAGCTCCATTCGCAGGCTGTCATCCACTATGCCGTGCCGGTTCCAGTAATCCGACATGATCTGTTTTTTGCGCCGCGCCGTGGTGGTCAATACTTTGGCATTTTCACCGAAACCGTCTTTATATTCTTCACTCCAACGCACGATCTGGTGAGGGAATTCAGGCTCGTATTCGATATAAAGTGAACGGCCGAGGGATGGATATTCAATGTGATAAACTTTATTGCCCAGGTCCAGGCTGAGATGAGAGGTCCGCGCCCGGTATGGCTTCAGTTCGATATGGCTCAGGCGTGCAAACAGCAGGCTGGGGATGATCAGGATGCTGTCGGTCTGGATCAGGGCGTTGGGGTTGATCCGGATCAGGTTCCAGACGGCGTCTTCCGTCATGTGGCGGTTAAGGTGTTTGTCGATTTGGTTTTCTTTTTCAAAATAGGAATGGAGCTGGTACTGGTAATGGTCATTTCGCCGGTTGAGCTGGGCATAGGTCTGCCCGCACCATTCCATGCAGGATGCGGCCACTTTAAGGCCCTGCCAGGGGGCAATGCCTCCGGCCTCCACAAAACTGGAGAGCATCATGTGGTAGGGATAAAGACCGGTATAAAAGCGTTTGGTCAGGTTCATTTTTAAGACCCCGACTTTCAGGGCCGGGTCGATGCCGGGCTGGTCCAGTTTGACCTGTTTTTCCCGGTCATGCTCTTCGGTCACAAAAACGATCACGGCTTCGCCTTCCCTCATTTCACCATAACGGGCCTGAAATAAATCGTAGGAAGTGATTTCCGCTTTGCCCTGGTGCCAGTACGAATCAAAATCTTTTCCTTTCTCCACGATGGGACCGGTGGGCTGGGCAGGCTGACAGGCAAACCAGGTCAGGGCCGGTAAAACCATGAATAATAACCTCAGCTTCATAGGAACAGGTTTTACATAAAAATATAAATAAACATTAAAAGGAGAAAGGCTAAGGCAAAGGTTAAGGTAAAGGTTAAGGCAAAGGTTAAGGTTAAGGTTAAGGTTAAGGTTAAGGTTAAGGTTAAGGTTAAGGCAAAGGCTAGGGCGGGAAGGCTGGATTTAGTTGCCGGCTACCTCAATCGCTTTTCTCCAGACCCTCAGGAAATTTGCAGAACAAATTTTTGCGATATCTTCTTCCGAATAACCGCGGGAAAGCAATTCATAAATGATATTCGGATAGGCGGAGACGTCTTTCAAGCCGACCGGCAGGGAATCGCCCACCCCGTCGTAATCGGAGCCAAAACCCACATGATCGATGCCGGCGAGTTTTACCGCATGGTCGATGTGATCCGCAACTCTTTTTACATCTGAATAAAGGCTGGGGTGGCTGGCCTCGAATTGTTTTATAATCGGTTTCGCGGCGCTGTCGCGGTGGCTCAGATTTTGTGCGGCAAGCAGAGCCTCCAGCTCATTGCGGTCCCGGTTGTTTTTTAAACGGATTTCATTGTCGAGGAAATCGGATCCGAAATTGATCATGATCATGCCCCCGTTGCCCTTCAGCGCGGCAATCATGTCATCGGACATGTTGCGTTCAAAACCAGGGGTAAAATGCCTGCAGGAGGAATGAGAGGCGATGACCGGCGCCCGGCTGACGCGGAGGACCTGCCAGAAGCTGCTGTCCGTAATATGGGATACGTCCACGAGCATGCCGACCCGGTTCATCTCTTTCACCACCTCTACTCCAAATGGACTGAGCCCTTTCCAGGTGCGGGTGGAAGCATATGCAGCATCGCAGATCTGATTGTCCTCGGAATGGGTGAGGGTGATATAGCGGATCCCCCGATCGTAAAAATGGGCGACGTTGCGGAGATCGTTTTCTATGGGTGCACCGTTTTCCATCCCCATGGGGAGGGATATCAGCCCTTTTTTAAAATTGGCTTCGACCTGGTCGGGGGTAAGCCCGGGGGCGAATTTGTCCGGATGGCCCTCGATGATGCTGTTGACCATGTCGATCAGTTCTTCGGCAAAACTTTTTGCACCCCCTTTTTGATAAGAGGCGGGGATATAGATGGACATGATGGGTGCGCTCAGACCGCCTTTCTTGGCTCTTACATAATCAAAGTCCCCTTCCTTTGATTCCACGGGGATGCCTATAAATTCCTTTGTAGGCCGGAAATTTTTTATGTTCAGCCGGTAGGGCAGGTCCACATGGCCGTCGAAGATGAGGTATTTATGGGCCAGTTCATCCGCCATAAGCCGCAAACCCGCTTCGGTTTTGGGCATGAGCACCACTTCGCGCATGGGTGCGGTCTCTGCTTTTCCAGGCAGGTTAGTTTGGGATTGACGGCCCTGACCACATCCGAAGAATAACAGGAGGGGTAGGATGGGGAGGAAAGATTTCATATTGGTGGGTGGTGGATGGTGGATGGAATCATCTCAATAAGGTCACGGTACCGCTCACCTCCTGCGGTGCGGCGTCCCCGCAGATATAAGTGAGCCGGTAAATGTAAACATCGGAAGCGGCCTCATTGCCATTGACCCGGCCGTCCCATCCGTTTTCAGGATCGGTATTGTTATACACCAATTGGCCCCAGCGGCTAAAGACCAACAATTTGGTAATGGTCAGCGTGCCATCCGAGTAATTGAAATAATCGTTTTTTTCATCGTTATTGGGTGAGAAGGCATTCGGAATCTTCTTTTTCAGTTCCTCGGGGGAGATGCAGGGAATGACCTGTACAGTGATGCTGGCGGCCAGGGGGCAGCCGTTGAGATCGATGGCTTCAAACCGGTAGATGTAATTGCCGGCTGTGGAAGGGGTGTGGGTGAGCGTAAGGCCGTTTTCATTGAGGTTGCTGCCGTTGACGCTCCAGCGCACATTGGTGACGTTGCTGTTGATGCCGGTGGCGCTGATCTGCAAAGTGCTTCTTTCATAAATGTTGCCCTGGGGGCTGCGCTGCAAGGCCAGGGCATTGGGTGGGCAAAGCACCTCGACCAGGAACTGGTAAGACCAGGTGCAGCCGTTGGCATCCGTGATTTCCACATCCACTTCATGGACCCCGGGACCGATATTGTTGACCGTAGTGGTCAGGTTGCCGGAGGGTACAGCATTCCGGTCCACACTCCATTTAAAGGCTTTGGTCCCTGTGGGCAGCTGGAGCAGGAATTGCACATTCGAACCGGCGGGGATGGGTTGGGGGATATTGGTAAACACCCCAACCTGCGGCTTCTGAAACACGCTGGTGGAGATCATGGCCGTGGCATCGCAACCATCTTTTTTTGCCTCGACCATGTATTGTTGCTGGCCAAGCACGAGGATTTTCGGGTTGTCGCATTTTTCACAACTGATCAGTCCATCCTGGGGCGACCATTTAAAATCTTCATAGACGGAACTGTCTTTGTTGAAATTGATCTGGACAGTTTCTCCGGGACAAACGGTCGTATCCACCGGCCCAACGGGTATGGTCGGTTCCACCACCTTGATATAAACACTGTCGCGGTGGACGCAGGCATTGTTCCGGGTAGTCCTCAAATAGGTCGTTGTTTTATCAGCGCTGACTACGGCATTAAAAGTGTCCGAAGGCGTCTGAAACCCGTTGGAGGGGTCCCACATCGGCTTCAGGGCCGGGAACAGGTCCTTGGGATGCCGCTGGCTGAAGAAAAAGATGCTGTCGCCGGGACAATATTTATCCTTCACCGGGAAGTGGATGATTTTGGTATCGCGCAGCGAGTCCATGCTCACATACACAGTATCCGCTGCCTTACAAACGCCTGAAACCGCATTCACAAAATAACGCGCGGATTTTGGCGGTTTGACCTGGATTGAGGAAGCATTGATCACCCGGGTCGTACTGTCGAGCGGACTCCAGGAGATCTGGGCATTGGGCGGGGTCAGGGTGGCCACCAGCCTGAATGAATCCGGAAAACAAAGAAATAAGGTGTCTTTGGTATTTAGGGTGACCCCTATAGGTTGACTGATCACCTGGATCGTGTCGCGTTCGACGCATTGGTCGATGGTGGCGGTCAGGATCACCGGACTGGTCCGGACCGGGAGGATGGTGAAAACATTCGGGTCATCCGTTGGAGCGGCCATGTCGGCGGGAAACCAATTGATCACGGACCCGGCGGCACGGTATAAATTCAATTTAAATGGTTCGTTCGAACACTGACGGAAGGTATCCTGGGAGGTCAGGATCCGGGCAATACGGTCCTGGATGGTGATGAGAAAAGTATCTGCAAAGCCATCCTGGCCGGTTGCGATCACCACCACGGTTTCTTCACTTTCCGCGAATGCATCCCCGAATACCGTCAGGTCAAAACTGCGGCTTTGCTGGCCCGTGGTAAAAAGCACGGTATCCGTCAGGTTGGTGGCATAATCCGTGCCTCGTATCGCGGTTCCGCCCAGATTGGTTACAAACCGGGTATTTTGTTTGGCCGCACTGTCGAGGGTGAATACCAACTGGTCGTTGTTCAGCAGGCCGCATTTTTCGTTGATTGCGTCCTTCCCGCTGGCCAGGCCGATGGAGATTTTCTGTGCGAAAACGAACTGGCAACTTAACCAAACAAAGACCGTGGTAAATAATAATTTTTCCCTCATTGCGGCTGATTGTGAAAGTGAATCAAAAATACAACAATTTTATAAGGCACAGCCTTTGAATATCAAGGGTATCCGCGAGCAAAACAGGGCAGGGGATCAGTTTTTATTCAGGCGGATTTTGACATTCTCATTGATGATCCGGGACATTTCGGTGAGTTGATTGCCAGCCCAGGCCATATCCATGTCTTCGACCTTCAGGGAACTGCTGTCCCGGATCGGTTTGTAGTTGATATAATCCTGTACCCTCAGGCCTTCGATTTTTCTGGGATTGATGGCTTGCCGAAAACGTAAGCCTCGTTCATTGGGCTCGGTATAAGAATAAGCCAGGTAATCCACGGTATGGTTCTTCTTATGGATCCAGAAGACATAAACGTCATCATGGATGAGCTGGTCGGCCGGGTCCGGCTTAAAACGGATCTTCAGTTTATGATAGGGTTGTTCCATGAGCATCACTTCCCCAAGGTATTCTTTGATCACGGGCGGGTCGTTGAGCTGAAAGGGGAGGCCAAAGAAATAGAAGACCCCGCGCAGGGAATTGGAAAAGGCTTCTTTCTTTTTGGCGTCCAGGATCACTTCGGTCTGATCCACGATCCGGCTAAAGCCCCGGTTGTCGAGTACATCATGGATTACGGTTCCTACGGAGTCCCAGAACCGCTCATAGATGAATTTTCCGTCCTTGCGGGTGGATTTATAATACCGGTCACGGAATTTAAATTCAATGATGGATTGGTCGAAAACCTTGCTGCCGTGGGCTTTAATGGCCAGGTCGGCCAGGTATTGGGGATCCTTTTCATCCCCCGCCGGCCCGCATTGATAAAACAGAAGGCAGGACCAAAAGGCCAACCACAGCAGATTACGTCCTTTTTTCATGTATCCACGATTTAAATTTTGGATAAGGCAATCCGGATATCCTCCTCAATATCGTCAATATGTTCGAGCCCCACGCTGAAGCGGACGAGATTGGGGGTGATGCCCACCGTCAACCTATCCTCCTCCGTCATGCGGCTGTGGGTGGAAGAAGTGGGGTGGGTGGCGATGGACCGGGTGTCTCCCAGGTTGGGAGAAATGGAAATCATTTCCAGGTGGTTGATAAATTGGAGCGTCTTTGCATAATCTCCCTTTACCTTGATGCAAACGATTCCGCCACCTGCTTCCATTTGACGCCTGGCCAGGTCGACTTGCGGGTGGTTTTCTGAAAACGGATAGATCACCGCCTCCAGTCCGGGGTGATCCTGAAGCCGGGAAGCCAGTTCTTCGGCCTGCTTGCAATGGGCTCTTACCCGCAGGGCCAGGGTTTCCATGGATTTACTGATCACCCAGGCGTTAAAAGGGGAGATGGAGGGGCCGGAATGCCTGTTGAAAAAAGCGATCTTTTCCATCAAGTCCTCTTTACCCGCAACGATGCCGCCCAAGACGCGTCCATGCCCGTCGGCATATTTGGTAGCGGAATGGATGACCAGGGAGGCACCGAATTTCATAGGTTTTTGAAGAACCGGGGAAGCAAAACAATTGTCCACTGCAAGGATCAGGTTGTGGTCGTGCGCGAAGGCTCCTGCCCCAGCCAGGTCAGTGATCCAAAGGGATGGATTAGAAGGGGTTTCGAGGAAGACCATCCGTGTATTGGGGGTCAGGGCTTGTTCCCAGCCGGAGAGATCGACCGGATCGACATAGGTGCAGGTGATGCCCCACCGGGGTAAAATATGGCTCAATACCTGGATGGAAGATCCAAACAAGGCCCTGGAAGCGATGAGGTGATCGCCCTGGTTCAACAAGCCGGCAATGGAAGAAAACACCGCGGCCATGCCGGAAGCCGTAGCCAGTCCCGCCGAGGCTTCTTCCAGCAGGCAGAACTTTTTGACCAATTCCTCCACATTAGGATTGGTGTACCTCGAATAGACATTGGCTTCCGTAATGCCGGCAAAAGCATCGGCCATCTCATCGCCGGAATCAAAGGCGTAGCTGGACGTCAGGAAAAGAGGGGTGCTGTGCTCCCCATGCCGGGTGCGTTCCGTCTGGGTCCGGATGGCAATGGTTTCGTCTTTAAATTTTCTTGAACTCATAAAGAATGGATGGTGAACGCATAGGTAACGGGCACTGATTTTTTCAGGATCTGGGATACCGAGCAATACTTATCGATGGAAAGAGATATGGCTTTCTCCACCTGGCGGGCATCCAGTTTTCCATACAAATGGTAATGGGCGTGAATTTTCACAAAAAGGGAGGGAATATGATCGGGATCCCGGTCCGCTTCGATCTCCACCCGGATATCCGCCAGTTCCTGCCGGAATTTTTTCAAAAACAAAACGATATCGATGCAACTGCATCCTCCCAGGGCACTGATCAGGGTCTCCATGGGCCCCATGCCTTTTCCGGTGCCTCCGGAAGCAGCCTTGGCATCCATTTCAATGGTATTGCCCTGGGCATTGGCGGCTTCAAAATGAAGGGGATCGCCGATTCTCCTCAGTGTAATCTTCATCCGCTTTTATAAAATTGGGTGCAAAGCTAATTGATTTATATTTTTGCCTTTTACCGTGGCTGAAAATAAAGTCTATCCAACCGGCCTGCCTTTCTACATGGAAGGGGGCGCCACCTTAGCCGGACTTGATATTACTTATACCGATACCGGTGGGCAGAACAAGCCCGTGGTCTGGATCTGCCATGCCCTCACTGCCAATGCCGATCCCTCCGAATGGTGGCCGGGACTGGTCGGTACCGGGCGCTTGTTTGATCCGGAGAAATACCGGATTGTATGTGCCAATATCCTCGGATCCTGTTACGGGACCACGGGCCCTGCCTCCATCGATCCTCTGACCGGAAAAGCCTATGGCACCTCCTTTCCCCTGGTGACCATTCGCGATATGGTCCATGCCCATCGTTTATTGCAAAAACATCTGGGGATTGATCATATCTTCCTCTCCATAGGGGGGTCCATGGGGGGACAGCAGGTCCTCGAATGGGCCATTACGGATCCTTACCTGTTTGAACGCATCTGCCTTCTGGCCTGCAACGCGAGGCATTCTCCCTGGGGGATCGCTTTCAACGAAGCGCAGCGTATGGCCATCGAAGCCGGCATAGACGCGGAAGGCAATGTCAACCCGCTCGGGCTCGAAGCAGCCCGCAGCCTGGCCATCCTTTCCTACCGCCATTACATCACTTTTGATCTCAAACAATACGAGACCGAAGATAAAATCGATGATTTCAGGGCATCGTCCTACCAGCGGTACCAGGGACTGAAGCTGAGCCGTCGCTTCAATGCCTATTCTTACATCACCCTGAGCAAGGCCATGGACAGTCATCACGTCGGCCGCAAGCGCGGAGGCATTCCTCATGCCCTTTCCCTGGTCAAAGCCAAAACGGCGGTCATCGGTATCAACACCGATGTGCTTTTCCCCCTCGCGGAACAAAAATTACTCGCCGATCAGATCCCCGGAGCCACCCTGGACAAGATCCATTCCGATTATGGGCACGATGGATTTCTGCTGGAATATGAGGATATCCAGAAAGTGCTGGAGAAGAGATTTCAGCTTTGAGAGTTCAGCTTTCAGCTTTCAGCAATCAGCTTTCAGCTTTCAGCAATCAGCAATCAGAAGTTAGAAGCTGGAAGATAGAAGCTAGGGGAGGCCTTGTGTCCGGCATTCCTGCGCATTCAAACTCAGTAGGTCCCTATGTTCCATTGGCGTAGCTGTGGGTGATTTGCGCGAGCGCCCCAGCTCCCAGCTTCCATCTCCCGGAAGTTAGAAGTTAGGGGGCCTTGTGTCCGGCATTTCTGTGAATTCAAAGTCAGTCGGTCCCTTTATTCTTTTGGCGTAGCTGCTGTATGGTTTACGCGAGCGCCCCAGCTTCCAGCTTCCAGCTCCCAGCTTCCAGCTTCCTATCTCACTTTGACAATCAGCTTCACCTGTTGCTCAGGCCCTGATTGAAACCGCACATAATAATTTCCTACCGGCAGGTCTTCCGAATTCCAGTAATACTGATGTTCCCCTTTTGATAAAAGGCCATGATGTATGTTGTGGATCACCTGGCCGGCCGGATTGAAAATGGAAATACTGGAATGTTCGCCGTTGGATTGAACTTTAAAATTTATGATGGAGGTGAAGGGATTAGGAAAAGCATGGATGATGCTGATTCCTTTTAACTGATTTTCTTCCCGGGTCGGGGTGGAAAGACAACTGTAAGCGGGCTTTATAACCGGCAGGGTCTGGTAATTTTTTAAAAGGACTTGTTGTACCTCCGTTTTATTGATACAAAACCAGTTTTCCAGCAAACTGCCATAGACAGACCGGAAATCGTATTGCATGGGGATATTGTCGTCCCATTTAGCTTCTGCGGGCAGGGTGGGGTTTTCCCCGAGCAGGCCGCCCTGGATGGCATTGCCGAAAAGGAACATGGGCGCGGCGGCTCCATGATCCGTACCGCGGCTGGCATTGGATATAATGCGTCGGCCGAATTCGGAAACCGTCATGCCCACTACTCGGTCCTGAAGGCCGAGGGCGGTCAGGTCGTCAAGGAAGGCTTTCACGGCACCGGATATCCGCCGGAGAAGATTGGCATGTTCACCGGTTGCGTGATCCCCGTTTTGCACCTGGTTGTCGTGGGTGTCAAAGCCGCTGATGCTTACTTTATAGATACGGGTCTTCAGTCCGCCGGCAATCAGGCGGGCCACTATCTTCAACTGATCGGCCAGGTCGTTGTCCTCCGGATAACTGGCTTTGTTTTTCGTTTTCCCGAAGGCGTCCTTCATTCGTTCGCCGTAGGTATTGGATTGTTTTTTTATTAAACGGACATAACCCAGTTTGTCTCCAAAAGGTGTTTGAGGCAAAGGTGTCTCGATGCCCTGGATCAGTTTATTGAAGTCCTCCGGGTTTGCTATGGTGACGCTCATACTGGTGGCGGGCCCCTGGAAGGCCAGGCTCTGGCCATAACCGATCTCCACGGACAGCGGATCCGGCATGTCCTCGGTGGGAAAACCATTGGGATAATTCGGGTATTCATGGTTCAGGTACCTGCCGGCCCAGCCGGAACTCAGCACTTCTTCCGCATCCGAGGCCGACATCCAGATATCGGTGGACCGGAAATGGGAATAATTGGGCGAAGGATAACCCACGGACTGGATGATCTTTATCCTGCCTTCCGTATAAAGGCCCCTGATTTCATCCAAAGCGGGGTGAAGGCCTGATTTAATGGTCGTTGGGAGTGACAAAACCTTGTTGGCAGGCAGGGCCACGGATTGGCGCGCTTTGTTGTACAGGTCCATCTGGTCGAGCGGGATCACGGTATTGAGACCATCATTTCCGCCATCGAGCTGTATGAGAACCAGGACCCGGTCCGTATCCAGTTTGAACCAGTCAAACCACTGAGGAATTTTATCCGGTCTGAAGCCCGGTAAAAAACTGTTAGCCGCAAGGCCTGATCCCGTCAACCGGAAAAAATCCCTTCTTTTCATACCCCTTACATGATTTGATATTCATCCATTTGCAGGATGTATTGGTAAAAAATTTTCAAACGGATATCTACCGTATTCCTGGCCATAGGATCATTGGGTTTCGATTTCCATTCCTGCCAGGCGTTGGTCCAGTAATGGTCGCTGACCTGCCCGGAGAGCAGGATGCTTTTGAGATATTTTTTGACCTCCGCATCCACCGGGACATCATACAGCCTGCCAAGCACTTCTTCGATCAGGAGGTTGGGATTTTCCGGATGGATCAGGGTGTCGGTGTAGGCCGGCCAGTCTATGGTAGCCACGCCCTGGTCCATCTGATAGCCATACCAGACCAGCATGTCCGAATGGATCCCGCGCTGGTGGACGGTATGGGTGCTGATCCAGGAACGGTCGTATTGAGGGAATTGATAATAAGCCGGCCAACCCGAAACATTAGGAGGGTCCCCGATATCCTGCTGAAAAGAAGTGAGAAAATAATACATCACCGTCTGCGCCTGGAATTTGGATTTTATCTCTCCGGGGGAGGAGGGGAACCGCATGCCAAAATGCCGGTTCAGTCCTATGGTATAATCCAGCGGGGATTTGATCATGGCCAGCCGGAGCAGGGGATCGAAAAAATGATTGCTGGACAGCAGGGCCTTTACGACCGGGGCGATTTCAAAATCAGTTTTTATGAAAAGATCCGCCAGGGGCCGGATGATGTTTTCTTCACTCCAGTCTGAAATTTCAGGGTAAACAAAGAACCGGTACAGTTTCCTGCAAATGAACCTGGCACATTCCGGGTGGCTGATCAACATATCAATCAGTTCATCCAGCTCCTTTTGGCCTTCTGATCCCTTCTGACCGCGGATCACTCTTCCCCCGTAGAAATCAGAAAATGTTTTATCCCCGGTATCATGGGCCCATTCCGCGAAAAAGGTTTTCGGTTTCAGATAGTCCGATTTCCAGCCGGTGAGCACGCGGGCGGCCGCCTTCACGTCGTCTTCGGTGAATTTGGCTTCCGGCCCCTTGCCGATACAGAACAATTCCTGAAGCTCCCGGGCATAGTTTTCATCCGGCGCCGATTTGTTGTTTGAATTCCCGTTGAGATAAAACAGCATCATGGGATCAAGGGTAAGGGCCCTGATCAATTGCCTGAAATTACCAAGGGCGTATTGCCGGATCGTGGCCAGGTAGTCGTAAGCCTGGCGCGCGTGAAAGACCCCTACCATTTCCACCGGGATATGGTTGTGCCAGAAGATCACCATTTTTTCCATCAGCGTCTGGTCTTTCAGCATCAGGTCCAGCCACCAGGTTTTTAGGGAGAGCAGGCGGTAATATTCGAGCTCATTGTTGTATTCTTCATGGATCCAGGTTTCGCCGTCTTTGGCGTTTGGCTCCCGGACCCCATCCCCATCGGTATAATTGACCAGGGGGAGGCTGGCAGGAGGTTTGATCTCGCATAGGGCAGAGAGGGTGTTTTCAAGGTTTCCCAGCAGGAGAAATTGTTCGACTTCGGCTGCTGAGGTGCCAAAGAGGCTGCGGCGAAGGAGATGTTTGAGCCCCTTTTCATCCCAGGGGCCGGGGTAGGGATCCAGGTTTTGGCGCAGCATCCCGGCCAGCCTGCGGGGATCGGTGGGTTCGGGATCGGTAGTGGGGAGAGGTGATGGGGACAAAACATTCATCCGGGAAAAAATATGGGTCTATAACATAAAATTAAGTGTATTTATTGGCTAAGGTTTCCGGAATTCCTGGTCTCCTCTGCGGTTTTGGAAGCAGGCAGCGAAAAGCTTTTTATCTTGTTCAGCAAAAAATTCCGGATATGAAAAAGAATCATGCATGGATCCTCCTTCTGTTCTTATCCTCTTTGGCTCAAAGTCAAACCTGGACCTCCCTGTTCGACGGGAAAAGCCTGAAGGGTTGGAAACAATTAAACGGACAGGCCCGGTACCGCGTTGAAAATAACCAGATGGTGGGGACCACGGTCGCCAATACCCCCAACTCCTTCCTGGCTACCGAAATAGAATACGGTGATTTTATCCTCGAGCTCGAACTAAAAGTGGATAACAGCATGAACTCCGGGATCCAGATCAGGAGCCTTTCCCTTCCCTCCTATAAAGAAGGACGGGTCCACGGCTACCAGGTGGAAATCGATCCGTCCGACCGGGCCTGGTCGGGTGGGATCTACGACGAGGCGCGCAGAGACTGGCTCTATATCCCGGACATCAATCCGGAAGGCAAAAAGGCTTTTAAAAAGGACCAGTGGAACAAATACCGGATTGAGGCGATAGGCCCGGTGATCCGCACCTGGATCAACGATATCCCGGTGGCCTGCCTGGTGGACGACCTGACCCTCAAAGGTTTTATCGCCCTCCAGGTGCACAGCATTGGCAAGGACCAGGCTCCCGGCACTGAAATCCGGTGGAGGAATATCCGTATCCAGACCTCGGGTCTCAAACCGCGGCCCTATGACCAAACCCCGGTCGTTAACCTGATGAACAACCATTTGAGTGAGATGGAAAAAAACCAGGGATTCAAATTATTGTTCAACGGGAACGATTTCAACGGCTGGCGCAAAGTGCACCAAACCGGCCCCCCGGAAAAACGGTGGTCGGTGAAGGAAGGCATGATCGGGGTGATGAAATCGGACGGTTCGGAGACGGGCAACGACATCGTGACCACGGACCAATACGGGGCATTTGAACTCACCTTTGATTTTAAACTGACCGAGGGAGCCAATTCCGGGCTTAAATATTTTGTAGACGAACAATACGACTCCGGGGGCAGGTCCGGGATCGGGCTGGAATACCAGGTCCTGGACGATGCGCGTCATCCGGATGCAAAACAGGGAGTAGTGGGCAACCGGACCCTGTCCAGTTTATATGACTTGATACCCGCCACTCCCTTAAATTCCCGTTTTCAGCGGAAAATCGGGGATTGGAACCAGGGAAGGATAATCGTTTATCCAAACAATATGGTTCAGCACTGGCTCAATGGCTTCAAGGTGGTCGAATACGAACGCAACAGCAATATTTTCAAGGCCCTGGTGGCCAGGAGCAAGTATGCAGTATACCCGGGCTTTGCTTCCGCAGCCAAAGGACATATCCTGCTGCAGGACCACGGGGATGAGGTGTGGTTCAGGAATATTAAGTTGAGGACATTGGAGTAGAAGTAGGAGGTAAGAGGTAGGAGGCTTAGGCTTCGGGAGAGGTCCCTGGGTCTATGCAGAGATAGGAGGTAGCGGATTCTCTATTCCATATTCAATATCTTCCGCCGCTTTCACCCGGCTGAAATAAGTGAGAGACTATGAACAAATACGATGCTGGATATTAAAAAGAACATCACCTTATTCATTATACTTTTAATCGGATTTGTTTTAAGGCTTACCGCCATTTTTACAGATCCATTTCTCCATCCCTGGGATGAGCGGTTTCACGCCCTGGTGGCCCGGAATCTCATGGACCATCCCTTGATTCCTGTTCTACGGGCAAATCCTGTCACAGACAACTATGACAAGTTTATCTGGTGCTGCAATCATGTCTGGCTGCACAAACAGCCTCTTTTTATGTGGCAGATGGCTTTGAGTATGAAAGTTTTTGGGGTATCGGAGTGGTCCATGCGTCTTCCCAGCGCCGTTATGGGAACGATCTTGATTTTTCTTACTTACAGGATAGCGATCCTCCTGACAAAAAATAGGACGGTGGCCTTATTCTCCGCTTTAATGCTGGCCGTTTCCGGATTTCATTTGCAGTTGATTGCCGGAATGCATGGGATGGATCATAATGATGTGGCGCACGGATATTATGTTCTTGCCAGTATTTGGACTTACTGTGAATATCACCGGAATCAGAAATGGTACTGGGTTGTGTTGACCGGTGTTTTTTCCGGCGCCGCTATTTTGAATAAGTGGCTGACCGGATTATTGGTGTATTTGATCTGGGGAGTGGTTATTCTGATCACCGGCTTGCAAAAATCGAGTGTAGGAAAACAAGTCATTCATACGTTCCTTTCCTTGTTTTTTTGTTTCCCGGTGTTCCTTCCCTGGCAAATATATATCCTGGACCGGTTTCCTGATTTGGCAAATTTTGTCTATGATTTTAATAAAAGGCATATTACGGAAGCCCTGGAAGGCCATACCGGGGACAATTCTTTTTATCTGGACCATCTTGTGGATTTAATAGGAAAATATTTATATTATTTCATTCCTGTTGGTTTATTGTTGAGTTTTATTAAAAAGGAAATTTCCGGACGGTTAAATGCAGGGATCATCGCGGGAATGTTATTTGTTTTCTGGTTTTTCAGCGTGTTCGTGAAGACCAAAGTGGATACCTATGTTTTTTTTATTGTGCCGCTGGGTTTGATCTATATTTCGTTGGGTTTAAATTATATTTTTGAGAAATTGGGAAAATCCCGGCTGGTCCTGGCTGCCCTGGTCCTGGCAACAGTCTATTTAAGCTTAAATCCGAGCTGGTTCATAAACTATCTGTCACCCCAAAACAATGAACGAAACATCAGGATATACAATACCGAAATTTACAAGGCATTAAATCGTCTGCTTCCGCCAAATGTAAAGACGGTGGTGAATATGAATGAATTTGAAGATATAGACGTGATGTTTTATAATGAAGGCATCACGGCCTATCACTTTACCATGACTGAACAGGACTTTGAAGAACTTAAAGTAAAACAAATCCCTGTTGGGATTTTTATTCCGCATGGAAAATACATATGGCCAAAATATGTTGAGGACTATCCTTATTTATATCCGATCGATCAGGAGCTGAAAAACCTGGATAATAAATAAGGACGCAGGTTGTAGGTGCCTGGGAAATCGGGGATTTAACAACCACCATCCCTGGGTATGGCATAAATCACTTTGCCTGAAACTGTTAAATTGAATACCTTATTTTCGACAGAAGGAAGCATAAGACTCCATGATTTTCCCTGGTCCGATGATCTGAAAATGCCGTCGGGATGACCACAATAGAAGTTTTCGCCAGCCTGAATTATGGAAGCTATGGAAAGGCTTGGCGGAAGGCCGGCGTCAATGGGCGACCAGGTTTTCCCGCCGTCGTAGGATATTCGCACTCTTCTGGTCTTCGATTCCGTATTGTAGGTGATGGCGGCGAATCCGCCGTTGATGCATTCCACGGCGATGCCCACACCGCCCTCGCTGATCACCAAATCCCAATGTTCACCCTCATCGGTCGATCTTAATATCCCCCCCTGGCTGGTTGCAAGGAGTACACCGTTTGACTCTGCTAATTTCATCACCCAGCCTCCTGTGTGGACTTGTTTCCAGCTTTTGCCACTCTTGTCGGATTTATATAGGCCACGGTCGGAACAGATGAAAACCGAACCTCCTTTTGTCTCCAAAAGGGCATGGATCGCTCCACCCTGAAAATTTGAATACAAGGGCGACCAAACCCTGGTTCCGTTTATTTTTTGTAAAAACGGGCCATCGTTGCCGTATGCAAATAAGCTGGAATCACCTGGGGCAATATTGGGCTGCTTATTGATCAAAATCTCTTTTTCCCAAAAAGGGGATTGGGAATTTATATTTCTGTGATAGACCCCGTTACCATACAGTAAATAGATCCCCTGGTCGTTTGCATAGAAGCCATTTTCCTTAAAATTTTCGGGAAGGCCTTCACTGATGTCCTGCCAGGTCTGCCCGCCATCCGTGGACTTAAAAATGATGTTTTTCAGGCCCGGCTTTTCATTGTTGAGTTTTTGCGGACTGCTTGTGATCCGGGCGGTCGGTGCAAATTCTAATTCTTTTCTGCCGGAAAAGGGGGATAGTAGAAGGAGCAAAAAAGTACAAGTATGAATTTTCATGGCTAAAATGATTTTGGTGAAAGAATGGCATAAAAATACCGGGAGTCAACCCTCCCACAGCTTTATCTTGGTAAAAAGCTGTAAAAGGGATGTAAAAATTTTGTAAAGCCTCCGGAGAGGAAGCTTAAGGTTGCCATGGTTCGATCCAAACCCTTGAATACCTCAATTAAAGGCCCACAATACGTTGATGATTTTCCATTCCCCGTTCATTTTACCTGCCTGGATATAATCAAAAAACTCAGGCATTTTGTTGGTGCTGACCTTTGCGAGGGCGATACCTCCGGCAATGTCGTAAATTTCCACTTTGGCCTTAAACGGTTCATCCGGATTTTTATCCGGTATTTTTCCCATCCGGGTATACCCGATCAATTCTTTTAAACCGATGGTCAGGAGTTTGCTCTTCCCGCTGCGATGGTCAATGATCCTTTTGGTCAATTCGGGAGACATGGCTTGAGTGAGCCTGCTGCTGTCGGCTGTAAAAAAGCCTTCCACATAATCCAGGGCTGCCTTTTTGATGGCTACGGAGTCTTCAGGGCTTTGGGCTTGGATGGGAAAGGACAGGGCAAGGGCTGCGATTACAAATAACGGTTTCATATTCGAACGGGTTTAGTTTAAACTTCTGATCCTTGTTTCAATGGCTTGTCCGAAATAATTTTTTTCTTCCGCATTGAGCTCGGGATCCTGTCCGAGCAGGGATAATGCTTTTTCATAATTTTTCTTTGCTTCCGCTTTATTGCTCAATTCAAGGTGGGCGCGGCCTTGCAGGGAATAAGGAATGGCCGATCCCGGATGTGCGTCGGCAAAAAGAAGGGCCCAGGACAAAAGGTCCCTGAATCTCGATTGTTCGATCATTTTCTGGCTCAATTGATAGAAGGAGCTGAAATCAAAAGGTTGATTATCGTATGCCCTGAGGTTCCGGTAAATCATGTTAAGGGAATCGATGCCCTTCTTTTCCCATACTTCAGAAAGTTGTTCATGGTCAGGGGGAATCGGAACGGCAGGGCGTACCGAGGTTTGCATCAGTTCCGGCGGCCAGTCGTTTTCCAACAGCAAGGATTTACTTTTTTCATCCTTTTTCAATTTCCAATCCAGGAAGAGTTGGACCGATTGGGCTGAAATTTCAAAACTTTCCCAGGTATTTGCCCGGTTGGCTTTGGGGAAAATATTCCGGACCTTTTTCTCCCAGAGGCCGAAATTGAGGAAATAAAACTCGGAGGATTGGGGATAAGATTGATAAACCCTCTCCGAATATTTATACCGGTGGGTCAATTCGGGTTTGACATCGGGGTGCGGGGCGTGAATCACCAGCATCGGTACCGAGCATTGCCGGAGATCAAAATATGGGCTCTTTAAGATCAGGCCTGCTTCAAAGGGAGTGGTAATGCCTCCCTCCAGGCTGACCAAGGCCGCCAAATCTTTGTTTTTGAAAGACAGGGCAAGCCCGAGGGTGGCATTGAAACCGGTGCCGATGAAAGCAAATTCCCGGTTGACCTGAAAATGGCTGCGCATATAAGCCAGGGTGAAGGCCAGGTCATCCGTGCCCGTTTCGATCCCTGCAGGATTATATTCAGGTTCCGCACGGAAAGTCCCTTTAATCCTGGGCGAAGCCACGATATAACCATGTGAAGCCAGGAATTCGCAAAGGGTGTTTTGAAAATGAGGTTGATCCGGATAGAGGATCAATGGCCATCGGCCCGGCGCCAGGGTAGGGTCCTTCTGCGCCCGGGTTGCCTCATGAAAGAGCGGGGCAAAAGCGGTTTCGAAAAGGCTGGTATCCCCGCCCAGGCCGGAGATACTCTTGAAAAAAGCCTGTTTCAAAATATTTAAATCTGTAATGGTTCCAGCCGGTCCTAACCTCAGATATTGAATATAGGGCATGGTGGCCGTTTCCCGGTCTTCGGATGGGTACCAAACCGCGATCTCCATTTCCCGGGCGGCATAGCCGGTTACCGATTTCGCACAGGTAAGGCAGGGTCTTCCCGGATCCGAAGTCTCAATATAACGGAAGCCGGTTTTATAAGGGCCATAGTTCAGGGAAAGATTCATCCATTCCTGGCCAGTTACTGAAAATGTTGACCAAGGCAGTATGAATATAAATGCCAGGGGCATGATCCATTGTTTCATGTCAGCATGGAAAGTTTGATGTTGAAATAATCCGGTGGTTCAATATACACCGGGATGTAACATTGACTATTTGATTAGCGAGTCATCCCAGGTCTTGCCTGAACCGGTGTTTGTCCTTTCTCTCCAAAGCCTAAAGCGGTTTACCGGCTTCCAGCTTTTTGACTGCGTCCTGGAGGCTGTTTTTATTCAGGTCGTCGGGAGCCTGGGTGAGGCCCATTTTGGCATATTTAAGCGCTTCCGGATAATTGCCCATCGCGGAATATCCGCGCATCATGCCCACCGCCGTTGGCCATTTGCCTTCGTGTTTTTTATAATTGGTTTCAAAAATATCCATGGCTTCCTTCATCTTTTTCTGGGCAAGCAATTGCCGCCCATAGGCATGCAGTTCGAAGGCATTGGCCTGTTCCACGGCCTGGGCCATGATCTGGTCGGCTTCCTCCTTTTTATTCATCTTGCCCAGGATGCCTGCTTTGGTGGACAAGGCGGCGAAGGTCTTGAGCCCGCCCAGGTTGGGATCGGTGGCGGAAGTGATCCAGGTATAAGCCTGATCGAGATTGGTATTGTGGCTCAGGCACCAGGCCGCGGCGGCCTGAAGACTGGGTGGATCAAAACCCATAGCCCCGCTCATCTGGCTTTGAATGGAAGCCAGGGTAGTACCGTCTATGTCCACTTCTACCTTAAAAGGGATCCTCCAGCGTTCCCATTCCAGGGCAATTTCGACGGACCGGTCGGTCTGGTTGGAGAAAGCATATTCAAGCCTCTCTTTGCTGGCGGGCATGTTTTTTTGCTGTCGGGTGGCCACTTTCAGGACGTCGAGGCCTTTGTCATAAAAATAGCTGCCCCAGCCCTTGGTATTCTGATTAAAAATCAGGATGCAGGAATCCGGGTAAACGGCGATGAAGAAACCGTATTGGCCGGCTTTTAAGGGCTTGCCCTGAATGGTGACGTCGGTGGAAAAAGAAATCGTGGTGCTCTCATTGGCACCTGCCCTCCAGGGGGATTCCATGTTTGATCCAAAGCCCAGTACGTTATATCCATAGGGCACAATCGCCGTACCCCAGATCCCTCCCTCCCGTCCGCGGACGGCAGGCGAATTGTACCGGATCATAATATCGGTGACTCCCACCGTGCGGCCAACCGAAGCCTTGAGATTGGTCACGTTGGCATCAGGAAGACGTAATAATTGGCCTTGCAATGGCCCGCTTACCGATATAAGAATCAGACTCAGGCAGGAAATCAAATATATTTTTTTCATAAGGTGAGGTTTTTTTACCGGGATGCCGTCTAAGTTACGCTTAAATGCAGGCTGCAAGGTGGATTATTTTAAAAGCAGGGGTATCCCCCGGCAGGGGTGAAATTGAAGGACAAGGGTTAAGGGTAAACGGGAAAGGGAGCAAAAGGACACGGGTAGCCGGGATGAGAGGACAGGACGGTGGGTGGTGGGTGGTGGGTGGTGGGTGGTGGATGGTGGGTGGTGGGTGGTGGGTGGCCGTTCAGACGAAGCTTAGCTTCGGCTTTTTCGTATTTATGCTAACCCCTAATGTTAAGTTTCAGGGTCGAAGCTAAGCTCCTCCCAAACCATGTCAAGGGGTAAACGGTTAAGGGTAAACGGGAAAGGGAGCAAAATTACATGGGGTGGGTGGCGGTGGCCTTGATCATTTTTTTCTCCCTTCGCCTTTCACCTTTCACCTTTCACCTTTACAAAGGCCTGACCCAGATATTCCTGAACTGGGTTTTATTATTGTGGTCCTGGAGGGAAAGGACGTCATCACCATGGGCGGATTTATACATATGCAATCCGATGTATTCGGTGATCCCGTTGATGGTCACGTTGTTTTGGATCAATACCCCGTTGTGGAAAACGGTGATCCGCGCTGGGGAGAAGACGCTGCCATCGGGCTTAAACCGCACGGCCGTATAGACCACATCGTAAACATTCCACTCCAGAGGGCCTTTCATGGCGTTGACCAGGGGAGCGTGGTCCTTATAAATGCTGCCGGCCTGGCCATTGCGGTAGGTCCGGTTGTTGTAAGAATCCAGCACCTGCAGTTCATACCGGTTCTGAAAGAAGACCCCGCTGTTGCCGCGGCCTTGTCCCCCGCTTTCCACCATATCGGGCGCGCTCCACTCGATGTGCAGCTGGCAGTCCCCGAATTGCATTTTGGTCTGGATGCCCCCCGACCCGGGCACCACTTCCATATGGTCGTTGTTTACAATTTTCCAGGGAGCCGGTTTGGAGGGATCGCGCTGGCTCACCCATTGGTCCAGGTTTTTGCCGTCAAACAGGATGATCGCATCGGACGGGGCTTCCCCCAGATTTTTTCCGGGTTTTACTACTGGAACTTCGGGATTCCAGATTTCCGTCATTTCCGGTTTCATCGGCATAGGGGATACGGCAGGGGGCGTATTGACATATCCTTGTGAGAAGGAAGGAAGGGAGGCATGTATTCCGATAGTGAGGAGACCAAGTCCGAGCCATTTATATTTCATACTCTTTGAAAATTTTGAATATTAAGTCCCAAACTTAATAAAAAAGGCGAATAAGTGCTGCCCGCGTACTGATTCCCAATCAGGAAATTAAACGTACCAGCAAGTAAAATGAATCCATCGTAATTTACCATCACTATGAAATATGATTCCGACCGTTTTACCCTTGCAGCCACCGACCTGACCAACCACCTAAGTTGTCACCACCTGACCCAATTAAACCGAAAGGTGGCCATGGGTCAAATGGCGAAACCACGATGGCATGATCCGATGATGGATGTCCTGAGGGAACGCGGGATGGAGCACGAGAAAGCCTATGTGGAGCACCTCCGGGCACAGGGAAAACAGGTGGTTGATTTGCGGGGAAAGGACTCCGAGGCCGTGGTGGAAGCCATGCGATCAGGTGCGGAGGTCCTGGTCCAGGCCGGACTGGGGGAGGGGCCCTGGAGAGGGATCGCGGATATCCTCCTGAAAGTGGACGGCCAGAGCCGGTTTGGGCCTTATTGTTATGAAGTCCAGGATACGAAACTTACGCAAAACACCAAAGCGGAAACCATCCTGCAACTCTGCCTTTATACCGACCTCTTGTCCGGGATTCAGGGTGGCGAAGCGGAAAGCATGTCGGTCATCAAGCGGGGAAATCCCTTTGAGCGGGAGGCATTCCGGTACCTGGATTACAGGGCCTATTACCGACTGGTGAAAAAACGATTTGAAGAAACCATGGCCGGTCCTGATCTGCCGACTTATCCCGAGCCGGTAGAGCATTGTCAGATCTGCAGTTGGTGGCAGGAATGTGATAAAAAGCGGCATATGGACGATTACCTTTCCCTGGTGGCGGGTATGCAGTCCATCCAGATCGAAGAATTAAAATCACAGGGGATTTCAAGGCTGGAGCAGTTTGCCGAAACCGATCTTATCCTCAAACCAGGCAGGGGCAACCTCGAAGCACTTTTGAAAAGGCAGGTGCAGGCACGTATTCAACTGGAGGGGCGAAGACGGCAAAAACTGCTTAGTAAAACTCTGGAATCGGAAGAGGGAAGAGGTTTTCACCGCCTTCCGGAACCCAATGAAGGGGATATCTATCTCGATTTTGAAGGGGATGCCTTTTTTGAGGGAGGGGGACTGGAATACCTGATTGGATATGCCGTTAAAAAAGAGGGGGGGTTGGACTACCGCAGGATTTGGTCCTCAAACAAGCATGAAGAAAAGCAGGCCTTTAGCCGGTTTATGGATTTTGTGAAGGCACAATGGGAGGAATTTCCAGGTATGTTTATTTATCATTTTGCGCCTTATGAGCCATCCACTGTAAAACGATTGGCCATGATCCATTCGGTTTATGAGGCCGAAGTGGACCAGTTGGCCAGAGGCCTGCGATTTATTGATTTGCACCAGGTATTCAAAGAGTCGCTCCTGGCCAGCGTCGAAACCTATTCCCTGAAAGAACTCGAAAAATTTGCCGCTTACGAACGCAAACTCGAACTGCATAAGGCCAGCAGCGCAAGGAAAAGGGTAGAAGTGGCGCTTGAACTGAATGATTTCCTGAGTTTGGATGAACAGGTGATCGCGGAATTGGAGGCATACAATGAAGACGATTGCAGGTCTACTGCGGCGCTGCATCAATGGCTGGAAGAGAAGCGGAAGACGGAGATCAATCTGGGAAAACCGATTGAAAGGCCCCTGTTAAAGGAGGTGGAAGCAAGAGATGAAACAAAGGACCTCGATGAACGGACCCGGAAATTGTTCCTGGCACTGACCGAAAACCTGAATTCGGAAAGCAAAGATACCGAACAACTGGCCAGGCGTTTGTTGGCAAACCTGCTGGATTATTTCAGAAGAGAGGATAAAAGTGCCTGGTGGGAATATTTCAGGGTTCATGAACTGGAATACGATGATCTTCTTGAAGAAAGGAAGGCGATTGCTGGATTGGAGTTTGTTGAAGAACTTCCTAAAGGTCCCAGGGAAAAAAACCCGACCCACCGGTACCGTTTTCCTCCGCAGGAAATCCGGGTGGAAGTTGAGGACGCTCTGGACGAGGTTAAAGGAAAATCCATCGGCCAGGTGAAAGCCATATCCCTGGAAAACAATACCATCGATATAAAAAAGTCAGGTCTGGCCAAAGAAAGGCATCCACGGGCTGTGCATGTACCTGAACGGGTAGATCCTCGCTTACTGACCGACTCTCTTGCCGCCGTTGCCCGGAACCTGCTTGATCATGGATTTAATGGACAGGGGTCTTGCCGGGCGGCATTCCATTTATTGACCAAAATGCGCCCGGACTTGTTATACAACTATGATGGCCCTCTCTTATTGCAAAAAGAAGATTTGGAGTCAGGAGCCAGGAGGCTGGCTACCAGTTTAAATTCCAGTGTACTGGCTATCCAGGGACCACCGGGTACCGGTAAAACCTTTACAGGGGCTCAAATGATCGTCGATTTATACAAACAGGGAAAAAAAATCGGGATTACTGCCATAAGTCATAAAGTGATCCGAAACCTGGCCAAGTCGGTAATCAAACATAAGCCGGTTGACCTCGAAATTTTTTTCGTTCATAAAGGTTCGGTTGGAGATCCTGAAGAAATACCTTTCATCCGGGAAGTGGGCGAATCGGACAAGGTCAGGGCCGCCTTGGAAGAAGGTAAAATCGGATGTGGGACCGCATGGTTGTGGTCCGAAGATAAATCAGAAGGAGTCCTTGATTACCTGTTCATCGACGAAGCAGGTCAGATGTCCCTGGCTCATGCACTTGCAGCTTCGAGGGCTTCTAAAAACCTGGTCTTATTGGGAGACCCGCAACAATTAGAACAGCCCCAGAAAGGGGCTCATCCGGAAGGCAGTGATATTGCCGCCCTCAGCCATTTATTGGATGGCCACCTGACTATACCTGGGACGAAAGGGCTGTTTCTCGGTACGAGCTGGCGCCTCCATCCGGAGATCTGCAAGTTCACTTCGGAGCTGTTTTACGAGAGCAGATTGAATTCGAAACCTGGACTCGAAAGACAACGGATTAGCGGGACGCGCGGATTTGATGAAGCGGGTCTGTTCTACGTACCGGTTCCCCACAAAGGCAATCAGAGCCGGTCAGATGAAGAAGTGGCCGCTATATCAGCCATTGTTGGAACATTGCTGGCAGGTGGGTTTTGGACCGATGAGGAAGGGAAAACAAATAATCTGATGAACAAGGACATATTAATTGTGGCTCCCTTCAACGCCCAGGTGGGCGCCCTCCGCCAGAAATTACCCGGGATAGAAATCGGTACCGTGGATAAGTTCCAGGGCCAGGAGGCCCCCGTGGTGATCTACTCCATGACCAGTTCTTCGGCCGAAGACGCGCCACGAGGCATGAATTTCCTCTACAACCTCAACCGCCTCAATGTGGCCACCAGCCGGGCAAAATGCATATGTATCCTGGTGGCTTCCCCCGCACTTTTCGAACCGGAATGCCATTCAATAGAGCAGATGAAACTGGCGAACGCGCTATGCCGGTACAAGGAACTGGCGAAGGAGGTGGTACTGGATGCGTTGGACGGTTAAGATCTGTGTAAGGGAGGAGTTGAGCTCCGAATATGTGTAGATAATGAAGATTCAGTTATGGCCGAAGCAGAGCTTCGTCCGAACGGATGGCCGAAGCCAAGCTTCATCTAAATTGGACGATTTGCGTCTTGGCGTCTTTGCGCGAAAAATGGAGGATGGCTAAGTTCGACCCAACTTGGCGCTTTGCGACTTTGCGTCTTTGCGCGAAAAGTTGAAGATGGCCGAAGCTAAACTTCGACCCAACTGGGTAAACTTCGACCGAACAGGTTAACATTCTTCAATAAAATATTTCTCCGTGCTTCCCGCGCTCTCCGCGAGAAATATTACCTCGTGGAACGGATTGTACTGGTGCCTTGCCCCATTGCGAGTAACCATTAAACTGGTTGACGCCTTTGCGCGAAATAATAACCTTATCCACTCACCTCCACAAAGTACATATCGATTTCCGCCTTATTTTTAGGTTTGATTTTACCCCGGTAAGAACATGAGAACTCCCCATTCAACTGTTTGAAGGTTTCTCCGGAGATATTGATTTTTCCCGGTTCGCTGCTCAATTCCATCCGCGATGCGATATTCACCGTATCTCCCCAGATGTCGTAGGCGTATTTTTTCATGCCTACCACACCGGCTACGACCGGCCCGGTATGAATTCCGATCCGCGCCTCGAAAAATGGCTCCCCCCTGGCTTTTTTTTCCTCTTTCCACTGATGGAGGAATTGTTGCATCTCCCTGGCGGCCTGCACGATCCCGGAGGTCTGGTTGCCCAGGCTTGGATTAAGGCCCCCGGCGCACATATAGGCATCCCCGATGGTTTTTATTTTCTCCAGGGAATGTTTGCTGATGATGCGGTCAAAGGCTTTAAAACAATAATCCAGTTCCTTGACCAGGGTTTCAGGGGGTAGGGTTTCGGCGATCCGCGTAAAGTCGATGAAATCGCTAAACAATACACTTACATTGTCGAAGCGGTGCGCTTTGGATTCACCGTATTGTTTGAGTTCGTCCGCGACCTGGGCCGGGAGAATGTTGAGCAACAATTCTTCGGAGCGTTCCTGCGCCAGTTTGATTTCCGTGTTTTTTAAGGTAAGGAGCCGGTTATGTTTTTTTTGCCGGGTAAATCCTAAAAATAAAAACAGGGACAATAAAAGGGTGCTGCCGGACCCGGTCATCATAAAAGAACGCCGCGCTTTCTGGCGCTCCATTTCCGCTTCATGCTGCCGGATGGAGAGTTCCTGTTTTTCCAGGTTGATGGAGTCCAGGATGTGCAGGTGCATCAGGGAGTCGTATTTGTTTTTATACGTGGCCTGCAGCAGTTCTTTTTTGACATCACCCGGCGCCAGCTGCCCTATGCGCGATTCGTTTTTTTCAAAATCAGATTGGATCTCCTGCAATTCCTTTGGCCACAAATCCTTTAATTCATTGGTGACTTGCTCGACCATTAAGTTGACGTCCTTTCCTGCGGAGGAAGGCGGGGGCAGGGGGGCGATCAGCTCTTTGGCCAGGCGGATTTGTTTCAACTGAACGATTTTTTCATAAAGGTCTTCGGGCAGTCCTTTTTTTATGGAATCCCGGGGTGCTAAAAAAACGGCGCCTTGCCATCCGGAATCCCTTTTTCCATTCTTTCTGTGTTTGCCTTCGTAAGACCAGATCCGGAAATGGGTGTTGACGGAGTCCATCACGGTTTTAAACGATTCGTTGGCTTCGGCAAATTCTTCCGCGTCCACAAAATTTTTCCCCAGTTCTTCAAGGTTGACCAGGTTGTCGTTTTTCAGGAGAGGATTAATTACTTTATGGTCATTGATGATTTTCAGGCTTGTTCGGAGTTTCCTTCGGGCCTCCTCTTCTTCTTCCTTGCTGGGTTTGTCTTTTTTGAGGGTGGCCCGGGCCTCACGGTTCAGGGCCGTGGCCATAAATGATTTATTGTCAAACTGATAGGCATATTTGTACGATTCCGCAGCCATTTGACGGGCTTTATCGAATTCCCCGTTTTTATAAAAAAGATCCGAAAGCTGCAGGGCAATGACCATGGACCCCATGGGGTCGCTCTTAGCCTGGCTGTTTTTCAGGGCGGTGATTTGTTCACAACGGACGACCAGGTCCTGAGCTTCCTGCATTTGCCGGTCCATCCCCAGGCCGGGAGCCAGCTCCATGACCTTATGACCGGCGGCCTTGGCTTGTTCATATTCACCCAGCCGGTAATAAGCATTGGCAAGCTGGAGCGTTTTGTCAACCAGGTCTGAGCCCTGCGCTTCATTGATTTCCACCAGGAGCTGCTCGATGTTTGAGTTCTGGGCAACCGTACTAATAGAAAAGGAGAGTAAAAGGATTAGGGTACTGAATTTCATATACAAAATTTTTGGCTCTGTTCGATCAGAAAAACACAGGTGTAAAGTTAAGTGCCAAATGCATAAAGGGGAAAATGGAAAGGAACCGGAACGCGAGAGACGAGGCCATTGTGCGGACGTTTTCGGTCAGCCCGTTTGACCAGCCATTGAGGTCAGTTCCAAATGATAGGGTCAAGGGTTGACCTGGAAGGCCGGTCGTCTGTTGAAATTGAAGAAGCGGGTCTGGAACTTAAGATATCTAATTCCCTTTCAGTCCATTCCTATCAGGAAAATGTTATCTTTGCGACGCTTTTTTCATGACTGGCTGAAAGTCATGGATTTATACTTAGCTCGGGAAGTAGTTCAGCCCGGTAGAATGCCTGCTTTGGGAGCAGGAGGCCGCTGGTTCGAATCCAGTCTTCCCGACGGATCATCAAAGAGCTGCAATACGTTTATTGCGGCTCTTTGCCATTTTAAACCGGAATGGTCCGTTTAAATGAAATTCTTTGCTCCAAAATTTAGGGGGTATACACCGATCAGGAAGCCGGTCACTGCTCCCAAGGCCTCTAAGCTCCAACCTCTGACCTTTAACCTCTAACCTCCTACCTCTAACCTACAACCTCCTACCTCTGACCTCCAACCTGACCAATATCAGTTTTCCCTCCTATTGTGGTCATGCGGGCACATATTGATAAAAATCAAATTTGTAATATTGTTCTGCTTTAACAAAAAATTAAAAGTATGAAACGCATTAAAAAAATCCTGTGTCCCGTGGATTTTTCCGATATGTCGGAGGAAACCCTGGAGATCGCCATCCAGCTTGCTGAAAAGTACGCGGCTGCTTTCCATATTATTTATGTCTTGCCCCGCCCTAACTTTTATGATTGGACCCTGACCGGCATGTCCAATATTGTGCTGGACGACTGGTTTGAGAAAACCAAAAAGGATGTGGATAAAAAAATCAAGGCGATGGTCGAGATGATCCGGGCCGACCATCCGTTTGTCGAAGTGACCTCGGAAATCAGTGATAAAATGGACCCGGCTGAAGGCATCCTCGAGTCGGCCAAAAATACCAAAGCGGAACTGATCATCATGGGCTCGCATGGAAGGAAAGGGCTGAACCGGATTCTCATGGGCAGCGTGGCCGAATCGGTACTACGCCATGCCCCTTGCGGCGTCATGATCTACAAAAGCAAACCAACAAAGAAAAAATAAGAAATCGGGCTGTGAATATCCTTTTCCTGGTAGGTCTATAGTAAGAATATAAAGCAACACCAAAGGGAAGTTACTTTTAAGCTATAGTCGGGTATCACAGCCTTTTTTATGTAACCTTAAAAAGTCCATCCGGTGTCCGTCATCATCATCCTGCTCATCGCAAGCCTGTCCGTAGCCCTGGTATTTCTTCTCGCTTATTTGTGGAGCGTCAGGGACGGCCAGTTTGATGACGTATTTTCGCCGGGTGAACGGATCCTTTTTGAAGACAAAAAACCCATTGATAAAAAATAAATTTTGTGAGTACTGTGGATAAGTTTTACTACGACAATAAAATTGTCAAACAGTTTGGAGTAGCCACCCTTTTCTGGGGCATTATCGGAATGCTGGTGGGCGTTTTGATCGCTTTCCAGCTCGCTTTTCCGGCCCTTAATTTCGGCATCCCTTATACCAGTTTCGGAAGGCTGAGGCCCCTGCATACCAATGCCGTCATCTTCGCCTTTGTGGGCAATGCGGTCATGGGGGGGGCATATTTTATCCTCCAGCGGGTATTAAAAACCCGCCTGTTCAGCGATCTGCTCAGCAAGATCCATTTCTGGGGCTGGCAGCTGATCATCGTATTTGGAGCCATTACCCTGGTTGCGGGATATACCACCGGGAAGGAGTATGCCGAACTGGAGTGGCCGCTGGATATCCTGATCACCCTGATCTGGGTGGTTTTTGGCATTAACATGGTCGGCACCATCCTTAAAAGGAGGGAAAGGCATCTATACGTCTCCGTCTGGTTTTTTATTGGTACCTGGGTCACGGTGGCCATGCTGCATATCGTCAACTCGTTTGAGATTCCCTTCACCTGGCTCAAGAGTTACAGCCTCTATGCCGGAGTCCAGGATGCCCTGGTTCAATGGTGGTACGGACACAATGCAGTGGCCTTTTTCCTGACCACTCCTTTCCTGGGACTCATGTATTATTTTGTGCCCAAAGCGGCCGAACGCCCGGTATATTCTTATCGCTGGAGCATCATCCATTTTTGGGCGCTGATCTTCATTTACATCTGGGCCGGCCCCCATCACCTCTTATATACCGCGCTGCCGGAATGGGCGCAGGCCTTGGGTACGGTTTTCAGCATCATGCTGATCCTGCCCAGCTGGGGAGGGATGCTCAACGGCCTGTTCACCCTCCGAGGCGCCTGGGACCGGGTCCGGGAAGACCCCATTTTAAAGATGCTGGTGGTCTCGCTGACCTGTTATGGGATGGCCACTGTGGAAGGGCCGATGCTTTCACTCAAAAATGTCAATGCCTACAGTCATTATACTGACTGGACCGTGGCCCACGTACATATTGGAGCACTGGGCTTCAACGGATTTATGATTTTTGCCATGCTTTATTACCTGGTGCCCCGCATGTGGAACACCACCCTGCACTCCAGGCAATTGGCCAATGTGCACTTCCTCATCTCCACCATAGGTATCCTGCTCTATGCCATCCCCATGTATTGGGCAGGCTGGGCCCAGTCCCTGATGTGGAAAAAATTTACGGATAGCGGCCAGTTGCAATACCAGTTCCTGGAGACGGTGACCCATATCGTCCCGATGTATATCGTGCGCGGCATCGGAGGGACTTTATATTGGATCGGCGCCTTCCTGGCTGTGTACAATCTGTACAAAACCATGAAAAAAGGAAGTTTTGTGGACAATGAAGTGGCTGAGGCCCTTCCGTTGTCCGCCCAGCCTATTCCTGTCAAACAACACTGGCACAACGCCATCGAAAGGAAACCCGTGCAAATGCTCGCCCTCAGTTTTGTGGTTGTGGCCATCGGCGGTATCGTCGAACTGGTGCCCACCTTCCTTGTGGAAAGCAATGTGCCGACCATCTCTTCGGTCAAACCTTATACCCCGCTCGAATTGCACGGCCGCGACCTCTATGTGCGGGAAGGGTGTTATACCTGCCATTCCCAGATGATCCGTCCTTTCCGGGATGAAGAAATGCGTTATGGCGAGTACAGCAAATCCGGTGAATTTGTGTACGATTATCCCTTCCAGTGGGGCAGCAAGCGCACCGGACCGGACTTGCACCGGATTGGCGGGAAATATCCGGACAGCTGGCATTACAACCACATGCGGGATCCGCAGGAGACCAGCCCGGGATCCGTGATGCCCCCTTATCCCTGGTTGCTGGAGAAAGAGCTCAATACCCGCACCACACCAGCGAAAATAAGGGCCATGCAAAAGCTGGGGGTCCCCTATCCGGAGGGATATGATAAAATCAGCAATGAAGAACTGCGTAAACAGGCCGAACGGATCGCTGCCGGCCTGAAAGGAAGCAAGATAGAGGTGAGTGCGGATAAGGAGATCATCGCCATGATCGCTTACCTGCAACGCCTGGGAACCGATATTAAAAAATGAATTAAGTCCGAATCATGAAATTTTCCAATTATCTCAAATCCATAGAGGATGTCAGCATCTATCCCCTGATCACCCTTGTTCTATTTGTCCTGGTCTTTGTGTCCGTGGTCGTGTATACCTTCATGATCAGCAAACAAGACATGGATGAACGCGCCAATATTCCCTTGAAATGAAAATCAGATGTATGAAATGCTTAATCTTGAAGGATAGCCTCGTCCGCTCCATTTTGACGGCTTCCGTTTTTATAACCGGCATACCTGGTATGGCGGGACTCGCCGCTCAAACCAACGGGGTGGCCGGACCTCAGGCCGTCTCTTACGACGCTTTTGTGATCACCCGGTGGATCCTGCTCGGCTTGTCGGCCATCCTGCTGGTGATCCTTTTGGCTATGGCCCGTTCCGTCCTCGCCGTCGCCCGTCTTAAAATCCAAAATTTTACCGGGAATCCGAATAGCCCTGCCCGAAGCCTGGCCAAACCGCTTAGCCTGCTTGGGCTGATGATGATATCCACTTCCGTTTCCGGGCAATCAGGTCTGGCGGGCGCGGCAAACTCGGTGCCCCTCGACATTTACCTGCTGATCGCCGCCATTTTGCTGGAATTGCTGATCATGTTATTCCTGGTGAGGACCCTCTTCCAGTTTGTCGGGATTCAAAAAATGAAACCCGCCGTTGAAAGAGTGAAAAAACCCTCGCTTTTCCAAAGGCTCAACCAAACCGTAGCGATCGACCGGGAAGCGGAACTGGACCTAAACCACAACTACGACGGCATCCGCGAACTGGACAACAAGACCCCTGCCTGGTGGACCTATGCATTTTATATTTCCATCCTTTTCGGAGCCATTTACCTGTACCGCATGTTTGTCAGCAAGTCCCTTCCCGGTCAGCTGATCGAACTGGCCCAGGAAAATGAGCGGGCCGAGATCCTGCAATCCCAGTATTTGAAGACTGCGGCCAGCGCCATTGATGAAAATAATGTCACGATGCTGGATCCGGAAAGCGTGGCTAAAGGGGCCATGACGTTTAAGGTCAATTGTGCCGTCTGTCATGGGGTGAATGGGGAAGGCAACGTGGTTGGCCCTAACCTGACGGACGATTACTGGATCCACAAAGGATCCATCAAGGATATCTTTTACACCATCAAATACGGCGTTCCGGAGAAAGGGATGAAGAGCTGGAAGGATGATTTCTCGCCGGTTCAGATCGCGGAACTGGCTTCTTACGTCAAATCCCTGCATGGGACCAATCCGGCCAATGCCAAAGAAAAACAGGGCGAACTGTTTGTTGAGGAAAGCCCGGCGGCTGCCCCGGATACCACCGGGGGCAAATAACAGGATTCGTACATGCGTTTAAATCAATAACGACTATGCAAGATAAAAAGAAGATCCTCCAGCAGATCCGGAATCATCAGGAAGCCATGATCAGCGAATTGAAAGCCACGATCCAAAACCTCGAGCACGAGGCAGATTTACCGGAAGGGGAAGTCATAGATCCTGAAGATGCTTCCTTCCAGAGCGCATCCATGGAGATGTTGTCGCATTACCGGACCTTGCTGGTGAATGCGGAAAACGATTTATACAAACTGAACAACTTGTCCGAGGTGGAAACCGACCGAGTGGCGCCGGGAGCCCTGGTGGTTACCGATGAAATCCTGCTTTACATCGGAATACCGGTGAAATCCATCCCGATGTCCGGAGGCAGGACCCTGATCGGGGTTTCCCCGGACTCCGAAATCGTAAACCAGCTTGAAGCCAAAAAGACCGGAGATGCCTTCGATTTTGGGGACACTACCCTGGTCATCCGAAGCATTAGCTGACCTTTTTTAAACACATCAAGTTTTGTCAAAGGAAACCACGGATTTTAAAGACAAGATCACCACAGCAGACAAGGCCGGCAAGAGGGAGTGGATTTATGCGCTCCAGCCAAAGGGCAAACTTTATACCTGGCGGACCTGGCTCAGTTATGTTTACCTGGTGGTCCTCGTGGCTCTTCCTTTTATAAAAATAAACGGAGAGTCGCTTTTCCTGCTCAATGTGGTGGAGGGCAAATTCATCTTTTTCGGAAAGATCTTTCTTCCCCAGGATTTTATCCTTTTTGGCCTGGCCATGCTCACCCTGCTGCTGTTCATTATTGTATTCACCCTGATCTTCGGCCGGATTTTTTGCGGCTGGATCTGCCCCCAGACCATTTTTATGGAGCTGGTTTTCCGTAAAATCGAGTATTGGATCGAGGGTCCTGCCAACAAACAAAAAATCTTGAACGAACAGCCCTGGACTACCGACTGGTATATGCGGAAAGGCCTGAAACACCTGATCTTCTTTTTCGTTTCCTTCCTGATTTCCAATGTATTCCTCGCTTATATCATTGGCATCGATGCGCTGATCAGTATTGTCAGCGAGCCGGTGACGCGGCACCTGGTCGGATTTATTGCCATCCTCGCCTTCTCTTTTGTTTTCTACCTCGTATTTGCTTTTGTCCGCGAACTGGTATGCACCGTCATTTGTCCTTACGGCAGGCTTCAAAGTGTTTTGCTGGATAAGAATTCGATTGTGGTGGCCTATGATTATGTCAGGGGAGAACCCCGGGCCAGGGTCAGCCGGACCCGGTCGGAAGAGGCCGGGGACTGCATCGATTGTGACCTCTGTGTCAAGGTTTGCCCGACGGGTATTGATATCCGCAACGGCACCCAGATGGAATGTACCAATTGCACCGCCTGTATCGATGCCTGCAACCTGATGATGCGGAACACCGGCCGTCCGGAAAACCTGATCCTCTATGCCAGCGAAAACAATATCCGCAATGGGGAAAAACCCAGACTGACCTACCGGGTCAAAGCATACAGCGCCGTCCTGATCGCCCTGGTGGGCCTCATGGGCTTCCTGCTGGCGGAACGTTCCATGTTTGACACGACGGTATTGAGGGTTCCCGGCCAGGTATTGCAGGAAAATGCGGACGGGACCATCAGCAATCTTTACCGGATGAAAATCATCAATAAATCCAGTCTGACGCGGGATTATCACCTGAAACTGAAAAATACCGATGCCGAACTGGTCTATGCCGGCCGGCAGGTGGATTCCCTGCACAGCGGCCAGGGGGTGGAAGAATTGTTTTTTATCAAAAAACCGAAATCGTCCATCACGGAGCGGAAAGAGATCCTCCTCATGGACGTTTTATCAGGAAATAAAAAAGTACAAACTAAAAAAATCACCTTCATCGGAAGATATTGACCACTATGAATAAATGGTTTAAAAGCGGCAATTTGATCCTCCTGGGAGGCGGGATTTTCCTCCTGTTTATTTTCAGCCTGATCTTTGGATTCATGGCCCAGGACCTCCAGCTGGTCACTCCCGACTATTATGAACAGGAACTTCTTTATAACCAAAGAAAAAAAGCGATCCGGAACGCGGAGAGTATAGACAGCCTCCTGGTCCTCAAAAAATTGGAAGGGGTTATTGAATTGTCGGTACCACCCCGCCTTGCCCTTCAACTGAAATCGGGTTCAGCTCATTTTTATTGCCCTGCCGATGCAAAGGCTGACCGGGTCATGCCCCTTCAGGCCAACGGGGAGGGCAAATTCATCCTGAGTACCAGTGGATTGAAAAACTGTCCTTACCGTCTGAAAGTTTCGCTAGACGACGGGGATCAAAAATATTTTAAAGAGTTTTACTTATAAGCAAGGCCCATGAGTACAACCCTGGTCGTATCGGCATTTATCCTCGGTGTGGGCGGAAGCCTCCATTGCCTGGGTATGTGCGGTCCCCTGGTGATGGCCCTGCCTTTCGGCTCCACCCGAACGGAACACACCGCTTTAAACCTCAGCCTGTACCTGGTTTCCAAAGCACTGATGTATGGAGTCCTTGGACTGGCCGTCGGCGCTGCCGGCTTAGGTTTCAAATGGATTACCGGCCAGCTTATATTGTCTGTCGCTGCCGGAATCTTTGTCCTGGCAGTGACCCTGTGGCCCTGGATCAGCAGAAAAATGACCCTGTCTTTTGACCTAAGCGATAAAATCAGATCCAGGTTTCAGAAATTATTGTCCCATCCGGCCTGGTATTCATTTGTATTGTACGGGATATTCAATGCCTTGCTGCCCTGCGTCATGATCCTCGTTGCTTTTGGGGCTTCAGCGGCCACCGGCCATCCGCTCAGCGGTTTTGCGTTTATGTTTGTGTTCGGCCTGGGGACGGTGCCTGCCCTTCTGGCGGCTTATTTTTCCGGTACGATGATTACGAGGAGGTTTCGACTGAATCTGCAGTGGACATCCAGGGTCATCGCCATCCTCCTGGGAGTGGTCCTGGTCATCCGGGGCTTGAACATTCATATTCCTCATTCCAGCTTGCCGCTGATCAATCATGTTTCAAAAATTATAAGTTGCCCGGCGCCTGAATAAATGAAACCAACCCTCGCCAGTCTGACCTGTTTCCATTGCGGCGATCGCTGCCCGGATGACCGTATTGTATACGGGGACAAGCATTTTTGTTGCGCCGGATGCCGCACGGTCTACGGCATACTTCATGAAAACGACCTGGATCAGTATTATTGCCTGAACGAGACTCCCGGGATCAATGCCCGCAAAACGGCGCCCACCTTGTTTTCGTTCCTGGATGATCCCGAATGGGCCTCCCGGTTTATAACCTTCTCCAGCCCCAGCCTGGTCAAGGCTCAATTTTACCTGCCCCAGATCCATTGCAGTTCCTGCCTCTGGCTGCTGGAACACCTTCATAAACTCCACCCGGGCATTCTAGACTCCCGGGTAAACTTTATGGAGAAAAGAGTCTACCTGTCCTTTGATCCGGAAAAAATCAATCTCCGGGGCGTCGCCGAGCAACTTACTTCCCTGGGTTATGAACCGCTCATTGAACTCAATCGGCCTGGCCCCCCGTCATCCGCACTGGATAAAACAGCCATTCAGATCGGGATCTCCGGCTTTTGTTTCGCCAATATCATGCTCCTGAGTTTCCCGGAATACTTTGGGCTAAACCTCCGGCAGGACGGATCCCTGGTCCATTTTTTCCGCTATCTCAACCTGGGCCTGGGCATACCGGTATTCCTCATTGGCCTGGATGTCTTTTTTCGCAATGCCTGGACCGGCCTGAAACAAAAGTACCTCAATATTGACGGCCCGGTATCCCTGGCTATCCTCGTGACTTTTATAAGAAGCTTGGTTGAAATCTTGAGCGGTTCCGGCATGGGGTACCTGGACAGTATGAGCGGCATTGTATTTTTTATGTTGGTCGGGAGGGCCTTTCAGAACAGAACCAACAAATCCCTTCAGTTCAGCCGGGATTACGAATCCTATTTTCCGATTTCCGTCCAGGTGAAAGAGGGGGACCAGGTAAGTTCCCGGAATATACGGGACGTAAAAAAGGGGGATATCCTTTTATTAAAAAATGGAGAGATCCTTCCTGTCGACGGGATGCTCAGCATTGGCCACAGCCTGATCGATTACAGTTTTATAACCGGCGAGTCCCAGCCGGTGGCGGTAAGTCCCGGGGAGTGGGTCTATTCAGGGGGCAGGGTGGAGGGCAGCCCCGTTGAAATCCTTACCGTTAAACCTTTTTCGCAAAGCGGATTTACCCAGTTGTGGAACAATGAGGTATTCCGGAAAGAAAAAAATACAGGCCATTACAAGACAGACTTGCTGGCGAAATATTTTACCATCCTCGTGCTGGGCATTGCCGGGACCGCCTTTACTTATTGGCAGCTTCGGGAGCCCTCGGTTTCCTGGAACGCCTTCACGGCCGTATTGATCGTAGCCTGCCCCTGCGCCCTGCTGCTGAGTTCATCCTTTACCTACGGCCACCTCATTCGGCTCTTTTCAAATCTGCAGTTCTTCGTCAAAAATGCAGCGGTGATCGAAACGCTGCCTTTGATCAATCACCTGGTCTTTGATAAAACGGGCACCCTGACCCACTCCAATGCGGGCACTGTATCGCTGCGATTCATGGACTGGACACCGGAAGAGGAATCCATGGCGCTCAGCCTGATGGCCGGCTCCAGCCATCCGCTCAGCCGGTCTATCCTGAGTTGGGCCAGGCCGGCGGTCGATTGCCCGGTAGCCTCGTACCGTGAAATTCCCGGGGGCGGCATTGAAGGCTGGGTGATGGACAGGCATATCCGGATCGGCAATGAAAAATTCACCGGACACGAAAGCGCCGGGGGGCCAGGAAGTGAAGTCTATGTGAGCATCGATGGCCGGTTAAAGGCCGTGTACACGGTGTCGAGCCCTTTTAAGCCGGGGGCGCCCGACCTTTTGCAACGGTTGAGCGGATATACCCTGAGCCTGCTGTCCGGCGACCGGCCGGAGAGCCTTCCGGCTTTGAAAAAACAATTGCCTGCCCGGATGAAGATATTGTTTGGCCAGTCTCCCCAGCAAAAACTCGATTATATCCGCAAGCTGCATGAGTCCGGGGACCGGGTATTGATGGTCGGGGATGGGCTCAATGATACCGGTGCGCTCCGCCAAAGTGATATCGGCCTGGCGGTGGTGGACCGTCATTTTTCTTTTTCTCCCGCCTGCGACATCCTGGTCCGGGAAGACCGGTTAAAGGATCTGGACCGGCTGATCAAGATGGCCGTCCAGGGAAAATACCTGATCTGGGCAGGATTCGGCTATTCCATCATTTACAATGTGATCGGGATTTATTTTGCGGTGACCGGTCGGATGAGTCCACTGGTGGCTGCCATATTAATGCCTTTGTCCTCCATCGGGGTGATGTCCCTGGCTTACCTGGGAGTGGCCTGGATCGGGAAACGCAGCGGATTGATCACCAAAGAGCCTTCGCCCGGGGATTCAAAAACCAATCAGCAATGAAGGAAAGAAAACAATCCATAGAATTCATTAAAAAGCAAGGGCTGAATGCCTTCCTGGATTACGCTTCCGTAGGCATCATCCTGGTCGACAGCAAGATGGAGATCATCCTGGTCAACCGGTTTGTCCAGGAGATGTTTGGGTATACAAAAGAAGAACTTCAATTTAAAAAAATTGACTTGCTGATCCCGGCCCGCTTCCATACCCATCACGACAAACACCAGGCCCGTTATTTTGAGCATCCTCAAAACCGGCCGATGGGCCTGGGCATGGATTTATACGCGGTCAAAAAGGATGGAACGGAATTTCCGGTGGAGGTTTCCCTGGGCACCTATAAGATCGGGGATGAGATATTTGTGATATCCTTTGTCAACGACATCACCCTCCGGAAGGAAAATGAAGCCTCCATCAAAAGGCTGAATGCCGAACTCGAAAAGAAAGTGCTCGAGCGGACCGAGGCCCTGGCCGAAGCGATCGTAAAACTGCAAAACCAGATCAAGGAAACCGAAGAAGCCGAATCCGAATTGGCAGTTTCCCTGGCGAAGGAGAAAGAACTGGGCGAACTGAAATCCCGCTTTGTATCCATGGCTTCGCACGAATTCAGGACGCCGCTGAGCACAATCAATTCTTCGGCCTACCTGCTTCAAAAATATAAAACCACGGAGGACCAACCCAAAAGGGAGAAACACCTCGAAAGAATTATTTCCTCGGTCAACACCATGACCGACATTCTGGAGGATTTTCTGAGCGTGGGGAAAATGGAGGAAGGGAAGGTCATTGCCAAGATCGTGGAATGCGATATCCAGGAACAGGTGAATCATGTCATCAATCAAATGAAACCCATCTTAAAGGAAGGACAGGAGATCCAGTATTCCCATGTGGGCCCGGCCCGGGTGTGGGCCGATCCTTCGCTGATGAAACACATTTGCCTGAATTTGCTGTCCAATGCCGTAAAGTTTTCTCCCCCCCACCAGACCATCCAGGTCCGTACGGATACGAGCCAGCGCCCCTGGGTCCTGATGGTGGAAGACAAAGGCATCGGCATTTCGAAGGAAGATCAGAAATACCTCTACGACCGCTTTTACAGGGGTGCCAATGCCTCCAATATCCAGGGTACCGGACTGGGCCTGCACATCGTATCCAAATATACCAGCATGATGGACGGGACCATTACCTGCGAAAGCGAGTTAAATGTGGGCTCCCGCTTCATCCTCAAGTTTCCCTGAAATTTTGACAACTAAAGTTTTGGAGGTATATTAGCCCATAATGGCATTCTATGAAGAAAATTCTCCTTATCGAGGACAACGATGATATCCGTGAAAACACCGCTGAAATTCTCGAACTGGCGGGTTTCTCGGTCATCATAGCAAAAAACGGGAAGGAGGGGGTCGAAAAAGCCAACGCCGAAAAACCGGACCTGATCATTTGTGATATCATGATGCCCGTTTTGGACGGCTATGGCGTCCTCCACATGATGCAGAAATCGCCAGAACTCCACCAGATTCCCTTTATTTTTCTTTCCGCCAAGGCCGAGCGGACGGATTTCAGGAAAGGCATGGAACTGGGCGCCGACGATTACATCACCAAGCCTTTCACGGGGACCGAATTGCTGAGCGCAGTGGAACGGAGGCTCCAGAAATACGAAACCCTCAAGGAAGAATTTGCCCCGGGCCTCGACGGGCTGGAACAAATCATCCGGCTCAACCAGCAAAACCGGGACGTAGTCAAAGAACTGACGGCCGACCGAAACATCAATAAATACAAAAAGAAACAGATCATTTACACCGAAGGCAACCGCCCTTCCCGCCTGTATTATATCCTTAAAGGCAAGGTCAAACTCATCAAAACCAACGATGATGCCAAAGACCTCGTGGTGGGCCTGTACAAAGAAGGTGATTTCCTGGGTTATACCGCCCTGTTTGAAGGAGATGTATACAAGGATACCGCGGAAGCGATTGAAGACACCGAACTGGCTGTCATTCCCCGGGAGGACTTTGAAGAATTACTCAATAGGGATATTATTGTTTTGAGGAAATTCGCCAAACTTTTGGCTAAAAATGTTGCCGAACAGGAAGAACACCTGATCTCCCTCGCCTATAACAGCCTGAGGAAAAAGGTGGCCGAGGCGCTGATCTCCCTTTCCCGCAAATATAAAAGCGCGGATCAGCAACATTTCAGTATAGAAATCTCCAGGGAAAACCTGGCCAGCATCGCCGGTACCGCTACGGAATCGCTGATCCGGACCTTAAGCGATTTCAAAAGTGAAAAACTCATTGAAATTCAGGGAGGCAAAATCACCTTGCTGAATGAGAATAAACTCGAGCACCTGATGAATTGATCAGGCCCCCGTTTCTCCCGAAAATTTATCGAAGTCGTTTTTTAATTGTAAAAATTCCTTTTTGAGCAATTCCAGTTTGAACCGCATTTTCTCCACCCCATTGCTCAGTTCGCCATTTTCCCCCATGTTTTGGGACTGTTTTATAAAGTTCAATACCTCCCGTCGGAACTTCCTCAATGCTTCGTCCTCTTCCAGGAAGCGGGATTGAAAGGCTTCAGCCCTTTCCAGCAACTGACCGGTGGTATTGCTGCGATGCAGGATATCCGACATCTTGTTTTTCATATCCACATTCTCATCTTGCAATATTTCTACGGTCGTATTCCACATTTCATATTCGTGTTTAAAACGATCATACTCGTGTTTAAAGCGATCCTGTTCGTGTTTAAAACGCTTTGATACCATTGTCTTCATGTTTCCCCGATTACCCGAAAAATTATTCCTTAGTTTGCTTTAGTGTAAAAAAAGCCCTGCATCGCTGCAGGGCTTACAAAACCTAACTACTTAACTTCAATCATCTTAGAAGTGGAAGCTCTTTTCGCATCTTCCTTTTTGGGAAGAACCAGTTTCAGAATACCCTCCTCGTATTTGGCATCGATTTTATCCCGCAGCACGGTTTCCGGCAGGGTAAAACTTCTGCAGAAGGAGGAATAGTTGTACTCTTTGCGTGAAAATTTTTCGTCTTTGTCTTCTTTGGTTTCTTCCTTCTCACTGGAAATGGTGAGCAGGTTGCCATCGAGATCGATTTTAAAATCCTCTTTGGCCATTCCAGGAGCAGCCAGGGTAACCAGGTATTCATCTTTATGTTCCACCACATTGACCGCGGGAACGGTCAGCGTACGGGCCATAAAATCATTGGGCTGAAACCATTCATTCCAAGGCTTGAAAAAATCTTCAAAAACAGAAGGGAAAAATTCCCGGTTTTTACTTAATGCTCTTGTGGTCATATAACCTCCTTTTTTTATTGTTGTTTACTGATAGTACAAAGCTAACCGACGGCCTTTGCCGGCAGCATGATCCGCATCATCATATATTATGAATATTATCATTCGTTGATTATTAAAACAATTGGTTTTCATCCAGAATGGTGGTAATGAAGTTTTTGATTTCCCTTGGAAGGCCGGCCACCACATCGTTCAATTCGCCGGAGCTGACAAACTGGGCGAGAACCCGGAACACGCCCAGGACCATCTCTTTTGCTTTGGCATCATTACCGAAATCATAAGCGGCCAGCTGTGCATCGGCATCCCGGATCTCGTCCAGAAAGTCCTTCAGATGCGAGGATTGACTTACGGTTTTACCCGGTTTCCATCCATCGACATAGACGGCCTTTAAGGCCATGGGCAATTGTGCCAATAAATCAAAATTTTCATCCAGCGGAATCCGGTTGCGCAAAGCGTGCAGCACCGATCTCAAAATCCGGGCGGCCTGGTCCCTGGGTACCCCAAGGTCGGAGGAAAGATGATTTACCAACTCATTCCCCTTGGCCGCATAGGATTCAAAATTCATTGACATTTTGTTCTTTGCCGGCAAGATATGTTTGGGCCTCTGCCCAAAAAATGACCTTTTACAGCCGGTGACCTGACCTTTGTCAGTAAGGAGCCCATGCTCTGACCTATTTTTGAAAAGGAACAGCTGTAGGATATGTTTAAGATTTTGTTAAGGCTTCTCCTGGTGCTTCTTGTGGTCTGGCTTGGCTTGACCATTTGGGTCAATCTGAAAGGTCCGTCGGCGAACTGGGACTATGGACAGCCCCGTTCAGGGTTCCGGGCCATGATCGTCTTTGATCCTGATCCCATTTATGATTTGGACCTTCAATTATGCCGGGAATTCGCCCTGGTCCTGGAATCAAAAGGCTGGTTTGTAAAGGTCATGACGGTCAGATACGCTGAACAAATGGAAACCAGTCACCCGGATCTCTGGGTTTTGTGCGCCAATACTTACAACTGGCAACCCGACCGGAGCATTCGCGGCTTTCTCAAAAATACAGAGCTGGCCGATCAGGCTGTGGTGGCCATCACCCTCGGTGCGGGGTCCACTGCAAATGCTCAAAACGGATTTGAAAAACTGATAAACATGGCCGGAGCCAGATTGATTCATTCATCCGCCTACTGGCTGCTCCGTCCCAATGATGAAAACAAGAGACGCGAAAACAACGTAGAGGCCGCCAAGGCACAGGTCCGGCGGAGGGCAGCCCAACTTGCAGATAGCCTGTTTATGCACAAGCCTTTGTAATTTTATCCCTCATCATCAGTATAAACCATTGGATTCCATTACACACCTGGCCCTGGGCGCATGCATGGGTGAAGCCTTCGCAGGTAAAAAACTGGGCAGGAAGGCCGGATTGTGGGGAGCATTGGCCCAGAGCATTCCGGATATCGATTTTCTGGCCTCTTTCTGGATGGATACGGCCAGCAACCTGTTGGCACACCGGGGCTTTACGCATTCCATCCTGTTTTGCGCCCTGATCACTCCGGTGTTTGCCATCCTTGCGGAACGATGGCACCGTCCGCACAACATCAGCCTGTCGCGCTGGCTCTTGTTTTTTGGCGGGGTGATTTTTACCCATATCCTGATTGATGCCTTCAACAATTATGGGGTAGGGTGGTTTGAGCCTTTCAGTCACCTGCGGATGTCGTTCAATGCCATTTATGTGGCGGATCCTTTTTTTGCCCTGGGACCCATCCTTGCGGCTGTTGCGCTGATCTACCTGCCTAGGACAAATCTTCTGAGGCGTCCGGTATGGCTGTTTGGACTGGGGCTCAGCGGGCTTTACCTCCTGTATTGCCTGGCCAACAAATATTATATCGACCGAACCGTAAGGGATATCCTGGCGAATCAAAAGATTTCCTACACCCGTTATTTTACCACCCCGGCGCCGCTGCAAAACTGGTTGTGGTATGTGGTAGCCGGAGATGACCGCGGGTATCATGTTGGGTTCCGGTCGGTGTTTGAGGACCGCCCGACCATGGACTTTGAATATTTTCCGGTCAACGATTCGCTCCTGGACGAAACGCATGACCATGTGGAATTAAACAAACTCAAGCGTTTCTCCCAGGGTTTTTACACCGTAGAAAAATGGGGCGATACCCTCGTCTTTAATGACTTGCGTTTTGGACAGATCATCGGGTGGCAGGATCCCAGGCAAAAATTTGTTTTCCATTACTTCCTGCAGCATCCCGACGACAATACCCTGGTCGTCCAGCGGGGCAGGTTTAAACACTGGGATTGGGCGGTAGCCCGGAACCTCCTGGTGAGGATATTCAGGGATTAAGCATCCCTTTATTTTTTCTGCTGGTAATAGAAAGTGAACAGGTAAAAAACCACCCGGATAAACTCAAACGAAAGCCACCTCCCAAACTGGATGAATACGTTTTTTGATTTTTTGTGTTTTTCCAGCGTGATCCGGACACAATCTTCAGCTATGATCTTATCCATAAGTTTCAGCATATCCTGGGTCATGGCTGGCTGGATGACATCCAGGTTCAATTCGACACTGGCGTAGGCGCTGATGTCGTTGATGTTGTACGAGCCCAGGGTGAACCACTCATAATCGCATATTCCCAGTTTGCCGTGCAGGATATTTTTCTGGTATTCGTACAATTCAATCTCGTTCCGGAGCAACCAGTCATACAACCACCTTTCGGCGTACTTGACCAGCATGACATCGGAGGCGCCAGCCGAAATCACCCGGATCCTGACCCCCCGCTTCCTGGCTTTGGACATCAGGCGGCGCAGGGTCTTCCCGGGTAAAAAATAACTGCTCAAAAGGGTAACCTGTTTGCGCGCCGTCCTGAACATGTGGTAATAAGTATTGGATATCTGGTTTTTGCCCCTTACCCAATCGTTTCTCCGCATCCGTACATAGGCCCTGCTTCCTTGCGGGATCTCCGGCCTGGGTACTTTTTCACAGGGGGTAAGGCCCATTTTCAAGGGAAACCGGTTCCAGGTTTTCCAGCACAGGATACACAATTCCACAGCGACCTGGCCTTCGGCAAAAAGCGCGAAATCCAGCCAGGCGGGCTGGCCGGGCAGGTCATTGTACCGGTTGCTGATATTCAGTCCTCCGATCATGGCCCGGGTGGTGTCCACTACAAAGATTTTATGATGAAGGCGCCTTCCAAAGTAGAAATACTTGCTCTTGAGCAGGGGTTCAAAGAATTTAAACATTATGCCCTCTTCCTTCATCCGGTGGATCGAAGCGTCGGGAAAACCCTGGGAGGCATACCCGTCCGCCAGGATGTAGACTTTTACCCCCCGGCGGCTTGCCCGGATCAGGGGTTCGATGATCATCCGCCCGGTTTGGTCGTCTTCAATGATATAATATTGGAGGTGGATCGTATCGCTGGCTTCGCCGATCAGTTGCTCCATGAGCTTGAAAAAGGCGCTTCCTCCCCGTATAAACTGGACCCTGTTGTTATTGGAATAAGACCGGTCTGGTGAAAGATACATGGATGATCGGCTTGAACGGCGGTAAAAATAGGAATATGCCACCATTCTGAAATTCCTGGACCCGGGAAGTCAGAACCGCCCATCCCTGACCTCAATCAGTTTTCCGGCTGATCCGCTTCATAGCTGCCTATCCGCTTATCTTTTATATTTGATTAAATGATATAAGGAAATTCCAAATATCAGAATGATTAAAGTAGTCAACGCCGGTTCGTGAACCGGTAGAAATGCTTAATCCCAGGAGATGGGTACTACCCGTCTCCTTTTTTTTATCCCGGCATGGACTGAAGCATCCTGAAATATTCGATGACTTCCTCGTCCGAGACCTGGTCAAAATCTTTGTAAAAAGCCCCAACCCCATAAAACTCCTCGGGTACGGAAATGCAAATCAATTCATCGGTTTCCGGTTTGAGTTTGCGGACTGCGTTTGTGGATGCAACCGGTACCGCAATCACTATTTTGGAAGGGTTGCCCTTTCTCAAGACCTGTAAGGTAGCCATCAGGGTATTCCCCGTGGCAATCCCGTCATCCACTACGATCACGGTCTTCCCCTTAATATCCTTCACTTCCTTGCCTCCCATGAATTTTGAACGCATTTCGTCCAATCGTTTCCTGATCCTCTGCACCTCCGCAGTAACGTAATCCTGGCTTACCTTTTCAAAGGGAACGATAAAATAATCGGTAAGGCTGGCTGCGCCAATGGCGTATTCCTTATTGTTGGGATGCCCTATTTTTTTGATCAGAGCCAGTTCCATGGGCAATCCGAGAGATTTAGCGATTTCAAAGGCAACGGGTACTCCGCCGCGCGGGATGGCCATCAGGACGGCATCCTCTTCCCGGTATTTCCACAATTTGGCTGCCAGGATGGTCCCGGCTTCCGATCGGTTTGCAAAGATCATGGCGATGGATTAAGGGTTTGATTGAATAAGCCAGGCATCGAACCAGCCGTAGGCCAATTCGCATACCTTTTCCAGGGTGCCGGGTTCTTCAAAAAGATGGGTGGCTCCCGGAATGATTTCCATTTTTTTCTCTCCACCCAATAAGTTGAAAGCGTATTGGTTCAGTTCTATCACTTCAGGGTCCCGGCTTCCGATCAATAACAGGGTGGGGGAGGTCACTTTCTGCAGGGAGGAACCCGCCAGGTCGGGCCTTCCTCCCCGGCTTACGACTGCCCCTATTTCTTTCATTCCCGCTGCGGCGATCAGGGCCGAAGCGGCCCCGGTACTGGCCCCGAAATAACCGATCCTGCAATCCAGGGTGACGGGGTTGTAAACAATCCACCGGGTGGCATCTTTTAAGCGCTCAGCCAACAGAGGAATGTTGAAACGATTTTCATAATTGAGGTCCTCTTCCACCGTAAGCAGGTCAAAAAGCAGGGTGGCGATATGCCGTTTATTCAGATATCGGGCAACCATTTTGTTTCTTGGACTGTGCCTGCTGCTTCCGCTTCCGTGTGAAAATATGACTATTGCTTTTGCATCCACAGGTACAATCAAATCTCCCTTCAATTCAACTTTACCCGAAGGGATGATGACTTCATCTTCAAATTGCAATTCCATATAAATCCCTTTTTGTGAAGATAACTGAATTCTGTTTTCAGCAGTGTGACCGGAATCAGGGGGGGGATTGATTCAATTCATGGGAAGCCCGCTTGATTGATGACCAACTTTGAATGAATATGGGCAGATATTTTTCCAAACCGCTGAAAATTTCCGGGGAAGATACCGTATCGGTAATCAAACAATGGTCCTATCCCTTGCCCGGTCCTTCCGCCCTGGACCCCTTGATTAAAAATATAGGGGATGCAGGGATAGTCATGCTGGGAGAGGCTTCGCACGGGACCAGCGATTTTTACCTTTGGCGGTGGCACATCACGCGGCGGCTGATTGAAGAAAAAGGGTTCAATTTTATTGCCGTGGAGGGCGATTGGCCGGATTGTTACCGGCTCAACCGGTTTATTAAAAATGATCCAAAAGCCGGCAAAGATGCGTATGCCGTGTTGAATGCATTCAATCGATGGCCTACCTGGATGTGGGCCAACTGGGAACTGGTCGCTTTTGCCGGCTGGCTTCACCATTTCAACAAGGAAAAGCCCTCCAACCGGAAGGTGGGGTTTTACGGCCTGGATGTATACAGCCTCCATGAAAGTCTTCAGGAAATCCTGGCATATCTCCACAAAACCGATCCCTCTGCCTATGAAGTAGCCCTTGAAGCGGCCCGCTGTTTTGAACCTTACCGTAAAAATGAAGGCTTGGCCTACGCCCGGGCGGCTGAACTGGTTCCCGAGCTATGTCAGACGGAAGTAGTCAGTCTGCTCACTGAAATCCGGGCCAGGATCACTTCCTACAACACGGACCCGGAGAATGTCTTCAGTGTGGCGCAGAATTCCACCGTGGTGGCCAATGCCGAACAATATTACCGGGAAATGATCCGGGGAGGGGCGCACAGCTGGAATCTCAGGGACCGGCACATGCATGACACGCTCGTTAAATTATTGGATTTTCATGGGTCCGAAGCCAAGGCCGTGATCTGGGCGCACAATACGCATATCGGGGATGCGAGCGCGACCGATATGATCCAGGAAGGCATGTACAATATCGGTGAACTCGCGCGGCTCCATCTCTGGGACAAAGGGGTGTATTTGGTGGGTTTCGGCAGCTATCAAGGCACGGTCACCGCCGGCCATCGCTGGGGCGGAGAAATGAAAATTATGGACCTGCCTCCGGGGCGGAGGGGGAGTTGGGAAGACTACCTTCATACGGCGTCTCCTGAGGATAAACTCCTGCTCATGGAAGATTTTAAGGACGATATTTTGATGGAGCATCACCTCCCACACCGTGCAGTCGGGGTAGTGTATCAGCCGGAATACGAACAGTATGGAAACTATGTGCCCAGTATTTTACCCTTGCGTTATGATGCGTTTATTCATATTGACGAATCCAGGGCCCTGCATCCCCTGCACATCAAACCTTCGGGGGGGCAAGTGCCGGAGACTTATCCGTTCGGGGTATAAATATTTAAAATGCCAAGAAGTATGAGCAATACGGTAAAAATAATCCTTCTGGTCTTGTTGGGATTTGTAGCATCCACATCTGTTTTTTCGGGCTTGGCCATTTGCCTAAACCCTGATGGTTCCACCCTGCAACTCGATCCTGAGGTGCTCCGGCACACCGTATTCCGTGATTTTATGATTCCCGGGCTGATACTCCTGATTATTGTGGGGGGATCCAGTCTTGCCGGGGCGCTCTCCATTGTTTTTGACCACCCATCCTCCCAGGGTTGGGTGCTGGCTGCAGGAATAATCCTGGTCGGTTGGATTGCAGGGCAGGTGGTTTTGATCAGGACCTATCACTTCCTGCAACTGGTTTATCTGATTACGGGTATTTTGGTCGCAGGTCTTTCTTTTTTTATCAAGCCCACCACTGAAATTTACAGGGTATAGCCGGGTCAGCACTTATTGAACGGATCCGGTCAAGGGCGGCGGCTGATCAGGATATTCAAGGCTTTCCATTCCGGAATATAATCGCTCACGATTTTGAGCATGCCGATAAACGGAATGAAAAGGATCATGCCGCTGATCCCCCACAGGATCCCACCCGCAATAATCGCAACGAGTGTAGCCCAGGTGCTGATATTGAGCTGGGAGCCCACTACCCGGGGAAAAATAACGTTTCCTTCGAGGTATTGAACGAATGAAAATACGGCAATGACCCCCAGCGGGTACAGGATATTCCCCTTGGTCAGCCAGGCCATGGAAATGGGCAACATGGAACTGACAAAAATGCCGATATACGGGATAATGGTCATGATAGCAGTAAGGTAACCAAACAGCAGGGCGTGTTTGATGCCGAGCAGGAGCAGCCCCAGGCTGTTGAGGGTGCCGACGATGAGGTATACCTTGATCATGCCTTTGATAAAATTGGCATATGTGGTCACGGTTTCCCGGAGGATGACTGAGAGTTTGTCCTTGTATTCTTCTCCGGCCAGGGAACTCAGAAATTGCACAAACACTTTCCGGTTGTAAAGGAAAAGGGCGGTGAAGACCGGGGTGATGTAGGCGATATATATCGTGTTGAGGGTGGCCGACATGGTGTTGCGGATCGCACTCCCTGAAAAGACGCTGGGGGAAGATTTGAAATCACTCCACCATTGGTCCTGAACCGCCTGGGAAATGCCGGTAGTCGTTTGGATCCAGGCCTGGAGGGCAGGGATATTGGCCAGAAACCGGGCTTTCAGTTCCGGGAAGTCTTGCTGTAGGGCTTTGATCTGGAGGATCAGCAGGAAGCCCAGGAAAAGGATTAATAAAGTCACGATGATCATGCCGAGGACAATAGCCACGGTCTTGTTCCATCCCCTTGCCTCCAGGCCCCTGCAAAAGGGATAAAGGACCAGGGCGATCAGCAATCCATAAAACATCGGGATAAAAAGGGTCCTGCCCGCGTATAACAGGAAGAGCACCGACAGCAAAAGGGCGGTGTAATAAAAAAACTGCTGGAGTTTGATTTCTTTGGACTCCATATGGCTCTGGATCTGGAGACCGGCTTAATTTTCGGTCCTTCAGGGACCAATATACTATTTGGGATTTGCAGATCATAACCGGATCAATATTCTTCGCTATTTTGTACCATTGTTTCTCCAATGGGCCTGATCCTTTTTAAGCTCCTGGCCGGTATCGTAATCTTTCTGCTGGGATTCAGTTTCATCGAGGAAGCCATCCGGAATGTCACCGGGCGGGCTTTCAAACTTTTTTTAAAAAAACATACCAGCCAGCCGGTCAGAGGGCTCGTGGCCGGGGCCCTGGTGACGGCCATCCTGCAGAGCAGCAGCATCGTCAACTTCCTGGTTTTATCCTTTGTGGGAACCGGGGTGCTCAACCTTTATCAGGCCCTGGCGGTCATGCTGGGGGCCAATATAGGCACTACCGTCACCAGTTGGATCATCGTTCTGGTTGGGTTCAAACTTAATCTGGAAGACCTGGCCTTTCCCCTGATCGCGCTGTGCGGGTTTTTTACCTTTTTATACAAAAAGCAGAATATCCTCTTTTTCTGGATGAGGCTGTTGTTTGGCATGGGTTTTTTATTCTTTGGCCTGGAATACATAAAAATCAGTGTATTCGAAGTGATCGCATCTTTTGACCTTGCTTTTTTAAACCAGTCGCCCCTCCTTTTATTTGTCCTGTTTGGCTTGATTGCCACCACCCTGACCCAGTCCAGTTCGGCGACCGTGGTGCTGGCACTCAGCGCCCTCAATGCCGAGGCGATCTCCCTGATTGCGGCGATGGCCATCGTGCTCGGCTCAGAGGTAGGCACTACGCTGAAACTGGTACTGGCTGCCCTGGACGGGCCGGTCATCAAGAAAAAGGTGGCTCTGGGCAACCTGGTTTTTAATTCGGTGACCCTGGTCGTGGCTTTTACCTTGATCAGGCCAACGCATAGCCTGATCCGGGACTTCATCGGCATCGGCGACCACCTTGTTGCCCTGGTCTTTTATCAGAGCCTGATCAATGTAGGTTGCGCGATTTTGTTCTTACCCATCCTGAAAAAACTGGGTCACTGGCTGGAAGTGCTTTCTTTTAGGGACAGTGACGATACCAGCATCATCCGCAAAGTAAAGGTCACGGACGGAGATTATGCCCATGAAGCGCTGGAAACCGAAACACACCAGATGATGCAATGGGTCCTCGTTTTCACCAGGAAGGCGTTCCGCCTGGAAAATCCGGCGGAGCCATTGCCGGGAATCTCCTCCAAAATGGCCGGCATGGACCGTTTGCAATGGTATAACCACCTCAAAAGCCTGCACGGGGAAATACGCAATTATGCCTTCAACCTGCAAAGGCTGACGACTGAGGAGGAAAAACTGAATCGCATCGATCAACTGCTGGAGACGGTGCGGGATGCCATGTTTGCCGTGAAAAGCATAAAGGATTCATTTCACGACATCGACCTCCTGAGCAATTCTTCCAACGATGTCAAATTTGGATTCTATATGGAAACCCGGCAAAAGGTCATGGAACTGGTTGACGAGATAGGAGGCATTCTTCAGCACCCGGAAGCCCAGCCGGTTTATGATCAGTTGTTTTCAAATGTGAAGAAGCTCGAAGACCATTATCATACCATGGTCGGCCGGTTTTATAAAGACGGCTTTGACATCGCCTTGTCCGGGGATGAATTTTCAACCCTGATCAATTTCAACCGCGAAGTGTTCAATGCCGGTAAATACCTGATTATCATGTTGAAAGAATACTATTTATCCGCGCAGCAGGCTGAATTGTTTGATGAGCAGCTGCATGCGGGTCTTTGAAGACCAGAGGATTACAGCCGTTGTATTGTGGATGAATTTTATCACCAGGTAGTATGACTTCCATCAGGAAGGGTCTTTAGCAAAAAAATTAGTTTTGTTTAAAACCTATATTATGAACGTTAAAAATTATCCTGAAATCACCGAAATCGTCGAGCATAAAAATTATCTTCCGAGTATTTCGGTCATTTTCCCATTCAACATCAAAGTGGGAATGGGGGTCGAACTGAAGCATAAATTGAAAACCAAAAGGGATGAAATAGAGAAAGAACTCCTCAAATCCTATCCGGCAGACGTAGTGGCTTCCCTGATGTCCAAGTATACCAGCCTCACGGAAAACCTGAAACCGCAAAACATGCATCAGGGTCTGGCCATTTTTTTGTCCCCCTGGTTCCAGAAAACGTATTTCCTTGATTTTGAGCCCCAGGAAAAAAACATCATTGACAGCAGTTTTGAAATCCGGGATTTGATCTATAATAAGAATGCAGTGAGCAAGGCCATCCTTTTATTGCTCAGCGCCAATGAAATCCGGTTTTACCTCGTTTCCCCGGCACACGTGACGAAATTGAATGTGGATATTTCCAACCGCATCGAGGCCTTTATGGCCAATACCTTGCACGATGTGGAAATTCACCACGAAAAAAGCGAGCGCAGGGATAAAGCCATGCAGCTCTTTCTTCAGAATGCGGACGAGGGAATTGCCCTGGCTTTGAAAGACCATGCCTGTCCGGTGATCGTGGCCGGAAGCGAAAAATACATCGGTCATTTTAAAAAGATGACGAAACACGGGGAGGTCATTGAAGATTATATCGAAGGCAATTACCTTGAAAGTACCCCTGCCGAGTTGAACCAATTGGCCAGGGAATCGTTTGGGCGGATCCAGGAAACCCGGTCCCGGAAAATCATTGACCAGGTCGAAGATGCCCTGAATAAAAAACTGCTGGCAACGGGGCTGAAGGAAGTGTGGAAACAAGCGACGGAGAAGAATGGCCGCATCCTGGTAGTTGAAAAAAATTACCGGAAGCCTGCCGCGCAAGGGGCTGTCGATGAAGAAATTATAACTATTGGCCTGGATCACGTCCCTTTTCCGATGGAAGATGCCGTGGACGACGTAATCGAAAAAGTGATCCTTAACGGAGGTATGGTTCATTTTGTGGATGATGGCCTGCTGGGGAAATACCGCCGGATAGCCCTCATCACCTATCACCAGTAATTACAATTTATTAAGAATAGAATCAGGAGCCGTTGCTTTACCGGTAACGGCTCTTTTTTTTGGGATCAGTCCTTAATACGGTCAATTGCGGGCGGTACAGGCCCCTGTTGAATAGGGTTTATGCGGGCTACCTTGCGGTTCGCGGCTCTCTTATTTCCTGGTAAGCCGGAGGAAAGTAAAACCAAAGGAGGAGAAAGAAGCGGTGAGGGAGGGATTCGAACCCTCGGTACAGGTTTAAGCCCGTACGACGGTTTAGCAAACCGTTGATTTCAGCCACTCATCCACCTCACCGGACCATGGGCCAAATTTTGGAAGGGCAAATTTAGTATTTTTCGGTGGACAAGTAAAATGAAGCCGATTAAAATGAAAATACCTGTTTGGCGATGGATTCTTAAGGCGTTTTCTTGCGGTATACGGGCGATCATTTTCCTGATTCCTGGCTTTTCATCAGGCCAGGTAAGGATCGACACCCTTTATCCCTCAGCCTGGTCGGCTAATTCTGTAAACGCGGTCATTTTCCGTAAACATTCCCTCACGAGCAATACCCAATACCAGTTTACCTCCTTTTATGATACCACGGGGACGGTAGTTGTAGGCCGAAGGTCCCCTGGATCCGGGTCCTGGGAATGGAAACGACTGAATTATAAAGGCAGGGCAGGGGACGCACACAATTGCATCAGCATTCAACTCGATGGCCAGGGATATCTGCACCTGGCCTGGGATCACCACAACAACCGGCTGAATTATATCCGGAGTTCGGCACCGGGATCCCTGGATTTCGAACCCATGCAGGCCATGACCGGCCATCTGGAAAACCAGGTCTCATACCCGGAATTTTACCGCCTCCCGGATGGGAATCTGATATTCCTCTACCGGGATGGCAGTTCCGGAAACGGCAACCTCGTGATCAACCGATACGATTGCGCTTCCAGAACCTGGAGCCGTCTCCACCAGGTACTCATTGATGGTGAAGGGGAACGGAACGCCTATTGGCAGGCGGCGGTGGACAACAAGGGTGGCCTGCATCTGTCCTGGACCTGGAGGGAGACCCCGGATGTGGCGAGTAACCATGACCTGTGTTATGCGGTCTCCCGCGATGGGGGGCTGCACTGGGAGAATTCTTTGGGACAAGCCTACCGGCTCCCAATTACCGCCGCGACGGCCGAATACATCCGCCGGATTCCCCAGGGCAGCGAACTGATCAATCAGACCTCTATGACCTGCGATGGCTCAGGCAGGCCATTTGTGGCGAGTTATTGGCAAGACCCGGGCGAAGAGGCGCCTCAATACCATCTCGTCTTTAAAAGAGGCAAAAAGTGGATTTCCAGTTCCGGAGGGTTTCGGAAGACCGGTTTTAGCCTGAAGGGCACCGGCACCCGGTCGATACCGATTTCCAGGCCCCAGGTCCTGGTATGGGGCAAAGGGAAAACATTCCGGGCCGGCATCCTCTTCAGGGACCAGGAAAGGGACAACAAGCCATCCCTGGCCAGCAGCAAAGGCCCTGGTTTCAGGAATTGGATGGTTTCCGATCTGGATGAAGAGTCGCTCGACCGTTGGGAGCCCACATTTGACCCGGACCTTTGGGGTTCCGCCGGGATTCTCAACCTGTTTCTTTTGAAGGTTCGCCAATTGGACGCCGAAGGATTGGGCATGGACCAGGGATCCCCGGTCCGCTTGCTCGAATGGCAGCCCCCGCAAAATCAATAATCCCCCTTTTTGAGGGATCGGAATGTGGGGCCATTAGTTATAATTTCGCAGTATGGTAGAAACGTTGGTCGGCAAATATCCGTTATGCGGCCGATTCCATCCCCCATTGATCTATGACTGAATTCAATCCACCCCGGATGGCCTTTTTTTCCGAAATTTGCAAAAAACTTAATCGAAAATCATATGAAACCTTCAAGGATCAAAAGTAGGCTCTGGCCGGTCCTCTTCCTGGCAGGATATGCCTGGTTGTCCTCGGCTCAGTCCACTTCAAACCACGGGAACAAATTTGAGCAATTGGGCACTATTCTGCCCACTCCAAACGAATACCGTTCCGCAAGCGGAGCCCCCGGCCCTAAATACTGGCAACAAAGGGTGGATTACGACATCAAATGCGAACTGGATGAAGAAAACCAAAAGTTGACGGGCTCCGAAACGATCACCTATTTCAATAATTCTCCGGATGTGCTAAACTACCTTTGGCTGCAATTGGATGAAAACCAGCACAGTTCGGTGAATAATGCCAATTACCAGAATACCAGCAATATGCCCCAGGTCCTGACGGACCGGGTGATTGACCGGGTCGAGGAATACAAAACGGACAACGGGTACGGGCATATCATTCACAAGATCGTGGATGCCACGGGCAAACCGCTGGTGTACACCATCAATAAAACCATGATGAAAGTCAATATGCCTGTTCCGCTGAAGCCCAACAGTGTTTTTGTGTTTAAAATCGACTGGAGTTATAAACTGGTGGATCGCATGGATTTCAACCGCTTTCAGAATGCACGCGGCGGTTATGAATATTTCCAGGAAGACGGCAACCATATTTTTACCATTGCACAGTGGTACCCCCGGCTTTGTAAATACGGCGACGAAATTGGCTGGCAAAACCACCAGTTTACCGGAAGAGGGGAGTTTACGGTATCCTTTGGCAATTTTAAGGTTCAAATGACCGTTCCTGCTGATCACGTGGTGGGTTCCACCGGGGAATGCCTGAATTATACGACGAATCTCACCCCTACGCAAAAGCTTCGCTGGCAAAAGGCCCAGACCGCCAAGGAACCGGTGCAGATTGTCACTCTTGACGAAGCGCTGGCTGCCTCCAAGGACAAAAGCAAAGCAAAAAAAACCTGGATTTTCAAAGCCGACAATGTCCGCGATTTCGCCTGGACCTCTTCCCGGCGGTTTGTCTGGGACGCCCTGCCCATCCAGGTCAATAATAAAAAAGTGATGTGCATGAGTTTCTATGCCAAGGAAGCCTACCCGATTTATAGTAAATATTCCACCAAAGCGGTGGCCCATACCATCAAGACCTATTCCGACTTTACCATCCCTTATCCTTACCCGGTAGCCCAGAGTGTGGAAGCGTCCAATGGAATGGAGTATCCCATGATCTGTTTCAACCCGGGCAGGGCTGAAAAAGACGGGACCTATTCCGAAGGCAATAAAAACGCTGCCATCCTGGTCATTATTCACGAGGTCGGCCATAATTTTTTCCCCATGATCGTCAACAGCGACGAACGTCAGTGGACCTGGATGGACGAAGGGCTGAACTCCTATATGCAATACATCACCCAGGAGCTCTGGGACAATAAATTTCCTTCCGACGGGGGGCCGCCACATACCATTGTGGACTATATGAAATGGCCCAAAGACAGGCTGGAGCCCATTATGACCAATTCAGAAAACATCATTGGTTTCGGGCCCAATGCCTACAGCAAGGTCGCTACCGGACTGAATATCCTCAGGGAAACCATCATGGGCAGGGAATTGTTTGACCAGGCCTTTAAGGAATATGCCCGCCGGTGGGCTTTCAAACATCCCACCCCGGCTGATTTTTTCCGCACTATGGAAGATGCCAGCGGGGAAGACCTGGACTGGTTCTGGAGAGGCTGGTTTTACAGCATTGATGCCGCAGACATATCCATCGATACCGTTAAATATGCCACCGCAGATGTACATGCCGTTCCTTCCAGGTTGACGGATACGATGGTGATGAGGCCCCTGGCCAAACCCGATGTGAATGATTTTGAGGACCTTTCAAAAATCAGAAATCGTCAGGATACCAATATCGTCTTTGTGACCGACCGGGATACGTCCCTGCGAGACTTCTACTGGAAGTATGCCAGGGATATCGCCAAATACGACACCACCAAATACCCGGTGACCCTGGTAGCCAACCAGGATACCCTCGACGCCGAGGCGAAGAAGAAATACGGCAACAAACATATGTATGAAATCACGTTCAGCAATAAAGGAGGACTGGTCATGCCCATTATCCTGGAATGGAAATACAAGGACGGCAGTTCTGAGATTCAGCGTATTCCCGCCCAGGTCTGGCGCTACAATGAAAATAAGATTACCAAGGCTTTCCTGAAAGACAAAGAGGTAGCCAGCATCAAACTTGATCCTTACCGCGAAACGGCCGATATCGACGAAAGCAACAACGTGTACGGAGAAGAAAAACCGATACCGGAACCGAGCCGTTTTAAAGTATTCAAACAAAAACAAGTGACTCCTGCGCCCGGCGTCAACCCGATGCAAAAGGCGGCGGAGAAAGCGAAAACCTGATTAATTACAATTTATTTGAAAGCCTCGATGGATATCCCGAATATCTGCTGAGGCTTTTTTTTTATTTAAAAATTCCAATTCACACCTCATGAAATTCAATGTTTTCATTTTTATCCTGGCCGCGTCCTGGTTGCAGCGGCTTCCGGCCCAAACCGATCTGGAGACGATCCGGCAAATCCAGGAAGTGTGCACGTATTATCTCGACGGCGGCACCCTGGGGGACAGCCTCCTTTTTTCGAAAGCCTTTGTACCGGACGGGCAGATGAGGTATATCCGAAACGATACGCTGATGAACGTATCGCTCGGGGATTTTATGGCCCGTGCCCGCAACAACGGGGTCAGGCAAAACCGGAAAACAAAGATTGAATCCATCCAGGTATACGGCAATGCGGCCACGGCCAAACTGACCATTGAATACCCGTCTTTTTATTTTCATGACCTCATGAGCCTCCTTAAAACCAGCGAGGGATGGAAAATTGTTGGAAAGATTTTTTACCGGGAAGAAAAATCCCCTCCTGTTAATTAGGTTGCCCGGACCGTCCGGACTCCGAAAACCCGGCCTGCCGTCTTGCCCTGGTTGGCCTCGATCCGCACCAGGATCTCTGATCCCATATTCAAAGCTGGAGGGAGATCATAAAATACATCGTAAAATTTTCCGGAATGGCCGCCGGGCCACTCCACGGTCGTTAATTTCTGACCGTTTACCAGAATATCCCAGGACCTGTTTTGATCGTCTCCCAGGTAGGTAAAGACCAGCTGAGTGGGCAGGCCGGGATGGGTTTTCATCCGGAACTCGAAATAATGCCCGGTACGGGCTTCCCTCCCGGTGCGGCCCAAAGCCGCGTCCACATAAGAGCGCTCACTATGACTCAATCCGTGCCTTTCTTCGTCCTCCTCATTACCCGGCTGGATAAAATCGATGGTGCGCTCCTCCAGGGCCTTCTTTAGGTCCAGTGCCGCCTGGTAGTCCCGGAGCCTCTGCACATATTGGGCTTCGGTGTAAAAATCAAAATATACAGTATAATGTTGGTCGTAAACCTGGTAAAAGGGTTTCAGCATTACGGGGGAAGGCCTGGTGCCGGTCAGGCTGAAGGTCAACGCTTGGTTTCCTGGTGCAATCCAATGGTTTGGGTCCCTTTCTTTCGAGACCAGCACCGGAATTTCCGGCTCCGGGGGACTGGAATCACCCAGCAGACCGGCAAGCACCAGGGGGCCGTATTTTATGGCAATCCGGTCGGCCTGATCCGGCATAGGTTCGGTATAAAGAGTCTTTTCCAAAGAGATCCGGATCCGGTCCCCTTTTTTCCAGGGATGCTCCAGGAAAAGGTATCCGTTTCGCATGTACTGCTTAAGGGCTGGTTGTTGATTTATGGTGATATTTATTTTTTTCGACCAAAAAGGGTGACGGATGGCAAGGGTGGTGCCGGGCCTTGGATTTGATCTCAACCAAAAATCGACTTCATCCCGGGCCGGGAAAAGGGTTTGTTGTTCAAGCAGGAGTTTCCGGGATTTCCAATGCACGGAAGAAGGGATGAAGAGGTTTACATACACCACCTTAGACCCGTCGTGGCTGTATATCTGTTCATTGTATTTCGAATGGTTTTCCATGCCGCTGCCCACACAGCAGGTGAAAGTATTGAAGGTATCGCTGAATGTTTTTTTAGCGCCCGTTCGGAGGGGGACGAAATAACACATCATCCCGTTCTCCGGGTTTTGGGAAGCCAGGATGTGGTTGTACAAGGCCCTTTCATAATAGTCCATATACCTGGAATCCGGGCTCAGGGCAAAAAAGTGTCGCGTGAGTTTGAGCATGTTGTACGTATTGCAGGTTTCACAGGTATTGTCACTGAGTCGATCATACAAACGGTCCGGCTCCCCGCAGTATTCATAATTGCTGTTTCCTCCAATGACGTAGCTGTGATGGTTCACCATGGCATTCCAGAAAACGTCGGCGATCCGGTAGTCCCGGGGATTGGCCGTGAGTTCATATTGCCGGACGCTTCCGATCACTTTGGGTACGTTGGTATTGGCATGTTTACCGGGCATGGGATCTATGCCCTGGGCCAGATTGCCCAAAACAAATTCATCATAAAACAGGTAAGAAAGGTCCAGGTATTTTTTATTTCCGGTGAAAGCATAAAGATTGGCCAGTACTTCATTCATGCCTCCGTATTCACAATCGAGCATCCGGAGCCTTGCGGAATCAGGGAGATGGGCGATGGTTTGATGCACCCAGTCCGCCATCCGGCTGACAATCTCCAGAGCCTCCCGGTTGCCCGCATGGATATAAGCATCTCCCAGCCCGGCCATGATTTTATGCACCGTATACCAGGGGCTCCAGGCTCCGTTGAGGTCAAAGCCCGTGGCCCGGATCATGCCTTTGGACACTTTCAAAAACACGGAATCTTCGTTGGGAATGGCTCCGAGATAACCGGTTTTCCTGGTTGTCTGAATTCGGCCAAGTTCCTTGATGGTATAGTCTATTTTTTTCTTCAGGGCCCGGTCGCCGGTAGACGCATACATCATGGCGGCCGCTGACAAATAATGTCCCAGGGTATGGCCCGATAATCCTCCGCTTTCCCAGCCGCCGTATATGGAATCTTTGGGAGCAAGTCCTGCATTTTTGTGAAAACGGTGAAGCAGCCGGTCCGGGGAAAGCAGGCTGAGATAAATGCTGTCCATCCTCCGCGCATGGTAAAAGGGACTCCCCGGCAGGAGGCTTACCTCCTTAAGGTTGAATGCATAGCTTTTTATGGGCACGATGGGATTTACCCGGATGTTCCGGTTTCCCAGTTCCGGTACTAACGATTGTCCGGGTACGGGAGGAAAATACCCAACCAAGAAAATGCAAAGCATGACCAAAGAACGAAATACCATCCCGCCAAAATAGAGAAAAGTTGTGTACCCCTCGTTCCCTTATCGCCGACTATTGTTAGTACTGACTACTGACTACTGACTACTGACTACTGACTATTGACTATTGACTATTGACTATTGGTCACTACACCGCCATACTCATCTTGATCTTCTTCTCCAGTTCCGATACCGTGGAACGGAACCCATCATCCGTATCCAGGAGGTCTTTGATGGTTTTTACCGAATAGATGACGGTCGAATGGTCCCTGCCGCCAAAGGTGCCGCCGATCTTGGCCAGCGAATAGGTGGTCAGGTTTTTCGCGAGGTACATGGACAATTGGCGGGCGATGACCACGCTGCGTTTTCGGGTTCTGCCCTGAAGGTATTCTTCCTTCAGATTAAAATGTTCGGCCACCATTTTCTGGATCTGGTCCAGGGTAATCTCCCGGGTATAATTGCGTACAAATTTTTCAATAACCTCTTTGGCCAGCAGCACATCGATCTGCCTCTGGTTTAGGGAAGCCTGGGCGGCGAGGGAAATGAGGACGCCCTCCAGTTCGCGGACGCTTTCCTTGATATTGTGGCAGATCAGTTCCAGCACGGGATAGGGCAACTGGATTTCTTCAAGTTGTGATTTCGCGTCCAGGATAGCCATGCGGGTTTCGAAATCGGGCGCCTGGATATCTGCGCTCAGTCCCCATTTGAAGCGGGACACCAGCCTTTCTTCGACATCCTGGAGATCCTTGGGAGGGCGGTCGGAGCTGATGATGATCTGTTTCCCGACCTGGTGCATATTGTTGAAAATATGGAAAAAGATTTCCTGGGTTTTGGTCCGGTTGGCCAGGAACTGGATATCGTCGATGATCAGCACGTCCAGGTTGTGGAAAAAGGCCATAAAATCATCGATGGCATTGTTTTTTATGGACTGAATGACCTGCTGGGTGAATTTTTCGGAACTGATGTACAATACATTTTTATCGGGATGATTGGCCAGGATTTCGTTGCCTATGGCCTGGACGAGATGGGTCTTGCCCAAACCCACCGCGCCATAAATGAAGAGCGGGTTGAATGCAGTACCGCCGGGTTTGCGGGCGATGGCGATGCCTGCGGCCCTTGCCAGTTTGTTACAATCCCCCTCTACATAATTGGACATCCGGTAATCGGGGTGGAGGTTGGATTCCACCTTGGCCTTGCGGATCCCCGGGATCACAAAAGGATTGACAATATGGCTGGAATCCAGGGGCTTAGGAAAACTGGGTTCCCCGGCGGAACTGCGGGTCTGGTTTTCCATAGGGATAAAATATTCAAGCCGTCCCTGCTTGCCGATCTCATGCCGGATGCATTTTTTGAGTATGCCGAGGTAATGCTCCTCGATCCATTCGTAAAAAAACTTGTTGGGTACCTGGATGGTCAATACATCGTCTTCCAGTTTGATCGGTTTCACGGGTTCAAACCAGGTTTTGAAACTTTGCTCCGGAATTGCATCGCGTATAGCTTTGAGACAATTATTCCAGACGATTTGATGCATAAGGAGCATATAAGATACTAGAATTGAAATTTAAGAAGATGATCCGCACCGGATTTTTTGCTCCCGGCCTGTTTTTTTATTCGGATGAGTGAATGGATCCGTAAATAACCGGGCAGGAAGCGGCAGAAATCCTTTTCAACAAATGTCAAAAAAATATGCCAAACGTTTCGGTATTCAGGCGGGGGTCAAAACATATTTTCTTCAACCATTCATAATCCATTCATTACTACAAGTTTTACAGCGGTGCCTGGTTTTATTTCTTTCAAACTCAATGTCGATCCGGCCCAGCAACACGCCTCCCCAGCCAACCTGGTTGATAATCAATGGGTTTCCTCCAAGGTCTTTAACCACTTGCGCTTTGTCGAGAAAGGTATGGGTATGTCCGCCGAGGATCAGGTCCACATGATTCAACAGGGGGGCGAGGCGGAGGTCCGATATTTTTTCGTTCCGGTACTGGTAACCCAGGTGGGAGAGGCAAATGACGTAATCGCATTTGATTTCCTCTTTCAGCAAAAGGCTTATTTGATTGGCCTTGTTCACGGGATCCAGGTACCGCGTATTCCCCACCAGGGCGTCGGGAATCAGCCCTTTCATTTCTATGCCTAAGCCGAAAATTCCAACCCTGAGGCCATCCAACTCTTTGACAAAATAGTCTTTGACCTGGCCTTCCATCGGGGTGTCCCTGAAATCATAGTTTGAAACCACAAGGGGGAAGCGGGCATGAGGGAGTTGGGTTTTCAGCATTTCAAGGCCCCCGTCAAAATCGTGGTTGCCCATGGTGGCGGCATCATATCCCATGGCCGTCATGGTTTTCATCTCGATTTCCCCCTTGTACAGGTTGAAATAGGGCGTCCCCTGGAAGATATCCCCCGAGTCCAGCAACAGCACGTTTTTTTCCTCCGCTCTGATCTTTTTGATCATGGCAGCCCTCGCGGCAGCCCCTCCCATGCCCTGTAGACGGCTTCCGTCCATCGGAAATGGATCGATCCGGCTGTGAACATCATTGGTATGCAGGATGGTGAGCTTTACTTTTTCTTCGGGCGCCCATGACCTCCATGGAATTCCCTGGCCAAGCAGCCAGCCGCCCCCAAGCCCGGATTGCAGCAAAAAGTCCCTTCGTTTCATGTTCATTATTTTTTTATGGTTATGCGCTGATCGAGGTTTGCCCGGAGGATTCCTTTTTCACGGGCTTCCGCAGTCAGTAAATCACGGATAAGGATGTTTTTTTCAATTCTCGGCTTATCCTTTAAAAATTCGAGGTTGTCGCCCCCGTTGGCGATGTAATCGGGGAAAACGACATGGTAAAGGCCTTCCGGGTCAATACCCTTTCCCTGGATCCTGATATCGGTCGCTTTTTTGTTTTCAATGCGGAAACGGACCTGGGAGGAAACCGGTGCGCCGCCGGCTTCGGCGACATAGTCCAGGAACCTCTGTACTTCCGTTCCTTTTAATTGAAGCAGGACCACCAGGTTGTCAAAAGGCATGATTTCAAACATTTGAGAAAGGGAGACCTCCCCTTTACCCAGGTTGTTTATCCTTATTCCTCCGTAATTCTGGAATGCAAATGCCGGGGTTTCGGTATAAAGTTTTGAAGCCTGGTTATACAGGGCGTCCACCACCCAGTTGGTCAAGGTGGATTCCGGTCGTTCTTTGGTCATGGACTCCGGAGCGGTAGCGATGACCTCATTCATTTTTGCATCCAACTCGGATTTGTAAGGAAGTATAAGCCTGCTGACCTGGCTGTCGGGAGCGGCCGATGACACGCGGAGGGTGTCTGCCCTGACCATAGCCAAGTGATCGTAGGTCTTGCATTGTGCAAGGAGCATCCCGGCTCCTGCCAACAGGATGTATTTAAACTTTGACATGGAGTTTGGCTTCATTTCGGATGGCTTGAAGAGCTTTATTCAGTGAACTGTTTTGACGCTGTTCCATCAGTTTCTGGGTCAGGGTTCCGCTCCCGGTTTCGGGAGAAAGTTCGCCGGCAGTATGGATGATTTCATAGATCGCCTCGTCCCGGGCCAGGAGGATGATGTTCCACAATTTTTCTGAAATATAGATTTGCTGGCTGATGTTATGGTCAAACTCCTGTTGTATGGCAACGATCATGGCCTGACTGAGGGCCTGGGCGTTGAGCTGGGGAGTTTGGAGGCGCATGGCCAGGGGACCGGGCTGGATGCGTTCGCAAAGCAGGGCCAGCCGCTCATAAGCATTAAGGATCAGGCCGGACTGGCTTCCAGGTACCCGGTCCAGGCTTTCCCTGATATAAATGCCCAGGTTCCTTTTCAAAAACAGGTAAATAAAAAGCAACACGGCCCCGATAAAAAACAGACCGGCAGGGACTAAAATCGAGGAGAACTTGCCTGAAAACATCCGGGTATGGATTTTGCGGGCAAAATTAACATTATAATACCAATAAGGCCCGGCCCGGTCAAGGGAGGCCAGGCCGCGAGGGCATTGCCAGATTTTAGGAGTCGGATTGAACCATTGCCCTTTGGTTCATGTTTAAAAAGAACTAATTTTGGATGAAAATATTCAGAGCATTATGAATGATCTCGAGACCGAAACCCTTCCCTTGACCCTGAGCGATAGCGCAGTCGGCCAGTTGAAGCGCATTCGAGAAGAACAACAGATCCCGGAAGACCTGGGCCTGCGGGTCGGAGTGAAAGGTGGGGGTTGTTCCGGTTTCTCCTATGTGCTGGGATTTGACCAGGGCCAGGAGGACGATATGCGATTTTCGACCCAGGGCCTGGAGATCCTGATGAATAAGGCCCATGCCCTTTACCTGATCGGGATCCAGATAGACTGGGTGGACGGGTTGAACAACAGGGGCTTTACCTTTACCAATCCGAATGCTAAAAGCACCTGTGGGTGTGGCACTTCGTTTTCGGCCTGATTTTTATTTTCCGGTTTTAAGTTTTTTTCTTTTTTTAACGACCTCCTGGCTGAGTTCCAGTTTGTAAATCTCTATTTTTTTCCGCAGCCGGATATTGCCTGCGGCCAGGATCTGGGCGGCCAGGATTCCGGCATTCTTTGCCGCGTTTAAAGCTACCGTGGCGACGGGGACCCCGTTGGGCATCTGAAGAATCGACAAGATGGAATCCCATCCGTCGATCGAATTGCTGGATTTGATCGGTACCCCTATGACCGGAAGCGGGGATAAGGAAGCCACCATACCGGGTAAATGAGCAGCACCCCCCGCGCCCGCAATGATGACCCGGATGCCCCGGGTATGGGCCGAGGTAGCAAAATCAAACAGGTATTTTGGTGTCCGGTGGGCGGACACGATATCTACTTCAAAACCGATCCCGAAATACTCCAGGATATGGGCTGCCTCTTTCATGACCGCATAATCAGAATCCGATCCCATGACGATGCTAACCTGTATCTTATTCATTTTCAATATGGATTAAAGGTTTAACAAAAGTAAGGGATCAACTGATCACCTTGAGATGGTTTCGGACCCAGTCGGCCTTTTCCTTCACGTCCTCCCTGGTTTTGCCAAGGATATTCACATGACCCAACTTTCTCCAGGGCCGGGTCTCCTTTTTCCCGTATAAATGCACATAAACCCCCGGTAAAGCAAGGCAGGAATCGATGCCCTGGTATTTGGCCGGACCGCTGAAGCCCGGTTCGCCCAATAAGTTGATCAGGACCGTGTGTCCGGTCACTTGAGTGAGGCCCAGCGGAAGGCCCAGGATACACCGGAGATGCTGGTGATATTGGGAAGTCAAATTGCCCTCAATGGTGTGATGGCCGCTGTTGTGAGGCCTGGGAGCCACCTCGTTGACCAAAACCTGATCGTTTTCATCAATCAGGAATTCCACGGCCAGCAGACCAATAATTTTCATGGAATGGATCAAGTCGGCGGCGATTTTCCTAGCCCTGGAAGCTGCAGCCGGGCTGATGCTTGCCGGGCTTTCCTGGTAGAGCAATAAATTGGCCTCGGGATGAAAGATCATTTCAACGGGTTCATAAGTGGCCACCTCGCCATGGGTGTTGCGGGCGGCAAGAACCGCTATTTCCGTTTGTACCCGGATTTTTTCTTCAATCAGGCTGGGCCCCTCCAGGAGCAGGTTTAAATCGGCGGGGCTGTTTACCATCAGCACCCCCCGGCCATCATAGCCGGAAGTCCTCAGTTTCTGAACAAAAGGCGTCTGTAATTTATTTTCCCTGACCAGATTTTCAATCTCTTGCCTGGATGAGGTTAAACTGAATTCTGAAGTAGGTATGCCCTGGGATTGCAGAAACTGCTTCTGGCTGCCTTTGTCTTTAATGATCCCCAGGGCCTCCGGGCCGGGATAAATTCGGATACCCTTGCCCGAAAGGACTTCCAGGGCTTTTGTGTTGACATCCTCTATTTCGATGGTAATGATCTTTTTATCTGCCCCAAACTTTAAAACGGTTTCATAGTCCCTGAAATCGCCCAGGGTTTGTTTTGCACAGCAAGCGGCGGGACAATCTTCCGCGGGGTCGAGCACATGGAGATTCAGGTTCCAGTCCGCACCGGCCTGGGCAAGCATTTTACCCAACTGGCCGCCGCCCAAAATGCCTACCGGTGAGGAATCGAAAGCTGAATCCATTCAGAAATGGCCAAAAGTAGATATTTTTCGTTTTAATTTGAATGTATGGCCAAGTTAACCCTGATCCACAATGCCCGGCTGGTCAACGAAGGAAAGATCCAGGAGCAGGACGTGTTGATCTCCGCGGGCAGGATTGAGCATATCGGACCGGAACGTAAACATTTGGCGGCCGAAGAAATAGATGCCGGGGGCATGGTCCTGATGCCCGGGATCATCGATGACCAGGTCCATTTCAGGGAGCCCGGCCTGACCCACAAGGCAGATATCGCCTCCGAATCAAGAGCCGGCTTGGCCGGAGGGGTCACCAGTTTTATGGAAATGCCCAATACCGTGCCTCACGCCACCACACGAGAAGTACTGGAAAAAAAATATGGCATTGCATCAGAGCAGGCCTTCAGCAATTATTCCTTTTACCTGGGAGCCACCGATCAAAACCTGGAAGAAATCAAACAGGTGGATCCCAAGCGGGTATGCGGGATTAAAATTTTCATGGGATCGAGCACCGGAGACCTGCTTGTCGCGGATGACCGTGCCCTGGAAGGGATTTTCCGCGAATCGCCAACCCTGATCGCCACCCATTGCGAGGACGAAACCATGTTCCGTCAAAAGCAGGAAGAATACCGGGTCAAATTTTGTGATGAGATCCCGGCCTCGGCGCATGAATTTATCCGCAGTGCGGAAGGATGCCTGGCATCCAGCAGCAAAGCGGTGAACCTGGCGCAGCAATACGGAAGCAGGCTGCATATTCTCCACATCTCGACCCTGGATGAGCTGGCCCTGTTCAACAACGACCTTCCCCTGGAGCAAAAAAAAATCACTGCGGAGGTTTGTGTGCACCACCTTTTCTTTGACAGCGCTCAATATGCCAGCCTGCACAACAAAATAAAATGTAATCCTTCCATCAAACATGCCCGTCACCGCGAAGCGCTCCGGAAAGCCCTTCGGGATGGCCGGCTGGATGTGGTGGCTACGGATCATGCCCCGCATACCCTTTCTGAAAAAACCGGCAGTTACCTTCAATCCGCAAGCGGCCTGCCCCTGGTCCAGCATTCCCTGCAAATCATGCTGACCCTGCATCACGAGGGAGAGATCCCCCTGGAGGAAATCGTGACCAAAATGTGTCATCATCCTGCGATCTGTTTCAAGGTCAAAGACCGGGGATTCATACGGGAAGGCTATCACGCCGACCTGGTCCTGGTCAATCCGGACGAAAGAGTCCTGGTCACCCGTGAAAATATTTTGTACAAATGCGGTTGGTCTCCCCTTGAAAATTACCAGTTGAGGGGAGAAATCCTGGCCACCTGGGTCAACGGCAACCTCGCTTATAATCGGGGAGTTTTTAATCCCGTGAAAACAGTTCAGAGGCTGGAATTCGACCGGTAATTCAGAGGCTGGAATTCGACCGGTAATGTGAAGACAGGGGAGGGAAAGCAAACACCTATTAAGGTCCGCACCGAATGCCCAGGCATACCGTTGATTGTTCCTTGCATTTTACCCATTCGCTGATCCGGTTGCCGGGCCAGACCCAGATGATCCGGTCAGCATCACAGAGGACCAGGGCTTGTTTTTTTTCTAATCCACTGACCTTCATATCGGTCAGGAAATCCTGGAGCTTTTTTGTTTTACCCTCCATGCCCGAGGGTGCAAAGCGGTCCCCGGCCTTCCAGGTCCGGAGTCGGAGTGGAAACCGGACAGAGGAAAGATCTGCCTGGGCAAAGGACTTCGGACCCTCCCCGGCCGGGCAGGTGAATATCTCAATATGACGGTCGTCCAGGCGGGTTTCAAAGGGCAGGCCGGGGATTTCAATATCCACGGTCGTTGGGGGCTGGCTGACTTCATAAAGTTCTGCCATTTGTCCGATGGTCATGAGTTCAAACCGTTCAGAATAAAAGCGGTTGCCCTTGTGGCCTTCGCGAAGGGCCATTGCGATATTGCTGCATTGGCTGGAGTTAAAACCGTAATCTTCAAGTAAAACAAACAATAAAGCGGGATCCGCCGGCTCAGGGATGGAAAGAACCACTTTTCTTCCAGACCTGGTAAGGTGCAATCGGGACATTTGGTTTTTCCACAGGGTATAAACAGGCAGGTATTGCTGCACTCGTTCTGAAAATGCCGCGAGGTGGGCCGAAGCCCTGGGATTTATTTGTTCCAGCAAAGGGATGATCTGGTGTCTGATTTTATTCCGGGTATAATCGGTTTTGAGATTCGATAGATCTTCCCGGTAAGGAATGCCCCGGAGGGAAATGTATTCCCTGATCTCTTTTTTAGAGACGGCCAGGAGAGGTCGGATGATCCTGCCCTGCATGATAGGAATTCCTCCGGCTCCGCGGAGACCGGATCCCCGGACCAGGTTGAAGATCAGGGTTTCGGCCTGGTCGTCCTGGTGATGGGCCGTGGCAATTTTATGATACCCGTACTGGTCGGCTATTTCGCTCAACCAGTCATAGCGGAGATCCCGGGCCGTTTCCTGGATCCCTTTCCCTGATTTCTGCGCCTCAGCCCGGGTGTCAAAAGAAACACTGTGTACAGGCAGGCCGAGAGTGGAACAGTGGGCACGGACCAGGGCTTCATCCAGGTCGGATTCTCCACCCCGGAGTTTAAAGTTGACGTGTCCGGCGGCAAGGTCCAGATCGAGCGCTTGGAGCAGGGATATCAGGCACATGGAATCCATCCCGCCGCTGACCGCTACGAGGATCCGGTCGCCCCGCGCAATCAGTGGGTGGGTCTCCAGGATGGATTTTATTTTTCTCTCGATCGGGAATGGCATATTTTTGCAGCCTCAATACCTGACTATGTCGTTTAGCAAATTTGGCATTTTTATTTTATTCGCCGGGCTGGCAGCCGCAGCCTGTAAGAATAATGCCGACCCCACGGGCGATGTTTTTTCACAGAAAGATACGGCCGGGATCAACGAGATGCCGGTATCCGCCAATGCGGTCCGTTCGGATACGCCCATGGTATCCAGTTTTACAAAACCCGACGCGATGGCCCGGAACAAATACAGCCGTTTTGACACGATTTTGATCAAGGATCTATGCACCCAAATGTGGAAATTTGACGGTGGGATCGAAGGTCCCAAGAACATCACCGCCGAAGAAATGCAAGGATTCTGGATGCAGTTTTTTCCCAACGGGAAATATGAAAAAGGGATGTACCATAAGATTACCTCAAAGGGCAATTTTACCATCGACAATCTCGGTTTTCTCGAAATGACCCCGGACGATTCGAAAGAAAAGAAGAGCGAATGGCAGTCCAAATTCAACAGCGATATGCTCATCCTCATCGGGACGGAGAAGTACCGGGACAATCATATCCAGATGCGCCTGTCCCGTATTGGTAAAAAGCCGGTAAAAACCAATTGATTTCCGCCGGGTTCAGGATATGGCCCTGGCTTTTGCCGGTTTTTTAGCTGCCGGCTTTTTTGAAGGGGTGCGCGTACTTTTTGCCTTTCCGGTTGTTTTACGCTTTCCTTTCTTTTCAAAGGCCTGGGGATCGGAGGCAAGGATCAGGGACTTGACCTGTTCCAGGCTGTAGGCCGCTGCCTCTTCCGGAGTAATCCTCTTTCCATCCGGATTCTTCGGAAAATTATAATGTTTTTTCCCGTAATAAATTACCGGACCCCATCGGCCGTTCTGGACGCTTAGGTTTTCTTCTTCCCACCGGCTGAGGTATTTACTGGCCTCTTTTTCCTCTTTGGCCTTGACCAGGTCAATGGCTGTTTTCGGGTCAAGGTTATCGAAATTGTATTTCGCAGGCACATTGACAAAGAGCTCGTTCCATTTCACAAAAGGGCCAAATCGGCCTTTGCCTTTGGTGATGGGTTTTTCTTTATAATAAGCCAATGGCGCAAGTTCGGCCCGTTTGGCCTCGATCAGCTCAATGGCCCGGTCCAGGCTTACCGCAAGCGGGTCTTCGGGCCGGGGAATGGAAATGAATCCTTCGTCATACTTTACATAGGGGCCAAACCGGCCTTGACCAATGATCACTTCCTTGCCCTGGTATTCGCCCAGGGAACGCGGCAGTTTGAACAATTCCATGGCATCTTCGTAGGAAATGTTTTCCATGGACTGCCCCGGCTTGAGGTTGGCGAATTCGGGTTTTTCATCCTCTTTCAATTCCTCCGTGTCACCGATCTGCACCACCGGGCCATAACGGGACATTCTGACAAATACCGCCCGTCCGGTTTTGGGATCCGAACCCAGGATCCGTTTCCCGCTTTCGCGACCCGTATTCTGCAGGGTGTCTTCCAGTTTTTGATGGAATGGCCGGTAAAAAGCTTGGATCATCTGATGCCATTCCATATTCCCTTCCGCAATGATGTCAAATTGTTTTTCAATTTCGGCCGTGAACCCGTAGGTCATGATATCCTCAAAATTTTTAGTGAGGAAATCCACGACCAGCATGCCCATGTCAGTGGGGAACAGGTTGTTTTTAGAAGCCCCGGTGATTTCCGAATCCATGGATTCCCGGATCTGGCCGTTTTCCAGGGTAAGGATTTCGAACTTTCTCTCGATCCCTTCCCGTTGTTCTTTCACCACATAACCCCGGCCGGTTTCCATAATTTTGGATATGGTGGGGGCGTAGGTGGACGGCCTTCCGATCCCGAGTTCTTCCAGTTTTTTTACTAGGCTTGCTTCCGTGTACCTGGAAGGGGGCCTGGTGAAGCGTTGCACCGCTTCCATTTTTCTAAGGTCCAGGACCTGGCCGATATGCAGGGGAGGCAAAATGGATTCATCATGTCCGTCCTCTTCTTCATCGCTGGATTCCAGGTAAACTTTCAGAAAACCGTCGAACTTGAGAATTTCCCCTTCAGCCTGGAGGTATTCCCCGGGCAGGGTGGATATTCCGATTTTCACGATGGTTTTCTCCAGTTCGGCATCCGCCATCTGGGATGCGATGGTGCGTTTCCAGATCAATTCGTACAAGCGCTGCTCATCGCGAATAGGGGATACCTCCAGCCGGTTGATGTACGAAGGACGAATGGCTTCATGCGCCTCCTGGGCATTGGCGGCTTTGCTTTTGTAAATCCTGGTTTCCACATAATGTTTCCCATAAGCCCGCTCGATTTCTTCAGTGATTTGCTGGACAGCGACATTGCTCAAAGCGGTGGAATCGGTACGCATGTAGGTGATGTAGCCTTGTTCGTAAAGGCGTTGGGCGGTCACCATGGTGCGGCTGACGGAAAACCCGAGTTTCCGGCTGGCCTCCTGCTGCAGGGTGGAAGTAGTAAAGGGGGCCGCCGGCTTTCTCCGCAACGGTTTAATGTCAATGGACTGAATGCTGAACCGCCCGGTGATACAGGCGTCCAGGAAGCTGCGGGCGTCCTTTTTATCGTCAAATCGTTCGGGCCGTTCGGCTTTCAGCGTATACACCCTGCCTTCCGCATCCTGGATCCTGAAAAGGGCGCTGACTTTGAAGAAAGGGACGGCTACGAAATTCCGGATCTCTCTTTCCCTTTCGACAATCAGCCGGACCGCGACCGATTGCACCCGGCCTGCAGACAGGTTGTTCTTGATCTTACGCCAGAGGAGTTCAGACAATTCGAAACCAACCAGGCGGTCCAGCACTCTTCTTGCCTGCTGCGCATTGACCAGGTCAAGATCCAAGAGGCGAGGGCGAAGGACCGCCTCCTGAATGGCCGGTTTGGTGATTTCATGGAAGACAATCCGTTTGGTGATTTTAGGATCGAGCCCGAGTACTTCGCAAAGATGCCAGGCTATGGCTTCGCCTTCGCGGTCTTCGTCCGTCGCCAGCCAGACTTCTTCGGCTTTCCTTGCGGTGTCCTTTAACTCCCTGACGACTTTTTGTTTTTCCGGGCTGACGATATAATTGGGCTGAAAATTATTCTCGATATCAATGCCTTTTTTCCCTTTCTCCAGATCCCGGACATGGCCAAAACTGGATTTTACCTGGTAGTCTTCACCCAGGAATTTCTCAATGGTTTTGGCTTTGGCCGGTGATTCTACAATCAACAATTTTTTACCCATACTGATTCGGTCCCACTTGATTATTAGCCTGCAAAACTATAAATATTTTATATTTTGCGATTTTAGCCAGCCCTTCTATGCCTGTTTTTCATAATATATCCGGTATCCCTGGACCCTGGAAAACCATGGCCTCTGGACGGCCGGGCCCGGGTATATTTGGAAGCTGACAGAAGGAGTTTTTAATCACGCCACGGGTGAAAAAGCACAGGGATAAAATAATCATTACGCTGCTGGTCCAGGCGGTTTTTTATACACTGGTCTGGATGGTCCATGACTACACGGCCCTTCTTTTAAGCGCCGGAATCGGAATCATAGCCCTTGCCATACTTATCATTTCCTGGTTGTCCGACCGGATGGAATACGGGAATATGCCATCCTGGTATTATCCCGTTTTGTGGATCAGCATCCTGGTCCCGCTCCTTATCTCCATCGTATTCTGGTTGCTGAAGGGGGGACAAATGGATTGGATGGAGCCCATATTTTAATCCCAACCGGGACCACTTTCCCGGGAAACAAAGTCCTTATTCCTCCGTCTGCGGAGGCGTGGTTTTCTTCAGAGAAAGGCGAAATGGAAAATTGTGCAGGATGGTGGCCAATACCAAAAGTGAATCCTGGGCAGTTTCCACCATATAGGCGGCTTGTCCGGTCACAATGGCTTCCCTGCTCCATTGGATCGCATAAGATGAATCCGATCCATATAGATTGTGAGTGAGCTCGGTGTCCGAAATCTTGAAAACTGCGCCGTTGACAGTCTGGGTGATCCTGTTGTTCCTGGATGCTTCCGTCACGATCCAGGTTCCTTTTACCTTGTTTTTATCAAATAGGGGAGGCTCGGACTTGCACCCCAAAATCACCCCAAACCATACCCCCAACAGCAATATTCTCATATTCTCTTTTCCATTAACCGGGAGCAAATTTATATGCATCGTGCTTAAAGGTCAACCGGTTCCGGTTATATCGCCGCCGTCAGTTCCAGCAAGGTGATCTCCGGAAGGATGCCCACCCGGCCTGGGTAACCCAGGAAACCAAAACCCCGGTTGACATAAAGAAACTGCTTTCCTTTCTGATACAAACCGGCCCACTGATGGTATACATATTGACTTGGGCTCCACCGGAAATATCCCGGGATCTCCACACCAAACTGAAATCCATGGGTATGTCCCGAACAGGTTAGATGAATGTCGGGGTACCTGGAATTCACTTCGTGGTCCCAATGGCTTGGGTCGTGCGACAACAAAAATTGAAGGCTGTGGCCAGGGACCCCTTCATAAGCTTTGGCCAGGTTGCCGTATTTGGAGAAACGACGGGATGCGGAAAAATTTTCCACGCCGATAATACTGATAGGGTGCCCTTTAATTTCAATGACCTGATGTTCATTGAGCAGAAGTTTCCATCCGATTTTTTCATGGTTGGATTTCAGGCTTTCCATGTTGTCCTGTTTGGCCTGGGCATCGGTCCATTGGACGTAATCCCCGTAATCATGGTTGCCCAGGATGGAAAAGCTGCCATACCTGCCTTTCATCCCGGCAAAAATGTCGATAAATGGTTCAACTTCATCCGCCCGGTAATTAACCATGTCGCCGGTAAAAAAAAGCAAGTCGGGATCCAGTTCCCGGATCATATCGAGGCTCTTTTTGATCGGGTCTTTTGCGGTAAAACTGCCCGAATGGATGTCCGATATCTGAACGATTTTTAAACCTTCCAGTTCAGGAGGCAGGCCGGATACCGGGATCTTATGCCGGTGGAGGCGATACCGGTAGGCATTGCGGGCCATTCCGTACATGAGTGTGACAAAGGGCAGTCCGGCCAATACCGCACTGAAAGTCGATAGAAAACGGGACCGGGAGGCGTTGAACTGATAATCCGGCTTAAACCATTGTACCAGGAGGCCTGCTCCCCGCCGGATATCATCCATCAGCACGATGGGAATGCTGATGAATTTGGAAAAATAACTGATGAATGCAATGGCCCTCAGATAAATCAGGACTACGTGAGGGATTTTATCCGTTTGTCCGGTGAAATAAAACACGAAAAGGGTGACGGTGACCAGTGTGCCGAACCAGAATATCGTATAAGCCGAGCCCCGCCATACAGGCGACCAACCCTGGCTGAGGGTTCTGAGCCATTGAAAACTATACAGGTCAATACCGGCCAGGATACATAAAAAAATCAGGATACGAAGGGACATCATATGTACGCGCAAAGATACTGGAATGCCGTCAGCCGGTTTGCAAAAGTGGAGATTCAGACCCCTTACACGTCCAGGCCGTCAAGTGTTGATTTGATCTGCCGTGCCAACGAACCCAGGGGGCCCTGAAAGTAATATATGTGTGAATTTAATATGTTTGGTCCTTAACTAAATGTATCCATAGCATGATATTATTTTGGGGCGGATATGTTATTCTAAGCCAGGAGTCCAGCTTCTATGCACCGGATGTGAATTTTACGATTTAAAAAACCAAGCACTAATTATGAAAACCGTACACCAGGCTGTATTGTATTGCCTTTTTATTGCCATTGCCCATTCTGCGCAGGCCCAATGTATTGAAGGGCGCGCTTTTTTTACACTTTCCGGCGATACCACGGTATATGCCTGTCCTGACGGCAAACCGGACCTGGTCGGCTTCAGACCGTTTACAGGCGGGACCCCTTTCATTTATGTCATCACGGATCAAAACGATACCATCATCGGGACTACCCTCACGGGAGTGGTGGATTTTGAAAATTTGCCGGGATCCGAATATCATGTATACGGTTATTCTTTTAAAGGGGCGCTGGGCTGGGTCCTTGGCAAACATATCCTGGACGCCCGGATCACCGATTATTGTTACGAACGTTCCACCAACTACGTGCTGGTGATCAAGGAATATCCGGTAGCCCCGGTCATCAACCAGCCTGGAACAGGTCCTCTTTTTGTATGCGCCCCGGACCTTAAAGCCGATTCCGTGAAAACCGAGGCGGTTTTTGGCAGCAGGAGCAAAATAAAATACCTGGTGGCTGATGAAAAAGGGATCATTGTGAAAACCTCCGACAGGCCCGAACTGGACGCGGACCAACTGGAATGTGACTCCTGCAAAATTTATGTCCTCGCGTATACCGGGCGGTTTCTGGGCTTGGAAGGAAATTCCATCGACGCCGCTTTGTCCACCGGTTGTTATGAGTTGAGTTCAGATTTTCAGTTGCTGGTCAGGGACCTGCCCAGGGGAGGGAATATCCTGTTTGCCAGCCAGGACTCCCAGGGCTTTATCTGTGCCGCCAGCACAAAGGCACAGCCCCTTTCCCTGGACCTGTCCAACAATTCAGCCGGTTATGAACATTACATCTTTACAGATACCCTTAATCAGGTGATTGCCCTGAGTGATTCGGCGTCCATTCCGGGAGATGCACTGATTGCGGGCATTTGCAGGGTTTGGGGTTTGACCTTTACAGGCCAATTGAATGATGGATATTCCGGGAAGGATATTCACGATTTTATCTGGACGGACGATTGTTACGCCGTCACCGAAAATTTTCTTCAGATCACCAAAGCCTTGCCGGATGGCGGACAAATCGCGTTTAAATCCGATGCCGGTCTTCAGATTCTATGCAAGGACGGGGTTCCTGACAGCCTTAGCCTCGAAGTGACCGGTGCTTTAGGGGCACATGGAGCCTGGGTAATTGTGGATACTGCAGGCCGGGTCTACGACTGGACCAGCTCATCCTCATACGATTTTAATAAACTCCCCGCAGGCGAATGGAAAATTTATTTCCTTTCCTATACCGGCAACCTCATCCTCGCCATCGGAGATTCTCTGCACGGCGCACCATCCGACGACTGTTATGATTATTCGGATTCCTCTCTCACCGTGGTTACCGATGTGCCTTTACCCGGTTTGCTGACTTTTTCGGATTCAACCACGACAAAATTTTTCTGTGCTTCCTCTTCCGGCAATCTAGTGGCTTTTCTGAATTTTACCAGCCGTTCCAGCTTAAACTCGGCCCTGCTGCTTACGGATGCAAACGATAAACTGGTTCGAATCGTTGATAGCCTCGATCTAAACCTGGATTCTCTCGCGAACGGGAATTACCGCATTTATAGCTTGTCTTATTCGGGTGACCTGCTGGCAGAAACCGGTCAAGTCCTTGATCCCATGAACTTGTCTTCCGGTTGCAGTCAATTGTCAGATCAATACCTCGGCCTCATGATTGAAGAAGTGGAAGCCGCCGACATCAGTCTGGAAAATGGGCAGGACAGCCTGACCTGGTGCGCCGGGGATACCCTGTCCACCACTGTATTGGGCACAAATGCAATGCCGGGGACCCCTCATGTGTTTTTTGTCACAGACCTCCGGGATTCCGTATTGCATCTGCTGGATTCCGATACCCTTCGCGCCGCAAACCTGAATTCGGGGGCCTCCCGGATCCGAGGGCTGTCCTATTCGGGACAATTGTTGTTGCAACCGGGCCAGTTGCTTTCCCAGCAAACGTTAGCCTCAGGGTGCGCCGCCCTGAGTACCAACGTCATCAAGGTGCTTAAGGAAAATCCGCAGGGGGGCAGGGTTTCCCTGGTTTCCGGGGACACCAGCTATACCATATGTTTTAAAGACGGCTGGCCCGACCGGCCGGCTTTGAAGAGTACATCCACTTCCTTGATCGAATATCAGTATATCCTGACCAATGAACAGAACCAGATTATTGACCTGAACGCCTCGGAACTTGATCTGGAGAGCCTTAACAGCGGCCGGTACAGAATCTACGGGGTGAGTTACCTGGGTTCTGTTTTGGCCAAGGCGGGGGATGATATGACCGCGGTGCCCTTTGCTTCGGGCTGTTTTCAGTATAGTGAAAATGCTATCCAAATCAGTTCTGATGAATTGTCCGCAGGGACCCTGCGTACCCCGACCGGTGAAAATGTGCTGTATTACTGTACGGATGATAGCCAACCCGATACGGTTTTGCTTACCAGCAACGGAGCGACCCCAGGCGCAAAATATGCCTACCTGGGAATCCAATCCGATACCGTGAAGTACATTTCAATGGATGGCAGAATCATCGATGTCCATTTGCCAGCCGGAACCACCAGGGTATTCGGAGTGGCTTACCGGGGATCCCTCCTGGTCAAAGCCGGGGACCGGGTTTCGTCCGCCCGGCTTACCGACAGTTGTTTTTCGGTTACTTCGAATGAAGTGATCATTTATAAATATGCACCTGAAGCGGGAACCCTAACTACGAGTGGTGGTCAGACTGAATTTTTTCTCTGTCCCCAGGATGGGCAGCCGGATTTTATCACCGTAGAGGAGCAGGGTGCGGTACCCTTGCCTTATGCCTATGTAATCACCGACGAGGCGGACAGCATTTTGGCCTGGAGTTCCAATTCTTCGTTTGACCTGGATACCTTCAGTCTTGGACTGTGCAGGATCTATGGGATTTCCTACTCTGGAAACCTTCAATTGTTTGGAAAGAAGTTGGATGGACCAGACCTGAGCTCCGGATGTTTTGATGTTTCCGGACAATTCATCACCGTCTATAAGTCCACCGCGGATGCCGGCCGGATCAGTTTGGCAGGTGGAGACACCGTGGTGACCATCTGCGTGGAAGACCTGGCCCCGGATACCTTGTTTTTCAGTCATACCGGAGTCCAGGGACTAAAGTACGCTTACCTGGTCACCGATCTGAACAACCGGCTGCAGGCCATCGTAGAAAAAGATGGTCCCGAATTTGATTTTAATGGCGCCGATCCGGGTACCAGCAGGATTTACGGGGTTGCTTATGGAGGGATCTTATCGGTATTCAGGAATGATGATGTCACGGCTACCGCATTGTCCACCGGCTGTTACGATTTGAGCGATAATTTTATACTTCTGAATAAAGTAAATTCGGGTCCGGGCTGCAAGACTTCCGGTATTCAGTCCGGGAACCAGGTATTTTTATCAATATTTCCAAATCCGGCTCTCCAAAGGGTCACTCTAAGCCTGAAGGGAGATTACCTGAAGTCAGGAAAACCCGAGCTTCACCTGATTTCGGTGACCGGGCAGTTGGGTAAAAAAATTAATTTATCTTCAGAAGATATTGATAATGAGAAAGTTGTATTTGACGTCACTTCCTTAACACCGGGATTGTATTTCATTATTTTCAAAAATGGTTATATATTTGATAGAGTCAAAATGACTGTAATTCGTTAAGAAAAGATATTATCATTTTATTTGCCTTTTGATGTTTCGAACCCCGGGGATATTATTCCCGGGGTTTTTTTTATGGATATGGTACGATTTATGCTATGGTCATACGTTAAGGATTAAGTACTAATTAATTGATTCAAAACAAATTGAATCAAAGATGAAAAAATCAGCACCAATCATTTTCCCCGGAAAATTCAGTTTAGGCTTGCTTGCCCTGACATTCCTCCTGCAAGGGTACCGTGCCTGGGCTCAATGTTTGCCGCACACGATTTCGGTTTCGACCCTTGAGCAAGTGCTCTATGCCTGTCCCGGCGATGGAAAACCGGATGAGTTTGTTTTTTTAAAATCAGATACCTCCCAAAACAAATATGCCTTTATCCTCGCAGACGGTGCGGACAACATCATCCGGGTTCAAACCTCCCCGGTTTTTAATTTTGATGGTGCGCTCCCTGCCGGTTTCCGGGTCTGGGGCATCCTTTATTCAGATTCTATTGCCTTCAATATTGGAAACGACGTCAGCACGATCAGAGCGGTTTCAGGGTGTGCCCGATTATCTGAAAACCTGATCCCCGTTTTCAGAGATGTCCCCAGGAGCCTGGACGTCATGTTTAGCAATGGCCGGGTAGATACCAACATCTGTGGTTCAAACTCCACCCTGGATACGATCCGGCTCAAAACGGTAGGTTCATCCGTTTCCAAACAGATTTTTGTATTGACTTTCTTCAATGGCCTCATTTTGGACACCTTTTCCACCCTTTGGTTTCCGATAGATCAACTTTCGATCGGAAACTACAGAGTTTATGCCATGACCTATACCGGGAGTGTAACCATTCAGAAAAACGTTTCCAGGCTGACCGATAAGACCCTGGCCACGGGCTGTTTTAATACGGGGGGTGTGCCTGCAAGTTTTGCGGTGGATACCCTGACGGTCGGTTCACTGGTCAGCCTTACCAGCCAATCTGTTTTTTGCCCGAAGGATGGCAGTCCGGATCTCTACACGGTAGGTGTGGAGGATGGCGAGTCACCCTTTGTAGCCACCCTCTTGGTGGATCAGAATCAGGTATGCAGACAGGTGGCTCCTGGGCTGACGATTGACCTGGATAACAACCCGGAAGGGACCTATGACATCATGGTTTTGCAATATTCAGGGCAACTTCTGGTGAAGCCGGGGGATACGGTATCCAGGGGAGGAGTGACGAAATTCAGTTCGGACTGTTATGCCCTGGCTCTGAATGAATTCGAAGTACGCCTGGTTGAACCCTTTGCAGGGAGCATCCTGGCCGAAGGCCAGAAAACCTTGCTATTCGCCTGCCCGGGGGATAATCTTCCTGACCGTTTTACTTTCAATGGATTCGGCCAAAGTCCAAACAGTTACGCGGTAGTAGCCGTCGGGGCAGGCAATAAAGTCCTTGCCCTGACTACCGGTGGCGGGTTTATTGATTTTGAAAGGTTTCCTTTAGGTCAGAGCAGGGTTTACGGTATCTCTTACACGGGCACGCTGAGAATTGGTGTGGATTCCGTTTTTAATGGGGACCTGAGTACCGACTGTTACTCCGTAACCTCCAACTTTATTACCGTATTGCAGGATGTTGCCAAAGGAGGCACCGTTAGGCTTGCAGATGGCTCGACAAGCTATTTTGTCTGTCCCGGGGATAACCTTGCAAGGACGGTCCCACTGGTTAATACCGGTGCCAGCAATTCACCCTACCAATATGTACTCACCTCGGAAACCGGAACGGTGCTGGATTTTATTATCAATGATACGCTGAAAATTGCTTCCAGTACCCTGACTTCCATGCGTATATATGGGGTGGCCTATACCGGCAATATCGTGATCGCCAAAGCCAGTAACCTGTTTGTTTCTGCCTTCTCAGATGGGTGTTTTAATGTGTCCAGCAATTTTATAAGGGTCCTCCGCGATGCCCCCAGGGGTGGGGGGGTACGGCTTCTCGACGGGAGTAATAAAGAATTGTTTTGTCCTTCTGACACCCAATCCAGGATCCTGGAAGTGCGGAATGTCAGCGTATCCCAAAACGCATATAATTTAGTGCTGACGGACAGCAATCTGGTGGTCTTGTCCATCGACACCGCCTTCAAATTCAATTTTGGCGGATTTGCGGAAGGACAGTATTATATTTATGGAGTATCTTTCATCGGCGAACGATCCCTTAAACCGGGAGATTTGCTGGACTTTTCAGAATTTTCCACCGGCTGTTTTTCCTTCAGTTCCAATTTTGTCCTGGTCACCATTGGTACGATCGACGGGGGAGTCCTCACTTCATCCGAAGGTTCGGACCTTGCTTTTGTATGCCCGGCCAACCTCGATCTCGATATCATCCGGATCATTCCTCAGAATGCAAAATCCCTGAGCTACCTGTACGTCATCACCGATGACAAAAACATCATCGAAGGTTTTAGTTCATCCGATCAGATCAATTTTGGCAGCGGGGTGATCAATACCACCAGCCGGGTGTATGGGGTTGCCTATAAGGGGGTTTTCCAGGCCACGGTCAACCAAAACGCCTTGCAGGCCGTTTATTCCAACCAATGTTTTGACCTGTCCGATAATTTTGTGACTATACGCAAGACCGTTCCACCGCCGCACCGGATCCAGTCCAGCACTCTGGATACCGTGCTCTCCTTTTGTAAAACCGATGACAGGGGGGATACGGTCCGGTTGTCCACTTCGGATTCCGTCGGATTCAAGACGGCCTATATCCTGCTGGATTCAACTTCCAAAATTTTGCGAATTTCCTCTGTCCATTCCATGATCTTTGATCAGGAGGATACCGGCACCTACAGGTTATATTCTTCGATTTACACGGGACGACTGCTGGTGACTCCAGGCCTCACCTTGATCCCCGGCGTTTCCATTTCGGACGATTGTTTTTCATTGTCCTCCAATTTTCTGACCATCAGCATGGTGAATGAGGGCCCGGCCTGTGTGATTACTTCGACGAAGCAGGAAGACTGGTATTCGGGATTCAAGGTCTATCCAAATCCTTCAAAAGAAGAAATAAGGGTGGAGTTTAACCTTCAGAACCATAAAGGGGGTGAGGGTAGGCTGGATCTTGTCGACCTGGCCGGCAGGTCAGTCTATACGATGCCCTTGAACCTGCAGATCAAGAACAGGTTCATTGTGCCGCTTTCAAAACTTGGAGCGGGAATTTACCTGCTTCAGATCCGGACACAAAATCTTGTAACCAGCCGTAAACTGGTCATCGGAAAATAAAAATGTGTATGAGGGAGCCCGCTTAGGCCTGGGGCGCATCTACTTCAACCTTGGGGGCCAAGGCCTGCTTTTTTTCCTTAATCCGTGCTTTTTTGCCGGAGAGCGCACGCAGGTAATACAATTTGGATCTTCTTACTTTTCCCTTTTTCAGCAGGGTGATGTCCACTATGCTGGGTGAATTCAGGGGGAAAATACGCTCTACCCCGACCCCATTGGAGATTTTACGGATGCAGATGGTTTTTGTTCTTCCCGAACCAGTAATTTTGATCACGTCCCCCTTGAAATTCTGGATGCGTTCTTTATCCCCTTCAATGATTTTATAACTGATGTTCACATTGTCTCCAGGCTTAACAGTCTCACTCGAACGGTCTTTCAGCAACTGCTCCTGCACGAATTGAATCGGGTTCATCTTTTAAATTTTAGGGTGCAAAAATAGCACTTTCGGTTCATTTATTCTTGAAAATTTATCTCTGACCTTCCATCCACCGTGCGGAGTACCGGTGAGACACGAAAGGTGGGAGGCTCCCCCGGCAGCCGCATGAAGCCGGTCCCTGCAGGGAAGCTTGAAAATGAGAGACTTGTAAGATTACCAACGGGGGGCAAGCTCTCCCGGAAAAGCTTACTGCGGGTCGCCTTATCTTTGTCGACCATGATCAATACATCCAGGCAATACAGGAAGGTCCTCATGGAGGCCAGGCAGTTGTTTATTAAAAAAAACAAGGATTATGGAACCGCCTGGAGGCTGCTTCGTCCCGCCTCCATCACCGATCAGATATATATCAAAGCGGCCAGGATCCGGTCGGTCGACACCAAAAAAGAACAAAAAATCGGGGACAGCATTGAAAACGAGTTTATCGGTATCGTCAACTATTGCCTGATGGCCCTGATGTTGCTTCGGTCGGGGGAAGGGGCATCCCCGGACCACCTCACCCGGGAAAATGTACTGGCTTATTATGATGCCTGTGCCGAGGAGGTTTTCCGTTTGATGGAAGCAAAAAATTACGATTATGACGAAGTGTGGAGGTCCATGCGTGTTTCTTCCATGACCGACCTGATCCTGATGAAAATCGTTCGCATAAAGGAAATAGAGGACCGGGAAGCGGACAGCCTCGTTTCCGAAGGAGTGGATGCCAATTACATGGACATCATGAATTACGCTATTTTTGCCCTCATTCTGCTTCATGAATCCCATACGCCTAACTTTTAAGCCATGACCTTAAGTACACTGATCATTGCCTTCGCGGTTGCCGGGGGGCTGCTGACCTTCCTGATCAGCCAGAAAGTAAAACAGCCCAAATCCTGGCTGATTTCTTTCCTTCAGAATTTCTGCGGGGTCTGGTTTATTTTTTCCGGAATGGTGAAAGCGGTGGATCCGATGGGCACGGCTTTTAAGATGGAACAGTATTTTGCGGCCTTTCAGCAAACCTTTGAACCCACCTGGATGGGTTTTATTGCCCCGGTGTTCCCCTGGATGGCCCAATCGGCCGTAACGATTTCCATCCTGATGATCATCCTGGAGATCCTGGTCGGCGTGGCCCTCATCATCGGTTTCAAACCCAAACTGACGGCCTGGGTGTTTTTCCTTCTCCTCCTGTTCTTTACCCTGCTCACGGGCTTCACCTTTCTGACGGGTTATGTACCTTCGAATGCAAACTTTTTCGAATTCAAAGCCTGGGGTGATTTCGAACCCCTGCAAATGAGGGTTTCGGACTGCGGCTGTTTCGGCGATTTTCTTAAACTGGATCCCAAGGTTTCTTTCCTGAAGGACCTCGGCCTCTTGCTGCCGGCCATCGTTTTTCTGGTCTGGACGCGGCTGGAACATCAGTTGTGGACCCCCTTCACCCGATTCCTGTTTATTGTACTCGCAGGACTCGGTTCCTGGGGATTTTGCCATTATAACACCTATGTGAATGAGCCCCTTTGGGATTTCCGGGCTTTCCGGGTCGGATCGGATATCGCCTCCACCCGCAAGGCGGAACTGGAAGCCGCCCAACAGGTCCAGATTGAATATGCCGAATTAAAGAACAAACAAACCAAAGCGGTTACCCGTATCTCCTATGGGGATTACATGAAAGAATTCAAAAAATATCCCAAGGAGGACTGGGACACCAAATTTGTTTATGCGGAATCGAAGGTCCCCAAGACCAAGGTCAGTGATTACATCATATTGGATACCAGCGGTTCAGACATTACACAGGCCTTGCTTGATGAAAAAGGATATTCGCTCATGATCAGCGCCTACAAAGTGCATGGACAGGTACAGGAAGTGAAGACCAGCGTTTCAGATACGGCTTTTTCGGACAGCCTGGTGATCACGGGTACGGATACCCTCAGGTTCCGGGTCATCAAAGAGGTGGTCCACCGCGAATCCACGCTTTCGAGTTTCACGGCCAATGCGGAAGAAGCGGCGCTTTTCAGGGACCAGATCAATCCCTTGGTACACGGGTTCCTGGACAAGGGAGTGAAGGTGTTTGCGGTCACCGGAGGTCTTGGCAACTCGCAGATGCGGGATTTTGCCGCTCAAACCGGCGCCCGGTATCCCATTTATCAGGCGGACGATATCCTGCTGAAAACGATCATGCGCTCCAATCCGGGCCTGATTCTCTGGAAGGAGGGTAAACTGATCGACAAATGGCACTACCGTCACCTGCCTTCGGCTGAAGCCCTGGAAAGAAAAATGAAATAACAAACCCCCACGGCCTGCCCGCCGACCGAAAAATGCGCGGTCTTTTTCATGGAATTCACATTCAATATTTAACTATATTTGTGCGTTCAGAAGTGACGACATCAACCCATGCTTAGTAGGAGAAATTTACGTGTAAAAGTGATGCAAATCCTGTTTGCCAGAAACCGGGATGCATTTATCCAGGAAGCCCATCTTCCGAAAATGTTAGATCAGTCCCTGCGGCAATCCTTTGATTTATACCTTTTCCAGTTATACCTGATCCAGAAAATCTGTGAACAGGCCAAAAATGTAGCGGATAAAATACAGAACAAATACCTGCCCACTACGGAGGATAAAAACTTTGAGGCCGTCCTTTATGAGAACCCGCTGATCCAGAACCTGGTGCAGAATAAAAAACTTCAGAAACTTTTTGTCAAGGGTGAATTTGACAAATGGGTGGAAGAAGACGTTTTTAAAAAAATCTACAGCGAGTTCGCCAAACTCGATTGGTATAAGGCTTATTCCGATAAATCCCTCGCCGAGAAGAATCACCTCGAAACCTTGCTGGAACTCTACCGTTTTTTGCGGAAAAACGAATTATTCAATGAAATCGTTGAAGATCAGTTGTACAACTGGGAAGACGATGATTCGCTGATCATCGGCGCCATCAAAAAAACCCTTAAGGCCCTTCCGGCATCCGAAGAATTCTATAAGGAATTTATGGTCACGGAGGAAGAAACCCTGCTCTTTGGCAAGACCCTTCTGAAAAAGGTCATTGAGCAAGAGGATGAACTTGCAGCGATCATCAAACCCACCCTTAAAAACTGGGATTCCGAACGGGTGGCGATCATCGACATGATCCTGCTGAAAATGGCCGTCTGCGAATTCCTGTATTTCAACACGATTCCGACCAAGGCCACCATCAATGAGTATGTGGAGCTTTCCAAACTTTATTCCACCCCTAAGAGCAAAGACTTTATCAACGGGGTGCTTGACCGGATCATGAAAGACCTGACCGAATCCAACCGTATCCAAAAAGCGGGCAGGGGGCTGCTAGCAGAATAATATGCATGAGCAGGTATTGATCCTGGATTTTGGTTCCCAATACACCCAATTGATCGCCAGGCGCATCCGGGAACTGAATATCTTTTGTGAAATCAAGCCCTATCACCAGTACCAGGCCGGCGACCACACCCGTGCGGTGATCTTATCGGGCAGTCCTTTTTCCGTGAGGGATGCCAATGCCCTGCGGATCCCCCTCGACCTTCTATTGGGTAAGGTGCCCGTCCTGGCGGTTTGTTACGGAGCGCAACTTCTGGCCGACTCCCTCGGAGGAAGCGTGGTCAAGTCGGACCACCGTGAATATGGTAAAGCCTCACTTCAAATCCTGGACGTTAACGATCCCTTTTTCACCGGGGTAGAAGATGGGTCTCAGGTATGGATGTCCCATGCGGATACCGTGCAAGACCTCCCTCCGCATTTTAAACTGCTGGCCTCCACGGATTCCATTCGCGTAGCGGCATTCAAGTCAGATCACTACGGAGCGCCTGTTTATGCCATTCAGTATCATCCGGAGGTCACCCATTCCCTCCAGGGGAAACGGATGCTGGAAAATTTCCTGTTTAATATCAGTGGGATGAAGGGGGATTGGACGGCCAATGCCTTCATTGAGGAACAGGTGGGGATGATCCGCAGGACGGTGGGAGAAGATCATGTACTCATGGCCATCTCCGGAGGCGTCGACAGCACCGTGGCGGCGGCGCTCATACACCGCGCCATCGGCCCCAGGCTCCATGGATTTTACATTGACCATGGTCTGATGCGGGAAGGAGAATCCGAAAAGGTGATGACGCTTTATCACCAACATGGGTATAATGTGAAAAGGGTGGATGCGTCCGGATATTTTTTAAAGGCGCTCCATGGGGTCAGCGACCCGGAGACAAAACGTAAAATCATCGGGAAGTCTTTCATAGACGTTTTTGAAGAGGAAGCCAGGGCTCTGAGCGGGGTGAAATGGCTTGCCCAAGGCACCATCTATCCGGATGTCATTGAATCCATTTCCGTTCACGGGCCGGCGGTAACCATCAAATCGCACCATAATGTGGGCGGCCTTCCTGAAAAACTCCATCTCAAGGTGCTCGAACCGCTTCGAATGTTGTTTAAAGACGAGGTGCGACGGATCGGGGCCGAGCTCGGAATTCCCCAGGCCATCCTGGGCCGTCATCCATTCCCGGGCCCCGGACTGGCCATTCGTATCCTCGGGGACATTACCCCGGAGAAAATCGGCTTGTTGCAGAAAGCCGATGAAATCTACATTACCTTGCTTAAAAAATACAATCTTTATGATTCGATTTGGCAGGCCGGGGCCATCCTGCTCCCGGTGCGGTCTGTAGGGGTAATGGGAGATGAACGCACCTATGAATATACCCTGGCCCTGAGGGCAGTGAATTCAATGGACGGCATGACGGCAGAATGGAGCAGGCTTCCCTATGATTTTCTGGCCGAAGCGTCCAATGAAATAATAAATAAAGTAAAAGGGATAAACAGAGTTGTTTATGATATCAGCACCAAACCGCCGGCCACCATTGAATGGGAATAAGCTGCTCCTGCTGGTCAGCGCGGTGCTATGGACTCTCATTTCCAGTTGTTCGGCCGCCAAAAAGTCCACGGCAGCGCCCAAAGAACCCGTTCCCGCGGAAATCGCCAAAGAGGTTTATAATCCCAGGAGCGGGAGGTATGAGCCGGCCACTCCCTCCAATACCCGGGTCGATACGGTTCATTGGACACGGCCTGCCGAAGCCTGGATTACCGATGAAGATTTAATGACCGTTGGGGCCGACGAAGCTTCGGTCAAATCAGCCTACCGGATCGCCGTGCTGCTTCCCCTCTCCGACGATGATTTGAATAAAGACCTGAACGCCGAGGGGTCCGATAAATTTTTTCACTATTACGCAGGGATGAAAATGGGTATGGAGGATATGGCCATCCAATATCCCAATATCCGGGTTGATGTGCTGGATGTCAACGCCAATCCTTATGCCATGCAGCCCATTCTCCAATCCGCTGCGCTGCAGCAGGCCGATCTCCTGGTCGGCCCACTCCGGAGGGACCATCTCAATGAGGCCGCCCGGTTTTCTTTGCAGAAGGATATTCCCATAGCGGCGCCCTGGAACGCATTCAGGACCATAGAAAACATCAATCCAAACTACATCCTGCTCCGTTCTTCGCTCCCGACACATTGCGAGGCGCTCACCCGGTACCTGCTTGAAAACTTCAATGGCGAAGAAATCTGCCTTTTGGGAAGGGAAAGATTCAAACCCCTGATGAATTATTTTCAATCCTTTTTGACTGAATTCAAGGGGCCCCTTCAAAAGCCGTTCAGGGAAATCCTGATCAAGGATGACTTCCGTTTTGGGGATGATTACCAATACCTGGACAGCACCAAGAAAGTATATATCGTCACGGAATATGAAGACCCCAATGTGGTTTTTAACCTGCTTCGGCATATCAACCTGATGAGAAACAACCGGCCCGTCACGGTGATCGGAATGCCTTCCTGGCAAGATTACGGTACTGATTTTATTAACCTTTTTTCACAACTGGGAGTGACTATCAGCGCTTCCTCCCATCCCGATTACAGCCAGGAAAAGGTGAACGAATTCAAAAAGTTATTTTTCCGGCGTTATCAGACCTTTCCGCTGAAGGAAGCATTTGAGGGTTATGATGCCATTCAATACCTGGTCCAGAGACTTGCCAGTAGCGGGCGCAAATTTCATCTGCAAGAAGACCTTCAGACTTATGATGGCCTGGCGAGTTCTTTCCGCCTGGAAAAAGTGATCAATACCCAGGAGCCGGTGGATGACCGTTTGAGAAATGTCATTTGTGTCGAAAACAAAGCCCTTCATATCCTCCGGTTCGAAGAGTTCAGGTTTAATATTATACGATGAATGGCCACCTGCTGGAAAGGCGTGCTCAGAAGATCCGCAACCTGATCGCAAAACGGCAGTCCCATTTCACGGTGATCCTCGAAAATGTCCGGGACCCTCACAATATCGGGGCGGTCCTGCGCACCTGCGACGCGGTGGGCATCCGGGAGGTATTCCTGGTTTATTCCGACCAACGGGAAAAAGACCGGTTTGTGCTGGGGAAAAGGGCCTCATCCGGAGCGCGCAAATGGGTGGATGTCTATGAGTTTGATGCCATAAAAACCGCAGTGGATACCCTTCGGGACAAAGGCTATGAACAGATTTGGGCCACCCGGATTGTGGAGGGGAGTAAAAGCCTGTTTGAACTGGACCTCAGCCGGAAGGTGGCTTTATTGTTCGGCAATGAACATCTTGGAGTGAGCGATGAAGCCGCCGCCCTGGTCGACGGAAATTTTGTGATTCCCCAGGTAGGAATGGTACAAAGCCTTAATATTTCAGTGGCCTGCGCCGTCAGCCTTTACGAAGGTTACAGGCAGCGCAAACTGAAAGGCTTTTATGACGACTCTCCAACGCTTTCCCCGGACGAACAGCAGAAGATGTTTGAATATTACTCCTCTAGGGAATTGGTTCGTTACAAGGGAAAGACGGCCATCCGCCCCCCTGAAATCAAGCCTTAAACAGGAAGATCGATGCAGTCGCCCTCTCGCGCCAGGCTGACGGTTGTATTCCTTGCTTCGTCCTTATGCCTGGCCAGCATTTCTTCAAGTTTGAGGTCGGAATGCATGGGGTCATGATGGAAAAGATATAATTGCCGGACCTTGCACAACTCGGCAAACTTTATGGCCTGGTCGTAGGTGCTGTGTCCCCATCCCGTTTTAGCCGGGTATTGCTCCGTATCATACTGGGCATCGTGGATGAGCACATCACAACCTGCAGCGAGCTCATATCCCGATGTCCATTCGGCGGATTTCGGGAAGGCCGGGACACCCAGGGCGACTTCATGATCGGGAATATAACAAAAGCTATGAGTGTCATCGCTTATCCGGAACCCAAGGGTTGGCCCGGGATGACAGACAAAGGACGCGTTGATCGACAAGTGGCTGGTTCGAAGACTTCGCCTGGGCAGGGCGTGGAACTGGAGATCTGCCTTAAAATCCCTTATCCGCACAGGGAAAAGAGGAGGGGAGAGGTATTTGGTCAGTATTTTGAAGAGTTCTTCGGAATTGGATGCAGGCCCATAAATATTAACCCGGCATTCGCTGTTGAAAAAGGGGGTGAAAAATCCCAATCCCTGGATATGGTCAAAATGCATATGGGTGATCAGGATATGGAATTCCCGGATGGATTTTACCAGTTCGCTGTCGGCAAGGGGTTTGATTCCCGAGCCGGCGTCCAGAATGATCAACTCCCCTTCGTTTTCCACGGACAGGCAACTGGTATTGCCGCCGTATACCTGGGTATCGCTGTTGAAGGTGGGCAGCGAGCCTCGGGTTCCCCAGAATCGCAGCCTCATAGCCTGTTGACGAGGTTTATAAAAATAAGCGCTCCCAATTCCCTCTGGGAAAGGCCGACGAGGGGGACGCATACGATCATGAGTTTCTGATTGATCTCCTCGAAATTTCTCATATAGTATTCCCCCTGGACGAGGTGGCGTACGCTTAATACTTTAAAGAAGGGAATTTCATGTAAATCCGTGCTTTCCGTGAAACCCTCGTGGTTGAAGAACCGACCGCCCCAATCCCGAAGGTCAATTTCCCCGTCTTCATCAAAATGTTTACCCAGGATGAATCCGGCGGCTTCATTATAATAAACCATTTTACCATCATGGTCTATCAGGGCCATGGGTACGGCCAGGTATTCCGACAGTTGTCGGGATAAAATAAGTTCAATATCCTGGGAAGACATATGTGGCGCAGTTTGGTGCGCCCAATTTAATGAAAAAAGGATAGATGCTGAAAGTTTGAAGCCGGCAGGCTAAACCAGGCTGGACAACGATTTCAGAAGGACGTTTACGCTGTCGGATTCGTGGCCTGGGTACAGCTTCTTGAATTTCTGAAAGCAGTCTTTGGCGGATTTGAGTTCTTCCATCTCGAGGAAGGCGAGGCCCAGGTTGTAGTAGACATCGGCAAATTCAGGGTCAATAAGGGTGACCACTTCGTAATGAAGCACCGCGAGTCCCGTATTGCCGGCCACGAAGTATACATTGGCCAGGTTAAAATGTGATTCACAATGACGGGGTTCTTCCACTAGGGCCCTGCTGAAATAATCAATGGCCTGGGCCATTTTCTGGCGGTGGGCGGCGATCACGCCCAGGTTGCAATAGGAATGGGCAATATGCTCCTTTTTCTCAATGGATTTCAGGTAGTATTGTTCGGCAGAAGGGTCGTTGCGCAGGTCAAGTTTCAGCGCGAGTTCGAATGTATTTTCGGCGAGGGGGAGCTGAAGAGGCTGGACTTGGGAAAACAAATCAAGCTGGCCCTCTTGGCCCGGATTACCCGCGTGGTCATCCGCCCGCTTGAAATCTATGGGCTGAAACCGCTTCGCCTGATAGGGGATCACTTTCGCCATGGATGGTAAAGATAGGCGATTTGGGAATGATGGAATGGTCTGAATTGACCCTCATCACAGGGCTGGGGAAACCGGAAATGGTTTTCAAGCTCCCCTGGATCAGGCGGATTTCTTTTTGCTTGTCTTAGCCGCTTGTTTTCCTGCCGTTCCGGTGGCCTTCACCATGGGTTTAATTTCGGACTTGGCCTGGCTGATGCTTTCTTTGAGCGCTGTCATGATGTCGATGACCGGGGCCTCTTCTTCTTTTACTGAAACAATTTCCTTGCCGGCAATTTTTGCCTGGATTATTTCCATGAGGGACTCATAATAACGGTCTTTCAATTCCAGTTGGGAAAAGGATTTGGTCATGGTTTCCACGAGGACATTGGCCAGTTTTAGCTGGGCTTCATCGATTTTGGCATGAAGGTCCAGTTGGGGTATGTTTTCAATGCTCCTCAGTTCGTGCGGATAGCGCAACATATACATCATCAGGCCCGGGCCGCTGGGGGCGATCAGGACCACCTCTTCCTTTTCCCTCAGGACCACCCTGCCCACCGCCAGGCGGTTGGTCTGGTCGAGACAAGACTTGAGCAGGCCGTATGCTTTGGTGGCTACTTCGCCATCGGGACCTGCAAAGTACGGGGTGTCAAACAAGGCCGGATGCACTTCGTCTTTGCTTACAAAGGCCTCAATATCAATTATTTTTGTACTTTTTAGACGGACTTTCTGAAGGTCCTCCGGTTCCATGATCACAAACTGGTCCGAGGCATATTCATACCCTTTCACGATATCCTCGCTTTTGACGGATTCAAGGCAGGTTTTACATTTCTTATCATACCCAATAGGGCCCATGTCTTTTTTATGCAACTGCCTGAAACTGATGGACTGGCTGGTTTCTATCGCATTGTATAAACGGATGGGGATGGTGACCAGCGAAAAGCGGATATGGCCTTTCCAGATTGACCTCATGTTTTCAAAGTTAAGCGGGTTAAACCGACGGATCTGCAAAAATTATTCCATCCTTATTCAAGGTCTGGCTTCAGCTGGATAAATACAGGTTCGCGAAGGGTCTTGTTGGACGTGATGGAAGCGTATTGGATTTCACAGATATGTTCCGGCTCTACCCAGGTCGTATTTTTTTCCTCCTCCATCGTCAGGCCAACCGGTTTTTTGTGGACCCTGGAGGGTTCCAGGATCTCTTTTCGAATCGTTTTCATCAGGGCTGAATCAAATCCGGTGCCTACGCGTCCCCGGTAAACCCAGCTTCCGTCTTCGTTCCTGGATAGGAGTTGAAGGGCGCCGAATAAGGGTTCCCGGTCTCCTTTTCCGGCCGTAAACCCGACAATATAACAATCCATGGTATTCCTGAATTTGATCTTGATCCAGTCCGTGCTTCGCCTTCCGGGAGTATAGAGACTGTCCTTTTTTTTAGCCATGATGCCCTCCAGCCCCAGCCGCTCCGCTGCCATTTTTAATTGACGCCCGTCCGCAAATACGTCACTGATCCGGTAAGTGTTTTTTACCTTGAGAATGTCCTTGAGCCATTCCTGGCGCCGCAGCAAGGGTTCTTTGAGCAGGGGCCGGCCATCGAGGTACATGACATCAAAGAGATAGCAGCATGCTGGTTTTTGTTTGCGTAGGGCTTCGATCGCCATTTGACCGGCGTGCATTCTTGAAATCACATCCTTGAACACCGGCTTGCCCTGGCCGTCGAGGCAAACGATTTCTGCATCCAGTACGGCTACATTCGCATTGAGATGCTCCCTTGCCTGACTGATTTCAGGGAATTGTGCGGTGATATCCCGTCCCGAACGCGAGAATATTTTAAGCCCGTCTTCCTGGATCTGCAAGCCGACCCGGATTCCATCCCATTTTATTTCATACTGAAATTGGTGCTCTGCGACCGGCAGATCTTGTGCAGCACTGGCCAGCATCGGGGGGATATAAGTATTCCGGTCCCATTGTGCACGATCTACCCGCTCCAGCAGCCATTCCTTTTCCTTAAGGTTGTGCATTCTGAATTCTCCTTCAAGTTCCGGGCTGTAGAGGCGAAAATAAAATCCATCTTTTTTCTGTTTGGTGATCTCAAACCGGCCGCGGGCAAAAATCCACATGGCCCCTCCGCCGTATTCTCCTTTGGGTATGATCCCTTCGAAGGTCAGATATTGCACGGGATGTGGTTCGGTTTCCACCGCCATGCGTTTGATGCCCGGCTGATCCGGCATGCCTCTGGGAACGGCCCAACACCGGAGGACCCCATCCAATTGCAGCCGCAGGTCATAGTGCAGCCGGGAGGCATGGTGGCGGTGGATGACAAAGGCGTTTGGGGAGGTGTATTCATCAGCATCCGATACAGCCGGTTCGGGGCTTTTGGCAAAGTCCCTTTTTTGTTTGTACCTGGCGAGCTGCTCGGGGCTCTTGTGTTTTGAACCTTCCGGGTTATGGGCCCTGGGCTTAGCCTGGACCGGCCGGAAAGGATGCAGCTTCACGGCAAGGCTGTAAAATCCATCCCAGGCATCCCCATGCCTGGAGATTTGTTCCATGGCATTGTGGATGGACCAGGCTTTTGCACTTTCAAGTTGGTCCAGGGCGTTCCAATCCACGGGCATGGATACCGGCGCTCCCGGCTTACCCCTGAGTGAATAAGGAGCTATGATGGTCTGTGAGGCGTGGTTTCGCTGGATATCGATAAACAGCTTATCCGTTCTCTGGTTCTTTCGGATGTTGAGAGTGCATAAATCAGGGTGGAGGGCAGCAAATTCCCGGGTGAGGTTTTTAAGCACCTCGATGACCACTTCATAAGGATGATCGGGTTCTATGGGAACAAAGAGATGCAGGCCCTTGTTGCCGCTGGTCTTTACAAATGCGGTATAATCATACCGCGATAGAAATTGCCTGAGTGCCAGGGCTATTCCTTTGGTTTTATCCCACCATCCCTCTTCCGGGGGGTCCAGATCGAAAACCAGGAGGTCCGGCTTATTGTATTCCGGTTTCTTGCAGGTGGCCATGTGAAGTTCCAATCCGGCCAGGTTTGCGATCCATACCAGGGTGGCTTCTTCTTCGGCAAGAAGGTAGTTTTTCTTCTCCTTGCCCAATTCAATACTGTCGATCCATTCCGGTGTCCAGTCCGGCCTGTTTTTCTGGTAAAACGCTTCCCCTTCGATGCCATCCGGATAGCGGATCAGGCTCAGTGGCCTCCCCCGGATGTATTTGAGCAGGGTCGGGGCCACCTGGAGGTAATATTGGATGACTTCCGCCTTAAGGATGCCTTCCTGTTTGTAGATGGCTTTTTCCAGGTTGCTGAGCTTCAGGATCCTTTTCCCTACCCGGGTATTGTGGAAGGTGGATTTTGCCATAAAAAGGAAACAAATTAAAAAAAAGTTTAATATGATAAAAAACTTTATTAAATAAAGAAAATCAATAGTTTATATTTTATAAAATATTATCATATTATAAATTTTTATAATTTATGGAACATTTCTTGCTGCCAAGGATTCGGAAGGTAAGCCAAATTTTAAATAACCTGTAATCCCAATCCGTACATGTACACTTCAATTCCGGCAAGGAGATATCAGACAAGGATCATCGCAGCTAATAACTTAGCCAGGGTTTTTCCGGTTTTGATTTTAATTTTTTTCCTGACCGGGCTGCTCCGGGCTCAAAGCGCCTGCCCGCTGAACTGTAATGACCAGATCAATATTTCCCTGGATGAAAATTGTCAAAGGATCCTGGTGCCGGACGATGTGTTGGAAAACCCGGACAGTTGCCAGAACGCGGTGGTTTCACTGACTTACCCTTACGGCACGCATTCGTATTCGTCTCCCTTGGTCGACCGGACGCATCTGGGGTACACCATTATTTACCGGGTTACGGATACGGTAAACCGGAATTCCTGCTGGGGTTATATCCTGGTGGAGGATAAATTTCCTCCGCAACCGGTATGTAAAAGTATTGAAATCAGTTGTTTCCAGCTTGCCCGCTTCAACGACATCCTGGGTAAGGTCCAGGACAATTGTTCCCAGGTGGGTAAGGCGGTCATCAGCGCCCTGTATTGGGTAGAATACGGTTGTGATTCGGCGTTTCTTGGCCGGGTCTTCCGGACCATCCGTACCTATGACCAGTGGGGCAATTCATCCCTTTGTATGGACACCCTTCGCATCCGCAAGGACAGTTTACATCATATCAAATGTCCGGACCACCTTCAGCTCAACTGCCGCATCAACTGTGAAAAACCGGGAGGCGGCCCTGAACTGATCCAATTTTCTCCAGACCCCGGTCATCCCTTCTATCCAAGCCCCGAATTCCTGCTTCAACTTCAGGAAAGAGATACTTTCGGCAGCAATACCAGGACCTGCATCCCGCGGGATTCCATGATTGTGCCGGGCATTCGGGACATTCTCATTGTCGCGGTTCTCAAGAATACCCCTTTCCCTGCCCATTCAGGACTTAGCGGCCTGGCCTCCAGCGATACCTGTGTAGCCCTAGACACCTGTGTAAACATGTGGACCACCGAAGGCAGCCATAGGGGAGGCCTTTGCAAGATCAGCCTGGGATATAAAGACCATATCGTACCGGTCTGCGGCAGCGGTTTTAAGATCAGGAGGGAATGGAAAATAGCGGACTGGTGTGCTCAGCGGGATACAGTATGTGTGCAATACATCAAAATTGAGGACCAGGAGGCACCGGTCATCACCGGGGGCAGGACCCGCTATTACAGCAGTGTAAAGGCGCATGATTGCTTCGTTCCAATACCGCTGGAAGCCTTACAAGCTGAAGATTGTGACCCCGTCCTCCAAACCTATTACCTGGAATATGCCGATGGCGACAAAGGCAAAAAAATAGTATTGAACGGTACCTTGCCCGCCAGTCTTAATTTGACGGCAAGGGGAGGGATTAACGGCAAACGGTGTTTTGAAATCAGGCTCGCTCTGACGGACCCCTGCCTCAATAAGACCGAAACCCTGCTCGAAGCCTGTATCTCCGATCTCAGCCCCCCAACCCCATTGTGCGATGAAAGCGCCCAGGTCACCGTGGACCCGGCCACTTGCTGGGCCAGGGTTTATGCGAAGGACCTGGACAACGGCAGCAGGGACAATTGCTGCAACCTCCTTCATTTTGCCGTGGCCCCAATGAGTCAGGTCGAAAGCACCCGGGCCCAGGCCATCTCTAAAATTGAAACGGTCTGCGGAAGAAATGAATACTGGGGCAAGAAGGCCTTTTATGATGCGTATATCGAAAACTGGATCAACTGTTATGTATTCAATGATTACGTCGATCTCACTGAATGCGGGAATGTGCAACTCGTGCTCCGGGTGTATGAAGCCTGCGGCATACCCCTGTACGACCCGCACACCTTTCCCTGTTCCCCTCACGATTGGTTTTGTTACAATACCAGCCACCTGTTCAGGGCAGAATTTAACTTCAACTGGTTTGACAAGCACGACAAATGGTTCAAAGACCTCACGCCCAGGAATTGCGATTGGGCCCCACCGGTTTTTTGCGGGGATTCGCTGTACGCCTGGCTGACTCACCTCAAAATCAGGGATCACGACAAAAAAGAAGGATTTCCAGGCTCCATTGAATTTGAAGATTTCCGGCATTTCCGGCATATCTTTTATCTGAGCAAAAATTGCCTGGAACTGGACTTTACACCCGATTATGTGAATAAAATGAAAGCCCTCACGGTTTTTGAACCGGGCAATACCTGTTCGAAAAACCTGTATCACGATTGTATGGTCCGCGTCGCGGTTGCGGACAAAACCCCGCCGGTCTGTGAAAAACCGAAAGACCTCACGGTTTATTGCGACGGGCAGTCCGGTAACTATACCTATGCCCAGGCCAAATACTGGAGCTGCAGTGACGGGAAGGAAAAAGGGAAATGGCCTTATGCCATTGAATGCCGCAAAGAAGGGGATGGGGACCTTTCCGATGCCACCGATCCCACGGGTAAACCATTCGGATATTACGGCGGACCCATTTTGGTGTATAATCATGACGATCATGGCCCTTCCCCGGCGGATTGCGAAGAGCCGTACAACACCTGGAAACCCGTTTATTGCAAACAATGGTTGTGCCTGGACAGCCTGGATACCGGCCGTAAAACCGACTATAAATCCTTCTTTTCCAAAGCCATCTTCAAGAACGGCGGAAAACCGGCGGAGCCGGCGGGTTCCAATGCTTTTTATATCTGGGACAATTGCCAGCTGGACACCGCGGTGAAAATCGAAGATACCGAATACCTCGACCCATGCGGCGCCGGATGGCTCAAAAGGACCTGGACGGTAACGGACCGCTGCGGCAATAAAACCATCTGTGATCAGAAGATCAATGCCGTCCACCGCTCAGACTTCGAAGTTCTGTTTCCCCCCGATGTCGTGATTTCCTGCATGGATTCCGCGAGCCTTTATCCCGGGCTGGATCAAATCACAGGGCAGGTGATGATCATGGATGACGAATGTGAGTTGGTCGGGGTCAACTATGAAGACACCCGCTATGATATCGTGGTGGACGGTTGTTATAAAATCGTGCGGAAGTGGACGCTCATCGACTGGTGTAAATACGATCCCTTGCAAAAGGAACGCGCACCGGATATTATCGTAAACGACAGCCTCGTAGCGGATAAAAATAACCGCGCATGCGTGATCCGGAACCTCAAAGACGACGGGGATGGGTATATGGTCTACACCCAGATCATTAAAGTGGTGGACGAGTTAGCCCCGGTACTGACCTGCAAAGACAGCCTGCTCTGCACTTATGTCGACGGGTGCAAGGAAAGATTCAGTTTCAGCTTCTCCGCTACGGACAATTGTACCCCATCCGGCCAGATCGGCTACAAATGGGAACTGGATGCAGGAGGCGATGGGACTATTGAGAAAAGGAGCATCCCGAATGTAAAAAATTTCAGTGAAGAGCTGGCCAGCGGCCAATACCGGCTTACGGTTTATGCAACGGACCATTGCGGCAATTACGATACCTGCGTGATCAATCTGACAGTCAAGGATTGCAAACAGCCTACCCCTTATTGTTTCAACGGGATATCCACCGTCGTGATGCCGCGGACCGGAGAAATCACGCTCTGGGCCAGTGACTTTAACGCGGGCAGTTTCGACAATTGCACGGCCAAAGAAAATCTGAAATTTTATTTTGGCAATGAGGATTGTACCGGACCGGGTGAACCCAGTAAAACGTTTACCTGCAAGGAATTGGGTTTCCAGTTGCTTTGCATCTGGGTGGTTGATGAAGCGGGCAACGGGGATTATTGCACCACCTATGTGGAAATCCAGGACCACAGCAATCCCAGGGTCTGTTCCGTGGCTTCCCTCCTTGGCCTGGGGGGAAATGTTAAAACGGAAAATGCGGAACCGGTTCAGGATGTTCAGGTGGAGCTCAAGTCCCCCAGCGGCCTGCCCTTCCAGATGATCACCGGGAACGATGGAAGATATGCCTTCGAAGGGCTTCAGTTTAATAAAAATTACCAGGTGGTTCCCGCGCGGACCGGGGATTGGATGAATGGGGTGTCCACCCTGGACCTGGTGATCATCCAGCAACACGTCCTGGGGGTCAAACCACTCCAATCCATGTACAAGCTGATTGCCGCCGACATCGACCATTCGTCGGAAGTCAATGTCATAGACCTTGTGGAATTACGCAAACTCATCCTGGGCATATATGATAAACTGCCGGCCAACCCCTCCTGGCGTTTCGCCGAGAAATCCAGTACCGACAACCGTTATCCTTATGCGATCCGGGAAATCATTGAAATGAAAGGCTTGCTCCAATCGGGTTTCCAGCACGATTTTGTCGGCATCAAAATAGGAGATGTCAACCAGTCGGTGACCGCCCACAATTTATTGGGCACCGAATCCAGGAACAATGAAAAGGAATGGGTCCTGGCCGTGGATGACCTGGTCCTGGAACCGGGGCAAAGCTATGAAGTACCCTTCAGGAATGCCATCGGCAGTTTACTGCTGGGTTATCAGTTTACATTTGGATTGGACCCGCAGGCGCTGGAATTTGATGGATACCAGAGCGGAAGTCTCCGGCTGGATCCTTCCAATTTCGGGTTCAATCACCTGGACCAGGGCTGGATAAGCACCAGTTGGAATACCGAACCTGTTTTATCCTTGCAAAAGGACGAAACCTTGTTCACGATCCGCCTCAAAGCCAAAAAGAAGGTGCGCTTGTCGGAAGTGCTGTCCATTCATTCTAAACTGACCCCGGCCGAAGCCTATTCCAGCACCGATGAAACCAAGGCCGTCCGGCTTATGTTTACCGGCAGTAAGCAGGTCACGTCCAAAATGGTCCTGCACCAGAATACCCCGAATCCTTTTAAACTTTATACCCTGATTGGCCTGGAACTTCCACAGGCCGGCTCAGCAGTGCTGACCATCACCGACATTTCAGGTAAAACCCTGAAAGCGATCCGTGGTGATTTTGGCAAAGGTTATCACCAAATCAGGGTTGAGAAAGCGGACTTGCCCGCAAGCGGGGTCCTGTATTACAGACTGGCCTTTGGGGATCAGGTATTGGTTAAGAAAATGGTGGTTTTGGAATGAGGCATTTTTGGCCGGCTGCCCGTTTTTGATGCCCAATACCAGGGGAAAATATCCGGTTAAACCTTGATCTGGATAAATTTGGCCTGTATATGAAAATCGGCCTGCTTTCCGATACGCATTCGTTTCTCGACCCGCACATACTTACTGTTTTCGAGCATTGTGATGAAATCTGGCATGCCGGCGATTTTGGTTCACAGGAGGTGATCGACCGTCTCCGTGAATTCAAGCCATTGAAGGGGGTGTACGGAAACATCGATGCGCCCGCCATCCGCCACCAGTTTCCGGAAGTGTTGCGCTGGAAGGTGGGTGGATTCCGGATTTTTATGACGCATATTGCGGGTTATCCCGGAAAATACAGCTCAAAAATACTGAAGGCACTTTCTTCGGAGCCTTGTGATCTCCTCCTTTGCGGGCATTCCCACATCCTGAAAGTGATGAAGGATCAGCGGCTCGGACATTACCATATCAATCCGGGCGCCTGCGGACATGAAGGATTTCACCTGGTCCGGACGGTCATGAGGTTTGAGATAAAGGAAGACCGGCTCCTGCAGCCCGAAATCATTGAACTGGGTCAAAGGGGAAGATTGCCCATAAGCCCTTGAAGATTATTTATTCCGGGAAGCCGGGCGGGCTCCCTGTGCGGGCGTATTTTTGCAGCCATGCAAGACCAGGGTGATGAACCGATGATGCTCACGGACAGCGATGACCTGCAGGATCAGCTGATCATTGAGGTGGATAAAAACCAATCGCCCCTTCGGATCGATTCTTTTTTAAATAACCGGATAAAAAATGTATCGAGAACCCGTATCCAGCAGGGGATCCGTGCGGGGGCCATCACCGTTGACGGCAAAAACATCAAACCTAATTTTAAAATTGCCCCGCTTCAAACCATCCGGGTGATTGTGCCGAGGCACGAAGCGATCGATATTCTGCCGGAAGACCTGGACCTGGATGTGGTGTACGAGGATGACTTTTTGCTCGTGGTCAATAAGCCGGCAGGGATGGTGGTCCACCCCGGATTGGGAAACCCGAGACATACCCTCCTCAATGCGGTCGCCTTCCACCTGAATATTGATCCGCGGGATCCTCCTGAAGCTTCGCAGGACCTTGAGCGAATGGGTCTGGTCCACCGGATCGATAAGGAGACCTCGGGTCTTCTGGTTATAGCCAAAACGGAATATGCCCTGTCCCACCTGGCCAAACAATTTTATGATCACACTTCCTCCAGGGAATACCTTGCCCTGGTTTGGGGCGAACCGGTGCCGGACAAGGGTACTGTGGACCTCCCCATTGGGCGGCATCCCAGGTTCAGGCAGTTGTTTTCAGCCTTTCCCGAACGCGATCAGGGAAAACACGCGGTCACCCATTATGAGGTGGTTGAAAAATTGTATTACGTGTCCCTGATCCGCTGCAGGCTGGAGACCGGGCGGACCCACCAGATCCGGGTGCATATGCAATATCTGGGGCATCCCGTCTTCCACGATGAAAGATACGGAGGGGACCGCATCGTGAAGGGTACCGTGCATACCAAGTACAAACAATTTGTGGACAATCTCTTCAAGGATTTTCCACAGCACGCCCTGCATGCCAAATCGCTGGGCTTTGTGCACCCGGAATCCGGAAAATGGATGCAATTTGATTCCGAACTTCCGGTGGAATTCGAAGTGATCCTGAATAAATGGAGAAAATATACCAGTCAAAAAAAATTAACCGGCCATGGACCTGAATGAACGAATCCGGTTGATGGCCTCCCTGGGAAGGATGCTGCGGGAATATCCGGAAAGCCTTCGGGACGCCATCCGGGAAGCCTCTCAGCAAAACAAATGGTTTGACGAAATGAATATCCGGCTGGCCCTGTCCAATATCGCGGATCATTACCTGGATGAAAAAAAACTTTCGGCCTGGATTCAATCTTATGCTTTAAATGAACCGGTCCCTAAAACCGTGGGCATCGTGATGGCGGGCAACCTGCCCCTGGTGGGATTCCATGATTTGCTTTGCGTCTTTATCACGGGCCATCGTTCCCTGGTGAAACTTTCGCAAAAGGACCAGGTCTTATGGCCCGCGATCCGGGAACTGCTGATCCGGGAAGATCAGGCGGCTGCGGATTATTTTATGATTGCGGACCGTCTTAAAGGCCTGGATGCCGTCATTGCGACCGGCAGCGATAATTCCGCCCGGTATTTCCATTATTATTTTGACCGCTATCCGCACATCATCCGCAAAAACAGGGTGGGGGTAGCCGTGATCTTTGGTGGGGAATCCCAGGACATACTGGCCGCCATCGGCAGGGATGTATTCAGTTATTATGGTCTGGGTTGCAGAAATGTATCCAGCCTTTTAGTACCTGCCGGTTATGATTTTTCTTCCTTGCTGAAAAGCTGGGAACCGTTTTCAGAACTCCTGGACCATCATGCCTACCGCAATAATTTCGATTACAACAGGACCCTCTTTATCATGAATAATATACCCTTCCTGGAAAGCCGGTCAGCGCTTTTGCTCGAGCATCCCGACCTGGTGTCCCGGATCGCCTGTCTACACTACCAATACTACGATTCCCCGGAACAGGTCGCCGGCAAGTTGAATGCCGTAAAAGATAAAATCCAGGTGGTTGTTTCCGCTCAGCCCATTCCGGGCTTGGCCACCATCCTGCCCGGAGAAGCCCAATCGCCCCGGCTGGAAGATTATGCGGATGAAGTGGACACCATAAAATTTCTTGCCCGATTATGACGCGCAGTGAAAAAGCAAAGGCCATCCTGCAAATCCTCGATGATTATTTTCCCGAGGTCAAAGTGCCGCTGAGCCACCGGGATCCGTACACCCTGTTGATCGCCGTCCTTTTGTCTGCCCGCTGTACCGATGAAAGGGTAAACAAAACCACTCCTGAACTTTTTGCCCTGGCCGACAATCCGGCAGACATGATGAAAGTCCCGGTCGAGAAAATCAAACAGATCATCAAACCCTGCGGACTCAGCCCGGCCAAGTCCAAGGCCATTGCTGCTACTTCGAGAATACTCGTGGAGAAATATCAGGGGAAAGTACCGGAGGATATGGCGGCCCTCGAAGCGCTCCCTGGCGTCGGACACAAGACGGCCTCCGTGGTATTGTGCCAGGCTTTCAATATCCCTGCCTTTCCCGTGGATACCCATATCCACAGGCTTGCTTACCGTTGGGGGCTCAGCGACGGTTCCAGTGTGGAACAAACGGAAAAGGACCTGAAGTCCCTGATTCCACGGAGCAAGTGGATCAAAGCGCACCTTCAGATCATCCTTTTTGGAAGGAAATATTGTCCGGCCCGGGCCCACGAGGCCTCCAAATGCCCGGTTTGTTCACGGTATGGGGTGAAAAACAGGATGTAAATACCGTTCGGACCGGTCAGAACGGTAAACCCAGGGAAAGGTTGTACTGCAGGTCCCGAAGAGAGCGAGTGGGTGGACGGTGGGTGCCGTTTTCCTGAAGATAGGGAGTCCTCAATTTGACCCCTGAATCAAACCGGATGAGAAAGTAGGTAAAATCCAGCCTGAAGCCCATTCCGGTACTGAGGTACAATTGTGATAAAAATTTTGAACTGAGTTCGCCACCCGGCAGAAGAGGATCTTTTTTTAATATCCAGACATTGCCCCCGTCAAACAGGATCGCACCTTTAAGAATGGAGAAAATGTCAAAGCGGTACTCCGATCCGAATTCCAGTTTGAAATTGCCGGTCTGGTAAAAACTGAAACGGTTATTGCTGGCCTGTTCATTTTTTACAATGCCGGGACCGATTTCGCGGATTGCCCACCCCCGGATGCTGTTGGGCCCGCCGACATAGAACTGCCTGACAAAAGGAATGGCATTGTCCTCCCTGCCAAAAGGAAGGGCAAGGCCGGTGGCAAGCCGCAGGCCTAGGTCATTCGTCCGGGACAGCCTCCAGGTATATCTCGCATCCAGTTCCGTGCGCACAAACCGGGAGATCTTTGGTAATAATTGTTTTTTGGAAAACAGGTTGACCGCGCCGGCTTCCAGGCCTGAGGTTTCCAGGCTGATGAGGATCCGGGAGGCGTTGTTATTGGAGTACTGGTTGTTGATATCGGCGGTTATTTCCTTGATGAAGATTCCGGTCAGGAGCCGGTCCTCAAAACTTTTACGGAGGAATTGAGGGGCCAGGCTGTCGAACCCGGGGGAGAGGTCATAATTGAGATAATCAAAACCGATGGGATTGAAGCGGTAAAAGATGCGGTTGTCTTTGGAGAATTCATACCCAAAACTGGCTTTGGTTTCCCGCTGGACGGATTGTTCGTTCCGGCCGCTGTAGAAATTGTAAAACAGATCGTAGATATTACCAATGGATATTCTGGTCCTGGTGGTTGTTTTGATGTTTTCGTAAAAACGGTCGGACATCAGCCCGATCTGGTTGGCAAACCGTACAAACCCAATTTCCCAAAAACGGGGCACGGTCAGGCTGGCCTGGGTGTTGAGGCCCCAGGGCACCAGGATTTTTTTAGAAATGGCCTGCAGACCGATATTGGGGATGATGGAGACGGTAAACTGTTCCGCTCCCTTAAACAGATTGCGGTGCCGGTATTGCAGGGCCACCCGGAAATCAAACAATTTGTTGCCCGCCGCCTGATCGCGGTTGGTTACGTAACTGGATTCAAGGTCGACCTGGAAAAACTGTTTTTTTACCGGCGGCAGGTGAAGGCTGATATCCAGCACATGGTCGCCGGCCCGTTCCGGGAGGATGCTGATATTCCGGTATATACCCAGGTTTTGAAGGGTGTTGCGGGTTTGTTGCAAGGCGCTGAGATTGTAGAGCTCATCCCCACGGAATTTGAGGTATTTCTCCAGAATATTTGGCCTGAGCGCCATGGCCTGGTCGCTTTCGTAATACTGGATGAGGTTGATCGTCGTATCCGTCCGGTATGCCGGATTGGACAGCCGGTCAAAGGAAAACACCTTGATCTTTCCGATCCGGAAAGGTTCAAATCCCTCCTGCGTCTCCGCACTGAGGATGGTGCATTTCAGGTCAATTGATTGATTGGTGGAGTCGGAAAAAAAATAATCGAAATTCGCCTTTCCCAACTGGAAATAACCGGCATCCTGAAGCGTATGGATGATCCTGCCCTGGTCCAGGTAGAGCAATTGTTCGTCCAGGGGAAGACCGGGCTGCATGCGGAGCAGGGGCTTCAGGGAGTCGAGCAGACCCTGGATATGCCGATTAGTGCAGGTGTAGGCCATGGATTTGACTTTAAGCGCCCTGCCCGGGGAAACCGTGTAGGTGACGCTTGCTTTTTTGTTTCGTTGGGCTACCTCATAGAGTACCGATCCCTGGTAATACCCGGCCGCGTTGAGGTGTTTGATCAGGTCGGACTGGTTTTGAACGATCTGGGTCGTGTCGAGCCATTGCGGCCTTTCGGAGAGTTTATTGATAAACAAACGGTCCCACCAGGTGGTATCCCCGGGATCGCTGTGTTTGAAATAAAAATAAAGGTAACTTTTACCAAGGCCATATTCCGGGCTGGAGATGACATATTTGATCCGGTTGCGGTCGGCTTTTTTCCGGGTGAGTTCGGAATCCTCCAGTTTTACCCTGTTTTTGGTCAGGAGTACTTTCCCTTCCGGGATAAATTTGTTGATGGCGCAGGAGGACTGGATGAATACATACAGAATCAGTAAAAAAAAACACCGATTTTGCCCCGCGATACGGATAACTTTTATTTTTGATTTAAATGCTTTCAGAAAACCATGCAAAAATAATACGTTCCCTTTCCCATAAAAAGTATCGATACAAGTATAATCTTTTCCTGGCAGAAGGCGCGAAAACAGTGTTTGATATTCTGCGATCCGGGTTCAAAGAGGTTCAGCAAATTTTTATATCCCGGGCGCCCGACGACCCGAATTCCACCTTGTTGATGCCTTTCAAAGAAAAGGTGATTGAGGTGACGGACCGGGAGATGAGCCGGATTTCCAACCTGGATACCCATCCGGAGATCCTGATGACCGGGAGCATCCCTCCTCCCATGGTCCCGGAAGGGTCCTATTTTGAAACCGGAATCCACCTTTACCTTGACCAGGTTCAGGATCCGGGCAACCTGGGCACCATTCTGCGTACCGCTGAATGGTTTGCGGTCCGGAGCATTGGATTCAGTGAAGGCTGTGCCGATATCGTCCATCCGAAGGTGATCCAGGCATCCATGGGCAGTTTTTGCAGGGTGAAATACTGGTGCGGCGCCATATCCGCCTTATCCCTGGACGATCATTATCCGGTGATCGGAGCGGCCCTGGAAGGAGAATCATTGTATCAGAATTTCTTGCCGGATTCGGGTCTTTTGGTCATCGGGAGCGAAGGCCAGGGCATTTCCAAACAGGTAAGAACCCGGTTGACCTGTACTGTCCGGATCCCGGCTTATCAGGCGCTCCCTGAATCCCTCAATGCCGCGATGGCCACCGGAATCATATTGGCGGAATGGCAAAGGCAGTTGCATACCAGAAATGACAAAGGGCAACCCATTGCCTGAATTGCCCTTTGCCGGGAGTAGGGTGAATGTTTTCTTTAAAGCAGTTTTTTTACTGCGGGCTCAAGGGCGGGGCCGCGCAGGTTGACGCCTGCGATCCGGCCTTCCCGATCCAGCAAATAAGCCCTGGGGATCGCATCGACTCCGTACAATCTTCCGGCAGCGCTGTTCCAGAACTGAAGATCGCTCACATGGTTCGGCCAACTGAGTTTGTCAGCAGCAATGGCTTGTTTCCAGTTTTCCATGCCTCCCGGCCGGTCGAGAGAGACGCTGTAAACCGTAAAGCCCTGGTCTTTGTATTTGTTGTAAACGTTTACCACGTTGGGATTTTCCCGGCGGCAGGGTCCGCACCAACTGGCCCAGAAATCGAGCAATACCACTTTCCCGCGAAGGGAATTTAATTCGATCACTTTTCCTTCCGGGTTGGGCAGGGCAATGTTGGGGGCTTCCGCTCCTTCCTTGATCAGCATTGCGGATTCTTTGGCCATCAGGTTTTTTTCCAGGGTGGTGGCGATGTTGTCCAGGTCGGTAGTATAGGCGCTTTTCGGGTGTTTTTCCCTCAACTTAGCGACAATGTTTTTGAGCAAATCGATGTCTTCCCTGGTCTCATTGATGGTACCCAGGACGAAGAACAGGGAAGTCAGCGGGTTATCGGTGGCAGCCACCGCCTTTTTAAGGTCATTCATACCGATTTCTCTCCGGAATAATTTGCCGGCCAGTTCATTGGCTTTGATGGATTCGTCAGAGCCTTTGATAGAACAACTCCCGTTGTCCATATCGTTCAGGGTTCCGTTGATTTCAATCACTCTTTCACTGCCGTCCAGGATAAGGGTCAGGTTACGGCTTCCCACCCGGATCCGGTATATGCCGGCTTCCATCGGGACATCCGTGCTCAAGGAAAATTTACCGTTTGATCCAATATCCGACTGGGCGACCACTTCCACCTTCTGGGTAACGATCGGAAGTTGGTCAAAAAAGATCCGCAGATTTGAGGCGTCCGAAAATCTTCCTTTAATGGTCAGGCCTTTGGAACCGGTCCCTGCGCAATTCAGGCCAGAGATCAGCAATCCGGCACCCAATAAAATATAGATAAATCGTTTGATCATATTATTAAAAAATTTAATGCAAAATTAAACATTTTCCCACTCAGTTTCAAGACGGTTGCTCCTGGCTTTCCATCAGGTGTTCCAGGCTGGATGCATACTGCTTATTCCAGTCCGTCACCGATCCGAAGGGTTCATTGTCGAGGGTAAAAATACCGTCCTGCCGGGTCCTTCCCAATTTGATATAAGGAATAAGGTCACCAGCGAGGGCTTGTACTACATCATCCTCGCGGATAGGGTCCACGCCGATAACGATCCTGGACTGGCCTTCCCCGAAAAGAAAACTGTCTTTGCGGATGCCGGGCATGCTGACCAGGTCAAAACCCAGGTTGCCCCCCAGACAAGCTTCAAACAAACAAACCAGAAGACCGCCTTCACTCACATCATGGGCAGAGAGGATGAATTTATTTTTGATCAGCTTGCTGACCGCCTTTTGCACCTGGAGCTCCATGGAAAGGTCAAACCAGGGAGCCGGAGAATACTGAATACCGTGAATTTGCCTGAGGTATTCACTGGAACCGAGGTCATCGGTTACTGGGCCTACCAGGTAAACCTCCAGGCCCGCATAAGGGAAAGACAGGTTCGTTTTTTGATCTGCCTGCAGCAGTCCAAGCATTCCGATGGTCGGAGTAGGATAAACCGGAATCGTTTGGTCACCCACCTGTGATTGATTGTAAAAACTGACATTCCCTCCGGTGACCGGTGTCTCAAAAGCCCGGCAGGCAATACCCATCCCTTTTATGGCTTCAACAAATTGCCAGTAGACTTCCAGGTCATAGGGATTTCCGAAATTGAGACAATTGGTGATGGCAAGGGGAGTGCCGCCGGAACATACAATATTCCGGGCCGCCTCAGCCACGGCGATCTGGGTGCCTGTATTTGGATTGGCAAAAACGTAGGCGCTGTTGCAGTCCACGGTGAGGGCCAGGGCCTTGTCCGTACCTCTGATCCAAACGAGGGCTGCATCCGAAGGTTCCACCGTATTCATTGAGCCAGTCCTTACCGTGGAATCATATTGACGGTAAATCCATTTTTTGGACGCGATATTCAGTGAGCCCAGGAGGATGCTGGCTGCTTCTCCCAGGTGGTCGGGCTGGGGCACCTGGCGGGGGTCGAAGCCTGCAATTTTTTCGAGATAACCGGGTGCCTTGAAAGATCGGTCATAAACAGGGGCCCCCCCGCCCAGGACCAGGCTGTGGGCGGGTACCCGGGCGACCTCTTCCCCGTGAAAATAATACTCCAGGTAAGGGCTATCGGTCACCCTGCCAATCTCTGCACATTCGAGGTCCCATTTTTCGAATATTTCCATCAGTCTTTTTTCCTCCCCTTTCCGGCAAACCACCAGCATCCTTTCCTGGCTTTCGGAAAGCAGGATCTCATAGGGTTGCATATCCGTTTGCCGTAAGGGCACTTTATCCAGGTGGATGACCATGCCGGAATTGCCTTTGGCCGACATTTCGGATGTCGAACAAGTGATGCCGGCGGCGCCCATGTCCTGCATACCAATGATGCAACCCGACCGGATGACCTCGAGGGAGGCCTCCAGCAGGAGTTTTTCCTGGAAAGGGTCGCCTACCTGCACCGAAGGAAGGTCTTCCGCGCTGTCCTCGGACAGGTCCGCGGAGGCAAAAGTGGCCCCATGAATCCCATCCTTGCCGGTCGCCGAACCCACAATGAACACGGGATTGCCCGCCCCATGGGCCGTGGCCGATATGGTTTCGCCCACTTTTACGATTCCGGCAGACATCGCGTTCACCAAAATGTTTTGCTGGTAACAATCCATAAAATAGGTTTCGCCTCCTACGGTGGGAACGCCGAAACAATTGCCGTAATTACCAATGCCTTTTACCACGCCGCGGACCAGGTTTTTCATATGGGACGTGTCCGGCAGGCCGAACCTCAATGAATTCAGGGCGGCAATCGGCCGGGCCCCCATGGTAAAAATATCCCGGTGAATGCCCCCAACCCCGGTCGCAGCACCCTGGTAGGGTTCAATCGCTGACGGATGATTGTGCGATTCGATCTTAAAAGCGCAGGCCAGGCCATCGCCGATGTCCACCAGGCCCGCGTTTTCTTCTCCGGCACTGACCAGCAGGGATTTGCCTTCGCGGGGCAAGGTCTTTAGGTATTTGATCGAATTTTTATAACTGCAATGTTCGGACCACATCACCGAATAAATACTGAGTTCGGTATAGTTTGGCAGCCTGCCGAGGATTTGTTGGATCTTTTCAAATTCTTCAGGGGTGAGGCCCAGGGCGGTGGCCATTGTCAGGTTCGTTTCAGCGGTTGCTAACATGGGGCAAAGATAGAGAGAAACCATTGCAACCCGGAATGTGGCTGCCTAATACCAGTTCTGAATCTTCAGAGCGGTTGTGCCGGCGGGTAAAGTAAGGATAGCGTCGTGATCCCGCATCGCCGGATACCCACTGACGACGGCCTGCATCCGGCATATCCTGAATTTTAACCAGCAATCCTTGCCATAATGTTTCAAAGCCTTATAACTTTGGCTTTCAATACCATGAAACCATGAAAAATATTATATTCCTCCTTTTGATAATTACCCCTTTAAGCCTTCTTCAGGCGCAGATCCAGAAAGACCACATGCTCAGCGTGACGATAGATGGTAAAGAATTCACCACACAGCCTCAGCATATCAAAGTGGGCGCCTACCGTTACATTACCGGCAACGCCGTCAAACCGGATCAGTCCCTGCGTATCTGGATCGGGAGCTGGGACGGGGGATTTGTCAGAGAATCCGGCAGTTATCTTATCGTCAACGGCGATAAACCGGATACCAAGGAAAATTTCAAAACCGCCCAGGACCTCGGCAAATACAAAGGGATCGCGGCCATCAAATATGTCCTGGAAACCAAATCGCCCAGGATGGAATACCATGTAGGGTACAGCCAGAACAACGATGAATCCCTGGACGTCAAAATCGGAGAGGACGGCTATATGGAATTCACCTTCCATTGCACCCTGGCCGGTACCTGGTGGAAGGAAAAAACCTCAGCCACGGTCTTCGGAGGACTGGGCAGGATCGTGGATAAAATGGAGGACAAAGCGGTCACCAGCGCTACCGGCTTCGAACAGGATATCGATCCCGAAGGCAACGGATATAAAAAACAAAAAACCACGGACAAGATCGAATTGAAAAACGGGGTGGTCAAACTCAAAATGAAGGCGGAATAATCCTTCACCGGATCACAAACCAGGTGGAGGAAGCTGCCGGTATTCTTACTCTGACTTTTATGGAATAGTCCCGGTCAATCCGGTATTTGACGGGACGTCCGTCCTTTTCCGCCAGAATTGCTTTTGTGGTCAGACCGGTATAATACAATGGAATCCGTATCTCCCGTTCCAGTTCATGGTTCAACGGATTAAAGACTTGTAAAAATCCTTTGTCCTTAAGGCCGGGGTTGACGTGCAACCAGCCATCCCAGTCCCTGCCGTCTGCACGGCGAAGGTGGATCAGGTCCGAGTTCAGGATTTCCCTGTATATTTTGTACCAGCCAATGATCCGGATGACCATGGATTTTGTTTCTTCCGTGTCAAAGAGCCTTGGTCCGCGGTAGCAGGCCTGGACCCCGGCGCCGTAATATTGGGTCATCAGTTTCTCATAGTCCTCCAGGTGTGCATGCAGCGGCTCGAGTACGGCTTCCGGCCCGCCTCCGTGATACTTTGTGAGTGGAACAAAACCCCAGGCCATGGAACTGTTTTTTTCCCAGGTGCCGTCATAGATGTTTTGCCGGTTGAGGAGGACTTGCTGTTCCCGGGGCAGTGAAAAATTGACTTCCCGGTATCCCAGGGCGATTTTATGGGTTCCATCGAGGAAATACCAGTCCGGAGCATTGATATAGATGCCCCTTTCCGTACACCAGCGATAGAGGTCCTTTTGCATTTCCATCTGTCTCCACTGGCTGTCTTCCAGGCCCTGGTGTCCGGGATGATTTTTTGAAGCGCACAGGTCCCCCGGATACGGCCCGTCATTTTCAAAAAGGTCAAAACCGGTGGCCTGGAAAAACGTTTTAAGGCGTGCAGAATAAGCCTGACCCCAGGCGCTTCCGAAGCAGGGGGCATTGCCGAAAAAAGCACCCCCGGGTTTACCCGTAGCGGGGTTGATCACGTCTTCCTCATCGCTGATCCTCCTAGAGCTGAAAAGGGAATAGCTGCCGATAAATATATTCTTGGAATGGGCATAGTCTGCCAGGGTTTTCCATCTTATGAGATTGGCAGCGGAAGTATCCTCGATGTTGCAGTGACTGCCAAAGCTCAGGATCAGCGCTTCATAACCCGTTGCGGCGCATTGGTCAATGGCCTGGCGCACTTCTTCATCCGACCGGCTCACCAGGTGCATAAAAATGGGATTGGTATTGGTCCAGGGAGCGATGACCCGGTACATTTTTCTGACTGCCAGGCCCCTGCGCTCACGGTCATAGCTGTCCAGGAGGAGTTCATAGGTCCTGATGGATTCAAAATAAGCTCCGGCAGGCAGTTCGATCCCGGGTCCATGAGTGGGGTATACTTCAAGCAGGCAAGGGGTTTCATAATTGTAATTCACCTGGGAAGTGTAACTGCTGTCGGTTTTCCAGTGGGTCGTCTGGTCACTGAGGGCATACCTCATGGCATTGTTGAAAGCGTAATTGGATTCGATATACAGGCCCTGGGGTGTTTTCATCTGATCCGGCTTGCCAATCACCGCGCTTTCTTCTTCTACCATTGCCAGGATTTCATTGATCACCCGGTCAATCCGGACGGTTTGCCGGCCGTCGTTACGGATGCTCACCCATTTGCAGATCAGCGGGAGGCCGTCATACAAATCATAGTGGACGGAAACCTTCAGGCCTTGAAACCGGGGATGCCGGTATTCAAAACTCACGGTTTTGCCCGAAGCTTTTTCCCTCTCCATATGCCACATGGACGTCTTCCAGTTGATCCTTGGACTTATCCCTGCAATGGAATAATTGGTAAACTGGAAGTCATTTTCATGGCCCGACAGGGAATCCATCCATTCCGCCCTGAGGTATGCCTTTTCTTTTTGTCCATACAAGCCTCCGATGTTAAAGGTTTCCCCGTCCAGGACCAGGCGGGCTTCAGGGCTTGTTGCTCTCAGCAGTTGTTGCTGATTGGTCGTATTGGTGAAATCTATGCAAGCCAGATTTGGTTGCAGCCGGAATACCCTTCGCAATAAGCCGTTGTAAAGGACCAGTTCCTTCCCCTGGTTTTGTGTAAACACTCCCGCGGGTTCCGTTATGGGGGTGACCAACCAATCCCGCCCGGATGAGCTGTGGCTTTCAGGGTTCCAGGCAGGGACTTGGTCCTGGGCATTCAGAATGCAGGAACAGGAAAACCATGAAAAAAATACAAGGAATGAATTTTTCATCTTGACAGGTCCGTATTCCGTATGCAGGGATCCCGGTATGCGGGTTTTCCTGCGCACAACATGTTTCCAGAGTTTAAGATGCCGTATTCCCGGTCAATCAAATTTTCTACCGCTGCGGTCCGTAAAATTGCTGCCCGCTTGCTGGGTGCCCATGACCAATACATCCTGGATATTGATATGGGGAGGACGGCTTGCGACAAAATAGATGATTTCCGCCACATCGGAAGATTTCAACGGATTAAAATCTTCATAGATGCTGGCTTTTTTCTCATCCCCATGAAACCGGACCCGGGCGAATTCTGTTTCTTCGACCATGCCAGGAGCAACCTGGCTCACCCGGACTCCGTGAGTATAAAGGTCCAACCGCATGCCTTTGGTAAGCATGTCCACGGCGGCTTTGGTGGCACTGTACACATTGCCCTTCGGGTAAATATCCTTTCCCGCAGTAGAACAGATATTAATGATATGTCCCGTTTTGCGGGCTACCATTTCCGGGCTGATCAGGCGGGTGATGTAGAGCAAACCTTTGACATTGGTATCGATCATAAGGTCCCAGTCCTCCAGACTTCCTTCATGGATATAATCAAGTCCGCTGGCCAGGCCGGCATTGTTCAACAGGACATCAATGGGTTTGAATTCATCCGGGATCTGGCCTATTGCCGATTCTGTTTCGGCCAGGTTCCTGATGTCAAAAGACAGGTTATGGACCTTCACGCCGAAGGATTTCCGGAGGTCCATGGCCAAATTGTCCAAACGGTCCTGTCTTCTGGCGCACAAAATCAAAGAGTGCCCGTGACGCGCAAATTCCTTTGCAGCGGCTTTCCCGATCCCCGAGGAGGCCCCTGTGATGATTACATTCATTTTATTTTTTCTTTAAGGGTTTGAATGGTTTCTCCGAATTCCCTGACAAATTCCGGGTATTTGCTGGTCGCCGGACCGTCAAAACCCGTATGAATCGAATGGATCTTATTGTTTTTATCCAGGATGACCAGGGTGGGGTAGGCGAGGATGGAATCCAGGAAGGGCAGCTGTTTACTGACCACCGCTTTGCTGGTTGTGGTGGCAGCCAGCAAAATCTCATAGGGCACTTCCAGTTTTTTCCGGTAATTGCGGATGGCATTCAAGGCTTTGGTGGTATCCCGGTGCCTTTCACATGCGAGGCCGATCACGGCGATATCGGGCTCCAGGTTTTTTTGCAAATATTCTTTGAGAAAACGGGTTTCATCATAACAATTCGGACACCAGGTTCCCATGATCTGGAGGATTTTGATGTCCTGGTCAAAGTCCGCCAGGGACCGGGTTTCGCCTTCCGGGTTCAGGAAGTTGAAATGAACCGGCAGCCCCGTTTCCATATTTCTCCGGGTTGCGGAGGATAGGGTGGCGTTCGGGTTCCTTACCGCTGTCCAAACGGACAGAAAATGCTTGCCCGATTTAAAGGTGCCCAAGAGGCTGTCCCCGGCAATCTTGCCAAAGAACAGGTAGGCATGTGAGCCGTCAAAGGCGGAGAGAAAAAATTTATTTCCGGTCACCGTTCCTTCCAGATACCGGTGATCTCCCGTTTCGGTCCTGAAGGTGCCGGTGAGGGAGGCGCCATTTTGTTTAAATTCCCCAATGGCCTTCTCCGTTTTTTCCAGGTTAAGGTCAAAAAGACATTCCCAGGTACCGGTCAGGTCCGAAACCGGATCGGAGGGCACCACCTGGAAACGGTCTTTTTTACCGAAATGCGCATTGAAAGGAATGGAATAATTTACGCGGTTCCGGGCCACCCATTCTCCCTGGATGATCCCTTCTTTCAGAATGCCGCGGATATGGGAATCAAAAGCGACAAATTCGATCCACACGGTATCTTCCGCGGTATTTCTGTTCCTGCCGGTGTAAACTTCGTCGATCCGGATCCGTTCCGAACCATTGATGATTTCAATATAGGGTTTCTGGTCTTCAGGCCTGTAAAAGACTTCAAAAAGGAAGGGCAGTTCATCTTCCGGGTCGTATACCGGTTGGGTGCCTTCGTTTTCATAACGTTCGATCTCCTCCTTGAGAGAAAGGGTGGGGATGGTGCTGAGCTTCAATGCGCCCCTCCAGATTCCGGGTGCCAGGGACGTGTAGGATTCCTTCGGCCGGATACAGCCGCCGATCAGGGTGTACACGAGGAGGGAAAACAAGCATAGCCGGTTCACGATTCGGATTTTTCGCCGACAAAGGTATCCTCTTTGTACTTAAAAAGAATGTTGAAGCTGGTCAGGCTGCCGTAGATCCTGGTAATATATTGTTGCATTTCCACCTTTTCCGCATCGGTCATTTTGGGATGGGCATTGATCTTTTGTTCCAGGACCCTCAACCGGTCCCTGACCATCACGATTTTATGGAAAAAAGCCTCAATCGGCATTTCTTTGGGTTTCAGTCCTGGTTCCGATGGATGCAGCACCAGGAGGCCTTTGTCCCACTTGTCCCCAATCGGGGTGATCGTGGTGATGTCGGACCACTGACGCAGGATGCGGGCCAGTGATTTTTCCGCTTCGGTATAGGTGACCGCTTCATCAGCGGGTAATTTTTCAATGATCTCCCAGGCCGTATACTCCTTTCCAACCCCTTTGATCCCATAATGGAGGAAACATACATCGTAAGCGACAGGGTGCAACCGGACGATCACTCCTTCCCCATAAGCGGGATGTTTAACTCTTGAACCAATACCCAAAAGGTTTTCCAATACCATGCTATTCGATTATTTTTGTAAAATTCTGAAAATCGCATGACTTATTATTATTTTAAGCAAAGGATCCTTCTTGCCTGTGTGGCGGGTTTCCTGGGTGTCACGACCTTATTTGCCCAGAAAACGGTGAAGAAAATCAATAAAAAAGTAGATCAAGCCACCATCCAAAAGGATATGATGTACCTGGCCTCCGATCAACTTCAGGGAAGGAAGACGGGCGAAGCAGGCAACCACCTCGCTGCCGCCTATATTGCCGCAGAGTTCCGGAAGGCCGGGGTGAGGGTGATCCCCGGCATGAAGGACTATTTCCAATCCATTCCTTTCCAGAAATTCATCCCGCCCAAACAGGGGGAGGTGATGGTGTTGGGTTCCGACTTTACCCTGGGTTCCAACCTGGTGATCCTGTACGGAGGGCCCGCGAATACCAAGACGGAAGCGGTATATGCAGATTACGGCTGGATTGATGAAAGTGCTGGACGGGATGATTATAAAGGCCTGGATGTAAAAGGAAGGATCGTGCTGGTCCAGGGCGGATTGCCGCAAGGGGGATCGCCGACCGAAATATTCGCGTCCATGGCCAAAAAGAGGGAAATGGCCCGGTCCAGGGGCGCGGCTGGATTGCTTGAAATTTATAACCTGAGTTTTCCCTGGAATTTTTTCCGTTCCTATTTCAGCAGAGAGCGGCTTGAGGTAGTTCCAAGTCCGTCCACGGAAAACGATTCTTTTTTCCATGCCTGGCTTCAGTTGCCGTCAGGAGCCAAACCCTCGTTGGAAATCGGTAAATCCTTCCCGATGCAAATCAATACCTCCGGGGCCCTATCCAGCCCCGTGCAGGCAGATAACGTGCTGGGCTACATCCCGGGTAAAAAACGGAAGGATGAATATGTCATGTTGAGCGCCCATTTTGATCATGTCGGCACGAGAGCCGGCCAGGTGATAGACAACGATACCATTTGGAACGGTGCCAGGGACAATGCCTGGGGCACTGTAGGCTTGATCGCGGCCGCGCGTTACTTCGCCCAAAACCCTCCTGACCGCTCCATCCTCCTTGCAGCCGTGAATGGGGAAGAAATGGGCCTGTTGGGTTCCAAATACCTGGCCGACCATCCCGTTTTGCCCTGGAAGCAGGTGATTTTTAACCTGAATTCGGACGGGGCGGGCTATTCAGACACTACTATTGTATCCGTTATTGGTTTAAACCGGGTTGGCGCCGCCGCTGAAATAAACGCCGGCTGTGAAGCTTTTGGTTTGGCCACCTTCGCAGATCCTGCACCGGAGCAAGGCTTGTTTGACCGTTCTGACAATGCTTCTTTTGCCGCCCTGGGCATTCCGGCACCTACGATAGCGGCCGGACTGAGGTCTTTTGATGAGACCGTCCGGAAATATTACCATCAATCCATTGACAACCCGGACAATATCAGTTATTCCTACCTGACCCGATTTACCAAAGCTTTTGTAAATTCAGCAAACAATATTGCCAATATGAAAGAAAAACCAAAATGGCAGAGCGGGGATAAATACGAGGCGGCGGCTAAAAAATTGTACGGTTATTGAATACCGGATAAATTTTAACTATCCTTTAGACTAAAATTGTTAGGATATCGTTAAGGATTGCATGGGCTTGGCCATGCGCGCCTGTGAAAGAAGACCTTGATTTCTAATTTTTTAGCATGGTTTTTGCCATATGAGGGATACTGTATTTCCTTAACGGGGTGTCAGAATATATTATTTTGCAGTACAAAACTATACACATTGAATTTTATAGCCATATAAAATAATATTAATGAAACGAATTCTTTTACTGTCTTTATTTTTTGCGGGTGTAATTATTTTAACACCAAAAAATATCAAGGCCCAGGACCTGCATTATTCCCAGTTTTATAATGCGCATGTCAATATCAATCCGGGCCTGACCGGCATTTTTAACGGGGATGTCCGGATTGCCGCCAATTACCGGAATCAATGGAAGGTGCTCCCCATTCCTTATATGACGGTCACCGGGGCTTATGATATGAAAATATACGGTAAACCGGACCGCAAAGACTTTTTTGGAGCAGGGCTGGTGTTTAATTATGACCAGGCCGGGGATTCCAAACTTAATTTGGCGACCCTGGGATTGAATGGTTCCTATTCCCTGCCGGCAGGCAATAACTCTTTTTTCACTATAGGGGCCCAGCTCGCTTTCTCGAGAAGGGCTTTTTCCCTGGATGACCTGACCTTTGATGAACAGTTTGACGGGCTCAAATTCGATCCTAACCGGACGATCACGGAGGCTTTTGACCGCAGGTCCGTCTTTGTGCCGGATTTTTCCGCAGGGCTCAATTACCGCTTTCAAAAATCTTCGCGGACAAAGGCTGATATCGGGGTCGCAGCCTTTCACCTCAATAATCCGCGGAATCCGTTTTATACCGATGATAAATCGGTCAAACTCCCTCCGCGCTTTGCCTTCAATGCCCTGGTCCAGGCCAAGGTGGCCAATCCGGTGGATATATTGGTGCATGGCCTGGTTCAGTTTCAAAAACCACATCGCGAATACGTCATTGGGGCCGGCCCCAAGTTTTACCTCAACCAGAAGAGGGGAAAAAATTTTGCGGTCGGTTTGTTTGGCATGTACCGCTTCAAGGATGCCCTGGCCCCTGCCTTTCACCTCTATCTTAATGAATTGCAGGTTGGCTTCAGTTATGACGTAAACACTTCAGCGTTCAAGACGGTCACCAACAAGAGGGGAGGACCGGAGCTTTCGCTGATCTATACGATTACCAAGGTCAAACCCCTGAGTAAATTTAAAGCCTGTCCGATTTTTTAAAAATGAAGATTATGAACTGGAAGAAACTATATATCCCGCTGTTGTTGGCCCTCTCGGTTTATTTCCCGGGCCAAAGTCAGACCTATAAGGCTTTTGTAAAAGCAGCCGATGAAGCCGCCGACAAGAAAGACCATTATTCAGCCCTTGTATACAATCTGAACGCCCTGGAATTTGACAGCACCCGGATCGACCGCCTGCACGCCGCAGCGGAAGCGGCCCGAAACATCAATTCCTATAAAGTGGCCGAGAAGTATTATCAGAAAGTCGTGGAGCTGGATAAAAAGGAGACTTATCCCCTGGACAAATTTTACCTCGCCGAAATGAAACAAAGGCAGGGGAAATATCCGGAGGCCAAAGAAGTCTACCAGATGTACCTGGCCGAAAACCGGGGAGATGACGCTTATTTCACCCAGAAGTCGGAAAAGGAAGTCAAGGCTTGCGACTGGGCAGCGGACCAGGTCGTCCAGACCCAGGAAAATGTCAGCATCACCCGTATGGGAGACGATGTCAACACAGGTTATTCTGAATTCGGCGCGCTGAGAAAAGGCGACAGCCTGTTTTATTCTTCCTTAAGATTTGAAATGCCTGGAGATCCTTCTTACCCGAGAAAAACCTATTCCAACCTTCTGCTTACTGTAAAAGGGGTTGCCAGCGAAGCCCTGGCTCCCATCAACAGCCCGCTGACCCATACTGCCCACACGGCTTTCAGTGAAAAAACGGGCAGGCTCTATTTTACGCTCTGCGAATACCTCAATTCCAGCGATATCCGCTGTGACCTGTTTTACCGGGAAAACGTCAACGGTCAGTTTGGGGAGGCGGTAAAACTGCCGGAACCCATCAACCTTGCCGGATTCACCAATACCCAGCCCAATATCGGACTGGACCCCCAAAACCTTCAGGAAACCCTGTATTGGGTATCGGACCGTACCGGGGGCAAGGGGAAACTGGATATCTGGTATGCCCAGGTCAATCCGGACGGTAGTTTTTCTGCTCCGGCCAACCTGGCTTCGATCAATACCGCCGAAAACGACATCACTCCCTTCTTTCACAATGGGTCGCAGGAACTTTATTTCAGCTCTGAAGGCTATATCGGTTTGGGGGGGTATGATGTTTACAAATCCATTTTAAGGAATAAAAATTGGTCGGAACCTGAACACCAGGGAGTGCCCATCAACAGCAGTTTCAATGATGTTTATTTTTCCTTGGCCCCCGATTCCAGAAGAGGACTGATGTCTTCCAACCGGCTCGGTTCAGCCTATCTGGATGAACTGCAAGAGGCCTGCTGTTATGATATATACGATGTGGACCTTGAGCCTACCCGCCTGGACCTGGAGGTCACCACTTTTGACCGGCATACCCTGGAGGCCCTGGCGGGGGCGACGGTGAGGTTAAAAAACCTTACCAATCCCGGAGTCCCGGATGTGGTGTTGACCAATCCTACGGCAAACGATTTCAAATTTGCATTGGAGCGCAATAAAGATTACCTCATTACGGCTACCAGGGAAAAATACAGGCCGGATACCGTGAGTGTTTCGACTTTCGGGATCAGCCGTTCGCAGACTTTATCCAAAAAGGTATATCTCGAGACCGATATCATAGACCTGAACGTGCTCACTTTTGACAAGAAGACCCTTGAAGAATTGCAGGGCGCAGAGGTGACCCTGATCGACCTGACAGACAGTTCCGCAGTGACCAAGATCAACCCCAGCGGAAATGACTTCCATTTCCCCTTGATACGCGGGAGACAGTACCGGGTCATTGCCAATAAGAAAGGCTATAACCCGGCGACACTCTTGCTGGATACCCGGGCCATCCAGGCGAATACCATTACCGAGAAAATGTACCTGGATATCGGAGATATCTATTCCTTCCTGCCCCTGATCCTGTTTTTTGACAACGATCAGCCGGATCTCCGCTCCTACCAGCCCCGCACGGAAAAGTTGTACAGCGAAACCTATCCTCCTTATTATGCACGCAAAGAAGAATACAAGGACCAGTGGGCAAGCAAATTAAAGCAGGAGGAGATCCCTGCAAGCGACCGGGATTATGAAAATTTCTTCAACGACAGGCTGCGCAAGGGCAACAACGATTTGTTCCGGTTCCTGGACATCCTGATCGGGATGTTGGAGCGAGGCGACAAATTTGAGATCTTCCTGAAAGGATACGCCAGCCCGAGGGCTTCTGAACGATACAACCTGATCCTGGGTCAGCGGAGGATATTCAGCGTGAAAAACGAATTCCTGAAGTACCGGGAAGGGGTCTTAAACCAATACCTGAAGAACGGGCAGCTCAAGATCGCGGAAAAATCATTTGGAGAAACGACCGCACCCCGCAGAGTGCCTGACAGCATCACGGATCAAAGACTTTCGATCTTCAGCCTGGATGCCTCCCAGGAAAGAAGGGTGGAAATCGTCGAAGTCAAACCAAGTAAATAGAAACTACCATGAAGAAAATATATATGCCTATCATCATGAAGACCTACAGGAGCCTGCTCTGGAGTCTGGGCACTTTGGTCCTGATCCTGTCTGCCCAGCGTGCACAGGCCACCCATCTTGTAGGAGGGAATATCTCTTATCGTTGTATAAGCAAGGATATCTATGAAGTCACGGTCATTGTGAGGCGGGATTGCCTGCTTGGGGATCCCGAAGCCTATTTTGACAACCCGGCTTCCATTGGTATTTTCGATAAAAACGGGGAACTGCTTCAGTTCCTGGGCGTGCGGGGCCAACTTTTATTGAAACTTCAGGTCGACGACACCCTTACACCGGCCATCACGGAAAAAATCTGTACCATCAATGGTTCGCAAAGCGTCTGCGTGCACGAAGCCACTTACAAAGGAAGCATACACCTGCCTTACCGGGCAGGGGGCTATTACCTGATGTACCAGCGATGCTGCCGGAATATGCCCATTCAGAACATTACGGAGCCCCTGGAAACGGGAGGTTCCTGGGTAGCCTATATTTCCGAGGAAGCCATGACCGCCTGTAATACCAATCCGGTGTTTAAAAACTGGTCACCCATCTTCCTCTGCGCCGGATCTACTTTCAACTTCGACCATGGAGCCACGGACAAGGACGGCGATTCCCTGGTATATAAATTATGGACTCCCTATACGGGCGCAAACAGGACTTTCCCCTTGCCTCAGCCGCCAAACAAACCGGACTTCAACCCGGTGCCCTGGCAAGCCCCATACAGCGAAGCGGACATGATGGGCGGCGACCCATTCCGGATTGATTCACGGACCGGTATGCTCCATGCGGTTCCCAATACCATCGGCGTATTCCTGCTTGGCGTCCAGGTCGAAGAATACCGGAATGGTAAACTGATCGGGACCGTCTACCGTGATTTTGAAGTGCAGGTCATAGATTGCAGTAATCTCATTGATGCCAAAATCTCTGCCCCGGCCCTCCAGTGCGATGAATTGGCTGTACAGTTCAAAAGTGAAAGCATCAATGCCACCCATGTTCGCTGGTATTTTGACTTTGACCGTAACCTCAACGCCACCAGTACGGAAATAAATCCAACCTATCAATATACGGACACCGGTACATACCGGGTAGCCCTGGTGATCACCAAGGACAGCGCCTGTTTCGATACCGCTTATCATGTGGTGCACGTCAAATCATCGGCAAGCATCAAGGCGGCCTTTGGGGTAAAAACCGGACCCTGTAAGGATGGTTTCATCCCAGTGAGCCTCACGGACCAGAGTACGGGGGTAGATCCGACGGGCGTATATACCTGGACCGTAACCTATGGCAGCACCACCCTCACTTCCTCTGAAAAAAATCCGGTCTTTTCGGTCCCCAACGGAGTGCTGGCCGTGATCAGGCTGGACATTGTGGAGGAAGGCTCCGGCTGCTTGGCTTCATCCACCCAAACCTTGCTGGCCACCTTCATACAACCTGGCGATCACCTGGATTCATTGAGCGTTTGTACAGGCGATACGGTCATTGTGAACTTTATTTTATCCGATTCGATCCGGGGCAAGTATGATTACACCTGGGACCCCAGCCCGGTCATCATCGGGGGAGCCAATACACCCGAACCGGTCATCCTTTCACCCGTAGACCAGGAGGTTTACATCTATGCCACCGTGGACAATAAGGACGGTTGCACCGGCAGGGATTCCATCCTGATCCGGTCGTTACATAAACCAAAACTGGCATTCACCTTCAGTAATGTTTGCGGTTCCCTGCTGGTGAAAGTGATCAACCAGGGAGATACGCTGGACCACTACCATTGGGATTTTGGAGATGGTACCACTTATTCGGTGCGTTCGCCTGAACACACCTATACCATCGCAGGCAGGTATACCGTGACCCTATCCACCGCCGATGATTGCGGGACCAGCCTGAGTAAGACTTTTGATATCGGCAATTTCCCCTGTCTTGAACTCAAGGATACCATTGCCGGCTGTGAAGGCAGAACGCTGCAGATCAATCCTTTCGCGAATCCACTCCATGGATACCTCTGGAGGCCGACGGATAAACTCAGTGATCTGAATATTCCCAATCCATCCTTTGTGATGGATTCCTCGCGCATTTTCATCGCGGATATTTATGATCTCAATACCGGTATTGGACTGGGTACCCATACCATCTTCGTCATCAACCTTTTGTCCGATGAGATCGACAAAATCAGGGATACCGTGCTGGCTTGCCTCGGACAAGGGGTGCCCCTCAACCCGGAGGGCAATCCAGCCCTGAACTACAACTGGTCGCCCGCCCAGTTTCTTGACAATCCCACTTCGGCCAATCCGTTGGCTACGGTTTCCAGCCAGACGGTATTTACCGTAATGATCACCAATCCGGCAGACTCCTGTGTTGCCAGTTCCCAGGTGGTGGTCGTCGTCCCCATTGCCATCGCTGCCGAGATCATTCCAGACAGCCTGGAAGCCTGCCTCAATATTCCGGTGGCACTGAATCCCAACGGGATCCAGGACCCCAATCTGGAATACCTATGGTCCCCGGCCGACAAACTGGATAATCCGGCCAGTGTGAATCCGAAGGCTACGATTGACAGCCCTACCGTGTTTACGGTGACCATAAGCGACAAACGTTTTGAAAACTGTCAGATCACCAAATCCGTAGTAGTGGACATTCCGCTGATCGAAGAAGTGGATAAGATAAAGGACAGCCTTACCGTTTGCGCCGGGGTATCCACGCCATTAAATCCGGGCGGCGATCCCCGGTTTGTGTACGAATGGAGCCCTGCCGAAGGACTGAGCGATCCGAATGTTCCCAATCCTACCGTGACCCCTGTCGCGACCACGGTATATACAGTAAAGGTCACCGATACCCAAAACGGGGGATGTTTCCTTACGAAAGAGGTAAAAGTGATTGTCCCTCCTGGTTTTACCTTGGTTCCCGCGTTCAGGGACACCGTGAGTTGCAATCCGACTGGTTTTACCCTGAAGGTTTCCTCCGACAACTCCAAGGTGACTTTTGAATGGTTCAATCCGGCAGGAGCGTCGATAGGAACCGGGGATACTTTGAATGTAAACCCCACCCAAGGCACTATCTACCGTGTAACCGGAACCGACGAGTTTGGTTGTCAGAAAAGCGATACGGTAAGGGTCATTCCTGCCCCGGTTCGCATAGCCATTTCGGTTCCAGGGGGAGGGCTGGTATGCCAGGGTGATTCGATCCGACTGACCGTGACCAATCAGAATCCTGCCCAGGTGCTGACCTACAGTTGGACGCCAACCACCGATATTCTGAGTGGGGCTAATACGGCCAGTCCGCTGATTCGTCCGACGGCCAGCAGGAAATATTTTGTAACGGCCACCAATCAACAAGGATGCTCGGCAGTCGATTCGGCAGAGATCAGGTTCAGCCCGGTTCAGGAAGTGACGGTCACTGCCAATCCGACCACCATAGTGATCAGTCAGGAGTCGCAGATCACGGCCACGAATGTGCCCGGCTATACCTATCGGTGGTCCCCTGCTGAAGGTTTGAGCAATCCAAACATACCCAACCCGGTGGCAAAACCCACGCAAACGACTACATATACTCTGACGGTGACCAATCCGGACGGCTGTGAGCAAATCCGCCAGGTGACCATCACCGTCCAGACCCTGCCCTGTGCCCGGCCAAACATATTCCTGCCCAATGCATTCACGCCAAACGGAGATGGAAAGAACGACGTGTTATACCTGAGGGGAGTGATCGTAGAGAGCATGAGCCTGATCATTTATAACCGGTGGGGAGAGAAAGTATTTGAATCGAGAAATCAAAGTGTAGGCTGGGACGGCACCTTCAGGGGTAAGTTGCTGGACCCGGACGTTTATGCCTATTATCTCACCGTGAATTGTATCGGAGGGGAAGTATTCACCGAACAAGGTAACGTGACCATCCTCCGTTGACGGAGTCCATTCATCAATAAGGCCTGTATGCCGCGGAGGCTTACAGGCCTTATTTTCAGGATCAGCCTTCCATTTTAGCAGGAGTGCCTTTCCGGTAGGATTCGGTCATTTCCTTGGAAACCGCGGACCGAATCACATTGACGTAGGATTTCGTGTCGATCTGGAGGGAAACGATCTCATTTTCAATTTTATTGACCCGGCCGATGATGCCACTCATGGTGACCACCTCATCCCCTTTTTTGATCTCGTTTTGGAAAGCGGTTTGGGCTTTCTGCCTTTTTTGCTGAGGCCGGATAAAGAAAAAATACATAATCACCAGCAGGAGGGGGAACATCAGTAAATTAAAAATCCCGGATCCGCCACTGGCCTGTAGAATAATGAGTTGAGTCATGTTGTACTTGTTTTTAGGGCAAAAATAATCATATTGCACGCTCAAATGGCATCGGTCATCTTTTTAACCGGTTTTATGGGTTCGGGCAAGACCGCTGCGGGCCGCTTGCTTGCAAGCCGGTTAGGGTATGATTTCCTGGACCTGGATGACTGGATTGAAAAAAAGGAAGGCCGGACCATCAGCCAGATCTTTGCCTCGGATGGGGAGGGCGTTTTCAGGGACCTGGAGCAAAAAGCACTCCACGAAACGGGCAACCGGGAACGGATGGTCATCTCCTGTGGAGGAGGAACCCCTTGTCATCATAACAATATGGAATGGATGAATCAGCATGGGTTCACGGTATTCCTCAATCCCTCAAGTCAGGTATTGGCTCAACGGTTGTTATCCGGAAAGGCCCATCGCCCCCTGATCCGGGACCTTGACCGGGAAGGACTGGTGGCCTTTATTGATGACCGGCTCAAAGAAAGGATGCCTTATTATACCCGGGCCAGGCTGCAACTGGTAGGAATTCACGATCAGGAAACGGTGGTCAGCGCCATCCTGGAAGCTTTAAAACCGGAGATCAGTTTTCCGGAGGGTAAAGCTTGAGCAGTCGGTCAATAGCCCTGCCGGCATGGATGACCGGCCCGGTAGATTCAGGGTCTCCGCTGAGGCTTCCGGTCTCCGCCAAAATGGAATAGACCTCTTCCGTGGAGAGGGCCGGCTGGATGCTCTTCATCAACCCGACGAGGCCGCTCACACAGGGAGCCGCCATGCTGGTCCCGTTGAAGGAGGCGTATTGATTGTTGGGGATCGTGCTGAAAATGGAGACACCCGGGGCGGCAATTTTATTTTTGATGCGGGCGACGGAGTTTGAAAAAGAGGCTTTATTGGAGGAGGTGTCGATGGCGCTGACGGTGATCACCCCATCGGCATTTGCGGGGGCGAAGCCCCGGGCGTCGGAATTGTCGTTGCCGGCCGCTACAACCACGATGACGCCGCGTGCATTGGCATAGCGGACGGCTTCAGAATAGGCTTTTTGGCGGCTGTCTATGCTTCTGCCCCCCAGGGAAAGATTGATCACATCGGCTCCCTGGTCGGCGGCTTTCAGGATCCCGTTGATGATATCCCTTTGGGTACCCATGCCGAAATTGCCCAGGACTTTAATGCTTGAAACCGAGACATACTCGGGGCCCGGGTTGAGGGATGAAATGCCGACGGCGTTGTTGGTTACCGCGGCGGCGATTCCCGCACAATGGGTCCCATGTCCTTTCGGATCATCGTCGAACCTGGACTCCACCGATTCATAATTTTTATTCAGGTCTTCGTGTTTGCCATCCACCCCGGTATCCAGGATAAAAATGCGCGCCTTCTTTTTGGCAATGATCCGGCCCTCGCGAAATTGGCTCATGACCTGGTTCCAGCCCAACAATTCAATCGACCATTGTTTATCGGTATGCGGGTCGTTGGTCAGGGGCTTGAAATTGGATTTATAAGGCGTGATGGGGATCACCGGTATTTCCGAGACCACTTCATTTTCCTCGACCCAGGTCACCGATTCCAGGGCAGCCAGTTCCTCCCGGATCGCCGGGATCAGGTTTTCCCGGTCTTCAGGCACTTCCAGGGCGACTACATTGTCCAGGCTGGTGCCGACCTCGTCCACCATTTTAAACGCCGTTTCTATGCCCAGGTGGTATTTTTTGATGATCGGGGCCAGGATTTTACGGTCTTTGTCCTTCAGTTCAAGCAGGATCTCCCATTCATTTTCCGTATAAGAAAGGCTGGCCTGGTGGACGGAGGCGCGCTGCCATTGACCGATAAAAAGCCTGGATAAGGCGTATAATAAGATGACTGCCAGCCAATACAATCGCCTGAACTCGCGTAAAAACTGAAACATCAGCGAGATGACCCCCATGATCAGCAAGTCCCTGGACAGGATGACCAGTTTTTGCCCTGCGGACTTGGGCAGGAAGGAAAAGGAAATGGCATACACCGATATCCCGATGACAAAAAGTAACTGGAAAAGTTTGATAAGACCTTCCCGGTCCCGGAAATAATGCCAGAGGATCAGCGCGAAACTGGCCAGCCAAAAACCATTTGAATACCAGTGCACGAGGTTATTCATACAACGAAATAACCGGATTCCCCGGGATCAAGGAAAAAAATTCGGTCAACATGTGCTTTTTAAAGACGAACAGGGCCTGAGGCCCATATCTTCAGGTTTCATCAGGAATTGCTTATCAAAAACTGTACCTTTGCGGACTCAATTTTTATGGAGAAACATCATTGTGTAATCATTGGTTCCGGACCGGCGGGCTATACTGCTGCCATTTATGCGGGCAGGGCAGGGATGGATCCCGTTTTGTACACGGGTACCGAACCGGGGGGGCAGCTCACCCTGACTTCGGAGGTTGAAAATTTTCCCGGATATCCCCACGGAGTGCTCGGGCCTGAGATGATGGAGGATTTCCGAAAACAGGCAGAGCGATTCGGCACCATCCTCCGCTATGAGCGAATAGAAAAGGTGGATTTCACCGGCCCAAAGCACTTGTTGACCTCGGAAGCCGACCTGGAGATCGAGGCGGACGCCGTGATCATTGCCACCGGGGCAAGCGCCAAATGGCTGGGCCTGCCGTCTGAGAAAACTTTTTTAAACAAGGGAGTCAGTGCCTGCGCGGTTTGTGACGGTTTTTTCTTCAGGGGCAAGGACGTCGCGGTCGTCGGCGGGGGAGATACGGCCACCGAAGAAGCCCTGTATCTTTCCAAATTGTGCAAGCAGGTGCACCTGATCGTCCGGAGGCACGAACTCCGGGCTTCCAAGATTATGGAAGAAAGGGTCATGAACGCCGCCAACATTCACATCTGGTGGGATACGGAGACCCAGGAAATAAGGGGCGACCAGTCTGTGCGGTCCATTTTATTGAAAAACAACCAGACCGGACAAACCACCGAACTGGAAGTCAGCGGCTTTTTTGTAGCCATCGGCCATCAGCCGAACACTTCCATTTTCAAAGGTTGGATCGACATGGATGAAAGCGGTTACCTCCTGACCTTACCGGGCACTTCCAGAACCAACCGGGAAGGGGTCTTCGCTTCAGGGGATGCCCAGGATAAGATTTACCGCCAGGCCGTTACGGCAGCCGGCTCGGGTTGTATGGCCGCCCTCGATGCCGAACGTTATCTGAGCGCCAGGGGAATTATTTGATTTAAATTATTAATTTTCGATATATCATGATCAGCACAAAGCTAAAACCGGGGGTGATCTTTGGTCCCCAACTGAAGGAATTATATGACTATGCCAATGCGGAAGGCTTCGCCATCCCCGCGGTCAATGTGATTGGCACCAATACCATCAACGCGGTCCTGGAAACCGCCCGGGAGGTGAACAGCCCGGTGATTATCCAGTTTTCGCACGGAGGGGCTTCCTTTGTGGCAGGCAAGGGCCTTAAAAATGAATTCCAGCAGGCCTCCATCCTGGGAGCCGTTTCCGGGGCCATGCATATCCACATTGTAGCCAAGACTTATGGGGTGCCGGTGGTCATCCATACCGATCATTGTGCCAAAAAACTGCTGCCCTGGATCGACGGCTTGCTGGATATCGGCGAAAAATATTTTAAAACCAGGGGTTTCCCCCTGTTCAGCAGCCATATGCTTGACCTTAGCGAAGAACCCATCCATGAAAATATTTCCATCAGCAAGAAATATTTTAAGCGGATGGCGCGGATCGGCACGGGTATAGAGATTGAGCTCGGGGTCACCGGTGGCGAGGAGGATGGGGTCGACAACAGCGGTGTAGAGAACGCAAGGCTGTATACCCAACCGGAGCATGTGGCACAGGCCTATGAAGAAATGTCAAAAATCAGCCCCTTATTTACCGTAGCCGCAGCCTTTGGCAATGTACACGGGGTTTATGCCCCGGGTAATGTGGAGCTGAAACCGGTTATTTTAAAAAATTCCCAGGACTATATCCGGGAGCAGTATAAAACCAATTCCGGGCAACCGGTCAATTTTGTGTTCCATGGCGGCTCCGGTTGTTCCAGGGAGGAAATCCGCGAAGCGATCGGTTATGGAGCGGTAAAAATGAACATTGATACCGATATGCAGTGGGCCTTCTGGGAAGGGATCAAAGATTATTACGAACAGAAAAAGGACTATCTGCAAGCCCAGTTGGGTAACCCTGAAGGGGCAGAAAAGCCGAACAAGAGCCATTATGACCCTCGAAAATGGCTTCGGGCCGGAGAGGAGAATTTCAAAAAAAGGCTGAAATCCGCTTTCGAAGATCTGAACTGCATCAACCGGAACTGATCAATGCAAGGCGGCCCTCAAGGGTAATGAGGCGATAATCCGGCCTTCCTGTTCAATCCACCAGCGGAGCCGGTCATAGACTTCTTTTTCATCGAAGTATTGTAAAGCCATCTTTACATAAATATTACCATGTTTGGCCTCTGAGGTCCAGAGCATCTTATAAAACCGTTTGAGTTCAGGGTCCTCCAGAGCCTCTTCCACCAGCCGAAATCGCTCTGCGCCCCGCATTTCCACCAGGGAGGCCACCAGGAGGCGGTCCAGGAAACGCGGCAGGACCGGGGTTTTCATGAGGGCCATCAAGGCCCGGATGTAGGGATCTTCGGGCATGGAGGCCGGGAGTTGCACACCGCGCATCTCCATGATCTGATATACGAGCTTAAAATGTTCCAGTTCTTCCAGCGCAGTATCGATGAGGTCGGGCAGGATCGCAGTCCGGTCGGGGTATTTGGCCACCATGCTCAGCGCCATGGCGCTGGCTTTCCGTTCGCAATCCGCATGGTCCCTTAAAAAAGCATCAAAATCATCCATTACGGCCTTTATCCATCCTGGAGGACTGGCTTCCGCGATATCCAGGCTGAGTTTCATGTGCTCTGGAACAAGAGGTAGATGAGCAGGAACAGGACCAGGGTGATCACGATCACGACGGTGAAAAAATTTTTCATTTGCCTGGCATCCTTTTTAACGAAGGATTTTTTAGTACCCGATTTTTTCATATAAAATAAGCGGATTTATATTCCCAAATCTAATGAACTGCCTTCAATTCCGGGCCGGGTCCATGGTTTATATTCAGCAAGTTTAATTTTCCGGATGGACTCATAAAACTCGGTCACTCTTTGGTCCACCAGGATGTCCGCAGGCATGAGAGGCCTGCTCAATTGTATGCCTTCGAGCGTCCTGCACCTGGACAGGGCCACATAGGTCTGGCCAAACTCGAAGGCCCCCCGGCCCAGGTCGATCCGGATCCGGTCAAAGGTCTTTCCCTGGCTTTTGTGTATGGTAATGGCCCAGGCCAGGCGGATGGGGTATTGCCTGAAGAGGCCGGTCACTTCGGCTTCGAGTTCCTTTTCTTTATTGAGGCGGTAGCGTACCATTTGCCATTCCAGGGGAGCGAGGTCAAGGATCCGGGTCCCTGCATCCTTTTCAATGCAAACCCTGATCCGGTCGTGTTCAAGGCTCGTCACCTTTCCGATACTGCCATTCACAAATTCTTTGGCGGGGTCATTCTTTACAAACATCACCTGCGCCCCTTCCTTCAGCACCAACAGAGGGTCTGTCGGATAGCTGTTGGCATTAAATTCTCCCTCCACGACCGCCTGGTACTGATAGGATTTGCCTTCAAGCGCCATTAACCTGGAAGTGTTGATCTGGTCCGCGATCCGGTTGGTTGAAGACAGGGTGATCACAAAATCACTGGTCAGCTCATGGGTCCCGGCTCTTTCATTGATCTGGTCAAGGTCATCCGGATCAAATTCATGCGTACGCACCCGGTCCAGGAGCTGGATAAACCGGAATTCAGCCTGGCGGTAAACATGATGCAACTCGATGAGCCTTACCTCAAAACCCTCCTTGAATACCTTGGCGGAATAAAAATAGGGCGTGTCGTAAATCTGGCTCAGGTGGTCGCGTTCGGCCTGGGTGGCCAGGACCGGAGGAAGTTGGTACAGATCTCCGAAAAATACCAGCTGGACGCCTCCGAAGGGCTCGTCCTGTCCGCGGTTGACCCTTAGAAACAGGTCGATCTGATCGAGCAGGTCCGCCCTCACCATGGAAATTTCATCGATGATCATCATTTCCATGCGTTTGTACAACTGGTAATTGGAGAGCCGGTGAATTTGTTTCCGACCGAGGGGGTATGGAGGAAAACTGAAAAAACTATGGATGGTTTGTCCTCTTACATTTAAGGCTGCGATCCCGGTAGGGGCCAATACGACCACTTTTTTCCGGGTCGTGTCCTTAAATAACTGCAACAGGGTGGATTTGCCCGTGCCGGCTTTCCCCGTGATGAAATACGATCCATCCGTATTTTCCAATAAAGCAAGACATTGACGAAAGTCGGATGTCAGCGTTAATGGTTCGAACCTGGAGGAGGACAAATCGCGGACAATATTTTTTCAAATATATGCATATAATAAGCGCTTAACTAAGATCTTTGCGCGCCGGTATGGCCCGGATGATTATGGAGGAAACAAAACCTTTCTTTTTCAAACAGTTTAAGGTTGCCCAGGACAAAGTAGTCATGAAAGTCGGGACGGACGGGGTATTGCTTGGCGCCTGGATCGATGTCACCGGTGCTGCGACCATCCTGGATGTGGGGACAGGATCAGGTCTTATCGCCCTCCAGCTTGCCCAGCGCCTTGAGGGCAAGGCTGATATTCACGGCATAGATATTGACCCGGCAGCTTGCGAGCAGGCCAGGGAAAACTTTACGGCCTCCCCCTGGGGGGGCTGCATGACCGTGATTCAGGATTCCATACAGGACTACTCGGGCAGGGAATCAAAAAAATATGAACTGATCGTCAGCAACCCGCCTTTTTTCACCGGGGGGCTCCTTTCCCTGAATCCGGATAAAAACGATGCGCGGCATACGACAAAACTCCCTCACGGAGACCTTCTCAGAGCGGTCAGCAGATTACTGAAGCCGGCAGGGCGGCTTGGCCTGATCTTGCCTTATTTGCAGGGACTGAGGTTTATAGAAATATCAGAGTCCTATAGCTTATTCCCTTTGAGGATCACCGAGGTGAGGACCCGGGAAGATAAGCCGGTCGAACGGATGCTGATTGAATTTACTTATGATAAAAGGGTTACTCCGCAGGGAAATACCCTGGTCATCCATCAGGGTGAAAACGACTTTACCCCTCAATACAAGGACCTCACCCGGGCTTTCTACCTTAATTTTTAAAAAACGGCGATGAGTTTCAGTCCAATCCCCTGGATCTTTAACAGCAATATTTATGAGGTAAACCTGAGGCAATACACGACTTCCGGCAGCCTGAGGGCCTTTACCGGCCATCTCCGGAGACTTCGTGACATGGGTATTGAGATCCTCTGGTTCATGCCCCTGACGCCCATTTCGATAAAAGCGAGAAAAGGCACCTTAGGCAGTTATTATGCAGCCTCGGACTTCGCGACCATTAATCCAGAATTCGGCTCGGAACAGGATTTCCGTGAACTGGTCGACCAGGCTCACCGGCTGGGTTTGAAAGTCATCATAGACTGGGTGGCCAATCATACCGGGTGGGACCATACCTGGACCCGCAGCCACCCGGAATTTTACCTGAAAAACGATGCCGGTCAGTTTTTTGAAAAAAACGGATGGGAGGATGTCATCGACCTGGATTATAACTCCAAGGCCATGCGTCAAGCCATGACGGAAGCCATGGCCGGCTGGGTCAGACGATTTAACATTGACGGATTCCGTTGCGACATGGCCATGCTGGTTCCCCTGGATTTTTGGGTAGAAACCCGTAATGCCCTGGACAGAATAAAACCCCTGGTCTGGCTCGCTGAATGTGAAGACCCCGCCTATTATGCCGCCTTTGATACCATGTACGGCTGGGAATGGATGCATGCCACCTCGGCGGTTTACCGGGGACAACACGATAAGTTTCACCTGGAACATATTTTATTCAAATACCGGGACCGGATGCCCCGGGGCAGGAGGATTTGCCTGTTTACCAGCAATCACGACGAAAACAGCTGGAACGGTACTGAATTTGAACGTTATGGCGATAGCGCCCTCCTTTTCGCGGCACTGAATATCATCCTTCCGCTGAGCATACCCCTTATTTATTCCGGGCAGGAATTGCCCCTCAGGCACCGCCTGAAATTTTTTGATAAAGATGAAATTCCATGGTCAGGCTCACCCGACCTGGCTGATTTTTACGATGGTCTGCTTGAGATTCGTAAAACCAATCCCCTTTACGGACTTCCCGAAGTGGCTCTTTCCTTGAATAAACTTTGTGATGATCCCCGCATTTTATCCCTGCAGGCAGGAATTCCCGGACAAAGGGATGTTGCAGGAATATTTAACCTAAGCCCGATGGAAGTGAGTTCACAGTTGAACGGATATCATTTACCGGGTGTTTATAAGAACATCCTCACCCGCGAATCCTTTAACCCCGCTTCAAACCACCCCTTCAAACTTTCCCCCTGGGAATTCAGATTGTTTGAAAACACCAGTGTGTGACCCGAACTTTTCCTTAATTCGACATCGCGTGCGTCTGGCTGATCAGCTCTTTTGCTTTTTGAAGAATAGTGCTGTCCTCCAATTCCACTATGCCGCCGTTGGGGCCGGGTTGAATATGTTGATCCACTATTTTACCATCAACAAATTTCTTGGCTCCAAAATAATTTCTTACAGTCTGCTCGTCAATATTTAAATCATGCGCAATTTTGGAAACACCGCCAGTGGGCAGACTGTGTTTGATTTGTCTCAGTTCTTCAAAAGTGATATGCATATTCAAGTGGTTTTGGATTAGGAAAATACTTTGAACACCTCAATTTAAATTCTTTCCATCCGAAATGCAAGAAAATGATAATATATTAACAATAAATTGCGCCCCATTACCCTGCCCTGATCTGATCGAAGCCGGACGCAAAGTTCAGGCTTCAAGTACCGCCTCAACAGGCTGGTAAGGGAGGTCGAACGCCTCCGCAACGCCCTGGTATACAACCTTTCCGTCCACAATGTTGAGCCCTTTGCGCAGCCCGGGATTTTCGTTGCAGGCCTTTTTCCATCCCTTGCCTGCCAGTTCCAGGGCATAGGGCAGGGTAGCGTTGGTCAGCGCGATGGTAGAGGTGTAGGGCACCGCACCGGGCATATTTGCCACACAATAGTGGACAATATGGTCAATGATAAACACCGGGTCGGCATGAGTGGTCGGCCGGCAGGTTTCAATACATCCACCCTGGTCAACCGCCACATCGACCAATACGGTGCCCGGACGCATGGACTTGAGCATTTCCCTGGTGATCAGGTGGGGCGCTTTGGCTCCGGGGATCAGCACGGCGCCCACGATGAGGTCGTGGTTCCCGATTAGCCTGCGGATATTGTATTCGTTGCTGTACATCGTGACCACGTTTGGGGGCAGGATATCGGCGAGATGCCGCAACCGGTTGAGGTTTACGTCCAGGATGGTCACCATAGCTCCGAGCCCCGCTGCCATTTTTGCCGCCTGAGTACCTACAATCCCCCCACCCAGGATCAACACTTTGCCGGGCGGAACACCGGGAACTCCGCCAAGCAGGATCCCACGGCCCTGCGAGGGCCTTTCCAGGTATTTGGCGCCCTGCTGGATAGCCATCCGGCCGGCCACTTCTGACATGGGTACCAGGAGGGGCAGGGAACGGTCCGGCGCTTCCACCGTTTCGTAGGCCAGGCAAACCGCTTTATTGCTGATCATCGCGCGGGTGAGCGCTTCACTGGAGGCAAAATGAAAATAAGTGAACACCAGCTGCCCGGCCCGGATCAGGTCATACTCAGACTCGATCGGCTCTTTTACCTTGAGAATCATATCAGAGCTTCGATAGGTATCTTCAATGCCGGACAAGACCTTAGCTCCGGCTTTGAAATAGTCTTCATCTGAAAACCCGCTGCCTTCACCGGCGGTGGACTGGATCTGGACGGTGTGGCCCCTTTTACTCAGTTCCATGACACCCGCCGGGGTCACAGCTACCCGGTTTTCGTTACTTTTAATTTCTTTCGGAACTCCTATGATCATAAGGTAATGGTATTTGGTCAGTTGAATGGTCGGGGCCAAAGATAGTTTGTTTTGTTTTAAAAAAAACAGGCCCCTGATCGCTCAGAGGCCTGTATCTGGTACTCGGATGATTCGTTTCTTGTCAATGGGTACCCATCAGGATCATCTTCCGGGTTGCTCTTTCTGCAGCGGTTTCAATGGTATAATAATACACCCCGGATCCGCCAACAACCCCTTTGTCCAGCCTGATCTGGTTGAACCCTTTTATCCCGTTCATTTTCTGTACATGGATGGTTTTGCCGGTCAGATCGGTCACCCTGAGAGTGATGGTTTCTTCCCTGGGCAGGTCAAAGGAAATCAGGGTATAGGTTTGGAACGGATTGGGTACATTCTGGTAAAGGGAGAAATGCGCTTCGTTTTCCTGGTTGCCAAAAACGAGTCGTACTTCGCCCGTTTCCTTTCCATTAAAGGATTCTGAACGGGTGTACATGCTGTTGATGGCAAGGTTATCGCTGAGCCGCAAGGGCTTCAGGGCGCGCACCCGAAGAGTAAACAGGGGATGGCCTGCGGCGATGGTCTGTCCGGAAACATGGTCCCAACTGGCGGTTAGATAATTATTCCGGATATGACCAATATGCTGCTGATCTATGGACAGGGAGCCGCCCTGGATGTCCAGGATTTGCAGGCCCTCATGTTTCAGGCTGAACTGGAAAGCCTCGATATCCCTGAAATTGGGCGAAGTGAAGGTGATGGTTGCTTCTTCGCCGGAGGTAAGGGTCAGATCGGTTGTCTGGAAGGTGAGGGGTTTGACGGCCGACCTGATTTCCATCCCCAAAAGGCTGTGGGCTTGAACGGTATTGTTCAGGTCCCCGATTTTAATGCCGGTGAAGTCACGGTTCAATTCGTCAGAGGAAAGGCCTTTGATATCAATCATTTCCGGGAATTCATAGGGCTTGGCCATATTGAACTTGAAGGATTTGGGCACAAACCTCCAGCTTTTGTTTGCAGGAAAATCATTGTACAGGAACAGGACCAGTTTCCTGAGTTCAATGAGGTCCAGCGCCGTGATTTCCCGGTCGTTGTTGACATCCGCGGCAACCATGTCGTACCCGGTGCTGAAAGGTTGAACCCCCAGGATGTGTTTTTGAATCATCAGCAGGTCAATGGTGCTCACCCCGTTGGAGGCTTGGTCGTTCCTGGTGGGCTTCAGTATATATTGACTGTGCATCGGCAGGTTCACAAAGGCATATTGACCGCTGACCGAGGTCTTGAACGCGGGGATGGGCAGATTCGACTGGGCCTCCACCAGGACGTGCTCGACCGGTTCATTCTGCTGGGTCCGGACCATTCCGGATATGCTCCCGGCAACACTGGCCGCGTCATCACAAACATCCCCGGCGCCATCCTGGATGCTGATAAAGGTCGCACAATAGTCAAAATTGCCTGCTTCATCCCATACATAGATATCGATCTGTACCGTAAAACTGATCCCGTTTGGAATGTCTTCGCATTTGAAGACTTTGCAGCTGTCCGCGATGCTGGGTCCAAAACTGAACTTGAGGTTTTCCCTTGCAGTACAATTGTCATAACTCCCTGCGTCCAGATCTTTGGCCCAAACCTTGATCTCCCCGGTAGTGGGCATGATCACGGTGGCTACGCCGTGATAACAATAAGGAGTGGGTTTTTTACAATCGCGCACCCGGAGGATAAACGTGCAGGTGTCTTCATTCCCGCAGTTGTCCTCGGCAATCACATGGACCAGGGAAATCCCCTGCGGCTGAACAATGGAAAGCGCTTGCTGCGGGCCGGAACTCGTTTTGTCAATGCTGGATTTGTTATATCTCTTTGCAACCGTGTCGGCAGGGGAGGGGTTTTCATCAATTTCCCATCGATAACTGATCAGGCTGGGCGCTGTGCAATTGTCGGTAGCCGTGAAGGGGATATAAATCGAAGGCAAAGCACAATTTTCATCGTAAATACAAACCGTGGTATCCCGGCAGGTAGCCAGGGGTGGGATGGTATCCCGGATCAGGATGATCTGGGTATAGGTCATGAACCCATCCCCGTTGTCTTTCAGGTTGCGGTACACGCAGGGTCTTTTGACCTCATCGGCAACCAGCCGGTCATCAACGATGATGTCCTGGTCGCGGCTATGCTGGCTGGGATCAAATTTGCACCAGTCGATGATTTTCCATGTCCGGATGATTTTGTAACAGGCGTCGGGTACGATATCAAAACGCTGGTCTTCAAAGTTGACCCCAACCAGTTCACATTCATCGTCCATGATCATGGGCCGCCCGATGGCGTCCGGGGATACATCTTCACCAAGATCGCAGACCGTGATTTTATCGGCTGGGAATACGACTTCAAAATCAGACCGGTGTTTGGTCACGATTTTTTGATCCACGGAGACCGTATTGCCGCATTTATCCCGGGCTGTCCAGGTACGTTTTACCCATCCATTGTTGCACTTATCGAAATAGGATTCGTCGGTATAGGTGAGGCTGGAATCGTTCATCCAGCAATTGTCCCAGATCCAGAATTTTCCTGCGCCGGGGCTCGCATTTCCCGGGTTGCCATCGTTCAGGACCGGTTGGCTGAATTGGGTCAGGGGATCAACCCGGGCACCGGTGTCGGAACTGTCTTTCAGGAGCCAACTGCGGCAATATATCGGGAACCAGGTGTTTGCTTCCGGTATGCAGGGGGCAATTTCTCCGTGCTCATCGGGGTGGGAGGCCCCATAGATGTTGCAACCGTACCAACCATAGGCTTTTTTTGTAGGATCGATGGTATCCCCCTGATCACTGTCGTTTTCAACTATGGATTCGATGGCGTTGTAAGGTTTGTATTTCTGATCCTGACAACGCAAATCCTTGCCGTTGTCGGGCGTCCAGGAATCGTCGTCGCATTTGGCATATTCATTACTGTATTTTTGTTCACGGGCGCTGTTGTCGCAATAAAGGAACAGGTCATCCGGTTTTTCAGCCACCGGTGGGGTTTTATCGTCCACAAACACCGTGACCATACAATCACTGTACAGCCTTTTGCTGCAGGTGTTGCCCGGGGCATAGGCGGGTTCGGATACCGCCTTCTGAGCCGGGTTGTAAAACTCCGGATAACAAACCGCCGGACCATAAAGCAGCTCCTGGTCGGGAATCAATTGGGTTGCACCGGCATATTTGGGCCTCCAATAATCCTTTCCGGACTTGTAGATCAGGTGTGAAATGAGTTTCCATTGTTTATCCAGGCAGAGCCAGGGCAGGGGCGTAAGGCACTTCCTGGCCGGATCGGTATCCAGAATATAATTGTGCCACAACATATAAGAGGGGTAGGTATTGTAGCAGAACCAGGAATGCGGGCTGCAGGAATAAATGTGTTCATCGTACCTGGGAACCCCGCAGGCTTCGTAGACCCGGAGCACCAGTTCATTTTCATTGCAGTCTGTGAGGTCGACGTAATCGTTGAATACATAACAGTTGATCCAGTTCTCGATGATCTCAGCATACTTTTTCCGGTGTTTGTCGTATTCCGCAGTGCCGCAGGAATCTTTGATCTGCTGGGCATATCGTTCCCGGTAATGGGTGATGGAATCCATGTGGGCCACAGCGAAATGGAGGAGCTCGCAACAATTGTCCCTGCTTCCATTATCGAGGTCTTTGGCATATATCCTGCTCCAGCACTGTTCAGGGTCAAGGGTGGTTTGGGTGTATTCATCACAGACGGGGTTGGGAGGGGTCTCATCGGAAATGCAAACCAGGATAATTCCGGCAAAGTTCAGCGGATTTTCCGCCACCAATTGACCGGTTTTACGGTTAATCAGTTTTGAAACACCTGCAGTGGTGTTAAAACATTCGTCCCGGGTCTGAATAAAAAGGGGATAGCAGTTTCTGGGCCAGGAGATTTCCTTATAATGTTCAAGGGGGGTGCCCATCACAATTCCTGAAAAAAGGTAATTGTTCGGGGCGCCAGGGAGGGTGAAACAATCCTTCGGTCCTCCGGTCCTATGGACGATGCTGTTCCCGCCATTGGGATCTGTATAAGTAAATTCATAGGTTTGGGTCACCTTGCTGCAATCCTCCGTTGTGAGGCTGTCGAGGCAGAAGGTGCGGTTGCAGTCGTGGGTATTCGTGACCAGATCCCTGCGATAACCCGGAAAAACAAAGTCATAGAGGGTATCCTTGATCTGGACAGGAATGCTAAAGCTGTTTTTGACCACCGGAGCCTGTTTGTCCAGAATGTTGATGTATTGAATGCAGACCGTGTCTTCTCCGGTACACCAGTCCGTAAATCTCCATTCCCTCCGGATTTTGAAACCCGTTCCGCAGATGGGGAATACCAAGTCCGTGTAATAGAACACTATTTTACAAAGGACTGCGCCCGAAGGATACATGTTTACGCAGGTGTCGATGAGTTCCCCTTCGCTGTTGAATACACTGTCTTTGATAAACGGCACTACCTTGAGCAGGGGCGATATGCACTTGCGGTCGCCGCTGTTGAAAGTATCTCTTTTTTGAAGGTCCAGGAGTTTTTCGGGTGTCGGGTAGTAGGGGCTGGAAGAATTGGAGGAGAAATAGATGAGATCAAAATTCTTAGGGTCGTTGTTTGCCCCGTCATTGTTTGGTTTTTTGCACCGGACCAGGCAATTCAGGGTCACCATGTCCGGGCACTTGATCAATTCAAAAGAATCCCGCCGGATGGTGAGCGTGTCAATGCAGGTCCCGGAGTTTCCCCAGGTATCGAAAGACCGGATCTTGCGGATCACATGGCCAATCCCTACCGGTGAAGTACAACCTAATTCCTCCCACCGCAGGGATTCGATGATGGATTTGCCATCCTCCGCGCAATTGTCCACGATCTTTTCCACCAGTTCATTGTAGCGGGCGAGCTGGAAACAGGAGATCACCGCATCCTGGCAAAAGGGCTGCGGCGGGGCCTTGTCTTCCACCGTGAGAAAACCCCAGCAACTGTTTCCAGGAGCCGATACGCTGTAGATCATGGTGTAACCAATGTGGGAACGGTTGACCTCTGTGCCGTTCAGCTTGGCCGTCCCGAAAGGGTAGGTCAGCTTGACGGTATAGGCACAGGAAGGGTCTGGATTTTCCAGGAAATCGTCTGCGTCGAACGTCCTGTTACAACCGGTTCCGGGAAGGGAAGCGTGGATATGATCGTTGCAAATCAAATTGCACTGGGCGTGGGCAGGGGGGGTGAAGAAACCGGCACAAACACTTACAATTAAACAGAATCTAAATAGGCTTTTCACGGTGATTATGAATTTGTTATAAAGTCCGAAATTTAAAATAACCTTAAGCAAAAATCATGCTTCAAACCCAGCTATTTGGAATATTCCTTTAACTTATACAAGCTAGTTTTAATGCAAGGATCTAAGGGTTTAAATCACAGCGAATGACATAGATAAGGGGCCGTAATATGTTTAAATGGCAGGAGGGGCTCAATCGTTAAAATCAAAGGGTTTAAAAAAAAAGGACCCGGCCGCCGGCCGGGTCCTTTAATCAAGACAACATTTCTAAAAAAAGATCAATGGTGAGATCCTTTTCAAATAGGCTACTGGAATTATTCCACCAACAACATCTTTTTGGTATCGCTGAATGATTTCGTTTTTATGCTGTAGTACAGGACTCCGGCGCTTCCAAATTCATTCCTGTTGACCACCAGTTGGTTGGCCCCTTTCACCCCGTCAATCTGGTAGGATTTAATGAGCTTGCCGGTGACATCCGTGACGCTAAGGGTTACGGCTTCGTTTTTGGCCAGCTCAAATCCGATCAGGGTCTGGGCTTTGAATGGATTGGGCGTGTTTTGATAGAGGACGTAATTGGAAGGTCTTGAGCTTTTTCCAATCTCCAGGCTTACCCCAAGGTATTTGGTATTATTGCCGTCTTCGGCATAAGCTTCCGCACGGGTGAATCTGGAATTGATTTTCAGGCTCTCGCTGAGGGTCACGTCTTTCGTTGCTTTCACTTTAAGGCTGAATGCAACGTCGTTCGGGTTCAGGCGGGCGCCTTTTTCCTTACTCCAGCTGGTCGTGAGGTAACCCTGGTTCAGTTTTGTCAAACCAAAGTTGCTGGCATCCACTTCCAGGCTGCCCTTTTGGATATCCACGAGGGTCAATCCATGGAGCGCGAGGGAGAACTGATAACCTTCAATACCTGAGAAGTTGTCCGCACGGAAATCAATCGTTGCGGTTTCACCGGCTTTGAGCTGGCGGTCCTCCGTTCTGAATTGCAGGGTAGCGCTTGCCTCCCGGGCTTCGGCACCCAGCAAGCTGTGCGGGGTGGCGGTGGTGTTGACGTCGCCGATCTTGATGCCCACAAAGTCCCTGTTCAGTTCATTTTGACTCAGTTTGCTGATATCAATTTGTTCCGGGAAGGAGGTCTTCAATGGGTTTTTACCGGCTTCAAACTGGTAGGTTTTCGGTACGAATCTCCAGCTTTGATTATTGGGCAATTCATCGTAAACGGCCAGGATCAGTTTTCTCAATTCCACCAGGTCGAGTACCGTGATGTCGGTGTTTTTGTCGACATCGGCGGCAATGATCTTATACGGGGAATTGAACGGACTTGAACCTAAGATGTGTTTTTGGATCAGCACCAGGTCGATGGTGCTTACGCCATTCATCGGGTCGTCGTTGCGGGCGGGGATAATGCTGTAATCCGCTTTCATGGGCAGGCCGCCAAAGGAATACTGTCCTTTCACATCGGTGAGGTAGGCCGGCATGTTTTGAGGCGCTTTCACATTCATTTTCACCTTTTCCACCGCATCGTCATTTTCCGTAGAGATTTTGCCGGCTATAGATCCAGCGTTTTCAAGATTATCGGTGCATTTGTTGCCAATCCCGTCCTGAAGCAGGAGGTAGGTGCGGCAATAATCCTTGTTATCGTAAGCATCCCATACGTAGATATCCACCTCAATGGTGTTTGAAGTCCCGTTCGGAATATCGGCACAAGTGAAGACCTTGCTGGTCACACTCTTGTCGGGACCGAAACTGAACACCAGGTTGGATTTTGGTGTACAGTTGTCATAACTTCCGGCATCGAGATCGCTGGCCCAGATGGTGATTTCACCGGTCGAGGGCATGATGACCGTGGCTATCCCGTTGTGGCAATAAGGAGTGGGTTCCTTGCAGTCTTTTACAGTCAGGACAAAGGTGCAGGTATCCACATTTCCGCAATTGTCGGAAGCGATGACGTGTACCAGGTGGGTTCCGTCTTTGATGGTATTGGAAGAGAAGGCCGTCACCGGCGTATAACTCTTGTCATCGATGCTCGCCTTGTTGTATTTGTGATTGGCAACGTCGCTTGCAGAGGCATTGAGATCCAGTTCCCAGCGGAAGGAGATCTTATCGGACGCTGTACAATTGTCGGTCGCGATGAAAGGCACGGAAAGGTTGGGGGCCGTACAATTGGCATCGGTACCGGTATACAGGCAGATGGTCGTGTCGGTGCAGGTGATCACCGGTGCGACAGTGTCGATGACCTTGATGATCTGGGTGTAGGTGATGTATCCGTCCCCTTCATCCTTCAGATGTCTGTACACACAATAACGATCGGTGGGGTGGGCTACTTTCCGGTCATCCACGATCACTTCCGGCTTGCGGTAGTGCGCGTTGGGATCGTATTTACACCAGTCGATCAGTTTCCAGGTCCGAACGATTTTATAGCAGGCGTCGGGAACGATGTCATAACGTACGTCTTCATAATTGACGCCAACCAGTTCGCATTCGTCGTCCATGATGATAGGCCTTCCGGTGCCGTCCGGGCTAAGGCTGCCTTCGACATCGCAACTCACGGTGAGATCCGCGGGGAATTCCACTTCAAAATCAGAACGGTGCTTGGTGATGATTTTCTGGTCGCAAACGACCGGGCTGCCGCATTTGTCGGTAGTCGTCCAGGTCCGTTTTAACCAGCCGTTACCACAGTTGTCCACGTAGGATTCATCCACCGAGGTAATAGTACCGATCCAGCAATTGTCCCAGATGATGAACTGTCCTTCATCCACATCTGCGCCGCGTCCGCCGCTCCTGAGAACAGGAGTCCAGAAAGCGGTCTTGGGATCCACTTTGGTACCGGAGTCTTTGCGGTCCAGGCAGAGCCAGGTATGACAATAGATCGGGGCCCAGTTGTCATGGTCATCTTCACAGATTTCCTTGTAATAGCCATGCTCATCCTGGTGCGCCGGGCCATAGATATTGCATCCGTACCAGCCAAAGGCTTTGCCTGTGGCATCGACTGCATCCGTAAGGTCGCCGTCAAATTCTTCTTCACATTCAATCTCGTTATAAGGGGTGTAATCGTACCTGCAGGAACCGTCATCGGCATGCAGGGTGGGGTCGTAATCGTATTTGCCGTTGCCGCTGGCAAGAATATTGTCG
>JAKQHS010000188.1 GCA_029557915.1 Bacteroidota bacterium | reverse complement strand
CCGGGGAGATTGTTGCGGAAACAGGTTGAAGCGGTTCAAGGTATTTATTAGCAATGCTGAAGTTTCTACTTACAATTCCTCAGGTTCAATATATAGCTATGACAATCCTTCCGGGATGGGCAACAAGGAGGTAATCAGGATCCAAGACATCAACGGAGCTGGCCGGTATGTCCGTATCTGGATGGACAATACAGGGTATGTGGTCAATCCTCTTCATCTTGCCGAAGTGAAAGTGATGGGTTGTATTGGGTTAAACGGGTCGTTGGGCCAAGAGAATCCTCAAGTCAACCATATCCTGCCCGACCTCGGAAAGCCCAGACTATATCCCAATCCTGTGATTGATTGGATAAAATTTGAAATGGAGAACCATCAGGATACGGAATTATATGTCCAAATTCACGACATTCAGGGCAGGCTCCTATCCAGCCAAAAGCTGAATACATTCAGATTGAACATGTCATATTATCAAAGTGGGACTTATATTCTTCGCCTCTTAAGCAGAGGAAAGATATATCATTTCAAGGTATTAAAAAGTTGAATGGAACAAACCCTTTGCTTTATTGAATACATCATTCATCAATTGATCCCCATCCTCCTCCACCCGGCGTCTCAATCCTTAACCTATCCCCAGCCTCTACTTCAAAGGATTGATTGGAATTCAGCACCGAGGCCTGTCCTTTGCTGAATAAGATTTCTTTGCCGCATTTTCCGGGGAATCCTCCCTCCATGCCATAAGGCTTTTCTTTCCGGTGTTGCGCAAGGATGGTGACCGTCACGGATTCCAGGAAACGGATCTGCCGGCAAATGCCATTTCCCCCCCGCCATTGGCCGGAGCCTCCGGACCCCCTCCTGATCTCAAATTTTTCCAGGCGAACCGGGTAGCGCCACTCCAGTTCTTCCGGGTCCGTGATTTTTGTATTGGTCATATGCTGGTGGATGGCCGACCTGCCGTCAAAACCGGGACCTGCCCCGGTTCCCCCTCCAATCGTTTCATAATAGGTGTACTTTTTATTTCCAAACAAAAAATTGTTCATGGTACCCTGGCTGCAGGCCGCCAGACCAAAAGCTTTGATCAGGCAATCCGTTAGGCGCTGGCTGACTTCTGTATTTCCACCGACCACCGCAGGGCTGTTTTCATCCGAAGCAGGAAACAGGGGATTGATGAATCCCTGCGAGAGGATGATTTTTACCTGATGCATCATGCCTTCATTCAGGCTGATATCCCGATCAACCAATAAACGAAGGGTGTAAAGAACCACGCTCTGAACAATGGCGGGATTGGCATTGAGATTGCCCGGATGGACTCCCGAACTGCCTGAAAAGTCCAGGGTCATTTTACCCTTTTCAATCGACAAGACCAGACGGATGCAGTGCCCGTCATCCAGGTATTCCGTGGCTCTGAACCGGGCGCCTTCGTGTTTGCTAATATAATCCCCGATCTGTTCCTTGCCCTGGAATAATATCCTGCGCATTTGTTTGCGGAGGTATTCCCAGCCATAGGTTTTGGCAAGGGATTGAAGCCTTTTTTCTCCCGCCAGGAGGGCGGCTATCGCAGCACGGAGGTCCAGGATATTCAGATACGGGTTCCTGGAAGGATATCTGGCCGAAGTCAGGCATTTTCTGATCAGCTTCCAGTCCGCCCTGCCTCCGCGATAGATATATGTGGGCTTAAAAATGACCCCCTCTTCATCCAGTCGTTTTGCAAAGGCGGGCATCGAACCCGGGGTCATTCCACCGATCTCCGCATGGTGGGCCCGGTTGGTGACATATCCAATCAATCGTCGATGGTCATCGTAAACCGCTTTGAGCAGGGTGAGGTCAGGCAGATGAGATCCCCCGTACCTGGGATGATTGCTCAGCAGAATATCACCAGGGCCAAGTTCAAAATCCCGGAGGACCAGCCTTGCACTGATGCCCAGGCTACCCAGGTGCACCGGGATATGCGGGGCATTTACCAGCAGCCTTGCCCGGTCATCAAGGATGGCGCAGGAAAAGTCCAGCCTTTCTTTGACATTTACTGAAAAAGCGCTGTATTGCAGTTGGGCTCCCATTTGTTCGGCAATGGACCGGAACCGGTTTTGGAACAGTTCCAGGTTGATGGC
>JAKQHS010000184.1 GCA_029557915.1 Bacteroidota bacterium | reverse complement strand
GCATACTGCTTATTGTGGAGTGCTCCATGCATTGGATCAGCTAATTATGCCCTCCGAAAAGTCGAGAACTCAAAAAAATATCAGAAAATCTGTTGATTATTATCGTTCCCTATTGGCGAAATATGACAAAAAAATGTTGGCAGAGTTTAACAACCTGTACGATACCCTCCACCTCAGTCTAGGCTATGATGGCAATACGGATGCCGGAATTGCCAAAAGAGGATTGGAAATGGCAAAGGAATTTATTGATAAGGTGGCCACTCGTTTAAATTAAGAATTCGGTAGGTATTCCAAATTTCTAAAATTTGGAATACCTATAAACCCAAAACCCTCATCGCATTTTCCTTTAAAATCAAGGGCTTCACCTCCTCCCGGAATCCCGCCGTTTCAAAATCTTTCAACCAACGTTCCGGGGTAATCAAAGGGAAATCGGTGCCAAAGAGCATCCGGTCCTTCAACAAAGTATTGGCGTATTGGATCAACTGGGGCGGAAAATATTTGGGGCTCCAGCCGCTGAGGTCGATGTAAACATTGGGTTTATGCAGGCAGACGCTCAGGGCTTCATCCTGCCAGGGCCAGGATGGATGTGCAAGGATGATGGGGATATCCGGGAAATCAATGGCCACGTCATCCAGGTGGATGGGATTGGAATATTCGAGCCGGAGTTTGCCGCCGGCGCGGGCCCCACTGCCAAATCCTGAATGCCCGGTATGAAAAAGCATGGGCAGGTCTGCCGCCGCAATCTCTTCATAAAGAGTGTAGGCCATGCGGTCATTGGGATAAAAGCCCTGCACGGTCGGGTGAAATTTAAATCCCCGGACCTGGAATTCTTCGATCAGCCGCCTGGCCTCCCTCGCCCCCATCTTTCCCTTGTGCGGGTCGATGCTGGCAAAGGGAATGAGGATATCGGGATTTGCCGCCGCAGCCTCGGCAATCTCTTCATTAGGTATCCGCTTGCGTCCGAGTTCAAATTCCGCGTCGATGGCAAACATGACCAGGGCGATATTCAGGGACCGGTAGTAGTCCACGGTCTCCTGGATCGTCGGACGGTGATCCGATTTGAAGTATCTGGTAAAAGCCTCGTCCAGTTCAGGCCGGTAACCGTCGTGGGGCTGCCGGCAGCTGACCTCGGCGTGGGTGTGGAAGTCGATGGCGTGGAGGGAATTTGTATTCATTCAATTGGAGAAGGTTTTATTTTGGAAGTGGTTGCTTCAGGCGTCCCCGCCTGAAGCAGGCAGGGATCAAATATCCGCAGTTTAAAGGTGTACTTCTTTAGGCGAGGACGCCTAAAGAAACCACCAGAAACCACAAGCACAAAATGGTATTTCATAAAAGCGAGATCTTGGTTTAGTCCTTTATACTGGCCATACGCGCGCTGCCGTTTTTACCACGAGCTCCAGTTTTCTCCATTGTTCGTCCTGGCTGAGCGCATTGCCGTGATGGGTGCTGGAAAAACCGCATTGAGGGCTGAGGCCCAGGTTTTCCAGGGGCAGGTACCGGGCCGCTTCGTCAATCCGCCGGATGAGGTCTACCGGATCCTCCAGGGTATTTATTTTGGAGGAAACCAGGCCCAGGATTACCGTTTTATGGTCCGGCACAAAGCGGAGCGGCGCAAAATCACCGCTGCGCTCATCGTCGTATTCCAGGAAATAGGCATCGACGTGGATGGCGTTGAACAGGATTTCTGCGACCGGTTCATAACCCCCTTCGGCAAACCAGGTGCTGCGGTAATTTCCCCGGCAAAGATGGATGGCCACCCGCAGGTCTTCCGGCCGGTCATCGATCACGCTGTTGATGAGGCCGGCATAGGTGCGGGGCAATTCATTGGGATCATCCCCCCTTTCCACCGCCGCGGCCCTCATCTTCGGGTCGCAGAGATAGGCGAGGTTGGTATCGTCGAACTGAATATAGCGGCAACCGTTGCGGTATAGTGCGTCGATTTCCGCTTTATAGCAGGCACTCAGATCATGAAAAAACAAATCCATATCGGGATAGGCCTCAATATCGATGGATTTCCGGCCCCCTCGGAAATGAACCATAGTCGGGGAAGGGATACAGACTTTGGGAGTCTGGCTGGTGACCGATTTGAGATAATTAAAATCAGCCACCTGGATGTCCTTTACGTGTTTCAGTTTGCCGGTGACACTGAGTTTAGGCGGTGTGAACCCATCCTCTGCCACCCTGGCATGGGGATTGGCTTCGATGCCCCCGGTGACGCTGACCCCCGACAATTCTTTCAAAAAATCAAGGTGAAAATAATCCCTCCTGAACTCTCCGTCGGTGATGGAATGCAGGCCTATGGATTCCTGCATTTTCACCACTTCGCGAATGGCCACATCTTCAATCTCCCGGAGGGCTTCCGCCGTGATCTCCCCCCTTTTCCATTTCAACCGGCTTTCTTTCAAATGGGGTGGGCGTAATAAACTGCCCACCTGGTCCGCGCGGAAAGGAGGATTGATTTTGTTTTTCATCATTTTTTTGAAAAGCTGAATGGAAAAATTATTTCGGTTGCATCCGCAAAGCCCCGTCGAGGCGGATGCTCTCCCCATTTATATAACGGTTTTCTATAATATGTTTGACCAGGGCAGCGAATTCTTCCGCCAGGCCCAGCCGTTTCGGAAAGGGGATGGAAGCGGAAAGGTTGTGGATAGCTTCTTCCGGCAAACCCCCCAGCAGGGGGGTCATGAACAATCCCGGCGCGATGGCATTGACCCGGATGCCAAACTGGGCAAATTCGCGGGCGGCAGGCAAGGTCAGGCTGACCACCCCGCCCTTGGAAGCGGCATAAGCCGACTGGCCGATCTGGCCTTCATAAGCGGCTACACTGGCCGTGGAAACGATCACCCCCCGCTCTCCTTCTTCCATGGGTTCAAGGGTCATCATATCCGCGGCAGCCAGTCTCAGCATATTAAAGGTTCCGATCAGGTTGATCCTTATGGTTTTTTCAAAATCCTGTAGGGGGGAAGGACCCTGTTTGCCAACGATCCGGCCTGCTGTGGCGATGCCGGCGCAATTGACCAGGATCCTTGCCGGACCATGGGTGGATTTGACCAGTTCAAACGCGCCTCTTGCACTGGTTTCATCCGCCACGTCGCAGTGGATGGCGAGGCCATTGATCTGGTTGGCCAGGTCAAGGGCCAGGGTCATATTCAGATCACAGATGGCTACGCGGGCCCCGGCTTTGGCCAGCAATCGGGCCGTGGCGGCTCCGAGGCCGGAAGCGCCCCCGGTGACGATGGCTGATATATTATGAATATTCATTATGTGAATTTTTAATTATAAGCGCCTTGCATTGCCTTTGATGTCGAACTAATTGAAACTACCTCTAAAAGTAACAAGGAATTCCAGACCATTGGATACCCATTAAACGAGAAGGTGCAACCCAAATTTTGCAAGGTTAGATTACAAACTTTATGCAGATGGTGGAGGTTTGTGCCGGGAGGCACTTTATGTGGGTAGAAATGAATTAAAGATATATTCCGTCCCGTCCGGGACGGGATTTGCCATGATAAATCAGCTACCCACATTACATCCCTCACGGGACAAATGATCCCCTTCGCGGATCAACTACTCATTTAATATCCGTGATGGGACAAATTGTCGCAAGCTTCAAGCATTGGTGGCTTCAGGGGCCACCGATATATTATGAATACTCATAATGTGAATATTTAACATTAAAAAACCCCTGCCCCATCCCGTAAAGGGGCGCCAAACTCCTGGGCTATTGAATTAAAATATAACATACTTGCATTGGCTTTAGCAGGATGAACTCTAAAAGTAACGAGGAATGCCAGACAAAAAGGTTCATCTTCAGCGATAGCGGGGGAAAGGGGCAGAGCGCATACCTCTTTACCCATTACCTCCATATTATCCATAAATCTGATCCACAAGCTCCGGATGATTCCGGATAATCATGGCCGGATTGATGGT
>JAKQHS010000183.1 GCA_029557915.1 Bacteroidota bacterium | reverse complement strand
ATTAAACAGGGCATCGACATCCTCTACCCTTATGTATACAGAATTTCTTGGCGTTCCATCTATGCTGGAGAGCAGGATTTCCGCTTCCCCATTGATCAAATCCACGACCCATTCATTCTCCGCTTCGTCCGGAAATTTTAAAGTAAAATCCAGGATCTCGGTATAAAAGGAAATGGATTTCTTCAGATGGTCACATCGAAGGAGTGCAATTATTTTCATGAATGCGTTTTTCTATAAAAAAGAATAGTCATTACAGCTATTGTTAAAAATGGCAATACGGAAAGGACGATTTTATAATTCAAACCCAAAACCCCCACCAAAGCCATAAAACCCAGCAAAATCCCCAGGCCTCCCATGCCTATGAAGGTTAGAATTTTTGATGGTTTCCGTTGGAACAAGGTGATCAGTAACAGGATTTGACCGGCCAAAGGCAGGAGGACCAGGGGATGGATGACCGAGAGGGGATCGTTAATCAGCCTGGAAAAGATTTCCGCCTCCGCCTCAAAAAGAAACTGATGATTGTTACCGCCCCATTCCAGGTAACCGAACAGGGAGGTCAGGATCAGCAACAGGTTGTAAACTTTGCTTTTCATGAAATGAATGTATTTCTTCGATGGGTCCAGGGAACCCGGCCTGCCGTATAGGAAATGGATGTTCACGAATGGATCATCCTTTCAGCCTCTCCAGCCGGCCCTTTCTTTTGACAATGTTTTTATAATCCCATTGAATGGCTCTCGCCTTTTCAAGCCATCGTTTTAAATCGGCCACCTTGATCTGTTCCTTTCCCGTATAACGGATTTCGGCGGCCTTGAATTTTCCTTCCTTGTCCAGCTGGTCTTCCTCAAAGGACTGGCCGCTCCAAAAGAGCAGCCGCACGCTGTCCTTCAGTTTTTGGTAGCCGACGACGGGGTTGCCCTCCAGAAACCAGACGGGATGGGCGTGCCAGATCTTATAGTCCGCCTCAGGCAAGGTTTCCAGGATAACCGATGCCAATAGGTCGCAGATGGCTTGGTCTGCGGGGGTCAGTCTTTGATGGTATTCAATAATTTCGGATTTCATATTCTTTTTAAAAAGTAGGTATTTAAACGGTTGCCTAATGGCCAGAAATTTACCAAATAATTAGGGCATATGACTCTCATCTCCCGATCGGGGGCTGTTATGATTTTGATCCTTTCAGCTCACGACCTGATTAAAGTCTCCAACAGTTTTATACCTATTGGAAACAGGAAGAATACATGAGGTGCTTTCAATTTATTTTATCCGTTTCCGTTTTGGATTTCTGCAGGGCCATCCAACCGGTCAGGATAACGATGGAGTGCAGGACCAGCCAAATCAGCAGGGTGGGAAGCGGATGTCCCCGGCTGATCATATAACTATCCGCGATCAGGCCTCTTCCAATTTCGATGCCGATGATCAACCAGACCAGGATGCGGGCCGTTTCCGGCACCCGGGATGCCAACAAGAGGACCATACCGATCGCCCCGACTTCAAGGCCGAAGGTAACCCAGGTATCTACCAAAAACCTGGCCATGGGATTGCCTGCTGCCGCATCCTCCAGGGCTCCTGCAGGGCCCTGTACGCGGATGGGAGCCCTGACTATAGCCACCATGACGAATTGAAGAACATAAAACAAGCCTACGATCCGGAGCCACCATTTGAGAAAATTCATGGCATTGTGTTTATTAAACAGCCAAACCGGCTTTTACCGAAATTAAGAAATAAAAACCGGAATCCGGATGTTCATTTATTTCCGGATTTACCTAACCAACCCGTTTCCGCAATTTCTTTGAAAATTATACGAGGATAAGCTGAAAATTTCAACTTGTAAATTCAGCAGTAAAAGATAGGGAAGTCAATAGTCCGGGTCCGGGTTTATAATTATCCATCGCATGGTTTAAAAGCAATGTGGGCTTGAGTGAAGATGCAAAGACCACTAAACAATAGCCAGATGAGAGTGCAAAAAGAAACCCATTTCACCCCATCGAATGCAAAGCAACTTTGTTTCCTTCCGTATCTATGAAGTAGGCCATAAAACCATTGGCGCCAATTGAGGTTTTCGGTAAAACGATTTTACCTCCTGCTTTTTCTACTTTGGAAAGCGGTATGCTCAAATCATCCCCGCCATTAAGATAAATGAGGGCCCCAGTCATGGAGGGCTCAAATCCGTCACCCTCAACTATGCCCCCCGTAACACCGTTTTGCATGTCTCCCGGCAATATGCCATATTTTAATGTAGGGTGTGGCATTTGCTGAATTTCCGCATCGAATAATGCCGAATAAAAGGCTTTAGCCCTTTCGAAATTTTTTACCGGAATTTCAAACCAGTTGATGGAATTTGTCATTTAGTTTTTGATTTACTTATACTGATGCAATAATGCATCCTATGATTTCATTTTCAGGAGATAAAAGGCCGAACCAACAACAATAAAAACATGAGCGACCATTCCGCCAGCCAATTTACTGAATTCTAAAATACCCTGGCTTGCACCGTAAAAATCATTGCCCATGCTGATGATATGAGATACCATATTGACCATAAGAACAGCCTGAAGCGGTTTTGAATCCGGTTCATTTCGGACAAGAAAATTCAAAAGGCCAAGCGATAAAACCATCCCACCAAGTGAACGGAAAAGGAGTGTTGATTCCGGAGTGGTTTCAAGCCCGAAATTTTCTGATGTCATCGCTGGGGTCAACAACATCATGCCGCCGAAGAGTATAGCTACCACAGCGGTGATGATAAAGAAAATTGAGCGTTTCATGTTGTTTGGTTTTTATTGATGAAATTACGAAAGAAAACTGTTCCGTTTCCACCCTGTCATTCCCGTTAATTCCATAAATTACCCATCCTTTCACCATGTCCCGTTATACCCTCTTTTTCTTCCTGATAACCGGCCTGACCTGTCGCGATGCTAAACCCGCCCAGTTGACCAGAAACCAGGAATTTCCCTGGTCCTTCCGTCCCAATATCCTCTGGCTGGTTGCCGAAGACCTCAGCCCGGTCATCCCTCCCTTTGGAGATTCCACCATCGAAACCCCAAACCTCAGCCGTCTGGCCGCAGAAGGCATCCGTTATCCCATGGTATTCAGTCCTTCCGGTGTCTGTGCGCCCAGCCGGGCCGCACTGGCCATGGGCATGTATCCCTCTCGTTTTGGCGCCCAGCACATGCGCACCGGTTTTTGGCCGGGGGGAAGACCAAGGCCCGAACAGGTCAAGGCACAAGCTTCTTCTTTCCCGGAAGGCCTTCCCCAATATGAAGCCATGCCTCCGCCTGAAGCGCGCATGCACAGCGAATACCTCCGCATGGAGGGATATTATTGCAGCAACCGCTTCAAGCAGGATTACCAGTTCGTGGCGCCGGTGACCGCCTGGGATGATTGCAGCAGAACGGCCCATTGGAGAAACCGGAAAGACGGCCAACCGTTTTTTTCCATTTTTAATTTTGAAGTGACCCATGAATCCCAGATCTGG
>JAKQHS010000174.1 GCA_029557915.1 Bacteroidota bacterium | reverse complement strand
GTCATGGTCAATGAAATCGTGACCATCCAGACCCATGTGATCGAATTTGACCGCCAAAACCTCACCGTCGAAATGATCATGTGGGATGAAAACAAAATCAAACCCAAGGCCCTGCTTTGGGGCACCTTTGCTTTTGTCAACCTGCTTGAAGGACGCAGGGCCGAACACCCGGATGAAATGATGGAGTTTTACACCAAGGTCCATTGGGACGGAGCTCAGGGGCAGAGCTTCGATCAGCGGATACAAGCCCTCTATGCCGTAGGAAAGGAGAAAAAACCGGTTCAGCCAGGGTAAATGGCATTCAAAATCTTTTTCACGCTGATCGCGTTGTTATAAATGGAATCGAAAAGATTTTGCCTTTTGACCGATTCTTCCTGGAAATAGGCTTGTTGGCTCAGGGTTTTGATTTTCTCTATCCACTCCGGGGCAGAGGGCCCGGCCAGGTGAAGACATCCGGCGACTTCGGGATTGGCTTCCCCGATCAGGGTATTGGACAGGATATGTCTGCCCAGGGCCAGGGAATCCAGGATTTTCATTTTAAATCCGTTGTTTTGACTGAAAGGCAACAAATGGATATGTGCCTTTTCCAGGATTCCCTGCATTTGAATAGTTGATGGAGAGTCGATCAGGGTGATTTGCTGACGACCCTCCACCTCCCTTTTTAATTTCAAACCGGGGCAGAATCCCGCAATAACCAGGGGATAATTCAGTTTTGAAAAGACCTGTCGGATAAGAAAAAGGGCGGCTTCCTCATTCTCCCGGATGCTCAGATCACCATGGTAGAGCGCATATTCCCCAAAACCGGCTTTACCGCCCGCTTTGCGGTGTGGATGGAAAGGGGGGATCCAGACGGATGGAATATTTCGAGTGGAAAGGTAATGATGCTCTGCCTGGGAGATGGCAAAGACCCCGGTTGCCTTGGGCAACCCGTTTTCTTCAAGGGATTTGCTCCGCGAGGATTCGAACCGGAAATACTTCTTTCTTAAAAGATGGGTCTCCTTACTGCCCAGGTGGCCGTAATAAAGGGATTCAATATTATGCATCCTGATAAATTTTTTCCGGTCCGCCAGCCGGGGATCCTCAAAATGATAAAGGCAATGCAGGCCTTCAAACAGGATGGGATGCTTATCCTGGCAAAGCATGTCCAATAGTTGAGCCGACCTCCTCGATTGTACAAATAAGGGCAGCCGCAACCCGGTGATTTTCCACATGGCTTTTCTTGGATACAGGTATATGGTGCGGCAATATTTTGTCAGTTCATCCGGCAAACTGAATTTTTTATAAAAGGCGTGGAGAATGACCTCCACTCCCGCTTCTTTCAGGCTCCGGATCCGGTGAAAAATGCCGCTCACATTTCCCCGCATGGGAGGATAAGGAATATCCAGGGAAACGATATGGAGGCATGGAGAATCCATGTGGGTGCAATGATAGCGTATTATCAGGTAAGCGGCCCCGGAGAATAAGTATTTGGAAGCCTTATTCTTCAGTCCGTCTTGTTATATACCTAAACCAGACCTGCACCCGCAAGCACGGGAATGTCATGCACCCCACAGAATCGGTATGTTCAAGACCTCCCGGCAGTTCCTTACCTTTGAATCATGATGTCTCCATTCAGATTTTTAATCCGTGTTTCCGGGATGGTCCTGATCCTGGTTTCAGCCGTTGTTTTTTCCGCAATCGCCCAGGCCAGGTTTGCCTCCATCCAGGAAGCCCTGTTCAGTGCCGGTAAAATGAATGGCCAGGGCGGGCCGCCGAACGTCAACTGGATCCGGGATGGTAACCAGTTTTCTTACATCAAAGGGGCCGGGAAGATAAACACCTATAATCCCTCCACGGATACCGATGAAGAAGTCTTCAATGCCGGATCGCTGAAGTTTCCGGGTACGGATAAGGAATTTGCCTATACGGGTTTTGAATGGACCGCCGATTTTAATTACCTGCTGTTCCAAACCAATTTTCAACCGGTGTGGAGAAACAGCGGGAATGCCGATTATTACCTCTATTCTATCAAGGATAAAAGCCTCCGGCTGGTAGCCCAGGGAGCCTATACCGCCCAAGTATCACCGGATGGCCGTTCGGTTGCCTACGAACGCAACGGCAATCTTTTTGTCCTGGACCTGGCCAGTAAAAAGGAAAAACAACTGACCCGGGACGGGGCGGCCTCGGTGTACAACGGCCGTTTTGGCTGGGTCTATGAAGAAGAATTCGG
>JAKQHS010000173.1 GCA_029557915.1 Bacteroidota bacterium | reverse complement strand
CAAATACTTTCCGGGACAGGATCCCATGAACAAAGTCATCCGGATCGACAATGCGGACAATGTAGTGGTCACCGGGGTCCTGGATGAAATCCCGGAGGCCTCTTCCCTTACCTTCGAATTCCTGATGTCTTATGACCGCTGGCACAAGAACAACGACTGGGCAAAGGAATGGGGCAACAACGGACCGAGATGTTACGTCCTGCTCGCTGAAAACGCGGATCCCGGTAAGGTCAATGCAAAGATCAAAGATTATATAAAAACCAAAAACAAGGAAAGCAACGTAGAGCTCTTCCTGCAGAATTACGGAGAGTCTTATCTCTACGGGGAATGGCAGTCCGCAAAACAGAAAGGGGGGCGCATCGAATATGTACGGATCTTTGGCATTGTGGCCGTCATCATCCTGCTGATTGCCTGCATCAATTTTATGAACCTGGCCACCGCCCGTTCCCTGAAACGCGCCCGGGAGGTCGGCGTTCGCAAGGTAGTTGGCGCAAGGAAATCGCAACTGGTCCAGCAATTTCTGAGTGAATCCATCCTGGTCAGTTTTATCGCGCTGGCTTTCGCCCTGGGCATTGTGTTGTTGTTTCTTCCGTCCTTCAATACCCTGACCCAGAAAGAGTTGGGCATCAAGCTCGCCGACGGTTCCTACTGGGCCCTTTTATTGGGCCTGGCCCTCGTCACCGGGCTGGTTTCAGGTTCTTACCCGGCCATGTTCATGTCGGCCCTGAGGCCGATCACGATCTTGAAGGGTTTGCTGAAATTCAATCCGGGTGCCGCTTTTTTAAGAAAGGGCCTGGTGGTTTTCCAGTTTGCCCTCTCCATCTTCCTGATCCTGGGGATGATCGTGATCTACCGCCAGATCTCATTCATCAACAATAAGAACCTGGGATTTGGTAAGGAAAACCTGCTCTTCATGCCCCTGGAAGGTGACCTTAAGAAGAATTATTTCACGTTCAAGGAGGAATTGCTCCGGCAGCCCGGCATCAAAGGGGTGAGCGCCTCTCAGAGCAGCCCTATGGAAGTGGGCAGTTCGACCCAGGGGGTGCATTGGCCGGGCAAGGATACCACGCAGTTGACCCTCTTCAGCCACAATCCGGTCACCCTGGATTATATCAGTACCATGGGGATTGAGCTGGCCGACGGCCGGGACTTCGACCCGTCTTTCAGTACCGATACCCTTAATTTCCTGGTCAATGAGGCCGCCGCCCGGAAGATTGGCTATACGGATCCCGTGGGTAAAGAACTTACGGTTTGGGGCGACAAAGGGCAGATCATCGGCCTGATGAAGGACTATCATTTTAATTCCCTCCACGTTCCCATTGAACCCCTCATCCTGAGACAGTTTAAGGGAAGTTGGGGCTTGTGGGGCAATGTGATCATCCGCACCGAAGCGGGTAAAACCAAAGAAGCGATTGCCGGCATGGAGAAGGTCTTTAAACAATTTAATCCCGCCTTCCCTTTCAAATATTCTTTCACCGATGAGGAGATCGCGAAAACGTACCGATCAGAACAAACCGTTGGTAAACTATCCAAATATTTTGCCTTCCTGGCCATCTTCATCTCCTGCCTTGGATTATTCGGCCTGGCAGCCTTCACGGCAGAACAGAGGACCAAGGAGATCGGTATCCGCAAGGTCCTGGGCGCCGGCGTAGGCAACCTGGTGAGCATGCTGTCCAAAGACTTTATCATCCTGGTGCTGATCTCCGCCCTGATC
>JAKQHS010000138.1 GCA_029557915.1 Bacteroidota bacterium | reverse complement strand
ATCAAGAAAACAATTAATTGACCAACTTATGCAATATGTAAAGACATACAATGAAGAAAGGGCGAAACCATTTAAATGGACTTACACGGGCAACCCATTGTCCATATAATACTAATATTATTAAATAATCATTACACTAGGGCGTATTGGCCGGGCATTTCCGGGAGTTTTAGTGGTCCAGCCCCTAGCTTCCAGCTCCCAGCTTCCAGCTCCCAGCTTCTAGCTTTTAGCTTCCAGTCCTTGTTTCCTGAATTTTACCAAATCCACCACAACAGCTCCTGCCAGGATGGCATACTCCATTGCCTGGAAAGCCCCCTTCCAACCCATACCCAGGCCGGGGTCGTACCAGGAATAAGACAGAAAAACGGCCCCCGACCAGGCCAGCGGAAATATAAATCCGGACAGCAGTCCCAGTGGGATCAGGGGCAAGACATACCAGGGATGTACCGTCGTGCTGAGCAGGAGGTATCCGGTCCAAATCAGGAGGCAGGATCGGATAAGGCTTTGGAAATGATTGGGCCGCTGAAGGATCAGAACAAAGCCGGCGAATGCAACAAACAGGACAGGGATCATTTTACCGATAAACGCGATATTATTGTGCCCATGCCTCCTGAATTCAATGGACTTCCAGATTTCATAAAAGCTGCCGTTGAATTCAAATTTTTGAAAATACAATTTTAAAGAGGAAAAGAAATGATCTCCATGAGGCCAGACCGGAAAGATCAGCACGACAAAGACCATGAGGGTAAGGGGAATATGGCTTATGGCCTTCCGAAAACCGAGGTGACGCGCGAATGAGGGCAGGAGGGCGATGGGAAACAGTTTGATTGCGGCTGCGAGGGCGAGGGTGAAAGAGGACAAAGCGGTTCTTTGGTGCGAAATAAGATAAAGGGAAAGGACCAGGGCCGGGATCATCAGCCCTTCGGGATGTCCGTTGCCTGCAATTTCGGAAAGGATCAGCGGATTCCACCTGTACCAGAAAGCGGTCCCCGGATCCAGATGAGGAAACTTGGTGAGGTACCGGAGTAACCATTGGTCAGCCAGCAGCAGCAGGAATTTCCACCCGATGGAGAAAAGGAATATGGATTTAAAGCTGGCCAGGGCACAGAGGCCAAAGAGGAATTGCAGCGGGGGTGGATATACGCTGTAATAAGCCGGAGAATTCAGGTGGTCGTAAATCACCTCCTGGAAGGGTTCCAGTTGCCCAAGCACCTCATCCGGCCGAAGGGCATAGGGGTGGAAGCCCTGCAACAACAGGTGGCCATCCCAAAAGAAACGGTAAAGATCATCAGACCCCTGAGGGAAAGCAAACAGGAGGATTATTTTCAGAAATAAGTTCAACCTGTTTGTGATTGGATCATCCTGGAGCCTTGCCGTTCCCGCCAGCAGGTAGAATCCGAAACCTGCGCCAAAGAGGAGGATGGAGGCCAGGAACTGATCCTGCCGGATGAAAAAAGCCTGAATGAGCACCAGTACACTGAGTGCGATCAGGCTATATCGGCCTTTGACCCGCATATTTTTCAGTTTTTGAGGCTCAAATGGTAGAGCGTAAACAGGAAGATGCCGCTAAAACCCAATCCCAGGGCCAGGTGAAAGAGGAGGAAGGCATCCTGGTGGGTGCGCATGCCATAATAAAACGCGTAAAAAAAATACGTAGCCAATAGCCCTTCGAACACGGTGATCCAGGACAGGCGGTGGGACAGGTATTTGTGATTTGAAATCCGGTCCCGGATATTGCGGATATTATATTTTGGAGTGCGGATAAATGGGCTTTTTTTCCCCCTCCAACCCTGGATTACGGCCACACTGTTGTGAAGGGAAAGCCCCATGGAGAAGGTGAGGAAGAGCGGGAACAGGAAAATAAAACGTAAAAAAGAAATCAGCGGATTGCGGTTTTGCCAGGCGATAATCACATTGGCAGTATAATGAACCAGGAGGATGGACAGGGTACCCGCCAGCCCGAAAGCAAACAGTTTTGCGGGGATGCCGAAACGGACCAGCAGAAAAGCCAAAGGGACACTGGTAAGGGCCAGCGCCAGCACCACGAGGAAAATGGAGCTGCCCATCAGCAACATAATGGCATGCACTTTTTGCCAAAAATCGAGTTTTGAAGCCCAGATCACCGGGATCAGCTTGCGTGCCACCTCGGCGCCACCTTTCATCCACCTGGCCTGCTGGGACTTGATCCCATTCATTTCAGCAGGTAATTCAGAGGGAGAACCGATTTCCTGCAAATAATAAATCTCCCATCCTTTTAATTGGGCCCGGAAGGAAAGGTCCAGGTCTTCGGTGAGGGTGTCGGTATGCCATCCTCCGGCCTCTTCGATGGCCTTTTTTCTCCAGGTGCCGGCCGTGCCGTTGAATTGCAGAAAATAATCCCCGGATTGCCGTCCCGATTGTTCGATGGTGAAATGAACGTTTAGTTGAAAAGCCTGCAACATGGTCAGCAGGGAATACCCTTCGTTGATATGGTCCCACCGGGTTTGCACCACACCGATTTTCGGGTCCTGGAAATAAGGGATGCATTTTTTCAGAAAATCAGGACGCGGTAAAAAATCCGCGTCAAAGATGGCGATGAATTCGCCTTTCGCGCTCGCAAGGCCTTCCTTGAGCGCGCCGGCCTTGTAACCCGCGCGGTTGTTCCGATGCAGGTGTTTGATATCGAAACCCCTGGCTGCATAATGTGCGCATTTCTTATGGATGATCTCCCTGGTTTCGTCGGTACTGTCATCCAGCACCTGGATCTCCAGTTTTTCCCGCGGATAATCGATCTGGCAGATATCATCGATCAGCCGGTCGATGACATACATTTCATTAAAAACGGGCAATTGAACGGTGACCATAGGCCAGTCCTTCAGGGCCGGAGGGGTGTAGGCGCGTATTTTTTTATATTTTTTCAGGTAATAATACAAAAGCTGAAATTCAAGGATGGCATATACGGTGATGAAAACGAGGGCCAGAATATAGATGGCGGCCAGTATATATGCAAGGATGATCACGCCCTCACAGCAATTTTAATATCGTCCAGATAATCTTGAACCCTGCTAATATAGTACCTTTTATGGTGCCGCTGACCTTGGATACGCCGATCCTGCGACGGTACTTCACCGGCACTTCGGTGCAACGGAAACCCAGTTTGGCCGCCTTCACCTGCATCTCTACCGTCCATCCGTAGGTCTTATCGCACATGTTCAGTTCCAGAAGTTTTTTATACCGGATGGCCCGGAAAGGTCCCAGGTCGGTAAACCGGTATCCGTAGAGCCAGTGGATCATATGGGTGGCCAGCCAGTTGCCAAAACGCTGAGGAAGGGTCATGGAGCCTTTTTCAGGATGTCCGAGGGCCCTGGACCCGATCACCAGGTCATAGCCATCGCGGAGGATGGGTGCCGTGAGTTCAGGCAACTGCTCCGGATAATCGCTGTGGTCACCGTCCAGAAATACGATCAGGTCGGGTTCGGGCCGGCTATGCCGGATGTGTTCCATCGCCCGCAGGCAGGCATAACCATAGCCTTTGTTCATTTCATCCACCACCATGGCTCCGTGGGCCAGGGCCACTTCCCGGGTTCGGTCCGTGGAATGGTTGTTGCAGACCACCACCTGCCGGACTTTGTCCTGAGGAATTTCCTTCAGCACCAATCCAATGGATTTTTCTTCGTTGAAAGCCGGGATGATGACATCGGTGATGGCCATGACCGGGCGTAAAGGTATCAAGACCTGTCACAAAATCCGGCGGACCCCCTTCCTCAAATGGATTATTTTTGCGGCATGATATTCAGGGCCCGGACTTTTCCGGTTTTGAAATACCTGGTGGTTACCTTCCTGGCTTTTTGGCTCGGGGGCTGTTACCGGGAACGCTTTTATGAGGAGGGAGACGCGATCCTCAGATTTTCAGTGGATACCCTTCGTTTCGACACGGTATTCACCAGGGTGGGTTCGGCCACCCGTTCATTTAAAGTGTTCAATGACCAGTCCTTGCCTGTCAAGGTGGCCAGCATCAAACTGCAGCAGGGGCTGTCCTCCGTATTCCGGCTCAATGTGGATGGCCAGGCCGCTCCTGTAAAGGAATTGCAGGGAATTGAAATAGGGGCGGGAGACAGCATCTACCTTTTTCTTGAAGTGACCATTCAGCCCGATCAGCCCCTGTCGGTAAGCCCATTTGTGATTGAGGACAAGATCCTGTTTAATACCAATGGGAAAGAACAGCAGGTCATGCTGGAAGCCTGGGGTCAGAATGCCAATTATATCCCCTCACGGTATTCCCAGGGAGGCATCGCCCTGTTGACCTGCGATTTGCTGGATGAAACCTGGGATGACCCCAAACCCTATGTGATTTACGGGATCCTGGCGGTTGACAGTTGTACCCTGCGCATTCCGGCCGGCGCGAGGGTCTATGTTCATGGGGGATTGGTCCGAAATTCCGGCAATATATACAACGACGGGATACTCTATGTCCTGGACCAGGGAAAGCTCTTGGTGGAAGGCACCAAAGAAAGACCGGTGATTTTCTCCACGGACCGGTTAGAACCCGAATTAAAAGAGGAATGGGGGGCTTGGTCAGGCATTCGCTTTGGTCCCGGCAGCAGGGGCAACCGGATCAATTATGCCGAAATCAGGTCCGCCTTTGTGGGGCTATGGGCCGACAGTTCCAGCGAGGTGACGGTCCGGAATACCAGGATTTACAATACCGCGAGTTCAGGGATAGTGGGAGTGCATGCCCGGGTCATCGCGGAGAATTGCCTCTTCCATTCCAATGGTGGCCACGGCGTACAGTTTGCCTTTGGGGGCAATTACCGTTTGGAGTATTGCACCCTGGCGAGCTATGACAACGACGCGGAAGCTCTTTCCATGAACAATGCCATACTGAGGGATCCCGAAACCCGGCGGATTGAACTTTTTCCGCTGATTGCGACGGTCCGTAATTGCATCCTCTTTGGTTCGGGCAAGGATGAACTGGACCTGTCTGACCTGACCGATCCGAAAGACCCTTTGTTTTTTCAATACTCCTTCGACCATTGTTATATCAAAGCCGAAGAATTGCTGGCTGAAAAAAATTATCCCAAGTTTTTTGAAAAATGCGCGAGCTGCATCCAGGCTCAATCGAGCGATACGGTCTTCCTGAATGTGGCAAAACTTGATTTCAGGCTGGATACCTTTTCCGTGGTCAATGACAAGGCCCGCCCCCTCGAACATATTCCCTTTGACCTGCTGGGCGTAAAGCGGGATGCCGGCACACCCGATATAGGGTGCTTCGAGCTTCTACAATAAGTTAAACTATTGTTATTTAATTAGTTATATAGTTTAACATCCATTAACATCATATTAAAAGAAGGCAGGAAACAAGGGTTCTATTTTTGCCTGTCCATGAACCTCTCCTTATTGCGCCAGGCATGCTGTATCCTTGTCAGCCTTTTTCTGTTTATCGCATGTAATCAAAGCCGTCACATCATATCCTCTCACGCGGAAAAGGACCGTGAATTTTCACAACTCAGGGGGAAAAAAATCGATCAGTTGCTCCTTGCTGCGGGAGGGGTGCTGGGAAAGGCATACCGCCTCGGCAGCGCGGGCCCGAGGGCCTTTGATTGTTCGGGGCTGACCCGTTTTGTATTTGATAAAATCAATATGACCTTGCCGCGAAAAGCCAAGGACCAGGCCGAAACCGGTACAGCCATTCCATTGAAGCTGGTCCGCGAAGGCGATCTTTTGTTTTTCGGGCATCGCCGGGTCCATCATGTCGCCATCGTCAGCAAGGTAAAAAGGGGAAATATTTATATTACCCATGCCACCACCAGCCGCGGGGTAGTCGAGGAGAAACTCGAAGATTCTGAATATTGGTCTTCAAAATTGAAGATGGCCAGGCGAGTGATCATGTAGAATCAATAGTCAGCAGTCAGTAGTCAGTAGTCAATAGTCAATAGTCAGCAGTCAGTAGTCAGCCATCAGCAGTCAGCCATCAGCAGTCAGATCCTGATGCTTTCGGAACTTCCGGGCATCGGTCAGCGGTAAGCCTACTGCTGAAAACTGAGAGCTGGCTGCTGAAAGCTCCAATTCTTTGTATCTTTCGCCGTATTGAAACGATCTACCTTGAAGAGATGATTAATTTAATTTTATTTGGCCCTCCCGGATCTGGCAAAGGCACTCAGGCCCAGCGTTTGGTGGAAAAATACGACATTGCCCATTGGTCCACAGGCGATATGTTCCGTTTTGAATTGAGTAATCATACCGAACTTGGCCAACTGGCCAAATCCTATATGGATAAAGGCCAACTGGTGCCGGATGAAGTGACCATCTCCATGCTGAAAAAGCGGATGGAAAGCGGGAAGGCCACCAATGGCTTTATCCTGGATGGCTTTCCGAGGAATATTGTCCAGGCCCAGGCCCTGGATACCCTGCTGGAAGAAAAAAACCTGAAGATCACCGCCCTGCTTTCATTGGAAGTCGATGAAGAAGAACTGATCAACCGCTTGCTCAACCGGGGGAAGGTATCGGGCCGGGCGGACGATATCAATGAAGAAATTATCCGCCGGCGGCTCCAGGTCTATAAGGAGGAGACCACCCCGGTGTACAATTATTACGCAGAAAAACAATTGGCCGTACAGGTCAACGGCATGGGCACGATAGACGAAATCTTCGAAGAGTTGTGCCTGCTCATCGACGATCGATATACGACCCAGTTTGTATATTGATACCTGCAGAGCATGGCTGAAGAAAATTTTATTGATTTTGTAAAAATCCAATGCAAGTCTGGTAAAGGAGGCGCGGGCTCCATTCATTTCCACCGGGGCAAATACATCCCCAGGGGAGGGCCTGACGGAGGAGATGGAGGGAAGGGCGGAAATATCATCGTCACCGGCAACAACCAGTTGTGGACCCTTCTTCACCTCAGATATACCAAGCACCTTTTTGCAGGCGACGGCAAGCCCGGGAGCAAAGCCAACCAGACCGGCCATGGCGGGGAGGATATGGAAATCCAGGTCCCGCTCGGAACCGTTGTAAAAAGTGTGGAGACCGGAGAAACCCTGGCCGAGATTACCCACCATGGAGAACAAAAAACCATTCTCGAAGGGGGTAGGGGGGGCAAGGGCAATGCCTTTTTTAAATCCGCCACCCATCAGGCACCCCGCTTTGCCCAGCCCGGTGAACCGGGTGTGGAAGCCTGGTTGTCTTTCGAACTGAAAATCCTGGCCGACGTGGGCCTGGTAGGATTTCCTAATGCCGGGAAATCAACCCTGCTTGCCGCTCTTACCGCGGCCAAGCCTAAAATTGCCTCCTATCCCTTCACCACCCTGGTCCCTAATCTCGGGATTGTCCGTTACCGGGATGACAAATCCTTTGTAATGGCTGATATCCCCGGAATCATCGAGGGTGCCCACGAAGGAAGAGGACTGGGCCTGCGATTTCTTCGTCACATAGAAAGAAATGCGGTACTCCTGTTTATTGTCCCTTCAGACAGCGAAAACATCAGCAAGGAATTTAAGATCCTGGTCAATGAACTGAATCAATACAGCCCCGAATTGATGGATAAGCCCCGCCTGCTCGCCATCAGTAAAATGGACCTGGTCCCCGAAGGCCAGTCGGCTTCTATCAAACGAAAAATTCCCAAAGGAGTGCCTTATTGCCTGATCTCCGCCGCCAGCGGGCAGGGACTCGATGAGCTTCGGGATCTGCTGTGGAAGAATATTCAGGGAAGTTAGAAGTTGGGAGCTCGAAGCTCGAGGCTGGAAGCTGGGATGCCGGGGAATAAGCTGTTAAAATGCAGGCCTCAAACCATTCAACCGTTTATCCTTTCGACAATGCCGCCTTTCTCGATATGCCTTCCGCGATCAGGTATTGGGCCAGTATATAGGTCGACATGATCAAAAAACCGGCTGAAGGGACCGGCATGGCAAAACGGTTGATGGCGATCAGGCTGTCCGAAGCAACGAATAGAATGGCCCCGGCCACGCCCAGGTTGGACAACATGAGGTTGCCGCCGGAGGTCCGCCAGCTGTTCCAGGCCATAGTCGTCAGGCAAAGGCCGTAGAGGGCTACCGCGATCAATAAAGGCAGATCCATGGCCTTAAAAAGAGATCCGATAAAAACCAGGTAATAAAGGGCGTAAAGCAGGCTCCATGTGCTGGCAATCCGGATAGTTCCCAACTGGAGAAAAGCCCGGATATAGAAAAGCTGGGCGATTAAAAAGGAACCCAGGCCAAAATAAAAAAAGAGGGGACCCGCGTTTTTCTCCATCATCAGCAGGACATCACCGCCCGTGCTGAACGCAAGGGCCCAGGCTGCCGCAACAAAGGGACCATGAAGCCGGCCGGTGCTTTTGATCAATGCCAGCAAGAGGGAGGGCATCAGCAAGGGTTTCGAATAAAAAACGGCCGGCTCCCAGGCTGCCACCAGGGCCAGGAGATGGAACAGGCTGATGAAATAAAAACTATATAAAAAGGGGGTCCTTCGCACTATTGATTTTTTACCCTTTCGATGGTTTCAGTCGCTTTGGAGGAAAACTCGCTAAAAAGGGGTTTCAGTTTTGAGAATAACAAGCGGGATCTTTCCGGGAGTTTTTCGAGATAATGATAACTGTAACTGGCCTTCTTGGAGGATTCGGGGATGACTTTGACCTGATTGGCAAACCAGACCCCGTAAGAAAACAAAAGCAGAAAGAGAAGGCTTAAGGCCACTCCGCCGACCAGTTGGTTGAAAAAATTGATTTTGACCGCTTTCAGCAGGTCTTCGAACCGATTGCCCATAAACCGGATCAGGAAAATGGTCAATACGAAGGTGAGGGCAAATCCGACCAGGAAAATCAGGGGGCTGTCATTGCCCGAAACTTTTTCAAGGGCCTTGACCAGGTAGGGCGACAGTTTGAGAGCGGCAATCAAACCGATGAACACAGCCACAAAACCAAACAAGGTTTTGACGATCCCCTTGGTAAAACCCAGGTAAAAGCCGTACGCGGCCACCGCGGCAGCCAGGATATCTAAGGTCATGTTCCGCTGGTATTAATTTTTGAAATCAAGCCCAATATTCGTTTGATTCAACCTGCCCGTTTCTTTTTTTCGACCAATGGACCGAAATATATGTTAAAATTATAATATAGGAATAGTTTTTGTAATTTCCCTTATCCGTCTTATTTTTAATTGGATGAGAATGGGGCTGCTTATATGGCTAATGGGTTTTTCCCTATCCGGCACGATGCAGGCTGCGGGAAGGCCCTGGACCGGTCCGGTCGATACCCTTCCTGTGGTATTCAGCATTGGCCAATACAGCGATGAAGCGGAAAAACTCAATCTGTCCCATATTTCCCTGATGGAAGTATGCAATGACGAAGTGCTGTTGGCTTACGACAAATGGTTGCATATGCTCGCAGAACTGAATGACGAAGCCGCCGATTTCGGCTTGGACCTTAAGGGCACTAAATTCTGGTTTTCCGTGTATTGGCACCATACCGGCCGTATCAAACATTTTGCCTATTATCCCAAGCCCGGATCAAAACCCATTGATTACAAAGTCTTCGAAGATTTGTTGTCGCATTTCATCGATTCATATACGCTGCCGGTATCTTCCCCGGAGGACTTTTACAACTATGGCAGCGCAGCTTTTCCAATTCCCTCATACCGTAAACCGGTGGCCAGGCAAAACTGATCGCCGGATCTCGATTTGTTTACGCCCTGAAACGCCTGAGGTGTTCAATGCTGACTTCCGAATTGGAGGGGAAGGGTCATCCGGTGGGAGGACGGTACAGTGCTTTTGGATACGAGTGGCCGGCCTGTAAATGCTGATTTATTTTTCTTACATTAGAGTATTGTGCCAAATGTAGTCTGTGTGGATGATCATACCCTCATCCGGGAAGGCCTGCGCACCCTGCTGGATCAGATTGACCATTTCGACTGGATCGCCGAATTTAATCACCCTTCGGCGCTTATGGAGGCCCTCCGGGCCAGGATGCCCGTTGATATCGTACTCATCGATGTTTTTTATAACCGGGAAAACAGGATGCACGACATCGGGCGGATGGCCAGCCAATACCTTGGGATCAAATGGATGATATTGAGTGCCTATGAGTCCCAGGCCCTGGTGCAACAAGCCTTTTCGTTGGGGATCAGCGCTTATTTAAGGAAAGATGTCACCCTGGAAGAGCTCAAACATGCCCTTCAGCGGACCTGGGCAGGCAAAAAGAACCTGAATTACACCGGGGTCTCGGACGGACCTGCCTTTGCTCCCCAGGGAGATACCGAGCCCTTGTCTGTAAGGGAAAAAGAGATCATCGGCCTTATTGTCAAAGGGAGGACCGAGCAGCAAATTGCCGAATCTTTGTTCATCAGTAAACATACCGTTCATACCCACAGGAAAAACATCCTTAAAAAACTCGGGCTTCATTCCAATGCGGATATTCTAAAATATTTCATCGAAAACAACCTAGGCTGATACCGGAATGCTGAACTGGTGAATCATGCCCCCGTCCCGCCCCGGAAGGGCAATGAACCATCCGTTGAGTAAAGTAGCCCGCGAACGGATACTGGACAATCCCATCCCTCCGGATTCGGCCATGGCCTTTTCAAGATCATAAGGCATCCCGTTGTCTTCCAATTCAAGCTTGTAATGGTCCTGGTCACGGTGAAGCCGGACACGGATTTGGGAAGCGCTTGCGTATTTCACGATGTTGTTGAACAATTCCTTTGCCGTCTGATAGATATTTTGTTTTACAATGGGGCTCAGGCTGGTATTGATATCCGGCGCAAAATGCAATTCGATATCCAGGGTTGCATCCGTGAGCTCGATCCGATAGACCAATTCTTCCAGGGCTTTGGTTAACTCCTGGTGCTGCAGGGACAGGGGAGCCAGATTATGGGAAATCCCCCTCACCTCCTTGGCCGCATCACCCACGGAACCCAGCAGACCGTTCAACAGCCCTTTACCGCGGCCCGGACCGACGTACTGATCCAGTAAGGACAAATTCATGCGGATATGGGCCAGCGACATGCCCAGGCCGTCGTGCAGGTCCCTGGCGATCCGGATCCGTTCTTCCTCCTGGCCCAAGAGGATGTTCTCGACTGCTTTTCTTTTCAACCGTGTGATCTCCCTGAGATGGAACAATTCTTTCCGATACAACTGGTAATACCGGTAAACGAGAATGGCACTGATACCTGCGATTTCAACCAGGAAAAGAAATGCCAGCAGGTTGGAGTAATAGGGATAGGCGGGTATCCAGCCGAAGTGCAGGCAAACCAGGAATGCGAGAGGGACCAGCAAGGCGGTCGTAATGAACAGGAGCCAGAACTCCTCTGATTTTTTATTGGTTCGCCATGCCCGGTACAGAAGGATAGCCAGGCATACGGCAGCCGCCGGAAGCAACAAGGCGGTCAATTGAACAAAGCGCATCATTAAAGCATCGGGTATGACTCCCAGGGTCGAATAAATCAGCCGGCATACCAGGTTCAAGGCGGACAATCCGATGCAAATTTTCAAAAAGCCAATGAGGGTGGATGACCGGTGATCTTTACCAATGAATTTAAGGATGAAAAGGATATAAAAAATATTTGCAAGGTGCTTGCTTAGTTCGAGGGCATTGATCTGAATCCAGGGCTGGTTGGGCCAGATCATTGCCGGAGCAATGCCTTTCACAGTGGCAATGTATAGGCATAGGCTGGCGGCATAGAGGAAATAAAATACGATGAGCCGGGTCCGGATAATGCATGAAGCAATAAAAAGGATTAAAATATAAAGGAATGCGGCGCCAAAAAGCAGGTTCCAGGTATTAAAATTCCCGGCAGGATCATAGTCGCCCCGGAGGATGCTCAGGGGCGCATAAAGTTCGGCACCTTTTTTCTCCAGCCTTAAATAAATGGTGCAGGATTGACCGGCCGGCAATTCGACGGGGAACAGGTATTCCGTATACCGGACCGGCTTGGTCGATGACAGTAAGGCGTTACCCGTATGCACCTGCTCCGCTTGGCCGTCCCGTACGAGCCAGAAATCGACCGAATGAATATGCCCGTTGGCCAGGCGCAGATAGAATTTTTCTTCCCGTTCTTCCGGGTTATGGAGATGGAAACGGAGCCACCAGGCGGAAAGGGTGAAGCCAAAATTCTGGGTTACCGATCCGGCCCGGAATGCCGAAGGTGGGAGATGGCCGACATCCTGAAATTCCAGGCTGCCGTTCCGGTCTTCATAAACTTCAAGGCTCAAAGCCAGTTGTCGGTTGGCCCAATCGAGGGAATTCGAGGCACAAACCCTCAGGTTGCCCAGGATCAGGACCAGGCCCGGGAATAGGGCTCGAAACAAAAAGCGAAAGGCCATTTTGCGTAAATCGGTTTTCCAAATTAATTCCATTCATCCCTTCCTCCAAAGATCCGGGAAGGATTTTACTAAAAATACCCTCCAGAGGGGAGGGGCCGGGCCATTGCCAGCCGGGTGAATAAAAATACCCTGTGGAGGGGATTGCCGGTGAGGTTTTTGCCGGCTAAATTTGAAATGGAAGCATTCATCTGGTAAATCAAAACGCATATGAAGATGAAGTACCGTTTCAGAATTAAATGGAGTAAGGTCTTGTTCGCCCTCCTCAGTTTTGGCAGGGCATGGTTGCCTGCGCAAACCATTGATAGTTATATCGGAACTTATTCCGGCGAAAATAAAAACGGGTACCTGCGGCCTGTCGCCTCGGTGATTTCTTCCGCCTTTAATACCGGTCAGGTGACCCACACCAAACTGGACAGTAATTTCAGGGTTTATTTTCATCTCATTGGCACCGCTTCTTTTATTCTTGGCGACGGATTAAAATATTTTGACGGGACCACTCCTGAGGGATTTCAACCCTCGAAAACGATTTCAGCCCCTACTCTTTTGGGACCCAGGGAGTCCGTGACGGTGGAGGGCATTAACGGGACGGCGTATACCTTTCCTGCCGGCATGGGTATTCGTATGCTGAGCCTGGTGGTTCCCCAGCTATCCCTGGCTTATGGCAAGACCGAGCTGAATTTCCGCTTTGCCTGGGGGGATACCGATGATGAGATCGGGAGGATCAACTACTGGGGATTGGGATTGCGTCATGATCTTGGGCAGTATCTGATGCCGGACGCTCCCTGGCTGCTATCGGTGGGCGGAATGTATCAAAAAATAAAGGTTGGTACTTACGCAAATCTTTCAGCGTATAACGCCTCTCTTACGGCCGGTCAGGAATGGAGGCATGTTTATTATTTTTTCCAGGCGGGTTATCAGGCCGGGAACCTGAAAAGCCAGTACAACTATTTTAACGGGGAGAACAAGGAAGTAGTCAAGGTGGATCTGTCCAGTGACAATCCATTGTTCATCGGGGCCGGTCTGGGCCTGAAATTGGGTTTTCTTCAATTGCAATGGCAGGTTCAGGGATATGAACCTGTCATTGGTTCCTTTGCACTCGGCTTCCGTTTTTAATCCTTAAATGAATTACCATGAAATCTCTTTTTTTTCTTAGCCTGCTCACGGTTGCCTGGTCCTCTTGCAACTACATCACCCTGAGAAGACACCTCAATGTGAATGTAGACGATGTAAAAACCTATGATCAATCAGGGGCTTTTGAAAAATCCTATTTCATCAATACGGAAAAAATTATAAATGCGGTGACTGAAAACGTGAATACCGAAGGGGGCAGCATTGAAAAACTGGAGATTGAAAGCATTCAAATTACGGTCGGGTTATTGCCAAATAACACAGCAAGTTCCGTCCACAACGTCCATGTGCGCCTGGGCAATGGATTTGTCCAGGCAGGCGAATCATTGGTAAAATTGGATACTTCCCGGTTACCCATCAACAGTGCGACGGTCTTTCTGGTCAACAATTTTATGATTTTTAAAGGGGTCAGCATTTTGAAGACGGAATTGGTCAAAAAACTGGCTACAGGCCAATTTGAATTTTTTGAACTAAAACTGGCAGGAACTATTCCTGCCGGTCAGGTATTCCGGGGAAGCATGAAACTGATTATTAAAGCATCCATGGATGTGGTGACCTGCGAACGAGTCCCCATAGGATTGGGCCCCAGCGAATGCATGATTAAGACCATGGTCCTGCCCTTCGATTAACCACGATTGCCTCTTCATTCAAAACAAATATCCTTCATCGCATCAACATCAACCGCCGGGTCAGGGTTTGTTTTCCGGCGTTTAAACGGACCATATAGGTTCCAGGGGCCAATTGGAAATTATCGGGCCAGATGTATTCATTCCAGCCGGAGGGTCTGGTGTCCCGGACCAGGCCGGCAATCCTTCTGCCCAATGGGTCATACACTTCCAGTCGAACCTCCACGGGCCGAGGAAGAAAATAACGGAAAAAGGTTGGCCCTATACCCGGATTGGGATAAAGGGCCAGTTGAATTTGTTCTTCCTCCTCCGGTTCAGTACCATAGGGAACAGATGATTCAGCCCTGAGGGTAATGACCCCAAAGGATTTGGTGCCGTTTTTACAGGACTGCGGGTTGACATAATAAAAGACCTGCGCTTCATTTTTATTGGCCGTTGTTCTTTTGAACACCTGGCGATGTTTCAGGGGGAATGGATCCTCCACTTTCGTGCCCCAGAACGATTTCACCCTTTGGTGTAAGAGGGAATCCCACTGCCTCAGCGTCCGTCCGGTCCCCTTGGGATCAAGCACCGGCCCTGCCGTTTCAGCTTCCCAGATTCTTTCTTCATAAAATTCAAGATATATTCCGTCGCTGTTGTCCCAGGCATTCCGGAGGGTGGATTCCATGGTTTCAGGGCTGTTGACGGTTCTTGCATTTTGGGATTGCCATCCCGTGATCTGGCCGGCTTCTCCTTCACGCAGGGCGTAAGGATTGGGACAGCGGGTGGCGGCCTGGGCAAAGGGCCTGACTGCAGGGTGTTTGCCTTCATTCGGGCAGGGGGCCAAGGGTTGGTTCCCATCCTGGGGTCTTGGCCCCAGGCCATTGTGGGAGACGATGAATTTCAGTCCATGCTGGGTGCGGCCAAGCGCCATGATCTTCTCCGTCTGTTCGGTACCGTCAGGCAAAGGCTCGGTAAACGGGGCGGTATATTCGCCCTTATTGTTGACCAGGGGAAAGCCGGCCTGGATAAGGGCGTATTGCATGTATTTATCCGGAAACAGCGTGTCCAGCAAATTGAATTGCTGGGTATAAAAATCGTAAAGGGCATTGGGGGTGTACCCGCCCTTCGCCCATACCTCGGGATTACAGACCTCGCAACCATCCTTGCAGTTTTTGGGCAGCCGGTTCTCATGCGTAAACAAATTCATTCCGGAAGGTTTTACATATCCCAGGGCCCGGTACCAGGCGTTCTTTTCTTTGATATGAGCGGCAACGTCGCGCCAGAGATCAAAATACCATTTACGGTAATGGACATCCGAAGGGGATCCCATGTCGCCGGGTGTACCGCAGGTCTCTTCATCCTCATTGTCCCTCAGGCGCAGTTTTTTTACCGTGAAGTTTCCGGCGACCGAGGGATTAAATATCCAGGCCGGTGTACCGGTCAGGCCTGCCTTGAATCCCAGGCTGTACATTTTGCCATTTTCAACCGCTTTGGTTATTTCCCGGTCGAGAAAGGTCCAGTCGTACTTGCCCGGTCCGAGATGCACTTCATCCCAGCGCAGCCGTATGAACACCCCGGTAATATTGGGGTTTTTCCAGGTCCAATCCATGGTTGCATAATCCGGGCCGCGCTCGCAGAGAAATTGATTTCCCGCCGCGGCTTTCAACAGGTTCTGGGGACAGTTTTGCCCCGTGGAAAGGATCTCAAAGCCGGGGCCATCCGGGCTTAGGGCCACGATGCCTGGCATGAGCGAAGCCGCGGGTCCGGTAAAATCGTTGGGGTCCGCAAACACCCTTGGCTTGAATTGGTCGCATTGAAGGGAAAGGCTGTCAGCCAGGGTGATTGGCGCTACGGATTGATTCCGGTTGCTGAACAACCATTCCACGGTATCCAGCGCGTTAAGGTGTATATACCTCGGCGTAAAGGATCCATCCGGATCAACACGAACCTGGTGTAATGCGGGCTTTTGGGCCCGGAGTTCCGGGCAGGTTAAGGTTGAGGTTAAGGTTAAGGTTAAGGTTGAGGTTGAGGTTAAGAGAATGAGGACTGTTTTCATTTCAGCTTTTGAATTGGTTGGAATGGAATGATTCCAAAAGGTTTAATTCCTGTCGTCATTTTGGATTAGCGATAAGCCCAAACCGCTACCCTGGACCGGCCCTTGCGATATCCTACCGTCTCATACCAGAAA
>JAKQHS010000128.1 GCA_029557915.1 Bacteroidota bacterium | reverse complement strand
GCCAAATCTTGATGATTTGGTATATCTGACTTAGCGATGATCCAGGTGGGTATGCCGGGCTTTTACCGGAGAACCAAAATACCGGCTCGCATGGGAATCAAAATCGGATTCCGCATCGGTAGTGTAGAATTCATACCTGCTCCCTTTACTCAGCCTGGATTCGATTTCCGGATGTTTTTGAAGATAAGACCTCAGGCTGGTGGCGATGATGGGTCCCTGGCTCATGAGTTTGACCCCTGGCGGGCAAAAGTTGATGATTTTATCCCGCACCAGGGGATAATGGGTACAGGCCAGCAGGATCATATCGATCTCCGGGGACTGCGCCAGCAATTGGTTGACGTATTGTTCGATAAAATAATCCGCGCCCGGATTCTGGAATTCATTGTTTTCGATCAAAGGCACCCAAAGCGGACAGGCCTGCTGAAAAACATTGATCTCAGGGAAAAAATGTTTGATCTCCATAAGGTAGGACCCTGAAACCACAGTGCCGGTAGTGGCCAGGATACCGATGTGTTTGCTGTCCGTATAGTTGCCGATGATTTCCGTCGTAGGCCTGATCACCCCCAATACTTTCCGGTCCGGGGCCAATTCCGGCAAGGCAAAAAGCTGGATATTTTTTAGCGCTTTGGCCGAGGCCGTGTTGCAGGCAAGGATCACCAGGGGGCAATCCTGGCTGAACAACCAGCGGACGCTTTCAAGGGTGTATTCGTATATGGTGTTGAAGGAGCGCTGGCCATAGGGAGCCCTGGCATTGTCTCCCAGGTAGAGATAGTCGTAACCGGGCAGAGCGGATATCAGGTCCCTGAGAATGGTGAGCCCACCATAACCCGAATCAAAAATACCAATCGGCCCGCTGTCCATGGACTCTGCAAAAATAAGATTTTTGCAGAGTCGGAAAGGACCGGGTCTTTGGTCATCCGGGCTCCCGCTGCCAAATCAATCATCAAAGGCAATGGTTATTTTTGCCCGATGCGCATCGGAATCAATGCCCGCCTCCTCCTCCGCGACCGGCTCGAGGGTATAGGATGGCATGCCTGGGAAATCATCCGGCGCATGATCCGGAACCATCCGGAACACCAATTTGTCCTTTTTTATGACCGCAGGGAAGGCATCCTGATCCCTGAAGGGGAAAATATTGAAACCGCTGTGAATTTTCCGCCGAGCCGCCATCCCCTGTTGATCTGGTGGTGGTGCAGGGCCCTTGGCCATGCTTGCAGGCATCACCGCATCGAGGTCTTTTATTCCCCGGAAGTGTTGATGCCGTCCGGGACCTCTGTGCCCTGCCTGATCACCCTCCATGACCTTTCGCCCCTGGTCCTGTCGCACAGCCTCCCCCTTGCCCACCAGTGGTATTACCGGTACGCTATAAAAAAGAATGCCCGGGAAGCCGCCCACTTGTTCACCGTGAGTCAATTCACCAGGTCTGAAATCCTTAGGGTTTTGCAGGTCCACCCGGGAAAGATCAGTGTGGTGTACAATGCGGCCCGGCCTTCCTTTAAGCCCATAACGGATTCCGCAGGCATCCGCAATCGATTTTCGGATGGACATCCCTATTTCATTTATGTGGGCGCCTTGCATCAGCGTAAAAATGTAGATCAAATCATCGCGGCCTTTGATGCCTTCAAAAAACAGGAGGGCAGTCCTCACAAACTGATCGTGGCAGGAAAATTTATGGGCAAACACCGGCGCGTTCGTAAGGCCATTGCAAGATCCGGAAACAGAGCGGAACTCCTCATACCTGGCTACGTTGCGGAACCCGACCTTGGCCCTTTGATCGCAGGGGCCGAGGCCCTGATCAACCTTTCGGAATACGAGGGCTTTGGCATGCCCCTGGTCGAGGCCTTCCAGTCCGGTACGCCCGTGATCGCGGCCGACCGGTCCTGTTATCCGGAGATCTGCGGCCAGGCCGGCCTCCTGGTCAATCCTTACGATACTGCCGACGTCGTCCGGGCCATGCAAAAAGCGATCCTTCAAAGACCGGCGCTGGTGGAGGCCGGTTTTCTCCAGGCCGGGAAATATAACTGGGAGGAGTCCGCGGAAAAAGTATGGGAAACGATAAGGATAACAGCTCAAAACTCATCTCACCCATCCCGTTGATCGCATCCATTTTCTCTTTAACTTCACACCAAACAAGGATATGGACTACACCGTAGATGAATTGGCAGGCCTGATCGATCATTCCCTCCTCCATCCCACCCTTACCGATGAGGAGATGATGGACGGCTGCAGGACCGCTGTTGCCTACCGGATGGCTACAGTCTGTGTCAAACCTTATTTTGTAAAAAAAGCTGCGGAGCTTACCGCGGGCAGCAATACCAGGGTCTGTTCGGTGATCGGTTTCCCCCATGGCAACCATGCCATCAAAATCAAGGTCGCCGAAACCCGCCTGGCAATCCAGGACGGGGCGACCGAAATAGACATGGTCGTGCACGCCGGAAAAGTTTTGAGCAGGGACTGGCCCTATATCCGGCGGGATATCGCAGCGGTGAACAAGGCCTGTTTAAAAGGCGGCGCAATCCTGAAAGTGATCTTTGAAAATGACTTTTTACCGGATGACAAACTCAAGATCAAGCTGTGCAAGATTTGCAATGCGGTCGGGGTGGCCTTTGTAAAAACCAGTACGGGATACGGTTATGTCAAATCGGCTACGGGGGATTATCATTACCGGGGGGCCACCCCGGAGGATGTGATGCTCATGAGGAAATATTGTGATCCTTCCATACAGATCAAAGCAGCCGGGGGAATCCGCACGCTGGACGACCTCTTGCTCTTCCGGTCCCTGGGCGTCACCCGCATTGGTGCGACCTCCAGTGTGGCCATGCTGGAGGAAGCCAAAAGAAGACTGGGCCTTCCGGGTTTTATGATG
>JAKQHS010000192.1 GCA_029557915.1 Bacteroidota bacterium | reverse complement strand
ATTCATCCAAGGCCGTGAAGTCGTCCGGGTACAAAATGACCCGGACCGGATCAGCGAGTCTAAAATAGTGGCTGAAGCAAAAAAACAGGAATGTGCGGATGCCGTTTTTGCCCGGGACCAGCCTGGCTTTAAACCGGACCGCCAACCTCAATATTACCTGCTTCATTCCCCGTTCAAATTCGTACCCATGCTTCCCCTGCAGGCAAGCCGGGTCAACAGCGCTCTGGGCATAGGTAAAGATCCCCTGGAATACTTGTCCCCAAGGCAGGTCGGGCTCTATCACTATTTTAAATCCCACCCGGAAAAAGGCAATCCGCAAGCCTATCGCCAGGCGGACTTCAAAACACAATGGGAAACCGCTTCAGCCCTGCTCCGTCAGAGCTGATCCTAATTAATATATTCATTACCCCAATAAAACCGAGGTTATGACATACCTGTCAAAAACGATTTGCCTGATGGCCTTCAGCATTATCCTTGCCCCCGCCCTTGCCCAGGAGGGCGCTGTGAACAAAGAAAAATATCATTGGGGCATCATAACCCAGGATACCAGTTATGGTTATGCGGGAGTCGTCCGTTCGGGCAACACCCTTTATCTTTCCGGGGTGACCGCGCCGGGTAATTTTCCCACCCAGGTCCAATCCGTATACACCACCCTGGAAAACAACCTGAAACGGTTCGGGGCCACCTTTCGCAATGTGGTCAAGGAAAACCTGTTTACTACCAGCATCGATTCGATGAAAAAATACAGTGATATCCGCAAGCCTTTCTACAAAAACGATTACCCTGCGGCGAGCTGGATCGGAATCAAGGAACTGTTTGCACCGGACCGCATGCTGGAAGTGGAACTGGTGGCCCATCTCCCCCAACCCGATCCCAAATTTTCCCTGCCGGCCTCGGACTGGCCGGGGCTTATTTTACCCGGGACCTGGATCATGAATACCCTGCGCGGGCAAATCCTCGAAAAATGGGAATCCACGTCCCAGGATGTCCTGACGGGCAGGTCCTACCGGATCAGGAACCAAGACACCACCCTGATGGAGACGGTCCGCCTGATCAGGGAAAACCAGGAGGTGTTTTATATACCTACCGTGGAAGGACAGAATGAGGGCAAGCCCGTCCGCTTCCGGATGACTTCATCCCACAACAACACCTTTGTGTTTGAAAACCCGGATCACGATTATCCCAAAAGAGTGGTCTATGATTTCAAAAACAGGGAGGTCATCCATGCCTGGATCGACGCGGGAGAAAGTCAGAAAGAAATGCGTTCCGATTATTTTTTCCACAGAATTCATTGATCCTTATCGCATTTTTTAAGCTTAGGGGGAGCGTGCACGCAATAGGTGTGCAGCGTTCATTACTATTATCTCGGCCATCGCTTTGCGCTCTTTGCGTTTTTAGCGGTTAATTATTACCTCGTTCTACCTATGCCCAGTTATCCACTTGGGTTTAGCTCTATCCTCCGTATCTTGCCGCGTTTTTTATGAATATTTCTTATAATCTTCTGCAAAATTTTTTACCCCTGTCCGAGGAGCCCGAAGCCCTGGCGGAAACCTTGACCAATCTGGGCCTGGCGGTGGATGCTTATGCCCCTTATGAAAGTATTAAGGGCGGCTTGGCTGGCGTGGTTGTTGGAAAGGTCGTGGAATGCATCCGGCATCCCAATGCAGACCGGCTTTCCCTGACCCGGGTGGACCTGGGCACCGGTGCCCTTCATCAGATCGTATGCGGGGCCTCCAATGTGGCCGCGGGACAGACTGTGCTCGTGGCAACCCCTGGGACCAAATTGTACAATACCAAGGGTGAACCGCTTGAAATCCGTAAAGGTAAGATCCGGGGTGAAACCTCAGACGGCATGATCTGCGCGGCTGATGAACTCGGCTTGTCGGATGACCACAGCGGGATCATGGTCATTCCGGACCATCACCCGGCCGGAGCCCCAGCCACCGACGTCATTTCCGTGTATCGCGATACCGTATTTGAAATAGACCTCACGCCCAACCGTTCCGACGCCACCAGCCATCTGGGGGTCGCAAAGGACCTGGCCGCCTATTTTGCAGTCCAAACCGGTAAAGACCCCGGATTCAAAGCCTGGGGAGACGGCCCATTGCCGGAATTGCATTTGGAGAAACCGGTCCGGGTGATCGTCGAAGATCCTGTCCGTTGTCCGAGATACAGCGGGATCAGCCTGTCCGGGGTCACCATTCGCGAATCTCCGGATTGGCTTAAGGAAAGGCTCAATGCCATCGGCGTAAGGCCAATCAGCAATGTGGTGGACGTCACAAACTGGATCCTGCACCTGTATGGCCAGCCCCTCCATGCTTTTGACCTCGACAAGATCGGCGGCGGGATGGTCAGGATTAAAACCCTGCCCCGGGGTACAAAATTTGTAAGCCTGGATGCGGTCGAACGCAGCCTGCACGAAGATGACCTGATGATCTGTGATGCGGATTCCCAACCCCTTTGCATTGCAGGGGTATTTGGAGGAATTGGCTCCGGCATCAGCGCCGACACAAAAAATATTTTCCTGGAAAGCGCTCATTTCTCCGCTTCTTCCGTCCGCAGGACCAGCATGCGCCATGTATTGCGGACCGATGCGGCGACCCGTTTTGAAAAGGGGACCGATCCGAATATTACTATAAAAGCGCTCCGGGAAGCGGCCAGGCTGATCGTGGAACTGGCTGGAGGGTACCTCTCCTCTGACTTCGTGGATGTTTATGAAAGGCCGATAGAACCCGTGCAGGTCGAATTGAGCCTCAATAAGGTGAGGTCGGTGATCGGACAGGAAATCCCCGATGCCCGGATCAAAAAAATACTGGATGCCCTGGACATGCCGGTGCTGGGCGAACATGGGGACCGGCTGAGGATCGCCGTGCCCACCAACAAATCCGACGTGAAGCGGGACATCGATGTCATCGAAGAGATCCTGCGGATCCATGGTTTTAATGCCGTGCCCATGCCGGCTAAAATGGAAGTATCCTTTGCCATTTCATCGGATGCGAGCCGGAAAGAAAAACTGCGGGAAGGGACCGCGGCTTTCCTGAGCAGCCTGGGCTTTCATGAAATCATGGGCATGTCGCTCATGGAATCCAGGATTTTGAGCGGTTCGGGCCTGGATGCAAAAGACCTGGTCTTGGTCAATAATACCAGCAATATTAACCTCGATGTCATGCGGCCGGATATGCTAAGAAGCGGCCTTCAAAGCATCCAATACAACCAGAGCCGTCAGCAGGGCATGCTTAAATTTTATGAATTTGGCTTCACCTATCACCGGTCCCCGGATGCCAAGTGGCCTTTTCGGGAAACGCCTTCGCTCGCGGTCTTTATCTATGGCCCGGTCGACCAGGAACATTGGGACCTTAAGGACGCACGCCAGGGATTCTTCTTTCTCAAAGGCCTGATCCACCAACTCTTGGCAAAATGGCAGCTGGGGACCTCGCGGGAAAACGATTTAGACCATCCGGACTTTGAATTTGCCCGGGAAATCTCCATCGAAGGAACCCCCGTTGCGGTTTATGGAAAAGTGCAGGAGTCCCTTGGCAAGGTTTTCGATTTGCGGGCCGACTTGTATTATGCATTTTTCCACTGGGACAAGATATGGGAAGGGTTCAACCGTCCCCGTCCCGAAAAGGTGCAAATCCCTGGAAAATATCCTTCGGTGCGGCGGGACCTTGCTTTCGTGGTGGATAAGGCGATGGCCTGGCAGCAGATCCGGGGCGTGCTCGAGGATCTTAAAATCCCGGATCTCGTGCATTTTGATCTTTTTGACATGTTTGAAAATGTGGACCGGATCGGCCCGGGCAAAAAATCTTTGGCAATAAGTCTTATATTTGAAAACCCAAATCAGACCCTCCGGGATGCTGATCTGGAACGTTCTATGAACCTGATTTTGCAGGCCCTTATACAAAAAACCAGGGCCTCAGTGAGGTAGTAGAAAGAAGATTAGTATTTTATATATAATATAAATATAATATATTTGTGAAAGCAGTTCCTGCCATATTGGATCGCATGGAGGAAAAAATACGGGTGGTTTCTCAAAAAGTTGAGTTACTGCAACAGGAAAACAAGCTGCTGCATGATGAAAATCACAAATTGAACAAAGAGCTGAAACTGAGAGAAAAACTCATCAGGGAAATGGAAGATCAGCGTACGCTTTTTTCAGACCAGGAAGACACGGCAAAGGTGAGTTCGCGGAAAATGGAACAAACCCTCGATCAATACATCAAACAGGTGGATCAGTGTATAGACCTGGTCAAAAATATAGGATAGTACCTCAGGGATGAAAACACTTCAAGTCATGATCGAAGGCCGCACTTACCCGTTGAAAGTCAACGAGGAAGACGCGGCGTCGATGCTGAAAATCGTGGAAGAAGTCAATGAATCCCTGAAATCTTTACATGTCTCTTATCCTCAGAAAGACCGGCAGGATTGTATGGCTATGGCCCTTTTGACTTATGCCGTCAAACTCTACGAATCCAGGGCAGACAGCCTGTCTCCCGATATTCAGGAAAAGCTCGAGGTCATGGACCGGTTGCTGGATGAGGTGGTACTCTGATTTTCTTTCCTCTTTGTTCTCTTTTATTTATTTACTTATTAAAAACCGAACCATACCATGGACTGGATATTAGCATTGATCGCAGGGCTGGCCGGAGGAAGCGGAGCCGCCTATGTGATTCTCAACAATATATTTAAAAAGACCCGGCAGAAACAGCTGGAGCAATCCAACCAGAAATCCGACCTCATCCTGGAACAGGCAAAAATCGCCGCCAAACGCATTACCGACGAAGCGGAAGTCAACGCCGAAAAGGCCCTGGCCAAAGCCGAAAGCCGCAACGAACAAATCAAACAAAAAAAGATCCAGGAGGCCAAAGACCACTTCAACAGCAAACGGGCTGAATTTGAAAAGGAAAAAGCCGCGCATCTGGTGGAAATGAAAGAACGGGAAATGATCGTCGTCAATGGCGAAAATGAGTATAAACGAAAAATGGCCGAGATCAAAGCCAAAGCCGAACAGGTCGAGTCCAAAGAGAGTGAACTGAACGCCCTCCGTGAAAACCTCGAAAAACAACTGAAAATCGTGAACCGCAGGAAAGAGGAACTGGATGCCGCTACTGAAAAACAGGTCAAAGCGCTTGAAAACATCGCCCGCCTTTCCGAACAGGAAGCCAAAGAACAACTGATCGAAGCCATCCGGGCCAAAGCCGAATCGGAAGCCATGTCTTTCGTCAAAGATGCCGCAGAACAGGCCAAGGTCAACGCCAACAAGGAAGCTAAAAAGATCGTGATCCAGACCATCCAGCGAATGGCCTCAGAATACACCATTGAAAACACGGTTTCCGTATTCCACCTGGAAAACGATGACGTCAAAGGCCAGATCATCGGCCGGGAAGGACGGAATATCCGGGCCCTGGAAGCGGCCACCGGCGCCGAGATCGTCGTCGACGACACCCCGGAAGCCATCGTCATCTCCTCCTTTGATCCGATCCGCCGGGAGATCTGCCGCCTGGCCCTTCAACGGCTCGTAGCGGACGGCCGGATCCACCCGGCACGCATCGAAGAAGTGGTGGCCAAGGTTAAAAAACAACTGGAAGAACAGATTCGCGAAATCGGTGAAAGAACGGTTATAGACCTCGATATCCATGGCCTGGACCCATACCTCGTGTGGATGGTGGGACGCATGCGTTTCCGCTCCTCCTATGGCCAGAACCTGCTCAAACATTCCATCGAAACCGCAAACCTTTGCGCAACCCTAAGCGCTGAACTGGGCCTCAACACCAAGCTGGTCAAGTTGGCCAAAAGGGCGGGCCTGCTGCACGACATCGGCAAAGTGAGTGAGGAGGAAAGCGAACTGTCCCATGCCATCCTGGGAATGAAACTCTGTGAAAAATATCACGAGCATCCCGCCATCATCAACGCCGTTGGCGCCCACCACGATGAAATCGAAATGAACAGCATCATTTCGCCCATCATCCAGGCCTGCGATGCCATTTCCGGCGCCCGGCCGGGCGCCCGCCGCGAGATCCTGGAATCCTATCTCAAACGAATCGGTGAGCTCGAAGAACTGGCCATGTCTTATGACGGGGTGCAAAAAGCTTATGCCCTCCAGGCCGGCCGCGAACTCCGCGTGATCGTGGAAAGCGAAAAGGTTTCGGACGGCTTTGCCGACGAACTGGCCTATATGATCTCCCAGCGCATCCAGAATGAAATGCAATACCCCGGGCAGGTGCGGGTGACGGTGATCCGGGAGAAAAGGGCGACTGCGATTGCGAAGTAGGAAGTTAGTTGGCTAGTTTGTCAGTTGACTAGTTGGCTAGTTGGCTAGTTGGCTAGTTGGCAAGTTGGTAAGTGAAAGCCATTTTAGCGTTGCCAGTGGTTGATACTTCGAGCTTGCCCCCCAAGCCCAGCATGCGGCAATCACTTTGCGAAGCCACGGGACGATTCCTGGGTGACTTCCACCCGCTTATTTTCGTTAAGTCGAAGTTTAGCTCACCCGATCGCATAATTAATTATCAGCGAATGATATTCTCCAGGTCAGAGCTAAGCTCCCCAAAACATCCTAGTTAGAGCCACCCCTGCGTTGCTAGTGGTTGTCACTTTAATTATTTTAATTCTTTAATCCTTAATTAAATAAAAAACCCCGGATTTATTCTCTTTAGAAAAAAACCAGGGCTATATGAAAAGACTCACTAAATCCGTA
>JAKQHS010000161.1 GCA_029557915.1 Bacteroidota bacterium | reverse complement strand
TGGGAAGGAGATCCGTAGGGCCATCTATACTACCAACGCCGTAGAAGCCTTGCATCGTCAAATGCGAAAAGCAACTAAAACGAAAGGGGCTTGGGTCAATCCAAAAAGCCTGCTAAAACAGCTATATTTGAACTTAAGGTTCAATACGAAAGGGTGGAAAAAAAACGTGTTTAACTGGGCTCCTATCCAGCGTGAACTTATTGAAGTTTTTGGCAACCGGTATACCAAACACCTCCAATGATGGGATCCCAAAAATTGGCCAAGGCGGGCTGCTTCGTCTTCGGCCTACGGCCTCAGACTCAGCAGCCCGCCTTGAAGTACCTGACACACTTTATTGAATACTCCCTTTAACCCTCAACCCTCATTCCTCAACCCTTTTTTATCCGTCGATTCCCTCACAATCAATTCCGTTTCCAACCGGATGGTTTTAAAGTCCTTTTCCGTCCAGTTTTGCCGCTGGTGTTCCAGCAATAACTTGGCGGCGTGTTTTCCGATCTCGTACGCAGGGTTGTAGGTGGTGGTGAGGGCGGGGTCGATGATGCTGGTGATCGGATCGTTGTTGAATCCGACAATCCCGAAATCCCGGGGTACGCGGATCCCTATTTTTTTGAAGTATTGCAGGATGCTGACGGCCATCGTGTCGTTCGTGCTGAACAGGGCGTCGGGGGGTTGTTTGAGGGAGAGCAGTTGCTGCACGGCCAGGACCCCTTCTTCGGCGCTTTTGGTTTCGCATTCGTAGATCAGCCTTTTGTCCGGCCTGATCCCATGGTCTTTCAGGGCCTGCACATACCCTTCCTGGCGGTCGAGGTAATTGTCCCGGTGCTGCTGGCCCGACAGGTGGGCAATGTGCCGGTAACCCTGCTCGATCAGGTGGCTGGTGGCCTGGTAGGCCGCCTTGAAATTGTCCACCAGGACCTTGTGGGCATGGATTTCGCGGGGCACCCGGTCCGCGAAGATCACGGGGATCTGTCTTTCAAAAAAAGGCTTGAAATGGCTGTAATCCCGGGTTTCCATGGCCAGGGATACGATGAGCCCGCTGACCCGGCTGTTGAGCAGGGCTTTGGCGTTTTCCACCTCGTCCTTGTACCGGTCGTGGGACTGGAGGATGATGACATTCATTCCCTTGCTGGACACCTCTTCTTCCACACTGCGGATCAGGGACGAATGGAAATTGCGGTCGATCCAGGTGGTGATCACCCCAATGCAGTTGCTCCGGCTCTGCCGCAGGCCCGCCGCCAACTCATTGGGTACATAATTCCGCTTTTTAGCCAGGCGGGTTATGGCTTTGATCCTTTCCTGGCTGATGCCCGGATGGCCGTGGAGGGCCCGGGATACGGTAGAGGGGGATACCTTCAGTTCCGCGGCCAGGTCATGGATGGTGACGTGGGTCTTTTTCTTCTTCAAGTCCGGCGCTTTATTCGAATTGGCGTCTTCCAAAATTAGGGTTTAATGCGGTACAGATGTTAAAACACCAGTCTTCGTTTGACCAAGTTTAATACAAAAGTGCCGAAATGGTTAAAAATTTATGCAATCGATTGCGGTAAAAAAGGATTTGATCTACATTTGAAACCGCTGCAAAGGATAACGCGCAGTGCAATCGATTGTTTTATGCAATCGATTGTTCTTTGGAAAATTTAATCTGTCAACCTTTTTTGTATGAAACGATATGTTGCCTTGATTTTATTCTTGTCGCTCTCTTGCCAATTCTCGTACGCTCAAAGGGGGTCCCTCCAGGGAACCGTCTCCGGCGACGGCGAACCGCTGGAATTCGCAAATGTGGGCATTACCGAGTTGGGCCTTGGAAGCTCGACCGACGCCTCCGGAAAATACCTGATCCAGGACATTCCGTTTGGCACCTATACACTGACCGTATCCTATGTAGGATTCGAAACCCACAGCCTGTCCGTGACCATCAGTTCCACCAACCCGCTGACCGTGGATATCGCGATGGGAGCCGGCACCGTGCTGGATGAAATCGTCGTCACGGGCTATACGGCCCAGAAAAAGAAAGACATCACGGGGGCGGTGGCCGTGGTGGACATGAAAAACCTCAGAGCCGTGCCTTCGGGCACCATTGAATCGGTCCTCCAGGGCAATGCCGCGGGGGTGACCGTCATCAATTCCGGCGCCCCGGGCAGTCCCAGCAATGTGAGAGTCAGAGGGATCACCTCCGTAGGCAGCACCGACCCCCTGGTGATCATCGACGGCACCCCGGGTTCGATGCACGACCTCAACCCCAACGACATCCAATCCATCCAGGTCCTGAAGGATGCGGGCGCGGCGGCCATTTACGGAGTTCGGGGTTCCAACGGGGTGATCATCATTACCACCAAAAGGGGGCAGGCCGGCAAAATCACCGTGTCTTACGATACCTATATCGGTACCCAACGCCCGCTTAAAGACGGCTGGAACCTGGCGAATCCCACGGAAAATGCCAACGCGATCTGGGAACAATTTAAAAACAGCAATCTCCCCCCCATCCACGCCCAATACGGAAACGGGGCCACCCCGGTGATCCCGGACTACATCACGCCTACCGGACAGGTGGGGGAAAGTGCAAAAACCGATCCGGCCACCTATGCCCTGTACAGCAACCAGATCACCAAAGCAAACAAGGCCGGGACCGACTGGTTTCATGAGATCTTCAAACCGGCTACGGTCATGAACCACGATTTGTCGATCAGCGGGGGGAGTGAAAGGGCCACCTTCCTCCTTTCCCTGAATTATCTCGACCAGGACGGCACCCTGATCCGCAACTATCTGAAACGGTATGGCGCCCGGATCAACAGCGCCTACAACGTAAGCAAAAGTATCCGCATCGGTCAAAGCGCTTATTTCAATTATAAAAAGAATCCCGGGTACCTGGGCCTTCCCGGCATCAACAATGCCAATTCCATCAACGCCGCTTTCCGCATGCCGGCCATCGTCCCGGTATATGATATCAAAGGCAATTTCGCGGGCGGCGGATCGCGCAGCCTGGGCAATTCGCCCAACCCGGTGGCCATTATGGAGAGGACCAAGGACAACAAAGCCAATAATTACGGGATCCTGGGCAATGTATACGCCGAAGTGGATTTCCTAAAAAACTTTACGGTCAAGACCAGTTTCGGAGGAGCGGTGGACTTGTTCAACAATTACAGTTTTGTATTCACGGCTTATGAAAATGCGGAAAATGCCCAAAACCCAAACAGTTTTATTGAAAATTACGGCAGCGTCACCAGCCGGACCTGGACCAATACCCTGAATTATAAGAATACGTTTGCAGGGTCACACAACCTCAATGTCCTGATTGGCTCGGAAGCCATTTCCAACGCGGGCCGGGGCATCAGCGGGGCCCGGGGCTCCTATTATGTAACCAATCCGGCCAATCTCACCGTGGACCCAAACCTCTGGACGCTCAATTTCGGCACACCGACCGGGCAAAGCAATTCGAATATCGCAATCAACGGATTTCAGACGCCTTATGAAAATGCCCTCTTTTCCCTTTTTGGGAGGCTGGACTATAATTTCGAAAACAAATATTATCTGAGCGGTACCCTTCGCCGGGACGGATCCTCCGTCTTTGCACCGGAGAACCGTTACGGTGTTTTCCCTTCCGTGACGGTGGGATGGAGGATCTCGGCGGAGCCTTTCATGAAGGGCATCTCCTGGCTGGACGATCTGAAACTGCGTGGAGGCTGGGGCAAACTCGGTTCCATCAGCAATGTAAGCCCCACCAATGCCTTTACCCTGTTCAGCCAAAGCAGCGTCGAATCGTATTATGATATCAACGGGACCAGCACTACACCGGTCCAGGGATTGTTTGCCAGCCAGTTTGGCAACGTCAATACCACCTGGGAGGAGGACATCATCACCAATATCGGTTTTGATGCCAGCCTTTTAAAGGGCAGGTTCGACCTCTCCGCCGAATGGTATAAAAAAGAAATCAGCGGCCTCTTGTTTCCCGCCGCCATTCCCGCGACGGCAGGAGGGTCGAGGCCTCCTTTTGTAAATTCCGGAAATATCCAGAATAGCGGGGTCGATCTTTCGCTCACCTATCACGGCAAGCTGGGTGAAGACCTTTCCTTCGACATCGGGGGCAATTTCACCTCCTATGCCAACGAGGTCAAAAGCGTGCCTCCGGGTTTTCTCTACATCGATTATGGCCAATCCCGCCTCCAGCCCGGTCACCCGATCGGGGCTTTCTTCGGTTACAAACAAATTGGCCTTTTCCAGAGCCAGGCTGAAGTGGATGCCGCTCCCAAACAGGATGCTGCCGCCCCGGGCCGTCACCGCTTTGAGGACATCAACGGGGACAATAAGATCGATGCCAATGACCGGACGCATTTCGGCAATCCCAACCCGGACTTTACCGCAGGCCTGACGCTCGGGGCCACATATAAAAACCTGGATTTGTCCATGTTCTGGTATGCCAACGTAGGCAACGAAGTGATCAACCAGGTCAGGAACTCCATTGATTTTCCCCAGCAATTTGATGTGGCCATCAGCAAAGACGCGGTCTACAATTCCTGGAGGCCCGACCGGCCCAACGCCAAGGTGCCCAGGCTGGAACGCGGCGCCAATTTCAGCAATGTGACCGCCTTTAATTCTTACCTGATGGAAGACGGTTCTTTTGTAAGATTAAAAAACCTGCAATTGGGTTATTCCGTACCGGTTTCCAAACTTGACCGGATCGGGGCCAGCAGGCTGAGGATCTATGTGCAGGCGGTCAATCTGTTCACCTTCACCAAGTACACCGGACTTGACCCTGAATTGTTGAGCTCCACCCTGACCAGCACCAATTTTGGTATCGATGGGGGAGCTTACCCGGCCAATCAAAAAATGTTCACCGGAGGACTTAACATAACTTTTTAATCATTCCTACTCAACGCGAAATCATGAAACGATTATATATCCATTCGCTTTTTACCCTCAGCGGCCTGCTCCTCGCAGTGAATTTTGGCTGCAATGATTTTCTCGATAAACAACCTCTTGGAGCCCTCAGCGCCTCCAACGTCACCAATAAGTCCGGGATCAGCGCCCTGCTGATCGGGGCCTATTCCCTTCTTGACGGCCAGGTGGGTTTGACCAACCTTGCCGGGGTGGCCGGAGTCGTTAACCCTACCGGGATCACCTATGCTTCTGCCTGTTCTAATTGGATTTATGGCAGTGTTTGCGCCGACGATTCTTATAAAGGTTCGACCCCCACCGACCAACCACCCATTGTACAATTGGCCACCTGGAGCCTGTCCGCTACCGGGGGTACCAATAATTATATGAACTACAAATGGGTGATCCTGTACACCGGCATCCAGCGGGCCAATGAAGTGATGCGTTTGATCCCCCAGGCTACGGATATCGATGCGGCGGAAGCCAGCCGCATGATTGCGGAAGCCAGGTTTCTGAGGGCGCATTATCATATGGATGCCCAGAAGATGTGGAACAATCCTCCCTATGTGGATGAATCCGTAAGCCTGTCCAATAACAACCTGAATGTCCCCAATATTGATGATGCGGGCAATTTTGTCAATATATGGCCTAAGATCGAAGCAGACCTGGCTTTCGCCAGGGACAACCTGCCGGCCACCCAGGCGCAAGCCGGAAGAGTCAATAAATGGGCGGCCCAGGCATACCTGGCCAAGGCCTATATGTTTCAGGACAAATTCGCGCAGGCAAAACCCCTGCTCGAAGACCTTATCGCCAATGGAGTGACGGCCAAGGGGGAAAAATACAGCCTTGTGAATTTTGAGAGCAATTTCAACGCCCAGACCAAAAACGGGGCCGAATCCGTGTTTGCCTGCCAGATGTCGGTCAACGACGGCAGCCAGCTCAACGGAAACTTTGGCGATGTATTAAATTTCCCCAATGGATCCGGGGCACCAGGTGGATGCTGCGGCTTCAACAATCCCTCTTTCAACCTGGCCAATGCTTTCAAAACCGATGAAAACGGCCTTCCGCTTTTAGATACCTGGAATGAAGGAAAAGGGGTTAACGATGAAAACCCCGCCAACGTTTACGACGGCCCCCTCGATCCGCGCATCGACTGGACCATTGGCCGGCCGGGCATTCCTTACCTGGATTACGGCCCGCACACCCCCGCCTGGATCCGGGATCTTTCGGTCAACGGCGTGTTCAGTCCCAAGAAAAACGTCTATGCCAAAAGCCAGTTTGGCAGCCTGTCCTCCAATGAGACCGCTTTCTGGGGTGCGACCCAGATCAATGCCAACAATTATATTTTTATCCGATTTGCGGACATCATCCTCTGGGCAGCAGAATGTGAAGTGGAAACCGGGAGCCTGGACAAGGCACAGGAATATGTCAACCTGGTCCGGAACAGGGCCGCCGATCCTTCGGGCTGGGTCTATAAGAATGCCGCTTACAGCGCAACAGCCGCCAAATACACCGTCACCGCCGCTTCGGTGCCGGCGGATAATTATAAGATCAGCGCTTACCCTGCAGGCCGGTTTGCGTCCATGGGCAAGGACTACGCCCGGAAAGCGGTGCAGTTTGAACGCAGGCTCGAACTGGCCATGGAGGGCCACCGGTTTTTTGATCTGCAGCGCTGGGACAACGGGACCGGTTCAATGGCCAATATCCTGAATGCCTACCAGGCTGTGGAAAAAACAAAAAAATCATTCCATTCCGTCAATCCGACCGCCCGGTTTACCAAAGGCGCAAGTGAATTTTTCCCTTTGCCTCAAACCCAGATTGATCTTGAGAATTCATCGGGTAAAATGGTGCTCAAACAAAATCCCGGTTACAACTAGTTTATTCATACATTTTTTATTTTTAACGGGGCTGTACCGATCCCTGGTGGACGGGCAGCCCTTGTTCTTCAACTTATTCAAACCGTCTTAATCATTCAACATGCGCTTTAAATCGATCTTTTTCCTGGGTATTTTCTTCATTGCCATTGCGCCGGCCAAGGCACAATCCAAAGGGTTTGGTGTTTTTGACACGGCTGTGGACATCGGGAAACCCAAAATTTCGGGCAGTTCTGCCTACGATGCTGAAAATCAGGCATACCATATAAAAGGTGCGGGATACAATATTTGGTTCAACCGCGACGAATTCCATTTTTTAACCAAGAGGATCCAGGGCGATTTTATAGTGACCGCCGATTTTGAATTTCCTGCCGCCGGAAAGGAAGCGCACCGGAAAGTAGGCTGGATGGTAAGGGAAAACCTCAACGACGACGCCGCCCACCTCAGCGCCACCTATCATGGAGGCGATGGCCTGACGGTGGCCCAGTGGAGGGTCATGCGCGGAGCCTATATGCGTGACCCGCAGGATGAGATCTTTTTTCCCAAAAAAAGGGCAAGGACGATTCAGTTGGAGCGTAAGGGCAAGACCTATACCATGAGGATTGCCAATTGGGGAGAGCCCCTGCAGTCCGCCGGTTCACAGGTGATGGAAAACATCGGGGACAATCCCTATGTCGGAATATTTATCTGTTCCCACAATGCCGATGTGCTGGAAGAAGCCCGGGTCTGGAATGTGCGGATCGACCGCCCCATGCCGCCTAATTTTAATTTTGGGGGCGCGGACACCATTGGCAGCAGGCTGGAAGTCCTGGACGTATTCACCGGGAAAAGGCGGGTGGTCTACGAAAGCCCCGTACGTTTTGAAGCGCCCAATTTCATGCCCGATGGCAAAAGTCTGTTGATCAACAGCAAAGGATCGCTTTGGACCGTACTTCTTTCAGGGAAAGGAAGCCCGGTGAAATTCAATACGGGCTTTGCAGACCGCAACAACAACGACCATGTCATCTCTTTTGATGGAAAAATGGTCGGGATCAGCCATCATCGCACCGGGATGTTCGGCGGGGGATCGACGGTTTATGTCGTGCCCATCACCGGCGGCATTCCCAAACTGGTGACGGAAAAAACGCCATCCTACCTGCATGGCTGGTCGGCCAACAACAAGGAAGTCTATTATGTCGGCCGCAGGGATACCACGAGAAACTCACCCTATCATGTGTATAAAGCGAATATTGAGACGGGGGCCGAAACCCAATTGACCCGGCTCCCCTTCGGCCATGTCGATGGCCCCGAAGGGTCTCCGGACGGCCAGTGGATTTATTACAACAGCAGCCAGACCGGCACCATGCAATTGTGGAGGATGAAACCGGATGGTACCGGGAATGAGCAACTGACCTTTGATGAATACAATAACTGGTTCCCCCATATTTCCCCTGACGGGAAATGGATCGCCTACATTTCCTTCCCCGTCGACATCGACCCGGTATCGCACCCTGCCTGTAAGGCGGTAAGCCTCAAACTGATGCCGGTGGCCGGCGGAGCGCCGAGGACCATTGCCTACCTCTACGGAGGACAAGGGACGATCAATACCCCATCCTGGTCGGCGGACAGTAAACAGATCGCTTTTGTCAGTTATTCAGGAAGAATTAAATAATTAAATAATTCTTTTAATTCCATTTAGGTGCAACTGATCAGCATCAAGATTATCCCTGATCGGGTTCATTGGTTTAAGGGTTTACCGGGATTAATATTGTAAGAGAGAGTTTTTCATAACCAATTTTACCGTCAGGGTAAATTGTATACAATGACGGAACCGGTTTTTATCGGTTCCGTTTTTTACATTGAAATCAAGGGGGTTTTCTCTTTAAACCAATACCCATGAAATGGTTTCCTATTCTTTGCTTATCCCTCCTGTTTCTCATTGCCTGTAAGGACCAGGGAAAAAGGGAAATTCTTCCGGCATTAAATGCAGGTTTTTCTTCCTTTGAAGAGAGACAGAAAAACTCGGGGCGGGACGAAACCGCAGTCTATACGCAAACCGCGGCTTCGGGTATCCATTACCGGCTTGCGGCCAGGAGGGCCACTCCCGGGGTAGTGCATATCAAATCGGTGTACCCGGTCAACGAGCAAAGGCAACTGCCTGATTTTTTCAGGGATTTTTTCGGGGAAGATTTCTGGAGGGAGTACAATTCTCCCCAGATGCGCATGGGCAGCGCGTCGGGTGTGATCATCAGCGATGACGGATATATCGCGACGAATAACCATGTGGTCGCCGATGCGCAAAGCATCGAGGTGGTCCTTTATGACCAGCGCAGTTACCAGGCAAAAACAATCGGGGTGGACCCGGCGACCGACCTGGCCCTGCTGAAGATTGAGGAAAAGAACCTGAATTTTATTGAATTCGGGAATTCCGATTCCATCGAGGTGGGGGATGTGGTTTTGGCCGTAGGCAATCCTTTCAACCTGGCTTCTACGGTCACGGCAGGTATTGTCAGTGCCAAAGCACGCAACATCAATATTATCTCCGACCAGGCTGCCATCGAATCCTTTATCCAGACCGATGCCGCCGTCAATCCAGGCAACAGCGGGGGAGCCCTCGTGGATGTTTACGGCAGGCTGGTCGGAATCAATACGGCCATAGCCACACCGACCGGAACCTATGCAGGGTACTCCTTTGCCATTCCGGTGGAGATTGTCAAAAAAACCATGGATGATTTGCTCCGGTTTGGAAAGGTCGTCCATGCTTACCTCGGCGTTTTTATCAGCGATATGAACGGGGAGAAAGCCAAATTGCTGGGTATCCGGCAGACCACGGGCGTATTGGTCGACAGCCTTCAATCCCTGGGTGCGGCAAAAAGGGCGGGGGTGCAGAAAAATGACGTAATCATAGAAGCCGGCCGCCGCAGTGTCGGGACGTCAACCCAGTTGCGCGAAATCATAGCAAGGCACGGACCCGGGGAAACACTGGAACTGAGGGTGATCCGGAACGGCGAGGAAAAAATCATCCCGGTAACCCTGTTGCCGGAAACCGAAACCAGGCAGAGCGAGGCGGCCTTATTAAAGGTGTTGGGTATCGAAATCGAAAACCTGTCCCCCCAGGAAAGGAGAAATCTAAACATTGAGGGGGGCGTGAAAATAAGCCGGATCACGAAAGGCGCCCTGTCGGGTACGGGGATTAAAACCGGATTCATCGTATTGCGGGTAAATGGAAAGTCGGTTAACAACCGCAATGAATTCCTGGATGAACTCAGGGATAAACAAGGCGGAATGATGATTGAGGGCATATATCCCGGATCTCCCGGCCTTTTTTATTATGCTTTTGGATTGTAAAGCCTTCGGATTAAGGTTTATATTGCAGTTATGCCTTATTCGTTTTATCCTCATACCGCGGACATCCGGTTGAAAGTGACGGGAAGCACGAGGGGAGAGGTGTTCGGGCTTGCGGTGCAGGCGATGGCGGATTTGATCAAGGAAGGATTTTGTAAAAAAGATAAGCCGGACTTCTCCCGGGAAGAAAGACTGGAATTGAAATCTATTGACGGAACCAGTTTGCTGGTGGATTTTTTATCCGAAGTGCTTACCCTCAGTCATATACGCAAAACGATATTTTGTGATGTGATCTTCGATACCCTGGCCGAAACTGAATTAAAGGCCATCCTCAGGGGGAAGGCGACAGACCAGTTTGACAAGGATATCAAAGCGGTCACCTACCATGAGGCGGAATTGAAAAAAAGTGAAAATGGACAATGGGAAAGCATCCTGGTGTTTGACATCTGAATTGATCCAATGAGCAAGGAATATCCATTGAACCGGCTGGGTCCCGTCCTTTGGGAGATTCCCATGTCCGCCCATCCCGCCATGCGGGTTCCGGGGCATATTTATTGCCGGGAAGAATTGCTGGACGCGATCCGGCATGACCGTGCCCTGGAGCAACTGATCAACGTAGCCAGCCTGCCCGGTATTCAGCGGGCTGCCATCGTGATGCCGGATGCCCACGAAGGGTATGGTTTTCCCATTGGGGGTGTGGCCGCTACCCGGTGGCCGGACGGATTTATCTCACCGGGGGGGATAGGGTACGATATCAATTGCGGCGTGCGCCTGCTTTTGACCCCATTGGTATTCAGGGATGTTGAAAACCGGGTGGAAGCATTTTCCAAAGATTTATACTCAAGTGTCCCGTCCGGAACCGGTAAAGGAGGCGATGTCCTGCTCAACCTGAATGAAATGAACGCGGTATTGAGGCAGGGAGCAGCCTGGGCCGTTTCCCATCAACTGGGCGAGCCGGAAGATTTGGAGTTTATCGAGTCCAACGGTTGCCTGGCCAATGCCGATCCGGAAAAGGTATCGGAACAAGCCAAACGCAGAGGCCTGGACCAACTCGGTACCATCGGTTCGGGTAACCATTTTGTGGAAATGGACCGGATCTCCGCCATTTTTAATGATCAGGCAGCCGCCGCTTTCGGCCTGTCGCAGGATCAGATCGTGATACTCATCCATACCGGATCAAGGGGCCTGGGCCACCAGGTAGCCACCGATTACCTCCGGCTCATGGTAAATGTCATGGACCAGTACGGTTTCAAACCCAGGGACCGGGAACTTGCCGGGGTTCCCTTTAATGCTCCTGAAGGACAGTCCTATTTTAATGCCATGGCCGCCGCAGCCAATTTTGCCTGGTGCAACCGGGAAATCATCAGCCATAAAATCCGGCAAAGCCTTCAGCGGGTATTTAATTTGAATCCCGGGCATGTGAAATTATTATACGATGTCGCGCACAACATCGCCAAGATAGAAGATCACCCCGTGGCCGGTGTCCCGACAAAACTGATTGTACACCGGAAGGGAGCCACCCGGGCCTTTGGTCCCGGCCATCTGGATATTCCGGAGAAATACCGGGCCATCGGCCAACCGGTCCTCATTCCAGGCAGCATGGGCACCTCCTCCTTTGTCCTGGCCGGCGCGCCGAACAGCATGGATTCGGCCTTTGGTTCCACCTGTCACGGAGCCGGGAGAAAACTTTCCCGGACGGCTGCAAAAAAACAGGTAGGCGGTCCTGAACTCAAAGAGGCTTTGCGCAAGGAAGGCATTTATATCCAGGCCGGCTCATTCGGAGGCATCGCAGAGGAAGCCCCTCTTGCCTATAAGGACGTGGATCTGGTGGTCGATACGGTACACGAAGCCGGGCTCGCCATCAAAGTAGCCCGGTTGAAACCGCTTGCGGTTATCAAAGGATGAAAAAGAGTGCAGGCATCTTATTGTTTCGTTTGGCGGATGAGCGTCCGGAAGTTTTCCTTGTACATCCCGGCGGACCCTTTTGGGTAAAAAAGGATGAGGGAAGCTGGTCCATCCCGAAAGGGGAATTTGGCGAAAATGAAAATCCCCTGGATGCCGCACGCAGGGAATTGCAGGAAGAAACAGGCATTTTGGCGGAAGGCTCTTTCATAGAACTGACCCCGGTCCGCCAGAAATCCGGCAAGATCATTTATCCCTGGGCTTTGCAACAAGATGCCGACCCCCTGTCCATCACCAGTAACTTCTTTGAAATGGAATGGCCGCCGAAATCAGGAATAAAACAATCCTTTCCAGAAATTGACCGCGCAGCCTGGTTTGAATTTCCTGAAGCAAAAAAAAAGCTGGTTCCCGGCCAGGTGGCTATTTTGGATGAACTTGAAAAAAAACTGCTTCAAGCTAAAGGAATGTTTTATAAATGATCCGAATGGGGTACCAGTTCCTGAACATCTTCTTTTTTGTTTTTCATAGTGGCCTTATCCTCTTTAATCTGACCGGCTGGATATTCCCGAAAACAAAAAAACTGCACCTGATCACCGTCGGCCTGACGGCATTTTCGTGGTTTATCCTGGGCATATGGTACGGATGGGGTTATTGTTATTGCACAGACTGGCATTGGGAAGTGCGCGAACACCTGGGGTATGAAGACCCTCCCGATTCCTATATCCATTTTTTGATATCCAAACTTCTCGGTCTTGAACTGGATCCTAAACTCGTAGACCGGGGAACGCTTATCCTCTTCCTGATCATTTTTGCGGCCAGTGTCTGGGTGAACAGAAAGAGGTCCTCTCAACCTTAACCTCAACCTTAACCTTAACCTTAACCTCAACCTTAACCTCAACCTCAACCTTTACTGGTGCAACAAAAAAGGCGCTTTGGCCCTTATGTTAATTTCTTGTTCGGCCAATTGGGTTAAACGTTCATCGATTTGTTTTTCATTTACCTCCGCATCGTGGAAGATATGGGCCTTGTTATGCATCCCAAGGGCGTTGGCGAAAGAAGCAGCGGTGCCGTAAGCGCTGATTTTATAATGATTGATAGACTGCACGGAAGCCAGCAGGCAGGCGTCTTTGACTTCCGGATCAGAACACTGGACCAGCCGGTCTTCGGCTTCATCCAGGAAAGCTTCCATGATCCGGTTTCCGGGTTCGGGCAGACCCCCTTTCCCTTCCGCCAGGAAACCTTCAAATTTTTGAACATGCTGCCGGACATAATCGAGGTACTTCTGCAGAATGGTTTTAAAGGTTAAGGAACCGGCCCTTTCGATCAAAACCGGGAGGTGGTGGCTTAATTGTACTTCTGCAAGGTAAAATTGATTGATATCATAATCCAATAAATGATTCAAAGTGACCATCGGCGAATGATTCAGTTCCATATTTTTTTTTGTTCAATTTACATTCAAACCCCGGGCCAGGGCAATGACGGCTGTCAAAGATTCCTTTGATTCATGTTAAGATTGTGGACTTGAATATCCCATAGATTGTGAGTCATAATATGGGAAAAGAAAGGGAAAAAGGACCCGAAATACCCGCTCCACCTGCTGCGTCGGAAATCCAGCCTCCTGCAGAGCCCCTGGATCCGGTGAAGAAAGAAGAGCCCTTCAAACCGGTTCCTGAAGAAGAACCCATCCGGATTTTACCACCTGAAATCACTATACCTCATGAAACATCAGACTCAAACTTTTCCTGAACCCCTTGGACCATATTCTGCCTTAAGGATCAGCAGTACCGCTTTTAAGGAAGGGGAATTTATTCCATCCCGGTATACCTGTGACGGCCATGATGTGAATCCGCCTTTGTCCGTTCATTCCGTTCCGGAAAAATCAAAAAGCCTGGTCCTCATCGTTGCAGACCCGGATTGTCCGGGAGGAACCTGGATTCACTGGCTGGTTTGGAATATCCCACCGGGAGCGTCCATCGCCGAAAATGAAATCCCGGGAGAGGAGGGGACCAATGATTTTAAAAAAGTCCATTTTGGCGGACCCTGTCCCCCGTCCGGGGTGCACAGGTATTATTTCAAGATCTATGCCCTGGATTGCCTGCTGAATGCGGCCCCCGGTTCCGGGATCAGGCAGGTGGAGAAAGCGATGGAGGGGCATGTTCTGGCCTTTGGCCAGCTTATGGGCAGATATCGTAGGCATTAGCCGTGGGACTAAGGTTCGCTTTGGTCGGCTTAAGTCTAGACGATTCCATCCCCAAAGACAAGGAATTGTACCTTTGAAAACATGGCTGAAGAATTAAAGATCCTCACGGGAACAAGGGAAGAACAATACAGGGCCTTGATTCCTCAAATCAAAGCGCTCCTTGAGGGGGAGCCGGATCAAATTGCCAATATGGCCAATGTCTGTGCCGCGCTCAAAGCACAGTTTGAATGGCTTTGGATTGGATTTTACCTGGTCCGGAATGAACAATTGGTCCTCGGACCTTTCCAGGGGCCGGTCGCCTGCACCCGCATCGGATATGGGAAAGGAGTATGTGGCACAGCCTGGGCCAGGGGTGAAACCGTGTTGGTACCGGATGTGGAACAATTCCCCGGTCATATCGCTTGCAGCAGTCTTTCCAGGTCAGAGATCGTAGTCCCCCTTCTCCGGGACGGCCGGGTGCATGGGGTACTGGATATAGACAGCATCGAATTGGACGCCTTTAATAAAACCGACCAAAGGTATCTGGAGGAAATCGTGGGTTTATTGACTTCCTGAAAGCGAGGGCCCCTTTTGCGGTTTTACAGCCCGGCTTTTGATTTTTTCTTTTTAGGGCCTTTTTTGGGGTGGACCAGTTTCATTTCCCGGATCAAATGGCCGGCACCCGCGTATTTATCAATGATAAAGAGTACATAGCGGATATCCACCATGATGTTTCGGCAGATGGAGGCGTCGTAATGGATGTCGCTCATAGTGCCTTCCCAGGCCCGGTCGAAATTGAGTCCGATCAGATTTCCCCGCGCATCCAGCGCCGGGCTGCCGCTGTTTCCGCCCGTGGTATGGTTGGTAGCAATAAAACAAACCGGCATTACGCCCTCTGAGCCATAGGGTCCAAAGTCTTTAGCGGCATGCAGGGCCCTCAGTTTTTCCGGTACGTCAAATTCATAATCGCCGGGTTTGTATTTTTCCATGACCCCATCCAGGTCGGTGTAATAATGGTATTGGACGGCATTCCTGGCTGAATAACCCTGGACCTGTCCGAAGGTCACCCTCAGGGTCCGGTTGGCATCGGGGTAAAACTTTTTTTCTTTCATCACTTCCAGCTGGGCCTGCATATAATCCCGCTGCAAGCGGTTAATGCGGTTTTGAATTTCCGCAGAAGGGGACTGCACCAGGGACTGGTAGGTTTTCTGCAAGTCCACAAACAATTGCACGGCTTCAAAGCGGCGTATAGCCTCCACCGTCTCTCCGGCGGATCGGGCAAACAGGCTGTTTAACTGATCCATATCAAACAGGCTGGTCTGTCCATAAAGGGTTAGGGACAGGTTGATATAATTGCCTCCCGCGGCCTTCAGGCGTTCTTTTAGCAAAGGGGAAACATAGCCGCCGGGCTGTTGCACATACATATCCATCAACTCTTCAAACATCCGCCGGTCCACTTTCCCGGAGAATTCTCCCAGGATGTTTTCCAGATTGGACTTGACCACGGGCAGGCGCTGCCGGTATCCGTTTTCCCCCCCTTTCTCGAAAGCCGTAACCAGGCTATTCAGTTGGGAGGCAATGGTAAACATTTCAATTTTGCTGATGATTTCCAGGTAATAATCACTGGCCAGACCATAGGGCTCGTAGGATTCATACCCCTTGGACAGTTCATTCAGGAGTGAGCCGTACCGCTGCCTGAAGCCGGCATCGGCATCCACCCGTTGCTGGAACAGGGCTTCGTATTTTTGTTTTTTTCCGACGGCCCCGGCACGGTTCAGTCCCAACACCTCGCCCTGCCATTTTTTATAGGAATTCTGGATGCCCGCATATTTGGCGGCATATTGGATTTTTACTTGTTCGTCCTCGCGCATGAAGCCGTCCAGTATTTTTAATGCCCGCTCCCGGATCCCGATTTTTGCGGGATCGCTGACCTCAAGGATCTGGCGTACCGCTTCGCTGTGAAGGTATTGCATAGTGCGGCCTGGAAATCCGAACACGAAAGTAAAATCACCCGGCTCCACTCCGTCCATGGAAATATCAAAGGACTTTTTGGGGGTGTAGGGTACATTGTCCGGTGCATATTCCGCCGGTTTGTTATCCCTGGAGGCGTAGATGCGGAACAGGGAAAAATCTCCCGTATGCCTTGGCCAGACCCAGTTGTCCGTGTCCTTGCCAAAATTCCCGATCTGGGAAGGAGGAGCCCCGACCAGGCGCACATCCCGGTAGGTTTCGGTGACGAAAAGGTAATATTGGTTGCCTTCAAAAAAACCCCGGGTAAAACTTTCCTGGCCGCTTTCTTTCTTCACGTTCTTAGTCAACTCCGCCAGGTTTTTATCAATCAGGCCCTGGCGTTCGGATTCCGTCATCGAAGGGGACAGCCCGCGCAGGGCTTCCCGGCTCACATCGTCGATGCGGACAATAAAAGTGACGAACAGGCCCGGGTTGGGGATTTCATCCGCCCTGGTTTGAGCCCAGAAACCATCACGGATATAATTTTTATCCAGGGTGCTGTGGTTTTGTATCGCGTCAAAACCACAATGGTGATTGGTCAGCACCAAACCATTGGAAGAAATGACGGCTCCTGTGCAGAAGCCCCCAAAACTTACCACGGCATCTTTAAGGCTCCCCGTATTGGTGTTGTATATGTCTTTCGCGCTGATTTTCATACCCAGGCTCTTCATCCTGCTCTCATTGAGCACACTCAGTAACTGGGGCAGCCACATCCCTTCATCTGCCCTGGTAGTATGGAGGAAGATCCCTATGAACAAAAAGCAAAGAATGGTTCGGTTGCGCATATTAGATGGTTAAAAAATTATACTTGTTGCCATAGCAAATAGCGCTCATACGGCGACATTGAATTCTCTCAGGGTGTCATTCAAAGAAACCTTTTTGTCCGTGCTTTCTTTTCGCGTTCCGATGATCAGGGCGCAGGGCACCTGGAAAGTTCCCGCAGGAAAGGACTTGTCAAAGGAACCCGGGATCACCACCGACCGGGGCGGCACCTCTCCGCGATAAGTCACCGGTTGCGGCCCGCTGACATCAATGATGTGGGTGGACTGGGTAAGCACCACATTGGCCCCCAGGACGGCTTCCGTTCCGACCTTGACGCCCTCCACGACGATACAACGGGAACCAATAAAGGCATGGTCCTCAATGATGACCGGCGCTGCCTGGGGTGGTTCGAGTACCCCGCCAATACCCACTCCGCCGCTGAGATGGACATTTCTTCCAATCTGGGCGCAACTGCCTACGGTGGCCCAGGTATCCACCATGGTCCCGCTGCCTACATAAGCGCCTATGTTGACATAGCTGGGCATCAGGATGGCTCCGGCTTCAATGAATGAACCATAGCGGGCCAGGGCCTGAGGCACCACCCGGACTCCCAGGGCTGCGAAGTTTTTCTTCAAAGGAATTTTGTCGTAATACTCAAAAGGGCCGTTCTGGATCGTCTCCATTTTACTGATCCTGAAAAATAAAAGAATGGCTTTTTTAACCCATTCATTCACCGTCCAACCCCCAAGCCCGGGTTCTGCCACCCGGATCTTACCCTGGTCGAGAAGAGCCAGGGTTTCCTGGATGGCCTCCAACACTTCGGGGGCTCCGGTAAGTGAGGCATCGTCCCAGGCCTGGTTGATTCGGATATATAAGGATTCCATGGAGTACAAAGATAGACATTGGAGTGGACCATGAAATAATTTGGGCAGAACAGTCACTCCTTCCATTGGATGAAAATGGGTTTACGTTTCCTGATAAATCCAGGGTTATGTGTTCCCGGGGAAGGTAGGCCGGTGAGGATTTGTAAGTTTAAAGGGATTTTCGTATATCTTTGCAGCAGTTTTTTAACCCTTTATACTAAATTATGAAATACCTTTGCACAGTAGCCCTGTGGGGTATATCCTTCATTGCAGGGTATTCCCAATGCAAACAAATTTTCTACTCAGCAGTTTCCCTTGATTTAATTTCTTCTTCCGGCGGGAACAATACCTATACCATCACCGCCACCTTTACCCTTAACAACGGGAATGCTTCGGTAAAACCATATTATACCCCCGGCGGAGGGGCGGAGGTGGCCCTGGCCGATTGTTGGAATTTTCCGACGCCCTCGACCCAGACTTATACTTCTTCCCAGTTTACCGTTCCGTCCAATGCAACAGTCAGCCTTAGGTTCATTGCCCATGCCAATCCGAATTGCGGAGGAACCACCTGTGAGATTCTCCCCGCAGGCAGCCAACTGGCCCTGGACCTTACCCAGTTTAAAATTTCAGATGTTGTCCGGGAAAGGGCTTGTTTTAACTGGCATGTCGAACTCCAGGAACCCAATACCCTGTTTCATTTGGAAAGAAGCATGGATGGGAAGCACTTCTCCACTTTTGCAACCCTGACTTTTAACGAGATCAGCCTCCAGGGTTCGGAAGCATCCTATTGCGCAAACCACCTCGGAGTTGAAAATTATTACAGGCTGAAAGCCGTGAGCAATGAAGGGCTTACCCTTTTTTCGCCCATCCGATATTTAAACATACAGACCTCAAGAGTGGATATTCAATTTAGTCCGCTCTCCCGTCAAATCAGATTGTCCGGAGGGGTGGATGAGGTATTTTCCAAGCCCCTCTCCGTGATCAATGCTTATGGCCAGGTGGTTTTCCAGGAATACATAAAATCTGACCGGACGGGCTTGCCGGAGCTCCCCAAAGGAATATATTTTGTACGGATTGAAAAGGAAGGGGAATCCATCTTGAAGAAAATTGCACTTTGAATTAAGATCTTCACCAAACAATTATTGAAATAAGCAGTCGCCGGACGGGCGATATTATAAACACTCATAAAGTATAGTATTAGAGATAACAAGGTTTTACGATCGTTAACTATTCGTTAACATTTTTATTTCAAAGTTTGTAACCTAAGTTACACTTCTTGGGGGGGTAGATACGCTATATTTGCGCCGTTAAAAGTTAACCCTTTTACACTAAATTTATGAAGCTGCTGTACACGGTACTCCTGTGGAGTATCACCTCTGTCATTGTGTATTCACAATGCTCCGCCGTTGAAGTTAATAATTCCAGTATCCTTCAAACCGGAAGTTCCGGCGGAAATTGCACCTATATTGTAAATGCGAACATTACCCTGCAAAGGGGCAATGCCTCCGTGAAGGTATTCTATACCTGCGGAACGAATGCAACTGAGATGGTTTTGGAAGACTGTTTTTCCTGGGACAAACCCTCTACAAAAAATTTCACATCCTCCTCTTTTACCTGTCCCTGCGAAGCCGAAGTATCAGTCCGATTCATCGGATATGCCAACCCTTCCTGTGGGGGAAATGCCTGCGGTGAAGTCGGAACGATCAATAGCGGAGAAAGCACCGAAAGCCAATTGGCCCTGGACCTGACCAATTTTAAGGTCGAAGGTTTGATCAGGGACCAGGCTTGTTTCAGCTGGGAAGTCGAGCCGACGGAAACCGGCACCGTTTTTCAACTGGAAAAAAGCACGGATGGGAAATCCTTTGTGGCCCTGACCTCCCTGAGCTATAGGGATATCCGGATCCAGGGAACCACCGCGACCTATTGCATGCCTCTCCGGGGAACGGCCCAGTATTTCAGGATCAAGGCGGTCGAAACCACAGGGAAAGTACATACTTCCCCCGTCCGTTTCGTAAAAAACAAAAGTGCTTTCACCGAAGTGCAGTTCAGCCCGGTCAGCCATCAAATCCGCCTGGTTGGAGATGTGGATGACCTGATGGCCAAACCTCTGTACATCTATTCCGCTGGCGGCCAACTGGTCCACCAGCAAACTATAAATTCCGACCGGATTGACTTGCCCCAACTCGTGGGCGGGATCTATATCGTGCGTATTCCTCAGGCCGAAGGCCCCCTGGTCAGGAAGGTGATTATTTAGTCTGTTAGTTCTGTTAGTTTGCAAGTTTGCAAGTTTGCAAGTTTGCGGGTCGATGTCCTTCTGATGCGACTTGATTTGTACGGCTTTGGTAATTACGTAATTACCAAGAAAAGCTGGCTTTAGCCATCATTAAGAGGCGTGATTGAAATCAGGGCCTTAGGCTTGTAAAGCATGTAAATTTAATTATGAGAATTTTATTTTTGCTCTTGTTTTGGCTTGCAACCATTCCTTTGAGTAATGCCCAATGCAAAGCTATCCGGGTCAATAGTACCCTGATCAACCAAACCGGCAGTTCGAACGGATATTATAATTATACCATTTCCGCAAATGTCACGCTGGAATACGGCAATGCTTCCATAATACCTTATTATCGTTGTGGGAGCGGTGAGGAAATGGCCCTGGATGATTGTTTTACCTGGGAGTCCCCGTCTACCAGGGATTTTACCAGTGACGTTTTCCGGTGTCCGTGTGACCAACCGGTTTCTATCCGGCTTGAGGGCTATGCCAGTTCCAATTGTAAAGGCAATACGTGCGGGAATGTGGAAGGGTCGGAATCCAATCTCGCCCTTGACCTCACGGATTTCAGGATTGCAGGTCACGATGCGGATCAGGTTTGTTTCAAATGGTTTATTGATCCGGAAGAAAAGGAAACCCGGTATCAGATTGAATCGAGTATTGACGGCATTCATTTTACCTACCTGACTACTTTCACCTCGCCCGACATCCTGTTGTCCGGCACCGCAGCTTCCAAATGCATGGTCCGGACCAATTATAATCCCTATTACCGGATGAAAGCGATTGAAAAGTCAGGCAGGGCTTTGTATTCTCCCATCCGAAGTATAAATGGACGTCCGGCCCAAACCCGGATCCTCTACAATATGAACACGCGGGAAATCACGCTTTCGGGGCCCGACGACCAACTCGCCTCCTGCGTCCTGCATGTCTATGATGCCAAGGGCCGGAGAGTGTATGAGGAAGTGATCAAAGGGGATAAAGTCTTGCTCCCGGAATTTCCGGAAGGCATCTATTTTATTCAAATCAATCGGTCCTGCGATGCGCTGGTGAAAAAAATAGTTCTCTAGCTGTTGGTATTCTGACTATTGATTATTGACTCTTGACTCTTGACTATTAACTCTTGACTCTTACCCCAGGTATTTCCCTACAATAGGCATTCTTCTGCCCATGCCAAAAGCTTTGGGGCTCACCCGGATCACGGGCGCCGTCTGTTCCCTTTTGAATTCGTTGATGTTTACCATCCGTAAAATTTTCCTGACCAGGACGGGTTCGTATCCCATGGAAATGATTTCATCGGGGCCGAGCCTTTTTTCAATGTAATGATAAAGGATTGGATCAAGTTGCTCATAGGCAGGAAGGCTGTCGGTGTCTTTTTGTCCGGGCCTGAGTTCCGCGGACGGGGGCTTAAGGATGGAATTCCGGGGAATGACTTCCCTTTCTTTGTTGATATAATTTACAAGTTGGTAAACTTCCGTTTTATAGACATCGCCCAGCACCGATAAGCCGCCGCAAAGGTCTCCATAAAGGGTGCCGTAACCCACCGACATTTCGCTTTTATTGGTGGTATTGAGCAGGATATGCCCCTCCTTGTTTGAAGCGGCCATCAGCAGCGTTCCCCGGATGCGGGCCTGGATGTTTTCCTCGGTGACATTAAAAGGTTTGCCGGCAAGGATGGGCGACAGTTGTTCGAGGAATTTTGAATACATGGGCTCTATTTCGATGATTTCATAGCGGATGCCCAGGTTTTTGGCAAGAGCCACGGCGTCCTCCACGCTCTCCTTGCTGCTGAACCGGGACGGCATCATCAATCCGTTTACATTTTCCCTCCCAAGCGCCCGGACTGCAAGGGTGGCCGTGAGCGCGGAATCAATGCCTCCGCTGAGCCCTAGGATGGCCGATTTAAAACCCAGTTTTCCAAAATAATCCCTGATCCCCAGCAGCAGGGCGTCGTGGATTAAGCTATACTTTTCTTTAGCTTGTTCACCGGCCGGGGGTTTGGGCTGATCCCCGGATCTCCGCACCTCGAGTTTTCCGGACGTCTTCTCCACCTCATAGGCCTGCAGGACTTCTTCAAAATAGGGCAATTCATCAACCAGGCGGCCATCGGCAGAAAACACAAGGGATCCCCCGTCGAAGACCACATCGGTCTGAGCACCCACGGTATTGCAATAAAAAAGAGGTTTCCCGTATTTCAGGACGTTGGCCCTCACCACTTCAATCCTTTCCGCCGCATGATCGTAAGCAAAGGGGGAGGCGGAGATATTAAAGATGAGGTCGGGGTCCTGATCCATCATCAGGTCCAGGGGGCAGACCGTATAGAGCGGGTTTGCATTGCCCAGGTTCCAGAGGTCTTCGCAGATGGTGAGGGCTATCCGGTAGCCTTTGAATTCAAAGACCTTAAATTCATAACTGGGTTCGAAATAACGGTACTCATCAAATATGTCATAAGTGGGCAGCAGGCTTTTGTTGTGCTGGTGGAGGATCTTTCCGTCGTGGATGAAAAAAGCGGCGTTGTGAAGGTCTTTGCCCTGGGCCGCGGGATTTGGGGCGGGAGATCCGATCAGGACCGCCAGACCGGCGGATTCCAGTCTCACCCTTTCCAAAACCTCCCGGGACTTATGGATGAAGTCCTTGAATTCCAGGAAATCACGGGGCGGATACCCGCAGGTAGCTAATTCCGGGAATACAATCAGGTCGGCTCCCTCCGATCTCGCCTGCTGCATGGATTCCAGGATTTTATTCAGGTTTGCCTCAAAATTGCCAATGTGGGAATTGATCTGGGCGAGCACGATGCGCATGGGGCAAAGGTAGGGAGTTAGTTAGCAAGTTAGTAAGTTGGCAAGTTAGTAAGTTGGCAAGTTGGCAAGTTAGAAGCTGGGAAATAGAATTTAGGGGCGGTGAGGTCCAAGTTTCGAGTATTTGACATGCACCCTAGGCGGATGACAAACTGGTTAACTTACAAACTGGTCAACTGACAAACTAAATTCCTATCTTTGCGCCCTCAAAAATTAAAAAAGATATGGCTTTTACCACGGAGATACGCAACGGGATGTGCATCAATCACAACAACGATTTGTGGTCTGTTATTGAATTTCAGCATGTTAAGAGCGCCCGGAGTGCGGCTTTCGTCCGGACGAAATTGAAGAGCATGACGACGGGCAAGACCGTGGAGTATTCTTTCCCGGCCGGCACCCGTTATGATGAGGTGCGTATGGAAAGGAGGAAGTACCAGTTCCTTTACAAGGACGACCAGGGTTATAATTTTATGAACAACGAGAACTACGACCAGGTCCTGATCCAGGAAAACATGATCGATGGTACGGAATTCCTCAAGGAAGGGATGGATGTGGATATCCTTTTTCATGCTGAAAAGGAAACCCCGCTGAGCGTAACCCTGCCCCCTCAAATGATCCTCGAGGTCGTCTATACAGAACCCGGGGTCCGGGGCGATACGGCTACCAACGCCATGAAACCCGCCAGGTTGGAAACCGGCGCGGAAATCAAGGTCCCGCTCTTCGTGAATGAAGGGGACAAAATCAAAGTCGATACCCAAAATAGGTCGTATATTGAACGGGTAAAAAGTTAAAAATGATGGATCTCAAAGAAATCCAGGAGCTCATCAAAATGGTGAGCAAATCGGGCCTTGCGGAGTTGAAATTGAAAAGAGGTGATTTTGAATTGGTCCTGAGGGCAGAGTCCATGAACAAGGACAGGGCTGCAGCCGGAACCCCGGTCCTGCATCCCCACCATATCCCGGCGCACCTGGCACCCCAGGCACCGACTAGCCCCCCGGTTGTAAAACAAGAGCCACCAGCCCCCCAGCTTGCAGAACCAAAAACGGAAGCGACTTACCTCGAGGTCAAATCCCCGATGGTCGGCACTTTTTACCGTTCCCCCTCCCCGGATAAACCTCCCTATGTCAAGGTGGGCGATGTCATCAAACCGGGCCAGGTGGTGTGCATGGTGGAAGCCATGAAACTGTTCAATGAAATCGAATCGGAATTAGCCGGCACCATCGTCAAAATCCTGGTGGAAGATGCGGCCCCGGTGGAATACGACCAGGTCCTATTTTTAGTCGAACCTGCCTGAAGCCCTTAGTGAGACCATATGTTTAATAAAATATTGATAGCCAACCGGGGTGAAATTGCTTTGCGGGTGATCCGCACCTGTAAGGAGATGGGCATCAAGACCGTGGCGGTTTACTCGACCGCCGACCGCGACAGCCTGCATGTACGGTTTGCGGATGAAGCGGTCTGTATCGGGCCCCCCGCAAGCGCCGAATCCTATTTAAACATACCCAAGATCATTTCAGCCGTCGAAATCACCAATGCGGACGCCGTCCATCCCGGTTATGGATTTCTTGCAGAGAACGCCCGTTTTGCCGAAGTCTGCACCGAATACGGCATTAAATTCATCGGTCCCACTGCTGACCAGATCCGGGCCATGGGTGATAAGATCACAGCGAAGGAAACCATGATCAAATCAAAGGTGCCCGTAGTCCCCGGCAGCGACGGCCTTTTGAAAGATTTCAAGCAGGCCACCAAAATGGCCAAAGACATTGGTTTCCCCATCATTCTCAAAGCGACCGCCGGCGGCGGGGGAAAGGGCATGCGCATTGTATGGGAGGAAGGGGAACTGGAAAACATGTGGAATATCGCCCGGAATGAAGCCAAAGCGGCATTTGGCAATGACGGCATATACATGGAAAAATACATCGAAGAACCCCGGCATATCGAATTTCAGATCATCGGCGACCAGCACGGGCAGGTGGTGCATCTCTCCGAGAGGGACTGCTCCATCCAGCGCAGGCATCAGAAACTCGTGGAAGAATCCCCTTCCCCCTTTATGACCGATAAACTCCGGAAAAAAATGGGGGAAGCCGCGATCGCGGCTGGTAAATCCATCAATTATGAAGGGGTAGGGACCATCGAGTTTCTTGTGGATAAATACCAGAACTTTTATTTCATGGAGATGAATACCCGGATCCAGGTAGAGCATCCCGTGACCGAGGAAGTGATCGATCACGACCTCATCAAGGAACAGATCAAAGTGGCGGCGGGCGTCAAACTGACCGGGAAAAATTACACGCCCCAGATGTGCTCCATGGAATGCCGCATCAACGCGGAGGACCCCTTCAATGATTTCAGGCCCAGCCCGGGTAAAATCACCTCCTTCCACACTCCAAAAGGGTATGGGGTAAGGGTGGATACCCATGCCTTCGCGGGATACACCGTCCCGCCGTATTACGATTCCATGATCGCCAAACTGATCTGCCGCGCCCATACCCGCCAGGAATTGCTGGCTAAAATGAGCCGGGCCCTGGATGAATTTATCGTGGAAGGGGTGAAGACGACCGTACCTTTTCACCAGCTTCTGCTCAATAACGAAGACTTTAAAGCTGGAAAATTTCACACCGGTTTTTTAAACACCTGGGATTTCAGGAGTTTACGATAATCCGGCTCACCCTGCCCGACACGGGCATCAAGCGGTCCTGATGTAATGAAAACCCTGTTGCAATTCTTTCCCTACCTCAGACCTTACCGGAATAAAATTTTTTTCGCAGCCCTCTTTAATCTGCTGCTCGCGGTGTTTACCGTGATTACCATCCCCGCCTTTATTCCCTTTTTCCAGATCCTTTTTGACATGAATTCCGGACCTTCTTCCGGAGGGGTCCTGCAGGAAATACGGTCGTTTTTTGAAAACCTCATCCTGGAGGAGGGCAAATCCAGGGCCCTGGTCATGGTCTGCCTTTTTTTACTGGCTACCCTGTTTTTAAAAAACCTGTTCCGCTACCTGGCCCTGTACGTGATGAGCCCGCTGCGGTCCGGGATCATCCGGGATATCCGCACCCGGCTTTATGAAAAACTGATGGACCTGCCGGTCTCGTTTTATACCAATGAACGAAAGGGGGACCTGATGTCGAGGATGACCAGCGATGTCCATGAAATAGAATGGTCCATCCTGACCACGATCGAAGCCGTCTTCCGCGCGCCGGTGATCCTGCTTGGAAGCCTCGCCTTTATGATCTATGTGAGCCCGGCCCTGACCGCCATCGTTTTTGTCCTGATGATTTTTATCGGCGGGGTGATCGGCGGGATTTCGCGTAAGCTCAGAAAACAATCCAAAGCGGCCCAGGATTCGCTTGGCCTGGTCAGCAGCACCCTGGAGGAATCGATCGGGGGCATGCGCATCATCAAAGCCTTCAACGCGGAGCCGTTCATGAAATCCCGCTTCAATGAAGAAAATGAAAACTACCGCCGGATCAGCCTCCACATGCTCCGGAGAAGGGACCTTTCGGCGCCGCTTTCCGAGTTCCTGGGGGTGACCGCCGTCATTGTCCTGCTTTATATCGGCAGCCGCCAGGTATTCGCCCGGGAGATCGGCCCTGAAGTCTTCCTCACTTTTATCTTCGCTTTTTACAGTGTGATCGAGCCCTCCAAGGCATTGTCCCAGGCCTGGTTTAACCTGCAAAAAGCGGGCGCCGCCCTGGACCGGATCAACCATATCCTGAAAACCCCGGTCGTCATAAGCAGCAAAACCGGGGCCGTAGAGGTGCAGGAATTCAAAGAACATATCCAGTTCAGGAATGTTTCCTTTCGTTATCATCCGGAAGGCCCCCTGGTGCTGGACCACATCAATCTGACCATTGCCCGGGGCACTACGGTGGCCCTCGTCGGCAGGTCGGGTTCCGGCAAATCCACCCTGGCGGACCTTCTTCCCAGGTTTTATGATGTGGTGGAAGGGGAGATCCTGATCGACGGGATCAACGTCCGGGATATGGACCTTCAGTCCCTGCGCGGACTTTTTGCCATGGTGACCCAGGAACCGGTCCTGTTCCATGGGTCCATTGAAGAAAACATCCTTTTTGGTCAGGAAGCCGGTAAGGAGGAAGTATATGAGGCTTCCCGGCTTGCACATGCCGAAGAATTTATCACCAAATCCGCCAACGGCTATCAATCGCAGATCGGGGACCGCGGCCTCAAACTGAGTGGGGGGCAAAGACAAAGGCTGGCCCTGGCCCGCGCCTTGCTCCGTAAAGCGCCAATCCTGATCCTGGACGAGGCTACATCCGCCCTGGACTCCGAATCGGAAAAACTGATCCAACTGGCCCTGGAGCGGGTCCTTCCGGATAAGACGGCCATTGTGATCGCCCACCGCCTGTCCACTATCCGCAAGGCCGATCTCATCGTAGTCATAGAAGAAGGCAAAATCGTGGAAATGGGCAATCATGAACGTTTGATGGCCACGGAGGGCCCTTACAGACGCTATATTGAATTGCAGGCCCAGCCCGAAGCCTGAATTTGCAACGGATTGTTAACACAAAAGGGCAAATACATGCCATGGCTTATGTTTGCAGGGATGGAGTTTTCCATGAACCGACGACTTTTCCTTCCCGGCTTGTTTTATTGCCTTTGTGGCTTGGGCCTCCTGCAAGCCCAGTCGTCCGCCCGGGTATTTCCTCTGCCAAAAATCGGGGATACCCTGCTGGTCATGCAGGACAACCTGCCCAAGACTGTAAGGCACTGGCCCTTCCGGAGTGACAGCACCCGCTGGGACCTGAATGGGGTGCGGGCTCCCTTTATCCGCAAAATCATGATCCAAAATGCCGCGGCGGACCCCATGGCTTTGCGCGGCGCCAACGCCTGGGTGGAAACCGGTTTCCAGTCAAAGGAATTTTATTGGATGGATGAAAACTCGATAAAATCGATTGGAGTCACAGGAATGGATTTGTTCGGTGACGGGCGTGGTTTTACCGGATATTGGTTCCCGCAAAGGACGGTCAGGCAAGCCGTTTACACGCCGGGGATTTTACCCGAAGCCAGGCATCAATTGATCTATCCCTGTACCTTGTCGGACCTGCCCCAGACGCTCCGGGACCAATTGCCATATCAGCCTGATTCCATTAAAATCATGACCTCGGTGACGGAGCAGGCGCGAATCCAGGACCCGGTATCCCTGGATTTGCATTTGTACAGGCATTCCGCCCTGCGCCGTGACCTGATGACGGTCCGGACCACCCGCATCGAAACCAAAAAGGCGGGTCTCGAATGGCAGGATGTCACCCGTTTTGTACGTTACCCGAAAATCTTCAGGACGGACACCCTCCGCGAAACCTTTTTTTTTAGTCCTTCATTCCCCGATCCGGTGGCCACCATCCGGTATAAGAACCCGCAGGAGCCGGACCAAATCACCTACAAAGCCCCGGACATTTACAAAGACCTCATCGTAGTGGAGGATTTCAAGCCCAACCTCTTTTTTTTCCCCAATCCTTATACGTTCGGCACCCTCCGCATCGAGCTGCTGATCAATGATCCCGGCCTTTATACCCTTCGCCTGGTCAATCTCATCGGCAAGGAGGTCTGGCGCGAAAATCATTATCTGGAAGGAAACAAGACGATGGATTATTCCTTCACCCATCTGCAAAAAGGCACCTATTTTATGATTTTCCAACAGGATGAAAATCATGTGATCGGGACAAAGAGGTTATTGGTGCTGAAGCCATAAGGCATATCAGTTCCAGTAGATTTCGTCATTTCCGTCAAATCTTGGTAAATCGATGAGCTGGTAACGACTTTGGAGTATCTTCAAAATACCCATTCCGGGTGTCCTTGATTTAAATAATTTGGGGCTGGTTAAATTCTAACTCTTATTGAGCGACGGGCAAGTATCCCAGGAATAATATCGTCGTCGATATCCATTCCGATAATGACGGCATGGGCTTTATTTTCAGGAAGAGGATCATGCCATGTGGAAAGATTGTTTTCCTCTACCACTTTATTATGAATCTCATAAAGCAAAAATTGAGATGGATCGATAACCGTTGTTTCGGGGGTGGTCAGGCTTTTTATATTTACGGAAAGTTCCCCATTGTCTTTCTCACGAAGCTTGAAAACGCGTGAAGTGGCCGAACCGTCAGGATTCATATACTTTTTTCCAGGCCAGCTCCTTCGATACAACCATTCATCACCTGGTACGATTGTACGTTCAGACATCATGCATTATTTAACCAGGTCATTAATTCATGCAATTTTTCAAAATTAAATTCCCCTTGTATTGGCTTATTGGCATCCTGAAATTTTACATACACAGACCGGGAAGGATAAAATAGAATTTCCAAGGATTTGGACTGATTGTTATTTCGCAAATCCAACATGATCTCCTTGTTTGGGCCTGGTGAAGCATGAAAAACCTTCTGACCGAATTTATCTAGAATCCTTAAAAGGGCTGTTGCACAGATTAAAACTTTTTTGTCAGGTGCTTCGGTTCCTTCCCCGTCCCAGTTGGCCTCAAAATTTTTATATTCCTCCAGTAGCGAATGAATTTTGTCATTAATTCCAATGGGGATGCCCCAATTGATCGTAGTGCTGGAATCAGGTTCAAGATAGCGAGGCAACCAATTATTAAAATTCTGGGTGGAGGCTCCCCAAATTGGTGGATTAATACTATAACTATCTGTCGAGACTTGCATAATATTCAGGATTTAACATTCTTTTAAACATGTCAGAGGTATGTGTGTGCGCATGGTCTATCCACCAATAAATTTCATCGAGGTTTAACGATTTATTCTTTTCTACCTCCGTGGTCCAAATGACAACTTTTTTTTGGGTTTTATTATTTTTTCCAGTGGCTATGCTTAATCTCATTATTGAGCTGTCTTCCAATTCAAAGGCCTGGACCAATTGTGTATCGAGAAATTTGCCGGCAATTGGATAATCATTTAATATTCGGGTTTGTAAATTTTGGCTTATGAAGTCGTGCGGACTTATTTCATCTAAATCAACAGCATCAATGTATTTAAGGATTACCTTGTTGAAATTTAATGTCCCTTCATAGCTTTGCATCAGTTTATTAATGCTGTCTAAAATTAATGGTCTAAAACTTTCACTCCATATGTAGCCATGTTCGACTTCATTAACCGCGAGCATACATTGACCATGTTGGATGACCGGGTAGGTCATCTCCCCCTTCCAATATTGGTGCAAGGGTACTCCGATAAATTTTATAGGAGCATCCGCTACTGGTAACTTTCGATGTACTGGGAAATCAGGTTTAAGGATTTCTGCAAATCGTCCGACAGCAAATTCAAAACCTGGATCAGAAGGAAACCCGGATAATTCAATTGTTTGTTGCCAATGTAGCTCAAAGATTACTTCTTTTAATGGGGCATTTTTGAGTTTCTGAAGACTCATAAGAACATTTAAAAGGTGCGAGCTTGTGTTTAAAAAGAGGATTAAAATTGCAAAACTTCCTTGTTAATATGTGGTTATATTTTCAAAGTTATCCTCTAAATGGTAAGTGGCTGATATTCAATAAAGTACTTTTTCTGTAAAAATTCATTTTTTCTAAGAATACCCACCGGATGGTCGCCTCCTGTTTCTTTGTTTGATCCATTTCTCCAGTTCCACCGCGTGGAAGACGATCGCGGACAGTCCGATACAGATGGCCAGTTCTTTAATGGTGAGGGCTTGGGTCCGGAATATTTCATTGGCCGCCGGGAGATATATAATTGCAAGCTGAAGCAGGAAAGTAAAAAATACGGCGGTGAGCAAGGGCCGGTTGGAAAAGAGGCCCTGGCTGTACAGGAATTCGCGCTCGCTGCGGACGGCAAGCACATGACCCAGTTGTGAAAGGGAAAGGACCGTGAAGACCATGGTTTGCCAGTGTGGAAGTTCCCGGGAGATCGCCCAGGATTGTACGCCCAGGGTGATGCCCGCCATAAGCAGGCCCACCCAGGCAATATGATACCCGGCGCCTCCTGAAAACAGGCTTTCCTCGGCCCTCCGGGGCGGGAGGGTCATGATATCGCGTTCCGCTTTTTCACTGGCCAGGGCGAGTCCGGGCAATCCATCGGTCACCAGGTTGATCCATAAAATATGAATGGCCAGGAGGGGGATGGGCAGGCCGATCAGCGGGGCCAGGAAGATGGTCCAGATCTCGGCCCCATTGCAGGTCAGGATATATTTTACAAATTTCCGGATATTGTCATAGATCCTCCGGCCTTCCCGGACGGCCTTGACGATCGTGGCGAAATTATCGTCGAGCAAAATCATGTCCGCCGCTTCCTTGCTGACATCTGTTCCGTTGATGCCCATGGCCACCCCGATATTGGCCGCTTTAAGCGAGGGGGCGTCGTTTACTCCATCCCCCGTCATGGCGATATAATTATGGCCTGCCTGCAGGGCTTTTACGATTTTCAGTTTTTGTTCCGGGTTTACCCGCGCATAGACCTGAATGTGTTCCGCGCGACGCGCAAATTCCTGCTCGGGAAGTTGTTCCAGCTCGGTGCCGTGCATGACCTGCAGGGGGCCGTCCGCCAGGCCAATCTGGCGGGCAATCGCCGCAGCAGTTTCCGGATGGTCCCCGGTAATCATCACGGTATGGATGCCCGCCGTCTTGCATTGCCCGATCGCAATTTTGGCCTCTTCCCTGGGCGGGTCAATCATGCCGGCCATTCCTAAAAAATGCATTTGATGCTCCAGGCTATCCAGTTCGTCCCCCGCCGGCAAGGAGGGCAGGATGCGATAGGCAAAAGCCAGGACCCGCAAGCCTTCCCGGGACCATTCATCAGCCAGGGGCGGAATTTCCGGGCTTTCAGGATGCAATCGGGCCGTTATGGATTCGACCGCGCCTTTGGTAAAAACGAGATAGCCTTCATCCATCCGGTGAATGGTGGACATGCACTTCCGTTCCGAATCAAAAGGGAGTTCGGCTACCCGGGGAAAACGGTTGACGCAGTTTTCGTACACCCCGGGTCCTTTCATTTTATTAAAATATTCAAGGAGGGCGATTTCGGTGGGATCGCCGCTCATCTGCTGTTTGTTTCCGTCTTCCTGGACATCCTGGTTGAGGGCCATGGCCAGGTCCAGATAATTCAGATCCTTTTCAGTTTCGGGCACCCCATCCGGTTTGTGGATATGGATCACCGTCATTTTATTCAGGGTGAGGGTCCCTGTTTTGTCGGAGCAGATATAATTTACAGAACCCAGGGTTTCAACGGAAGGGAGGTTCCGGATCAGCGCGTTTTGCCTGGCCATCCGGTTGGCCCCTTTTGCCAGGGCAATGGTGATCAGGGCCGGCAGGGCTTCCGGTATGGCGGCCACGGCCAGACTGATGGAAAGCAGCATCATCTGGAGGGGGTCTTCTCCCCGCAGGAGGCCAATGCCAAAGAGCAGGAAACAGATGAGCAGTATGAGGTAAGAAAGCTTCCGGCTGAAATCAGTCATGCGTTTCTGAAGGGGGGTGGCCGCATCTTCCTCCTGGAGCAGGCCGGCGATCCGGCCTATTTCGGTCTTCATGGCGGTAGCGACCACCAGGCCTTTGCCCCGGCCATTGGTGACCAGGGTGCTTTTATAAGCCATGTTGAGGCGATCACCGAGCGGGATGTTGTCGCCGGGGATGGGGGCCAGCGATTTATCCACGGCGACCGACTCCCCGGTGAGTGCCGATTCGTTGATTTTAAGGCTGTGAGACTCGATCAACCTCAGATCTGCGGGTACGGCGTTGCCTGCCTGGAGGAGGACGATATCGCCCGGCACGAGGCCCTCCGAAGAAATTTTGACGGGCGCGCCGTCCCTCAGGACCTGGGCCTGGATGGTGGCCATTTTTTTGAGGGCATCTATGGCTTTTTCGGCGCGGTATTCCTGCACGAAACCCACTATGGCATTGAGCAGGACGATGACCAGGATGATGATGGTGTCGATGAGGTCGCCCAGAAAAGCCGAAATACCGGCGGCCAGGATCAGGACCAGGATCATAAAATCCATGAACTGTCTGAGGAAGAGCAGCCAGGCCGGCTTTTTTTTGGTTTCCACCAGGCGGTTAGGTCCAAATTCCTTCAGCCGGAGGGCGGCTTCTTCAGCGCTCAACCCTTGAGGTCCGGATTGGAAGTGGTCGAGGCAGTCTTCGATCGATTTGAGGTGAAAATTCATGGACGGCTGGCATGGTTAAAATAAACATCATTCCCGATATTCTTCAAGGTCTTCCAAAGTCCCATAGCTTGCCGTGACCTTCATCATCGTTTGCCCTGAGACGGGTCATCTGGTATTTTTGCCGGAATAAGGATGTTTATACCGTTTAAAAATGAAAAACATACTCGTTCCCACAGACTTTTCTGAACTGTCCCGGGTGGCCGCCCGGTATGCGGTCAGGTTGATCGCCAATCAGGATATACGAATCCATCTCCTGCATGTGAAAGGGGTGAATCCCGCCAGCCATGCCCTGATCAATATGCACAAACTGGAAACGGAGATGGACCGGGCCGCAGAAGAAGATGGCCGGGACCTGGTCCGGGAGCTTTCCGCCCTGGGCGGGAATAAATTAAAAATCCGCCTGGTCAACAAGGTGGGCAATTCGCTCCGGAAGGCCATCGATGAATACGCCGAAAAACAGCATATCGACCTGATCGTGATGGGCAGCGGAGGCGCGGACGGACTGAAAAAAGCGCTGGTGGGTTCCAATGCCGTGACCGTGATCAACGAGAGCAGGATACCCGTGATCGTGGTGCCCGCAAACGCCTCCTTCGAGGGACTTCAGGACATCGTCTATGCCACCGACATGAATCACCTGGCCACGGAAATGGATCAAATGAGCAAGTTGGCCCGGTGGTTTGGCGCGAAATTGCACATCCTGCATGTGATCCGCGACGGCAAGCACGAAAAAATACAGGTGGAAAGCATCCTGGCCACCCTGGAGAAACTCGTGCCCGGCACCCACCTTGAATTCCATACCGCCCGGGGATCCCATATCGCGGAAGCCATCGATCATTTTGTGACCCATAAAAAGGCCGACCTGGTGGCCTTGTTTACGCACAAGCTCGAGTTTTATGAAAAATTATTCGATACGGGCGTGACCCGACAAATGGCCTATCAGAACCACATCCCGATGCTGGCGTTTAATAAAACGACGCATGCGGAGTTGAACTGATCATCTGACCCCGTTTGATTTCGAACTGTGACACTTCCCATATCCGAATAACTCCCGGATATTCACCAAATACGATATCTTAGGACGGGTGATCCTCACGGGAAAACATACGACCATTTCCAATCCTTCTGTTTCGGATTCCTTGTATGAAACTGCGACTACCTCGGGCCATTTTTATACTTCAAAGGCTTTCCCCACCTCTTCCATCGAGGTCTATACTGTCAATTATTACGATGATTACGACTGGGAGGATAACGGCAGCAATGATGCCACCTACCGGGGTGGATATGCCGATTATTTAAGTTCAAATTATCCTTGGGTAAAAGGCAAACTCACCCGGTCCAAAAACGGAAGGCTCAACCAAAACGGAACGGCGCCCTCCAGCTGGATGGATGACATTATCTTCTATGATATCGAGGGCAGGGAAATCCAGAAACAAAGCCTTCAGCAGTTGGGCTATACCGATACGACCTGGCTGAAATATGATTTTCCCGGAAGGCTGAGGAAGACCCAAAGGTCCCATATGAACAATACGACCCGGACCCTGATCTCGGAGCGCTTTGAATACGACCATGCGGGTAGGCTGGTGGAGACCTTTCATAAAATAGGTACCCAGGCCGAACAAAAAATCTCCAACCAAAGCTATAATGAAAGGGATGAGCTGTCGCAAAAGCAGTTAGCCTATTCAGGAGGAAACTATGGTCAATCCGTTGACTACACCTATAATATCCGCAAATGGCTGACCCAGATCAAT
>JAKQHS010000145.1 GCA_029557915.1 Bacteroidota bacterium | reverse complement strand
AAAAGAAGCCCGTGGAAACAAGGCCCGCATCGGTTCTTTGTCTTCAGGCTGGATATAGGACGAATGTTCACCGGCAAGGACGAGTACCGGTTTGTCAAAGGGGGTTTCGGATTCAATGGCTACGTTGATGGCATCGTATTGCTCGTACAAACCCCGCAAATTGAATTTCCAGCGGAAGCGTCCCTCGGCATCCCGCACCAGGTTTTTGAGCAGAAACTGGCGGACCGGCAGGCTGGATATGCTCCTCTGCAACCAGGCATCCGCTTCATTCCGGTTGCGGATGAGGTTAAAGTCCAGGCTCAGCATGGCTTCGAAATATTTTTCGTGATGCGGGGGATAAGCCTTTGTAGCGATATCGAGGATGATCAGTTTTTTCACCCGGTCGGGATACCGGAGTGCAAAAAAGGCTGCCGCCTTGCCTCCCAGGGAATGTCCCATCAGGTAAAATTCCCGGAGGCCCTGGTCTTCCGCAAACTGGTATAAATCGCGGCCGATCCATTCGAAACTGAACTCTTCCGTGTGCGGGGACAAGCCGTGGTTGCGCAGATCTACGGTGATCACCGCGTAGTGGTCGCTCAGCATTTTAGCAAAGGTCTGCCAGTTGTCTGAAGAACCAAACAAACCATGCAGGATGACCAGGGGCGGGCCCTGTCCGGTGGACCGGCTGAATAATTTCACCACTTTATTAACGGATTAAAAGCTTGCCCGTCTGAAAAGCCTTTTTTTGTCCCTCGATATAGATATTATAGACATAGATGCCTGAAGGCAGCCGCAAAGAGGTGCTTTTCACCTGGTTGGTCCCGCTGTAATGGGATCCGTCTTCGATATGGAACATCCTCCGTCCCAGGATGTCGTGAACCTCTATCCGGATCTGGTCGTAATCGTGGATATAATATTTGAAGGTGACCTCCTGGCCCTGCAGGGCCGGATTGGGAAACACTACCGGTTCAAAATAACGTTCCGGGTAATATTTGGGCAGGGTCGCCTGTTTAAATGCCCCGTCCAGGTAAACGAGCCTCTTTGAAAGCCAGTTTTTGAGGTATTGTATTTCATTGGAATATGACCCTCCTACATAGGCATTCGGCCATACGTGCTGGGAGAGGATATTCCACCGCTGAAAATTGCGAACCTGGGCCTCCTCCAACAGGGCGGCCATCGAATCAATCGCCGCCATCAAATTTTGCTCCGATAAAATGGTTTTCCTCCATTCGGACCAGCGTTTGTACAGGTTTGTATTGTACAGGGAATCCTGGGTGAGGTAGTGCCAGTAAAAAGGGACTTGCCAGGCGTCCGCCGGACACCGGTTATTGAACTCAAAGGCCAATACTTCACTGGACCCGCCCTCGCAATAGTTGGCGTTGCCGAATCCCAGGTTAAAATCCCAGATGGGCCCGAAATGTATTTTTTTATTCCTGTTGTCAGCGTCTTTATACAAAAATGTACTCAGCCGGTATCCATCCACATTATTGGCCAGTTCATTCAATATCATGAACCGGATCATCGATTCTTCATCCACCCATTTGCGGTAGCCGTTGACCGGATCGGTGTAATCCGGCTGAAGGAAGGAGGCCTCAAAAGCATGCACCAGGTTGCGGATATAACTCTTTTGTTCGTCGGTCAGTACATCGACTTCGGGATGTTCATATTGGTAAAAGGTGGACTGGGAATTATTCCCGTTTCCGGAACGGAATTTTGAATCGAAGCCGCCCACCGGGTTGCTGCCCGTGGTCTTGTCGATCTTCAGGATATACCCGCCGGTCAGTTTGTCACCGCTGACATCTTTGGGTTCTAGGTCCCGGATATTGACCCGGTTTTTATCCCTTTTAATCTTTTCCATCAGGGCATAGACACCCATATACTGGCCATTGGTCACCAGTTCGCAAAAAGCGGTCCGGGAAGAGTAAGGAGTGATTTGTCTCGCCACATGATGGATCAATACGTCGCGCATCAGGGATTTGTCGCTGTATGGCGCCAGCAGTATCCAGTCGTTTTCTTCCGGCATGCCCAGGAGGCTGACATTTAGATTGGATTCGCCGTCCTCCTTTCGGGTCTCAAAACCCAGTGGTTTTTTCGGGGAAAGGGTCTGCGAAGTGGAACCCCGGTATTCCACCCCAATGCTCCCACGGAAATAACGGCTGGAGTCGGTAAGCGAATTCCGTTTGCCGGGACCATTGTATATAATCTCCAGATCGGCCAGGATCTTGGGTTCATCGACAATGGTATTCCCTTGAGTGTTGATGATGAAAATGGGAAGATTGGAGGACTGGAAGGGTGCAGACTGTCCAAAACTGAGTTGCGCACCGATCAAAAACATCCAAAGGACAGTCCTCGCCCGCAGGCAGACATAAAAAAAAGGATTCCTTCCGGTCTTTAAAATTTCACCCATTTCTGATTGCTTTTTCCACTCTCTATAACGCGCTGGATGAACTGCATGCCCCTCACGCCGTCCTGAACCGTGGGAAAATCATAGATGGGATCCGGTGACTTGCCTTCTTTCTTTGCTATTACGGCGTAGGCAAAATTGCGGTAGATATTGGCGAAGGCCTCGAGGTAGCCTTCCGGGTGCCCCGCAGGTATCCGGTAGTGGGCTTTGGTTTCCGGGTACAGGTCTCCAACCGCAGTACGGTAGATTTCCATGGGTTTTCCATGCCATTTTACAATCAGGCTGTTGGGCTCCTGCTGAGACCAGTCGAGGCCCCCAAGTTCCCCATAGACCCGGATCCGGAGGTTATTTTCTTCCCCTGCGGATATCTGGCTGGCAAACAAAATACCTTTCGCACCCTGGTCCAGATGCAACAATACATTTCCATCGTCATCCAGGAGGCGGCCGGGTACGAAGATGCTGATGTCGGCGCACAGGGCTTCGATCCGGAGCCCGGTGATGTATTCGGCCAGGTTTTCGGCATGGGTCCCGATATCGCCCATGGCGCCCGCGATCCCTGATTGTTTGGGGTCGGTACGCCAGATGGCCTGTTTATAATTCATATCCTCTTCCTTATTGGTCAGCCAGCCCTGGGGATATTCCACGACGACTTTACGAATGGCACCCAGCTTGCCGTCGGCTATCATTCTTTTGGCTTGTTTGACCATGGGGTAGCCGGTATAATTATGGGTCAGGGCAAAGACCCTGCCCGTTTCGGCCACGGTTTTTTCCAGGTCACGTGCTTCTTCCATGGTAAAACTCAGGGGTTTGTCGCAGATGACGTCAAAACCGTTGTCCAAGGCCAATTTGGCCGGCTCGTAATGCATATGATTGGGGGTGACAATCGATACAAAATCCATACGGATATCTTCAGGCAGGCTTTTTTCCGTGAGGATCATCTCTTCAAAAGATCCGTAACACCGGTTGGCCGGCAGCATGAGGTCTGCCCCGGAAGCCCTCGACTTTTCGGGATCGGCAGAAAAAGCGCCGCAGGTCAGTTCAATCAATCCATCCATGGCCGCCGCGATCCGGTGAACACCCCCGATAAAGGCCCCGCGCCCTCCGCCTACCATGCCCATTCTTAGTTTTCTTTTCATCTCCTTGTTTTTTTCATAAAAATAGAATTTTTCGATCTATTGAAGGCGGTGGGCTCAACCTCAACCTTAACCTCAACCTTATCCTCAACCTTATCCTCAACCTCAACCTCAACCTTATCCAAATATTCCTTACGTTTATCCATCACTACAATCAACTGAAATATGAAAAGATGGATTCTCCTCCTATGCTTCACCCCATTTTTGACCTCGGCCCAGGAAAAAATCATGGGTTTTTCCGATGCCCGTGCAAAAAGCCAGCTCGATTGGGAAAAACAATTTGACGCCGCGCTCAGTGGTAAAGACCAGGATACCTGGATGCAATTTTTGACATCCAGGCCTCACCACGCGGGGTCGCCGCAGGGTAAGGCCAATGCCGATTATATGGTCAACCTGTTCAGGTTCTGGGGATACCAGGCCCAACTCGAAGAATATCATGTGCTTTTTCCCACACCCAAAACCAGGCTGGTCGAATTGCTGGGTGCGAAGCCCTATAAATTGAAACTGGAGGAAACCTCCTTCCCAGAGGATCAATATACCGGCCAGAAAAGCGAACAATTGCCTCCATACAACGCCTACTCGGCGGACGGGGACGTCACGGCCCAACTGGTATTTGTAAACCGCGGCGTACCGGCCGATTATGAAGAACTCGCACGCATGGGGGTCGAGGTAAAGGGTAAAATCGTCATCGCCAAATACGGGGGCTCCTGGAGAGGGATAAAACCCAAAGTGGCTTATGAAAATGGCGCGGTAGGCTGCCTGATTTACTCAGACCCTGAAGACGATGGGTACAAACGGGGCGACGTTTATCCGGAAGGGGCATATAAACCGGGGCATGGGGTGCAAAGGGGTTCGGTGATGGATATGCCGGTTTATCCCGGGGACCCGCTCACTCCGGGTATAGGCGCTGTAAAAGAGGCCAAAAGACTAAGCCGCGAAGAAGCCATCACTATCATGAAGATCCCTGTCCTGCCCATCTCTTATGAAGATGCCTTGCCCCTCCTGCAATCGCTCAAGGGCCCGGTGGTGCCCGATGCCTGGAAGGGCGCCCTCCCCATCACCTATCACGCGGGTCCGAGTGCGGACCAGGTGCATATGAAACTCGAATTCAACTGGGACCTCAAGCCCCTTTACAATGTCATCGCAAAATTGCCCGGCAGCGAATACCCGGACGAATGGATCATCCGGGGCAACCATCACGATGGCTGGGTCAATGGAGCGGCCGATCCCATCAGCGGCATGGTCTCCGAAATGGATGAGGCCCGGGCCATTGGTGCCCTGGTGAAAAAAGGATTTAAACTCAAAAGGACCCTCGTCTATTGTGCCTGGGACGGGGAGGAACCTGCCCTGCTGGGCTCAGTGGAATGGACGGAACACCACCAGGAGGAATTAAGACAAAAGGCGGTAGCCTATATCAATACCGACGGCAACAGCCGGGGATTTATCGGTGCCGGAGGGTCGCATACCCTGGAAACTTTTTTTAATGAAGTCGCAGACCAGGTCATGGATCCTCAGACAGGGGTGAGCATTAAAGAAAGGAAATATGCCAAAGCCATGGTGGATGCCGATCCTGCAGGCCGGTCAAAACTGCTCGGAAACAAAACCATTCGCCTGTCCGCCCTGGGGGCGGGTTCCGATTGGTCCGGTTTTCTCCAGTTTCTGGGCATACCGTCCCTAAATCTTGGTTTTGGCGGGGAAGGAGGTGGGGGTGAGTACCACACCATTTATGATACCTATACCCATTTTACCCGCTTTAAAGATCCTGGTTTTCAGTATGGGGTGGCCTTGTCCAAAACCACCGGCCGCCTGATGATGCGGTTGGCCAATGCGGACGTACTTCCTTTTGAATTCAACCAGTTTTCAAAAACCATTCACGAATACGCTGGGGAATTAAAAACCCTGATTGACCAGATGCGCACGAATACCGAAACCGAAAATAAAATGCTCTCGGAAAACCTCTACCAGCTGGCCAAGGACCCCACCATCCCTTATGTGGTACCCGGCCCGAAAGACCTGGTCCCCTACCTCAATTTCAGCAACCTGGAAAATGCCCTGGTCCAATTAAAAAACAGCGCCGAAGAATTTCAGAAATCATCCGGTGCCGCCCTGAGCCTTTCACCGGATAAACAAAAAGAACTGAATCAATTGCTGTACCAGATAGAAAAAAGCCTTCTACAACCGGAAGGCCTTCCCCGCCGGCCCTGGTACAAGCACCAGATCTATGCACCGGGCTATTACACGGGTTATGGGGTCAAGACTATGCCGGGCGTGCGGGAGGGCATCGAGCAAAGGAATTTCCGGGAAGCCCAGCAAAATATTGAAATCCTGGGAAAGACCCTGACCGGATACGCCGATGAAATCAATAAAACCCTAACTTTATTAAAAGCAAAATCCTGACCCATTTAATTCATCCCTATTTATCAAATATGAAAAAAAAGAAATCCATCAACCGCCGGCAATTTATCGGCCGGGCCTCCACCGCTTCGCTCAGCGCCATGGCTTTTCATATCGTGCCCCGGCATACCCTTGGAGGACCCGGATTCCTGGCGCCCAGCGATAAACTCAACCTGGCTTATATCGGTTGCGGTACACAGGGCCTGAGGGAAATGTGCCAACTGATCACCAAT
>JAKQHS010000144.1 GCA_029557915.1 Bacteroidota bacterium | reverse complement strand
AAAAGAAGCCCGTGGAAACAAGGCCCGCATCGGTTCTTTGTCTTCAGGCTGGATATAGGACGAATGTTCACCGGCAAGGACGAGTACCGGTTTGTCAAAGGGGGTTTCGGATTCAATGGCTACGTTGATGGCATCGTATTGTTCGTACAATCCGCTCAAATTGAATTTCCAGCGGAAGCGCCCCTCGGCATCCCGGACCAGGTTTTTGAGCAGAAATTGCCGGACCGGCAGGCTGCTGATGCTCCTCTGCAGCCAGGCATCCGCTTCATTCCGGTTGCGGATGAGGTCAAAGTCCAGGCCCAGCATGGCCTCGAAATACTTATCGTGATGCGGGGGGTAAGCCTTCATCGCAATATCAAGGATGATCAGCTTGCTTACCCGTTCGGGATATTGAAGAGCGAAATAGGCTGCCGCCTTGCCTCCCAGGGAATGCCCCATCAGGAAAAATTCCCGGAGACCGTGTTCCTCCGCAAATTGAATCAAATCCCGGCTCATGAACTCAAAATTGAATTCGGCGGTGTGCGGAGACAGACCGTGATTGCGCAGGTCCACGGTGATTACCTTGTACCGGTCTCCAAGCATTTTAGAAAAGGTTTGCCAGTTATCCGAAGAGCCAAACAATCCATGCAGGATGACCAGGGGCGGGCCCTGGCCGGTGGACCGGCTGAATAATTTTACCACTGGGTTATTGGATTAAAAGCCTGCCCGTTTGAAAAGCCTTCTTTTGTCCCTCGATATAGATATTATAGACATAGATGCCTGCTGGCAGACGCAGGGGAATGCTCTTCAATTGATTGGTTCCGCTGAAATGGTCTCCGTCTTCAAGACGGAACATGCGACGGCCGAGGATATCGTGAACCTCTATACGGACCTGGTCGTAATCGTGGATATAATATTTGAAGGTGACTTCCTGACCTTGTAAAGCCGGATTGGGAAAAACAACCGGCTCAAAATAACGTTCCGGGTAATATTTGGGCAGGGTCGCCTGTTTAAATACCCCGTCCAGGTAAACGAGCCTCTTTGAGAGCCAGTTTTTGAGGTATTGTATTTCATTGGAATATGAACCTCCTACATAGGCATTCGGCCATACGTGCTGGGAGAGGATATTCCACCGCTGAAAATTGCGAACCTGGGCCTCTTCCAGCAGGGCGGCCATCGAATCAATCGCCGCCATCAAATTTTGCTCCGATAAAATGGTTTTCCTCCATTCGGACCAGCGTTTGTACAGGTTTTCATTGTACAGGGAATCCCGGGTGAGGTAGTGCCAGTAAAAAGGGACTTGCCAGGCGTCCGCCGGGCACCGGTTATTGAACTCATAGGCCAAAACTTCATTGGACCCGCCCTCGCAATAGTTGGCGTTGCCGAATCCCAGGTTAAAATCCCAGATGGGCCCGAAATGGATTTTTTTATTCCGGTTATCCGCGTCTTTATACAAAAAAGTGCTCAGGCGATACCCGTCCACATTATTGGCCAGTTCATTCAAAACCATAAATTGGATCAGCGATTCTTCATCCACCCATTTGCGGTATCCGTTGACCGGATCGGCATAATCCGGCTGAAGAAAAGAGGCCTCGAAAGCATGCACGAGGTTGCGGATATAGTTCTTTTGTTCGTCGGCCAGCACATCGACTTCGGGATGTTCGTACTGGTAAAAGGTAGGCCGCGGATTATTTCCGCTGCCGGATTGGAATTTTGAATCGAAGCCCCCCACGGGATTGCTGCCCGTGGTCTTGTCAATCTTCAGGATATACCCGCCGGTCAGTTTGTCACCGCTGACATCCTTGGGTTCAAGGTCACGGATATTGACCCGGTTTTTATCCCTTTTAATCTTTTCCATCAGGGCATAGACACCCATGTACTGGCCATTGGTCACCAGTTCGCAAAACACGGTCCTGGAGGAATAAGGAGTGATCTGCCTGGCGAGGTGATGGATCAGCACGTCGCGCATCAGGGATTTGTCGCTGTAGGGCGCCAGCAGGATCCAGTCGTTTTCCTCCGGCATGCCCAGGAGGCTGACATTCAGGTTGGATTCGCCGTCCTCCTTTCGGGTCTCAAACCCAAGGGGTTTTTTCGGAGAGAGGGTCTGCGAAGTGGAGCCGCGGTATTCCACCCCAATGCTTCCGCGGAAATAACGGCTGGAGTCGGTGAGCGAATTCCGTTTTCCAGGACCGTTATAAATGATCTCCAGATCGGCCAGGATCTTGGGTTCATCGACGATGGTATTCCCATTGGTGTTGATGATGAAAATGGGAAGATTGGAGGACTGGAAAGGAACGGACTGTCCAAAGCAGAAATGGGCGCTGAACAAAACCATCCATAGGCCGGCAATCGCCCTCCGGCAGGCATCAAACGAAGAATTCCTTCCGGTCTTTAAAATTTTACCCATTTCTGATTGCTTTTTCCACTCTCTATAACGCGCTGGATGAACTGCATGCCCCTCACGCCGTCCTGAACCGTAGGAAAATCATAGATGGGATCCGGGGTCTTGCCTTCTTTTTTGGCAATCACCGCATAAGCAAAATTGCGGTAGATATTGGCGAAGGCTTCAAGGTAGCCTTCCGGGTGGCCCGCCGGGATCCGGTAGTGGGCTTTGGTTTCCGGATAAAGGTCTCCGACGGCGGTCCGATAGATTTCCATGGGTTTTCCATGCCATTTTACGACCAGGCTGTTGGGCTCCTGCTGGGACCAGTCCAGGCCCCCAAGTTCGCCATAGACCCGGATCCGTAGGTTATTTTCTTCTCCTGCAGAAATCTGGCTTGCAAACAAAATACCTTTCGCTCCCTGGTCCAGGTGCAACAATACATTTCCATCGTCATCCAGAAGCCGACCGGGTACAAAGATGCTGATGTCGGCGCACAGGGCTTCGATCCGGAGCCCGGTGACGTATTCGGCCAGGTTTTCGGCATGGGTGCCGATATCGCCCATGGCGCCCGCAATCCCGGATTGTTTGGGGTCGGTACGCCAGATGGCCTGTTTATAATTCATATCCTCTTCCTTATTGGTCAGCCAGCCCTGGGGATATTCCACGACGACTTTACGAATGGCGCCCAGCTTGCCGTCGGCTATCATTCTTTTGGCCTGCTTGACCATGGGGTAGCCGGTATAATTATGGGTCAGGGCAAAGACCCTGCCCGTTTCAGCCACGGTTTTTTCCAGGTCATGTGCCTCTTCCATGGTGAAACTCAGGGGTTTGTCGCAGATGACGTCAAAACCGTTGTCCAAGGCCAATTTGGCCGGTTCATAATGCATATGATTTGGGGTGACGATCGATACAAAATCCATCCGGATATCGTCAGGCAGGCTTTTTTCCGTGAGGATCATCTCTTCAAAAGATCCGTAACAACGGTTAGCCGGCAGCATAAGGTCCGCCCCGGAAGCCCTCGACTTTTCGGGATCGGCAGAAAAAGCGCCGCAAGTCAGCTCGATCAATCCATCCATGGCCGCCGCGATCCGGTGAACGCCCCCGATAAAGGCCCCGCGTCCTCCCCCTACCATTCCCATTCTTAGTTTTCTTTTCATCTCCTTGTTTTTTTCATAAAAATAGAATATTTCGATCTATTGAAGGCGGTGGGCTCCACCTCAACCTTAACCTCAACCTTAACCTCAACCTTAACCTCAACCTTAACCTCAACCTTAACCTCAACCTCAACCTCAACCTTATCCAAATATTCCTTACGTTTATCCATCACTGCAATCAACTGAAATATGAAAAGATTGATCCTCTTCCTTTGCTTCACCCCATTTTTAACCTTTGCCCAGGAAAAAATCATGGGTTTTTCCGATGCCCGTGCGAAAAGCCAGCTCGATTGGGAAAAACAATTTGACGCGGCGTTGAATGGGAAAGACCAGGATGCCTGGATGAAATACCTGAGCTCACGCCCGCATCACGTCGGATCCCCCCAGGGCAAAGCCAATGCCGACTATATGGTCACCTTGTTCAGGTCCTGGGGATACCAGGCACAGCTTGAAGAATATCATGTGCTTTTTCCCACGCCCAAAACCAGGCTGGTCGAATTGCTGGGTGCGAAGCCCTATAAATTGAAACTGGAGGAAACATCCTTCCCGGAGGATCAATATACCGGCCAGAAAAACGAACAATTGCCTCCATACAACGCTTACTCGGCGGACGGGGATGTCACGGCCCAACTGGTTTTTGTAAACCGGGGCGTACCGGCGGATTATGAAGAGCTGGCCCGCATGGGCGTCGACGTAAAAGGCAAGATCGTCATTGCCAAATATGGGGGATCCTGGAGAGGGATAAAACCCAAGGTGGCTTTTGAAAATGGCGCGGTAGGCTGCCTGATCTATTCCGACCCGGAAGACGACGGATACAAAAGAGGGGATGTCTATCCCGTAGGGGCTTATAAACCTGGTTATGGAGTGCAAAGGGGTTCCGTCATGGATATGCCGGTTTATCCCGGGGACCCGCTGACTCCCGGAGTGGGTGCAGTCAAAGAGGCCAAAAGACTGAGCCGCGAAGAAGCCATCACCATCATGAAGATCCCCGTCCTGCCCATTTCTTATGAAGATGCCCTGGCCCTGCTGCAATCGCTCAAAGGACCTGTGGTGCCCGATGCCTGGAAGGGCGCCCTGCCCATCACCTACCATGCCGGGCCCAGTGTGGACCAGGTGCATATGAAACTCGAATTCAACTGGGATCTCAAGCCCCTATATAATGTTATCGCAAAATTGCCCGGCAGCGAATACCCTGACGAATGGGTCATAAGGGGCAACCACCACGATGCTTGGGTCAACGGAGCGGCCGATCCCATCAGCGGCATGGTCTCCGAAATGGATGAGGCCCGGGCTATCGGCGCCCTGGTGAAAAAAGGATACAAGCTCAAAAGAACACTGGTCTATTGCGCCTGGGACGGAGAAGAACCTGCCCTGCTGGGCTCGGTGGAATGGACGGAACATCACCAGGAGGAATTGAGGCAAAAGGCGGTTGCCTATATCAATACCGATGGCAACAGCCGGGGATTTATCGGCGCAGGGGGGTCGCATACCCTGGAAGCCTTTTTTAATGAAGTCGCCGACCAGGTCATGGATCCCCAGACGAGGGTGAGCATCAAAGAGCGGAAATATGCCAAGGCTATGGTGGATGCCGATCCTGCGGGCCGGTCAAAACTGTTGGGAAACAAAGCCATCCGCCTGTCCGCCCTGGGAGCCGGTTCCGATTGGTCCGGTTTCCTTCAGTTCCTGGGCATTCCTTCCATGAACCTCGCTTTTGGCGGGGAAGGAGGCGGGGGGGAATACCACACCATATATGATACCTATACCCATTTTACCCGCTTCAAGGATCCCGGTTTTCAATATGGAGTGGCTTTATCCAAAACCACCGGCCGCCTGATGATGCGATTGGCCAATGCGGAGGTGCTTCCTTTTGAATTCAACCAGTTTTCAAAAACCATCCATGAGTACGCGGGGGAATTAAAAACCCTGATCGACCAGATGCGTACGAATACCGAAACCGAAAATAAAATTCTGGGAGAGAACCTCTATCAGCTGGCCAGGGATCCCACCATACATTATGTCGTACCCGGCCCGAAAGACCTGGTGCCCTATCTCAATTTCAGCCACCTGGAAAATGCCCTGGTCCAATTAAAAAACAGCGCCGAAGAATTTCAGAAATCATCCGGTGCCGCCCTGAGCTTTTCACCGGATAAACAAAAAGAACTGAATCGGTTGCTTTACCAGATAGAAAAAAGCCTCTTGCAGCCGGAAGGCCTTCCCCGCAGACCCTGGTACAAGCACCAGATCTATGCACCGGGCTATTATACCGGCTATGGGGTAAAGACCATGCCGGGGGTGCGGGAGGGAATTGAACAACGGAATTTCAAGGAAGCCCAGGAACATATTGAAATCCTGGGAAAGACCCTGACCGGATACACCGCGGAAATCAATAAAACCCTAACTTTATTAAAAGCAAAATCCTGACCCATTTTAATTCATCCCTATTTATCAAATATGAAAAAAAAGAAATCCATCAACCGCCGGCAATTTATAGGCAAAGCCTCCACCGCATCCCTCAGCGCCATGGCTTTTCATATCGTGCCCCGGCATACCCTTGGAGGACCCGGATTCCTGGCGCCCAGCGATAAACTCAACCTGGCTTATATCGGTTGCGGTACACAGGGCCTGAGGGAAATGTGCCAACTGATCACCAAT
>JAKQHS010000133.1 GCA_029557915.1 Bacteroidota bacterium | reverse complement strand
GGTGGCGTTGTGACTGCCCATGATGCCGATGAGCGAAGAATAAGCCGCGCCCAGGGCGGAGATAAACTCTTCGTCGGATTTAAAGAAATTGTCAAAGGTCACTGTGGAGTACAACTCCTCGTCCAGGTTGGTGCAGGAATTATTGAACCCCAGCATCAGTACCCCGATCAGCAGCGCTTTTGAATATTTTAAGATCTTGTTCATATCGCTATGATTTATATTTTTTTATTAAAAACCAAGGTTTAAGCCCAGAGAGAAGGAACGGGTGGTGAAATAATTCGATCTGCGGTCGATACCGGGAGCCAGAGGGTTAGGGATAACATCCTCATCATCCACAAAGCGCACTTCAGGATCGATACCTGTATAATCGGTGATGGTAAATAAATTGTTGCTGGCCAGGTAAATAAAAGCTTTCGAGAATGCTCCTTTAACAGGCAGGTTGTAGCCGATCTGCATATTATCCAGCCTGAGGAAGTCCGCCTTCTCCACGTGGATGCTTGAATACTGGGCGTTTTTGATCTTCGTATCGGAAAGTTTGGTAAGGATCCGGTTGTAGTTCTTAATGGAGCCCGCATTGTAATCTTCATAGAAAACCCGGTACTGGTTGACCAGGCTATGCCCGAATGCCCCTCTCAGGAAGAAGTTCAGGGACCAGTCGCCCAGGCTCAGGGTATTGTTAAGACCCAGGGTTAGGTTGGGTAAGCCATTGCCCAATACTTCCCGGTCAGCCCCGGCGGATTCCACCTTGCCATCCTTGTTGAGGTCCTTGAATTTCGGGTTTCCGTTTTCATCCACTCCATCAAAAACGGGACCATAGATCTGGCCGATTTTTTCGCCCTCGGCTACCCGGATCATGGTATAGTTGTTTTGTCCGGGAGAACCTACTCCGGCCAGGTCAAGAATCCCTCCTGAGCCGAATTTGAGGTCTCCTTCGGAAAGACTGACCAGTTCGTTATTCAGATAGAAAGTTGCGTTCAGGCTTGGGGTATATTTCAACTGGCCAAATTTGAGGTCGTTCAGGTTGACCAGGGCTTCCAGGCCAGAGCTCGTCAATTCCCCAACATTGGCCCAGGTGCGCCCAAACGGATTCGGGGGCACGGGGACCGGGAAATTATAAAGGAGGTCATTGACTTTACGGTTGAACACGTCGATGGAACCGGTCAACTTATAATCCCAGATTCCAAACTCGAGGCCCACGTTGGTCTCGCCTTTTTTCTCCCATTTCAGGTCGGGATTGGGGTTGGATACCGGTCCATAAGAAGGTACATAGGCCCCGTTGTAATAGAAGTTCCCGGTCGGTCCGAAACGGAACAGGGAAAGGTAGTCCTGATTGATATTGGCGCCGGTAACCCCGTAACCAATCCTGAATTTCAGGTTGTTTACAGGTCCAAGGTCAAACAATTTGGTCAGGTTCACCCCAGCCGAGACGGCGGGAAAAACCCCCCATTTATTATTCGCGCCAAAACGGGAAGATCCTTCCCTTCGCACGGTCGCATTGGCGAACCAGGTATCGTTGATATTCGCGGTGATCCTTCCGAAGAAGGCAATCAGTTTGTTGCTGCTTTTGCCGCTGTTTACGCTACCCAAACCCCGTGGGAAATCAAGACCGGCACCCAGGTTGTAGCTGGTGAAAAAATCGGTGAGGAAGTTCCCCCCCGATACGGCGAACCCTTCCCCGGTGAATTTCTGATAATCGTATCCGCCGAGGACCGACCAATCCACTCCAATGGTATTAAAATTGTACTTCAGGGTGGTGGACAGGTAATCATTCAGGTTAAAACCGGTATTCTGGGTAGCCAGACCGTTGCGGCCCAAACCGGTACCGTACTGGCTTTGCTTGCTGAAATACTGTTGGCTGTGCCCATTGTCCCGGCCGTAGGTATAGGCCACATTCAGTTTGAGGTCCTTGATAAACTCATATTCCCCCCTGATGGTGGCCAGGACATTGGTGAATTCACCGGTGTTGGAATTTTGTTCGACGATGGCCAGGGGATTAAAATAGTCAAATCCGCCGGGTTCAAAATAGCCGCCATTGACCGTATTGGCAGCATTGTATACAGGGGCAGTGGGATTAAAATAGGTGGCATAACGAAAGGCATCCCGGAAATTAATGTCCTGTTTACGGTTTGTGGCCGCCAGGTCAAAGCCGATATTGAGCTTGTCGTTGAGGGCCTTTTGGCTCAGGCTGACCCTGCCGTTGAGTTGTTTAAACCCGGTATTCAGCTGGATGCCCTGGATATCCTTGTAGTTAAAGGAAACCCGGTATCCCATACCCCTTGCCCCACCGGAAAGGGAGAGGTTGTGTTGTTGCTGAAGGGCACTCCGGGTGATCACGTCAAACCAGTCGGTACTGCTGCCCTGGTCTATGCCACCGGCTTTTTTATATTCAGCGGCGGTCATCACACTCGGCGCTTTGGCGAGGGATTCCACCGAGGCAATGCCATTGTAGTCAACCACGGTCCTTCCTTCCTTTCCTTTCTTGGTGGTGATCAGGATCACCCCATTGGAACCACGGGTACCATAAATGGCCGCCGCCGAACCATCCCGCAGCACGTCCATGGTTTCGATATCCATAGGATCCACGGTATTGAGGCTGGCGCCCGGTACCCCGTCAATGATGATCAGGGGTTCGGTATTCCCGCCCACCGTTGACAAACCGCGAAGGCGAATGTTAAATCCACCGTTGGGGTCCCCATTGGGTTTGGCAATGATCAGGCCGGGGACCTTGCCCTGGAGCAGCTGGGCCGGGCTGGTGATCGAACCTTTATTAAAGTCCTCCGCTTTGATGGAGGCTACCGCCGAAGTGATCTCTTTTTGTCTCTGGGTGCCGTATCCGGTGACGACCACTTCTTCGAGCAATTTTCCTGCGGTGAGCACCACTTCAATGTTGTTGGCTCCATCCAAAGTGAAAACTTCCGTACCAAAACCCGTGTAGGAAATTTCGAGAACATTGCTTCCTTCAGGCACTTCCAGGCTGAAGTTGCCATCCACGTCCGTAATCGTCCCCGTACTGGTCCCCCGAATCAGCACGTTGGCCCCGATCAGGGGTTCGCCCGTACCTGCTTCTTTAACCGTACCGGTCACTGTACGCTGTGCAAAAGTGAAGGAGTGCATGCCCAATACAAACAGCAATACAGCAGCCACCTTTGCAAAACACAAGAATAATCTTTTCATAACCAGTTAAAATTTTGTGAAAGATGAATATCGTCAGGTTTTGTCCCAGGTTAAATTCATAATATATTTCGCATTCAGGCAATATTTATCCCCTAAAAAACACAAAACACATTATCCAATTAATACCTTAAAACGAATCAAATTTATCAACTCCTTCCAGTTTTTAATACACGATTACCAATTAATGATTGAAAATTATCCCGCAATCCTTACCGCAATCGTTTGCTGTTGGTAACTTTTATAAATTTGTTAATAATTAATAATATTGTAACCGATTTCATCGATTAACCTCCAAGCTTTGAAAAAAACAACCATAAAAGACCTGGCTAAAATGCTCGGTGTGAGCACTTCCACGGTGTCCCGCGCCCTGAACAACCATCCCGACATCAGCCCGGAACTCACCCAAAAAATCCAGGAAGTCGCCAAGGACCTGCATTACCGTCCGAGCCCTGCAGCCCTCCAACTCCGGAGAGGAACCAATAAAACCATTGCCCTGATCCTGCCGGAGATCACTTCCTTTTTTTATCCTTCCGTAATCCACGGGGTGGATTCCGTTCTGCATCCCTTAGGATACAACCTGATGATCCTGCCTACCTACGACCGCCTGGATTATGAAAAAGAAAATATTGACATCGCCTTTGATCAGAACGTAGCCGGTGTTCTCATTGCGGTATCCAAGGAAACCATGGATCTCAGTCACCTCCAGAGGTTTGAACCCGGCACCACCCCGGTAATCCTCATCGACAAAGTGAAAGAAGATGCTGCCTACACCAGCATCACCATTGACGATTTCAGGGTTTCCTACCAGATGGTCCAGCACCTGTTTAAAACCGGTTGTACCCGGATCGCCGGGATATTTGGAAAAGCCAACCTGCTTATCACCCATCTCCGGTATAAGGGGTTCGCGCAGGCGCTGATAGACCTGGGGCTCCCGCACCAGGAACAAATGGTGCGCTTTGTCAATAACAGTGAGGAGGCCAGGTCCTCGACCTTTGCCCTGATGCAGGAGGTACAACCCGACGGTCTATCCTTGATGACCGATGAGATCATGCTCGGAGCCATGCCGGCGCTTAACCAGCTCAACATCCGGATCCCTGAACAACTGGGGGTGATCGGCATCAGCGACGGCCACCTGCCCCATTTCACCATACCCAGCATGAGCCATATGCATCACAGCGGCTTTGAACTCGGCAGTCTGAGCGCTCAGAAACTGATCCAGTATATCAATGCAGTCAACCACAACCTGCCTGTTCCCCAGCCGGAAAGGGTCAAGATGAATGTCAATATCGTCCTGTTAAACAGTACCAAGGATTGGCAGGGAAAGGAAGATTGACCGGATTTTTATCTTTCAATTCAAAAACGGTCCCTCACCGACTCCAGGATTCGCTGCATTTCCCTCCGGATAGGATTGAGGCTGCCCGTGTAATTGGAATGCATGAACGAAAACAGGAGGATCCTGCCCTGCCGGGTGCGGATATAACCGCTGAGGCTGTGGTTGTTCATAAGGGATCCGGTTTTGGCAAAGACATAGGGGCCCGGGTCGCCCGGGTACCATTTTTCCAGGGTGCCGGAAACTCCGCCAGCCGGGAAAATCCGGGTGATCTGCTCCCAGTTTATTTTCTTACGGATCAGGTCGAGTACCTCAACCACGCTTCGGGGGGTGAACAGATTATACCGGGAAAGGCCGCTGCCATCGACCCATTGAAGCGGATGGGAGACCGACTTTAAAAGGCTGTCCCGGGCATATTGAATCACAGCGGAAGTGCTGAGGGAATCAAACCAGTAAGCTCCGCAGAGCAGGATGAGTTGTTCCGCAATAAAATTGTCGCTTACTTTCATCATCCGTGCATACACCGAATCGGCAGCCACCCCATAGGCTATGTTCCAGGACAAACCTGGCGGGGACCATCCTGATTTTACCGGGATATGCAGGGTATCCGTCAACAGACTTTTAATGGTTTCGGCCCCGGCCCTGAAAGGAATATGCAGGATGGAGGTATCCGCCGGCGGAAGGATGAATTCATTTTCAAAGGGTGACCGGAGGAACCCCCTCCGGGCCTGCCTTGTCTTTTCCGTGGTATCGGCCTGGACCCATCGGGACTGGAAATAGGAAGGGAAAGCGCTATATCCCCCACCCTGGACGGCAGGTGAAAACCGGGCCAGATTGCCATACACCGGCAATGGGGATTTTTCAGCCTGGTATGCATCCGCAAAATCATCCCAGGCCCATCCCGGTCCCAATGCCGGGTCCATCCCCCCATCTTCCGTAAGGAACAAACTTCCTGCAGTCTTCATTAATTTCAGCCCCTCATGATCGGGCCACAGCGGGTGGAGCAGGCTGGGGTCACCCATACCGCGCACAAAAAGGCTGTCCCCTGACCGGCGATATCTGAACGAAGGCAGAGGGTCGGGCAACAGGGAGAGCGCGGTATACAGGGTGAGTATTTTGGTATTGGAAGCCGGGGTGAAATACCGGGAGCCATTGAGATCTGCAAGCACCTTCCCTTCTTCAGGATCATAGAGCACAAAACCTGTAAAATGTTTGCTAAAGATGGGATTGTACCGCACGCTGTCCGTGATGGCCCGGCTGGTCTTTTTCAACTTATAAGCGGCGGAACATCCCGTCTGGACAATCCAAAATCCGATAAACAGACAAAACAGGAGGCATTTATGCATGACGGAACTCAGTTGATGTAAAAATGGTAAATTCAGCGCAAAAAAATGCTTCATGCTTGTATTCCGGTTATGCTTGATCGTGCTGGCCTTTTATCAAACCGCCTACAACCAGGCGGATCCCGCGATCAGGCAAAGTTATGAAGATGCCCTTTCCAGGGTGGTGGTTTTAAAAAATGAGCAGCAATCCATCCCGGTCCAGGACCTGACCCGGACCTTCACCCTGATCAGTTCCGGTCCGGATCGCAGCGAGATTTTGGATAAGATAAAATTATATGCTCCGGTAAAGACCCTACGACCACAGGACCTGGACTCCATGAAGGGCCCGGTCCCCGGTTGGGTCCTTGCCGAAATCGATCTGGCCGATGCAGGGCAGCCGGGGCTCACCGCCTGGTCTGAAGGACTCGAACGAATTAAGGGAGAATATCTGCTCATTCTAAGGCACGGCAAACCTGGTTCCCTGCCCCAGGGCCTTTTCAGGAAAGCAAAAGGCATTCTTTTCTCATGGGGTGACTCCGGGTATTTGCCCATCCAGTTGGTGCAAGTGTTATTTGGGGCTGCCGCAGCAACCGGGACCCTGCCCTTTACCCTGAATGCCGAGTATGTCTCCGGCAGCGGTTTGCGCACCCGGTCCTTGCAGCGACTGACTTACGGACCCCCGGAGTGCCTGGGCATTGACGGAGCCGCCTTGCATGAAAAATTAAACCGGGCCATATCGGATGCCATTGAGAGTAAAGCCTTTCCGGGCGCCAATCTCCTCATTGCAAAAGACGGGATGGTTTTATATCATGAAGCCTTTGGCCATCCGACCTTTGAAAGCAGCCAGCCTTTAAAGAAGGATGATCTCTATGACATGGCTTCCATCACCAAGGTCCTGGCAGCCACCCTTGCCTCCATGGTCCTGCACAGCGAAGGCAAATTTTCCTCCCTCCGCACCGTGGCGGATTATTTGCCTGAATTTCGCAACAGCAATAAAGCCGATTTGTTGTGGAAAGATATCCTCACCCACCGGGCCAGGCTTCCGGGTTTTATCCCTTTTTACCGATACACGGTGAAGGGACCGGACAAATATGTTCCCCGTTCCCTGAAAAAGACCTTCAGCCGGAAATACAATATTAAAATCAACGATCACCTGTACCTGCACCGTCGGTATCCCGCGTATATGATGAAAGGAATCAAGAAAGTTCCCTTATTGGAAAAAGAAGGGTATGTTTATTCAGACCTTTCCATGATCCTGATGTACAAAACCGTGGAAGCCATCAGCCGTATGCCCTTTGACCAGTTCCTGACCGAAGGGATCTACAAACCGGTTGGAGCATACGAAACCGGATTTCAGCCCAGTCGCCGGTTTGACCCGGCCCGCCTGGTACCCACCGAAAGGGATTCATTCTGGCGGCGGGCCCTGGTCCACGGATATGTGCACGATGAAAACGCGGCCATGCTCGGGGGCATCTCAGGGCATGCCGGTTTGTTTATGCACGCCAACGATATGGCCAAACTCGCCCAGCTCCTCCTGAATAAGGGCAGCTATGGGGGCAGGGAATACATCCGGCCGGAAACCGTGGACTTGTTTACCTCCTATCAGTATCCCGAAATCGGAAACCGCCGCGGTCTGGGATTCGACAAACCCATGCTCAGGTTTTCCCACAATGCGAGTTATGTCACTCAGGAGGCAAGCCCTGAAAGTTATGGTCATTCCGGTTTTACCGGCACCCTGCTATGGGTCGATCCCCGCTACCAACTGACTTATATCCTCCTGACCAACCGGGTCTATCCCACCCGCGCCAACAACAAAATCGGTCAATGGTCCCTGAGGCCCTGTATTCAGCAGATCATTTACGATTCAATCCTTAATCCGGGGCCGGCGGCCGACCGGTCCGCATCCACCACCACATGCGAATGAATACCTTATTCTGGATGGGTTGGTACCTGGTACTCGGAGCCACCCTGGTCGCTTTTTATTTCTTTTTTGCCGGGCTGGCGGACGGTTCGGTTTCCCAATCCAATATGGGCATTTGGATGTGGCTGGTGCTGGGCCTTCCCGCCCTTCTGGGCATCACCTGGTGGCTGAAGGGTCAGGACAGGATTAAAACGGCATTGGGCCTTCTGAGCATCCCCTCCCTGTTGGTCATCGCTTATCTGATATTTATCGCCGCGGTTTTATTCGGAAACAACAAATGGAACTGAACCAAACCATGACGGAAGAGGAGATCCTGGATCATACCACCGCTTTTGTACAACATGAACTCCGGGAAAGCGAGCGAGGACATGATTGGTGGCATGTCTTACGCGTCTATCAAAATGCAATGAAAATCGTCGAATCGGAACCCGGCGATCCTTTCATCATCCGCCTGGCTGCCCTTCTCCACGATATTGCAGATGCAAAATTCTTCGGAGGAGATGAATCCATCGGGCCATCCAAAGCCCGCGATTTTCTGACAAAACTGGGCGTGAGGCCATCCGTCACCGACCAGGTGATCACCATCATAGAAAACATCTCCTATAAATCAAACCTCGATAGCCGGGCCATCCGCAGTCCGGAACTGGACATCGTTCAGGATGCCGACCGCCTGGATGCCCTGGGAGCCATAGGGATTGCCAGGGCCTTCCATTACGGAGGATACAAAAACAGGGAAATCTACAACCCGGACCTTCCTCCGGAAACCGAACTGACCGGCGAAAAATATAAAAAGAGCACAGCCCCCACGATCAATCATTTTTATGAAAAGCTGCTGCGCCTGAAAGACCTGATGAACACTCCTACCGGGAAACGAATGGCCGTCGAAAGGCACCGGTTCATGGAAGAATTCCTGCATCGTTTTTATAAAGAATGGGAAGGAGGCTGATGGAAAACCCATGGGCTTTTTGTTCATGATTATTCTTCCCAGATTACGGTCGCCCTTTCCTCATACCATTGCGCGTATTTCGGAGCATAACGTTTTTCCAGTTCATTTCTTTTTACCTTCAGGGTGGGAGTGATCAGGCCGTTGCCGATGGTCCAGGCCGGGGTCACAATCAATTTTTTGAGGCGCTCAAAATTATCCAGGCCGGCGTTGACGCCTTGCAGAAAGGCCGAGAGGGACCTTGCCAATTCCGCCCTGGGTTTTCCGGCAGCCGCTTCAGTCAGGTTGAGGAGGGCGACCGGCTGCGGGATGCCGGCTCCAACCACACAGGCCATTTCAATATCGGGATGCGTCAATAATTTCATTTCAATGGCAGCAGGAGAAATGTATTTCCCCTTGTCCGTCTTGAACTGGTCTTTAATCCGGCCGGTCAGAAAAAGATAACCCTCCGGATCGTATTCGCCCTGGTCTCCCGTTTTTAAATAGCCCTCCTCGTCAAACATCAGGGCGGTCAATTCGGGCTCCTTGTAATAACCTTTCATCAGGGCCTGGCTCTTCACCCGGATCTCTCCATTTTCCGAAATCCGGGTTTCCACTCCCCGCATCTTTCTTCCTACGGAACCGATGCGGTTTTCCCCGGGAGGGATCAGGTGGGACAGGGCGGAATCCTCGGTCATGCCATAGACTTGCCTTATGGTGATGCCGAGCTTGTCAAAAAATACCAGGGTGCTCTCTGATATCGGAGCTGCAGCGCTGTAAAACAAAACCGTTTTGGAGAAACCCAATTTGTTACGGACCCTTTTTTTGATCAGGGCCCCGATTAAAGGAATACGGAGCAGGAGGTCAAGACGTTGGTCCGGCATTTTTTCCCTGATCCTGCTTTTGAACTTTTCCCAGATCCTCGGCACTCCAAAAAACAGAAAAGGTGAGGCATCCGAAAGGTTTTTCACGAAGGTCTCGATGGTTTCCGTGAAAGTGAGGACGGCCCCGACATAGATGCCGGTACATTCGATGGCCCAGCGTTCGGCCACATGACTGAGCGGAAGATAAGAAAGGAGGGAAGGATGATCCGGTACTTTCAGTTCGGACAGCACCGCCTTGATCCAGTAGTCCACATTACCGAGCGTATGCATTACGCCCTTGGGGTGGCCGGTCGTCCCGGAGGTATAAATAATGGTGAACACTTCATCCTGCGTCCAGAGATAAGGTTGCCCCATGGGTTGAAATTCCTTTATCCAGTTTCCCCAGCGGTATTCGCATTCGGTTCCATAATCCGGAAAACTGATCCGGATCAGGGAAGCGGGGATACCCTCTTCCTGGGCGCTGAAATCATCAAGCTTCCCGATGAAGATAGCCCTGGCCTCGCTGTGCAAAAGCACCGGGAGAATGGAATCGGCTCCGAGGGTCGGGTAAACCGGTACGGAAATATGGCCGGCCATCAGGATCGCCAGGTCAGCCATGATCCAGTGCGCACAGTTTTTGGAAAGGATGGCGACCGGGCTTTTAGGGGGAAGGTTGAGAGACAATAATCCTGAGGCAATTCTCCGGGCCTCATCTCCTGCCTGCGCCCAGGTCCAGGTTTTATATTGACCGTTGAAGGGCTGGAGCAAATACACCCGGCCCGGTTCATTGGCTTCCCATTTCAGAAATTGATCCAGGACTGTTGATGGCTCCACGTTGGAAAGATAAGAACAGTGTGGAATTGTGGAATTGCGGAATTGTAGAATTGTTTCAGGACTATTTTTCCTCAACACTGCTACTCAAATCGCAAGATTTGCTGAAATCGACTGTACGAATGACTAAAACCAACTACCTATCAACTTTCCAACCAGCTGACTAACTAACTAACTAACTGACTAACTGACTAACTGACTACACATGCCTTTCCGCATGGTAAGATGACCTGACCAGCGGTCCACTTTCCACATAAGCAAAACCCATGGACAGGCCGATTTCCTTGTATTCCGCAAACTGGTCCGGATGGACAAATTCCATCACGGGATGATGCAGTCGGGTCGGTTGCAGGTATTGGCCGAGGGTCAATACATCGCAACCATGTGCAGCGAGGTCCTCCAAGATTTGGATCACTTCGTCCCGGGTCTCGCCCAGGCCCAGCATGACGCCGCTTTTGGTGCGTTTTCCATAGGCTTTGGTGCGGGCGATCTGCTCGAGGGACCGTTCATACTTTGCCTGGGGCCTTACCGGTCGATAGAGTCTTTTGACGGTTTCCATATTGTGGGAAACCACTTCCTGGCCGGGACTGATCATCATTTCAAGAGCCTTCCAGTCGGCTTTGGTATCCGGGATCAGGGTTTCAATGGTGGTTCCCGGGGAAAGGGTTTTCACGGCTTTAACGGTACGGTGCCAGATTTCAGCCCCTTTATCAGCCAATTCATCCCGGTTGACACTGGTGATCACCGCGTGCTTCACCTTCATCAAGGAAATGGCCATCGCCACCCGTTCTGGTTCATCGGTGTCATATTCGGTGGGGCGCCCGGTTTTGACCGCGCAAAAACTGCACGAGCGGGTGCACACATTTCCAAGGATCATGAAGGTGGCCGTGCCTTCGCCCCAGCATTCTCCCATATTGGGGCAGTTGCCGCTCTGACAGATGGTATGCAGTTTATGAGTGTCCACCAACTCCCTGACCATGCGGTAGTTTTCCCCGATGGGCAGTTTTACGCGCAGCCAATCCGGTTTTTTGGGCCTGGCCGGTGTAGGATCCGTGGTGACTGGCAAATCAATCATGAGGGTTCAAAGATAAGGCGGATTGGTAGAGCGATCCCTATGATTCTTGCCTCCGAATCTTCAAGGGCGTGAACCAGGAGGGTGCAAGATCCCGTATTCATGCCACAGGTCAAAACTATTCTCCCGGCCTGTACTTCTTTGTTGCCTGCTTTTCCACCTCTTCCCGGTAAAACAGGACTTCTTTAAACGTACCTGTGGTATACCTCTCCGCCTGGTCTTTGAAATGAGGGGAAGCAGGGTCGCCGCTTTGCCCGCCGGCCAGGAGGGACTTGGCCCTGATTTTCGGGCCGAATTCCACGGCGCAGATAAAACTGTTGCCGCTCACTCCATACCTCTTCCGGGTGCCTTCAAATCTCCGGCTGTTGTAGGATGGCAGCATCCCCCAGGAAGCGGATGCAAAACCAACGGGAAGGCTTGGTTTTGCATCATCCGGTTTTTGTATGACCTCACCCGATAAGCGCTGGAACCGGTTGATATCCCCCCAGGGGGTTTCCCAGGTTCCATAGGTATTGGTAAGATATTCCACGGCACTGAGTAAAGGTTGCAACAATTGGTCCTCCGTCGCGGAACGCGCAAAAGCCCTGGTGCGGCTGACCTGGTCGTCTTCGCCTTCATCGATATAGACTTTCTGGATGGAGGGTCCAAGCCGCTGGGCCCATTCCGTGGCCAGGGTGGTTTCCACCGAGGAAGCCCGGCTGTGATAATCCCATTTTTTTAAAAGGTTTACCGGTCCTTCCAGGGCATCGAATTTATTGTCTCCCCCGTGGCCATAATTTTCAAATGCTTCCACCAGGGCTGGGACCAATACTTCAAAAGCAGAAAGATAGGTATCGTAACCGGCCCGGATCAGGCCGTCGAGGTCAAATTTTCCCCGGCCGGACAAGACCCTTACCGCGTTGATTCCACGGAAGTTTTCCCCGTCGGGGGCCATGTAGGGCGGAAAGTTGGCTTTAGACGGGCTTTCCGGCCCTGCCGCGGTGAATGGGGTGGAATTGCAATTTTGCAGCCAGCCGTTCGGGGGGTCATAGAGGTGGACGCTCTCTCCGACCGTGTGCAGGCCTTGCCATTCCGTAGTCCCGGTACTTCCATCCACCGGTTTGCTCCAGTTGATGCCGGCTGCCCGTCTTGGAATAAAATTGCCATGCCAATAGGCAATATGACCGCCGGCATCCGCATACACGGTATTGTTTGAGATATTGCTTCGCAGGTCCATGGTCTTTTTAAATTCCTCAAATCCTTTCGCCTTGGTCCGGAGCCAGCTCTGTTTCAGTCCGTCGAGTGAGCGGTTGTTGGAACGGACCGTGGCCCAATGTCCGTCGCGGGTCGCCATGACCGGGCCATGATGGGTAGACCAGGTGTCGAAGGTTCTGGTGCGGACCAGGATCCCGTCTTTAAATTTCAGCGAAATCGGTTTTTTCGTGACGGGCCTTTCCTTTTTTTCATACCGGTAAGTCCAGCCTTGGCCCTTTGGACGGGTGGTTTCCAGGTAGACATCGGCGACGTCCACATTACAGCTGGTGTGCATCCAGCCGCAATGCGGGTTGAAGCCCTGGTAGACGAAAAACTGTCCCCAGGTGACCGCGCCGTAGGCATTCAATCCTTCTTCGCTGACCATATGGACTTCCGGCCGGAAATAAAAAGTGACATGAGGGTTGATATAAAGCATGGCGTTACCGGAAACGGAACGGGCCGGGGCAATCGCAAAACCGTTTGAGCCGCCGCCCTGGTTTTCCGCTTTTTCATGGGTCAGGCCCATAGGTCCGGAGGTATAAAAATTTTTAAGATCCTCCGGCCCGACATCGGCCGTATTGATGGCCCCTATGCTTCCGTCTGTCCAGAGAAGGGGGTACCAGGGTTCAAAACGCTGGATGAGTGCGGGACGGGTTTCCGGGTGTCGGTATAAATAATAATTGATGCCGTCCGCAAAAGCATGGAGCAGTTTCCTGAGCCAGGCGGGGCTGTTTTTATAATCCTTTTTTGCAGCATCCTGGTCGAGAATCATCCGGATATAAAGGTCATCAAACAGGGAGGATTCTCCGCGCAGTTCGGCCAGGCGTCCCAGTTTTTCAATATAATTCAGTTCGACCCGTTTAAAATCGTCTTCGCATTGGGCGTAAAGGAGGCCAAAGACGGCATCGGCATCCGTCCTGCCATAGATATGCGGAATGCCGAAAGAGTCACGGATGATGGTTACGCGGGCAGCTTGTTCCTTCCATTTCCTGAGCTCAGCCGGCGCCGGTTCAAAGGCAAAAACAAAACAAGGGATGAACAGGAGGAAGGATGGGAGCAGGGTCAGGGGCCGGATCATCACCAAAAATATCATTTAAGGCCAGGATCCCGTAAATAAAAAAACCGGCTGGCCCAAAAAGAGTCCAACCGGTTTCTGTATCGATTAAAGTCTTCTATTTTTTTACCGGGGCGGTTGAAAACTTACCCAGAATATCGTTGATCTGTTTTTCAAATTCCGGGTCCTGCATTTCTTTGGCCAGGGTGGTCAGCCGGGGATAGACCGTCATGTATTGATTGTAATCTTCCTGGAAACCGGACTCCAGATCTTCGGGGGACAGGGAATTGTAGAACTCCAGATACTCTGCTGTTTCAGCAGCCAGTTTCAGGCTCTCTTCCTTCACGCGGTCCAGGGCGCTCAGCTGAAAATAAAACTCGATAAAGACCAGGCGCTGGGAGTTGTATTCAAAGTTTTTCTGGGGGAATACCTCAAAATATTTGTCGGTCAGGCTTTTTGCTTTTTCCATTTCCCCGTCTTTGATCAGCCTGTCGATCCCGCGCATGAAGGCGATCCGCATGGCAGAAAAACTGGGGTTGAAGCTGTTCTCGAAATTGAACATCTGGTATTTGTCAAAACCTCCCCACTGGAATTTTTTGAGCACATTTTCATAGATCCTGTTGCCGTCCACCCCACCGGATCCATATTGTCCGAAACGTCCGTCGGGTTGGGTCAGGATGGGAACGATCCGTGCGGCCATGCCTTCCAACCTTGAATAATTATTGAGGCCGATCAGCCGGTCGGGGTTTGCCGTGGTGGCAAAATAGATCGGGCGGTCATAGATGTTGGAGGCAATGATATCCAGAACGGCCAGGTCATCCTTCATGATATAACTGCCGGTGAGGTTGATTTCGATCTGGCTGGCAATGTTGGTATCGGTGGGACTGATCAGGCCTGAAGCCAGGGCCCTGTTCCGGTCGATGGGGATCAGGATTTTCCGGGCAGGCACATAGGTTTCCATGGTCTGGCCGCTCTGAAGCGGAAGGGGGTGACGTTCGTTGATGAATTTTAAAACATCATTTACGTTTCTCGTGGTGTTTTCGGGCGCGTTGATCACCAATTGCATCCGGCTGTCCCCGCGGTAATTTTCTTCAGAAATCGACAGTTTGACGGGATCGGAAAGATTGATTTTCCTTCTCACCTGGTTGATATACCAGTCGACCGCGATAAGGCTCAGGTTGATCACCCGGACATCCGTGCGGATGCCTTCCATTTCCTGGGCATACCAGAGGGGGTAGGTATCGTTGTCCCCATAGGTAAACAGGATCGAATTGGGGGCGCAGGATTCAAGAAAGTTGAGGGCATAATCGCGTGAACCGCTGAGATGCCTGCGTGAGTGGTCGTCAAAACCCTGGGTGACCATGACCAGGGGGCTCAGCAAACCAAGGCCTCCGGCCAGGGCCAGCGGAACGGCTTTATTCCCCTTGAGTTTATCCGAAATGAACTGGTACAGATATATGACCCCCATCCCCACCCAGATGGCGAAAGTGAGGAAGGAACCTACCAGGACATAATCCCTTTCACGGGGTTCATTGGGCGGCTGGTTGGAATAAATAATAATGCCTAAACCGGTGATGACAAAAAGCATCAGCAGGGCGATGAATTCCTTTTTCGCTTTTTTATAATGCCAGAGCAGGCCCAGGATGCCCAGGATCAGCGGGATGAAAAAATACCGGTTCCTGCCCGGATCGTTTTTCATCCGGCTGGGCTCCTTGTCCAGGTTGTAAAGCCGGAGCTCATCGATGGGTTTGATCCCTGTGAACCAATGCCCGCTTTTGAGGTTCCAGGGAAAATAGCCCTGGTCAAAATTCTGCCTCCCGGCGAAATTCCACATAAAATACCTCCAGTACATCCACATCACCTGGTACCGGATGAAGAAGCTGACATTGTCGGCCTGCTCGGGTTTGGCTTTTCCATTCATCCAGTATTGGTAAAGGCTGGCACGATCGGAATGTCCCATCCGGGGGAAAAATTTCTGGTCTGAGGACCGGTAAATCGGGGTGAATTTTTTATCCACCACTTCATAGCGGTCGCCAACCCTTCCATACCGGTCTTCACTGGTATAGTCGATGGCAGAGGCATTATAAGCCGGGCCCCGGAGCAGGGGGCGGTCGCCATATTGTTCGCGGTTGAGGTAGGGGATCAGGCGCATGGCGTCCGAGGGATCATTCATATTGATCGGAGGGTTCGCGTTGGCGCGGATCACGACGACGGCTACCGTGGAGAAGCCCAGGATAACCAGGAGGGAGGTGAGCACAATGTTTTGCAACATGGCGCTTCCGTTCTTGCGGGCCAGGTGAAGGCCATAATATATACCGGCCCCGATGACCAGGATAAAAGGAAAGATACCGGTATGGAAGGGCATGCCCAGCCCATTGACCATCATATAATCAAAAAGGCTCCAGAGTTTGGGTAATCCCACGATCACCAGTTTCTGGTACAGACCCAGCACGACGATGGATCCCGCCAGGGCAAAAAATGCGCCCCGGAGGTCGTGTTTCTGAAACCGCTTGTAATAATAAAGCAAGCCGATCACGGGGAAGGTCAGCAAACTCAGCAAATGCACACCTATGGATAAAGCGGCTACAAATAAAGCCAGGATCAGCCATTTTTCATTTTGGGCGCTGGAGGGCAGGTAATACCACTTGAGTCCAGCCCATACCGTGAGGGCGGTGAAAAAAGTGGACATCGCATACACCTCCCCTTCTACCGCACTGAACCAAACCGAAGTGCAAAAAGCTCCGGTAAGGCCGGCAACCAGTCCGGCGGCGGACAAGACCAGTCCCTGGTGTGCATCCGGTTCCTGATCCTTACCCAGCCAGGCCAGTTTGGACAACATGATGGTGGACCAGCAGACGAAAGCGACGGCGAAAGCGGTGCAAATACCTGAAAGCAGGTTAATGGCGAAGGCCTGGGCAGAGGGCTCTGAACTGATCAGGGATGCCACCCAGGCAAACAGGCGGCCGACCAGGATAAAAAGAGGGGCTCCCGGCGGGTGCACGACCTGGAGTTTGGCTGCTCCAAGAATAAATTCACCGCAATCCCACAAACTGCCCATGCGCTCGGCAGTCAGATAATATACCAGGAAGGCCAGGCCGAATACGAGCCAACCTGCAATATTGGATTGCTTTCGAAATGTATCCATAATTTCAGATGATGAAAATCAATTAATTCGCTCAGAACGGCGCAAAGCTAATAAATTTGCAGGTCTGGAGGAATTGCATTAAGAAAACTTTATATGCTTAAACTACTCTTACTTGCGGCCATTGGTTATATCGTTTACCGGTACGTCTGGCGTGATCCTTCCATCGATAAAGCCCAGCCCCGCAAACCCCTCCGGGATTCTCCCTTTGCGAACGACGAGATCGAGGATACCGAATACACAGAGAAAAAATGAACCCCACCGGCCTCAAAGACGGAATCATTCAATCCAACCATCATTTCATCGTTTACAATAAACCGGCCGGCATGGCCGTACAGTCTGTCCACCACAAGGAAGAGTCCCTGGAATCCAAACTCGCCCAGTATTGCAAAACAAAACTTTACCTGATTCACCGGATCGATCAGCCCTGCAGCGGACTGGTTCTCTTCACCAAAAAGAAAACCGGGGCAGGACTCATCAATGAACAACTTAAAAACCAGGAAGTCGAGAGGATCTACCTGGCGGTGGTCCAGACCAAACCCGAACCGGAAGCCGGCACCCTGCATCACTTTTTATTCGCACATAAAAAAAGCAACAAATCCTTCGTGGTGGATGAAGGACACAAGGAAGGGAAAGCCGCCCAACTCCATTATCAATGGCTGGGCACCTCCGGCGGCAACCATCTGCTGATGATCCGGTTGAAAAGCGGAAGGCATCACCAGATCCGGGCCCAACTTGCGGCCATCGGCAGCCCGATCAAGGGCGATGTCAAGTACGGCGCAAAAAAATACAACGAGGACGGCCGGATCCATCTTCATGCCTGGAAGCTGAAGTTTTCGCATCCTGCCAATGGTTCCCCGGTCAGCTTCGAAGCCCCCATTCCGGAAGAAGCCACCTGGCAATCCCTCACAGCCTTTGTCCCCTCCTGATTTTAATTTTAATCAAACCCTCCCCGAATATGGAAGAAAAAAAGACCGATGTCAATACGCTGGGCGAATTTGGACTGATCGACCACCTCACGCGCAATACCGTCCGTTATCACCGGGAAACGCTTTGCGGAGTCGGTGATGATGCGGCGGTTCTGGAAGGTTCCGACCAGCTCACCCTGGTCACCACAGACCTTTTGATCGAAGGGATCCACTTTGACCTGATGTACACCCCGCTCAAACACCTGGGATATAAAAGTGTGGTGGTCAATGTTTCAGACCTCTGTGCCATGAATGGAAAGGCCCGGCAGATCACCACCAGCATCGCCCTTTCCAACCGCTTTTCCGTGGAAGCCCTCGACCAGATCTATGAAGGCATTCATCTGGCCTGTAAACATTATGAAGTGGACCTCATAGGAGGAGATACCAGTTCTTCACCCAAGGGCCTGTACCTAAGCAGCACGGCCATCGGCCAGGTCGCACCCGATCAGGTCGTCTACCGTTCCGGCGCCCGGCCCAGGGACCTGATCTGCGTCACCGGGGATTTGGGTTCCGCTTACCTGGGGCTTCAACTGCTCGAGAGGGAAAAACAGATCTTTCAGAGCGCGCCCGGCATCCAACCGGAGTTGAACGAAAAATACAGTCCCCTCATCGGCCGTCAGCTCAAACCGGAAGCCCGCCGGGACGTAGTGGAAAGTTTTCACAAACTTCATGTGAAACCACATGCCATGATTGATATCAGCGACGGTTTAAGCTCCGAAATCATGCATATCTGCAAACAATCCGGTACGGGCGCCCTCATTGAAGAAAACCTGGTGCCCATCCACCCCCTGGCCACCGAACTGGCACTTGAATTTAATCTCAACCCCATCACTTGTGCGCTCAACGGGGGCGAGGACTATGAATTGTTGTTTACGATTTCCGAGAAAGAATTTGAAAGGATCAAATACCTGCCCGGTTTTTATGTCATCGGGGAGATCCGGCCGGCGGAAGAAAAAATCCTGCTCCGGACCTCCGGAGGCAAATACGTTCCCCTCGAAGCCCAGGGCTGGAGACATGTATGACCAGAATACACTGTCTTTCTAAGAGCTGTCAGCTATCAGCAGCATGGTCCAACTACAGTTTTAAAAAAGTTCTGATCCTTACCTTTGCACGGCCAGGACAGAGGTACTAAAGACCCAGGCTATGAAAATAATCCGCATCGTGTTTTTTACGGTAATAGCTCTTAACCCGGCCGTCGGCCAGACCTTTTTTTTCGGCAATGATCTTTCTTACGTCAACGAAATGGAGGACTGCGGAGTGATTTACAAAGAAAATAAAAAAGCCAAAGACCCCTACCGGATCTTCGCTGATCGTGGGTGCAACCTGGTA
>JAKQHS010000121.1 GCA_029557915.1 Bacteroidota bacterium | reverse complement strand
TTCAAGCAGGATTACCAGTTCGTGGCGCCGGTGACCGCCTGGGATGATTGCAGCAGAACGGCCCATTGGAGAAACCGGAAAGACGGCCAACCGTTTTTTTCCATTTTTAATTTTGAAGTGACCCATGAATCCCAGATCTGGACAAAGGCCAGCGATTCGCTTTGGTTGGATTCGACCCTGAACATACCCGTACCGCCTTATCTGCCCAATACCCCGGTGGCCTTGCGCGATGTCCGCCGCATGTATTCCAATATCCGGGAAATGGACGCTCAGATAGGAAAGGTGCTGGCGGAGTTGGAGGAAGACGGACTCCTGGATAGTACAATCATATTCTGGTATGGGGATCACGGCGGACCCCTTCCCCGGCAGAAGAGGCTTTGTTATGATTCGGGATTAAAGGCTCCCCTGATCATCCGTTATCCCATGAAATGGAGGGCCGGCCAAACAGACAGTCAGTTGATCAGTTTTGTGGATTTTTTACCCACCCTCTTGTCCCTGGCGGATGCCCCGCCCCCGGCCCATCTGGACGGAAGGTCTTTTGCGGGAAAATATGCCACGAGCCCGGAGAGAACATATATCCATGGCGGGGGCGACCGATTTGATGAAAAATACGACATGATCCGGGCGGTCCGGGACAGGAAGTATAAATACCTGCGCAATTTCCAGCCGGAAAAACCGTATTACCTCGCAGTCGGATACCGGGAACAAATGCCCATCATGAAAGAATTGCTGCGTCTGAAAGAGGCCAATGCCCTCAATGAAATCCAGAGCCAGTGGTTCCGCCCGACCAAGGATCCCGAAGAAATGTTTGATACCGAAAACGATCCGCATGAATTGAACAACCTGGCCGCATTGCCTGAGTACACCTCCAAACTGGTCGAGCTTCGGATGGAATGTAACCGCTGGATGAAAGCCATCGATGACAAAGGCCTCATCAATGAAAAAGAATACATCCGGTCCATCTGGGGCGGTGACCAACAGCCCCGGACCAGTGATCCAATAATCAACCGGACCGGTAATAAAATCAGCCTCTCCTGTAAAACGGAAGGGGCTTCCATAGGATACAAAATCCTGGCATCTTCAGACACCTCCAAATCCTGGCAAGTATACCAGGAACCTTTCATTTTGCCGCCGGGAAATAAAGTCGAAGCACTCGCCCACCGCATAGGATATTTACCCAGTAACGTAATCGCTGAATAAAATACAGAAAGGATCATGAAGATCAATCCATCCGACCTTGAACAGCCCAATGAAAAATTATTGAAGACCCATAAACAAAAACTGGAATGGTTTAACATGTTTTCAGATCAGACGGAAAACATTATCCAAAAGCTGATCGATTTCCAGATCGCCATACCGAGCTGGGCGCTGGGCACAGGGGGTACCCGTTTTGGACGTTTTTCAGGTGGAGGCGAACCGGCTACCCTGGAAGATAAGATTGATGATGTGGGCCTGATCCATGCTTTGAACCGGTCCAGCGGGGCCATTTCCCTTCACATCCCCTGGGACATTCCTCAAGATTATCAAAAGATCAAAAACAGGGCGGCATCGCTGGGTTTGGCTTTCGACGCAGTCAACTCCAATACTTTTCAGGACCAGGAGGGACAGCCGCTCAGTTATAAATTCGGTTCCCTCCAGAATACCGATCCCGCCATTCGC
>JAKQHS010000105.1 GCA_029557915.1 Bacteroidota bacterium | reverse complement strand
CGGGGGGTCTGTGTTTATTGTGGCCAATGCGGCAGGGCCTGCCAGTATTACGCCGATTTTTCGGCTTCCTCCTGCCTGGTGATCCCGGCGCTTAAAAATAAGAATGTGGAATTGGTCTGCGATGCCATGGCCCGTGAAGTGACCACCAACGCGGAAGGGCTGGCCACGGGCGTTTCCTATGTGGACCGCAACACCCTTCAGGAATACCATATCAAGGCAAAAGCCGTGATCCTGGCAGCCAGCGCCTGCGAATCGGCCCGCCTCCTGCTCAATTCAAAATCTTCAGCCCACCCCAACGGCCTGGGCAATTCCAGCAATATCGTCGGCAAATACCTGCACGACAGCACCGGCAAGGATATGGGAGGGGTCTTGCCAAGACTGATGGACCACGAACGGTATAACGAAGACGGGGTCGGGGGCGCGCATATTTATTCCCCCTGGTGGCTGGACAACAAAAAACTCGACTTTCCCCGCGGCTACCATATCGAATACTGGGGCGGCATGGGGATGCCCGGTTACGGGTTCATGGGGGGAATCGAAAACCTCAACGGCAAATTCCCCGTTAAGGGCAAGACCAAGGAAGCCGGGGGGTACGGCGCCTCGCTCAAGGAAGACTACCGGGCCTTCTACGGCGCCATGGTGGGTATGTCGGGCCGGGGAGAGGCCATCGCGCGCGAGGACAATTATTGCGAGATCGATCCCAATGTGGTGGATAAGTATGGCATTCCGGTGCTCCGCTTCCATTACAAATGGTCCGATTACGAAATCAAACAGGCCAAACATATGCAGGATACCTTCCAGGAAATCCTCACCCAGATGGGCGCCACCATCACTTTCGGGGTCGATTCCAAAGAAAACAACTGGGGACTCGCCGCCCCCGGCCGGATCATCCATGAAGTGGGAACGGTGCGCATGCACGACGATCCTAAAAAGGGCCCCTTGAATAAAAACTGCCAGGCCCATGATTGTAAAAACCTTTTTGTAGCCGATGCCGGTCCCTTTGTCTCCCAGGCGGATAAAAACCCGACCTGGACCATCATGGCCCTGTCCATGCGGACCTCCGAGTATATCCTGGATCAGATGAAAAAACGCGAAATCTAGTTATGTTGAATTGTAAAATTGTCCAATTGTCGAATTGTAGCTATTTCTAACTTCAATCGATATCTATTAACCCCATCGTATTAAGCACAAAAAAATCCTCCAAATCCTCCAAATCCTCCAAATCCTATAAATCCAACAAATCCTATCAATCCTATTAATCCTATTAATCCTACTATGAAAAGACGCGAATCTCTCAAAACCATCGCCCTGGGTACGGTCACCGCCGCCGCCCTGTTAAAATCCTGCAAAGCGGAGGAACCGAAACCAGGGGATACCTCCGCCTCTCCTGCCGCGCCCGGCAAGACCCCACCGGAAGGCCCCGCACGCCGGCCGGAAGAGATCGCCCATTATAAGGAAGTCATCTCCAAAACCTTTTTCACCACGGACGAAATGGCCTCTATCGCCATCCTGGCCGATATCATCATTCCTAAAGATGAGGTGAGCGGCAGCGCCACCGAAGCTGGAGTTCCGGACTTCATCGAATTCATCGTGAAAGACCAGCCCCATTACCAGGTTCCTATGCGGGGCGGACTGCGCTGGATGGACCTGCAATGCCTACAGCGCTTTCAGAAACCTTTCAAGGATTGCAGCGCCGCCCAGCAGCTTGAAGTGGTTGACCTCGTGGCTTATCCCAAAAAGGCAAGGCCGGAACACTCCCAGGGGGTCAGTTTTTTCAATACCATGCGAAACCTGACGGCCACCGGTTTTTATACCTCAGCCATGGGGGTGAAGGATATTGGATTCAAAGGCAATACCCCCAATCAATGGGCCGGGGTGCCGGAAGACGTGCTCAAGGCGCATGGGCTGGCTTATACAGAGAAGGAGTTGAAGGAGTGTATCTAGAACCTTGTCAAGGGCGCAGTCCCATTAACCGTTTGGCCTTTCAGGTACTCAAATTTATTTTCATGCTTAAACTTTGAATATGCATAAAATCAGGCTGTTTGCGATATGCTGCATGGCACCCTTCCTTTCCCCCGCCCAGGCCAATATGGATGACGCGGTGATTTCCACGGTCAAAATCAAAGATCATATCCATATGCTCCAGTGGCAGGGCGCGGGAAATATGATGGTCCTTTCCGGTAAAGACGGCAATGTGTTGGTGGACGACCAGTTTGCCCCTTTGGCAAAAAAAATCAATGAAGCCATCCAGGCCATTCATCCCGGCATGGTCAAGTTTTTATTCAATACCCATTACCACGGCGACCACTCGGGGGGCAATGAAAACTTTGCCAATATGGGCGCAACCATCATTGCCCATCAGAATGTCCGGGCCCGTCTTTCGGCTGACCAGCGCATCATCAATTTTTCACAACCCCAGAAAGCCGCTCCGGAAGCCGCCTGGCCCGTCATTACTTTCGGCGATGAGCTCAATGTCTTTCTCAACGGTGAGGAAGTGATGATCTTCCATGTGGAACATGCCCATACGGACGGAGATGCCCTCTATTACCTGCCCCGGAGCAACGTCCTGCACACCGGAGACTGTTTTATGAAAGACCGCTTTCCTTTTATCGATCGCAATTCCGGGGGATCTGTGGACGGCTGGCTCGCTGCCGCATCCAGGACCCTGACCCTGATTGACGAGGAGACCATCATCATACCCGGACACGGGGATTTGGCCAATAAAAAGGATTACCGCGACGCCCGCGATGCCGTCATGACCTTGCGGGACGCCGTAAAAGGGAAGATCAGGGAAGGCCTCGACCTTGATCAGATCAAGGCTTTAAACCTGGGAAAACCCTTTGATACCACTTTTGGCAGCGGCTTCATTAAAAGCGACGCCCTGGTAACGACGATCTATAAGGATGAGATGGGGGAGAAATAGAATAGGGATAAGTCACCGTGGATAGTGGTTAGTGGGTGGTGGTTGGAGATACTCTACCATTTCTCCCGTTTCCCGTCTCCTTTCCTCCTACATCCACAGAGCTGCCTTAAGAATCGTGGCAACGGACAAAGCATCGCGGATTTCCCCTTTTTTCACCATTTCAACGGCCTCGTGAAAATGGACTTTCCGGATTTGGATTTTTTCATCTTCTTCGGGGTAAGCGGTTCCTTCCGTAAGTCCGGTGGCCAGGTAGGAAACGGAAACTTCGTCGGAGACGGAATTGGATAATTGCATTTCGAGGATGTTTTCGTACCGGGTGGCCCGCAGTCCGGTTTCTTCAGCAAGTTCCCTTTGGGCTGCGGCCAGGGTCGATTCACCCTCTTTGCAACCTCCTTCGGGGATTTCCCATTCATAGCTGTCCAGGGGATAGCGGTATTGCCCCACCAGCCAGGTATAGCCCTGGTCATCCAGGGGAAGAACGGCTACGGCGATGTTTTTAAAATGGATCTTTCCGTAGATGCCCGGGTTTCCAGACGGGTTGATCACTTCGTGTTCTTCGACCCGGATCCAGGGGTTTTCATACATGATTTTTTCGGTCAGGGTGGTCCAGGGGTTGGCAGGATCAGACATGATTCAAAACTACAAAGGCTCTGCCAACAATATTTTATTTTTATCCCATGGATCTAAAGCTGCTGGCTCATCTTCCCGAGTTCCACGTGCACCCGGAGAGCAAACTTATTGTCCGTTTTCAGGATTGTGACCCTTTCCGCCACCTTAACCAATCCCGCTACCTGGATTATTTTGTCAATGCCCGGGAGGACCAGTTGAGAGAACATTATGGCCTTGACATTTACCGCTTCGCCATGGAAAATGGCCTGGCCTGGATGGTGGTGCGCAACCAGATCGCCTACCTGCGCCAGGTCATGGTCAATGAAATCGTGACCATCCAGACCCATGTGATCGAATTTGACCGCCAAAACCTCACCGTCGAAATGATCATGTGGGATGAAAACAAAATCAAACCCAAGGCTTTGCTCTGGGGCACCTTTGCTTTTGTCAACCTGCTTGAAGGACGCAGGGCCGAACACCCGGATGAAATGATGGAGTTCTACACCAAGGTCCATTGGAACGGAGCGCATGGGCAGAGCTTCGATCAGCGGATTCAAGCCCTCTATGCCATAGGAAAGGAGAAAAAACCGGTTCAGCCAGGGTAAATGGCATTCAAAATCTTTTTCACGCTGATCGCGTTGTTATAAATGGAATCGAAAAGGTTTTGCCTTTTGTCCGATTCTTCCGGGAGATAGGCTTGTTGGCTCAGGGTTTTGATTTTCTCTATCCACTCCGGGGCAGAGGGCCCGGCCAGGTGAAGGCATCCGGCGAGTTCGGGATTCGCTTCTCCGATCAGGGTATTGGAAAGGATATGTCTGCCGAAGGCCAGGGAATCCAGGATTTTCATTTTAAATCCGTTGTTTTGACTGAAAGGCAACAAATGAATATGTGCCTTTTCCAGGATTTCCCGCATTTGAACAGTTGATGGAGAGTCGATCAGGGTGATTTGCTGACGACCCTCCATCTCCCTTTTTAATTTTATACCGGGACGGAATCCCGCAATGACCAGGGGATAATCCAGTTTTGAAAAGACCTGGCGGATAAGAAAAACGGCGGCTTCCTCATTCTCCCGGATACTCAGATCACCGTGGTAAAGCGCATATTCCCCAAAACCGGCTTTGCCACCCGCCTCGCGGTGTGGATGAAAAGGGGGGATCCAGACGGAAGGAATATTTCGTATGGAAAGGTAATGATGTTCTGCCTGGGAGATGGCAAAGACCCCGGTTGCCTTGGGCAACCCTTTTTCCTCAAGGGATTTGCTCCTCGAGGATTCGAAGCGGAAATACCCCTTTCTTAAAAGATGGGTCTCCGTGCGACCCAGGTGGCCATAATAAAGAGATTCAATATTATGCATCCTTATAAATTTTTTCCGGTCCGCCAGACGAGGATCCTCAAAATGATAAAGGCAATGCAGGCCTTCAAACAGGATGGGATGCTTATCCTGGCAAAGCATATCCAAAAGTTGAGCCGACCTCCTCGATTGTACAAATAAGGGCTGCCGCAAGCCTGTGATTTTCCACATGGCTTTCCTTGGATACAGGTATATGGTGCGGCAATATTTTGTCAGTTCATCCGGCAAACTGAATTTTTTATAAAAGGCGTGGAGAATGACCTCCACTCCCGCTTCTTTCAGGCTCCGGATCCGGTGGTAAATGCCGCTCACATTTCCCCGCAAGGGAGGATAAGGAATATCCAGGGAGACGATATGGAGGCATGGAGAATCCATGTGGGTGCAATGATAGCGTATTATCAGGTAAGCGGCCCCGGAGAATAGTATCCGGAGGCCTATTCTTCAGTCTGCCGGGGAAGGAACTCTTGAATTGAATAGTCGATAGTAACGGATCTTGCCAATCTTGGCGTTTTTGCGCGAAAATCATAGCGTCATGCCGTCTTTGCGACAACAAAATCGTCGGATCCCAGACCTCCCAACAGTTCCTTACCTTTGAATCATGAGGTCTACATTCAGATTTATAATCCGTATTTCCGGGATGGTCTTGATCCTGGTTTCAGCCGCTGTTTATTCCGCAATCGCCCAGGCCAGGTTTGCCTCCATCCAGGAAGCCCTGTTCAGTGCCGGTAAAATGAATGGCCAGGGTGGGCCGCCGAACGTCAACTGGATCCGGGATGGGAACCAATTTTCCTACATCAAAGGGGCCGGGAAGATAAACACCTATAATCCTTCTACGGATACCGATGAAGAAGTCTTCAATGCCGGATCGCTGAAATTTCCGGGTACGGATAAGGAATTTGCCTATACGGGTTTTGAATGGACCGCCGATTTTAATTACCTGCTGTTCCAAACCAATTTTCAACCGGTGTGGAGAAACAGCGGGAATGCCGATTATTATCTCTTTTCTTTCAAGGATAAAAGCCTGCGGCTGGTAGCCCAGGGAGCCTATACCGCCCAGGTATCGCCGGATGGCCGGTCGGTTGCCTACGAACGCAACGGCAATCTCTTTGTCCTGGACCTGGCCAGTAAAAAGGAAAAACAACTGACCCGGGACGGAGCCGCTTCGGTGTACAACGGCCGTTTTGGCTGGGTCTATGAAGAAGAATTTGGTCTCGTCCGGGCCTGGGAATGGAATCCCGACAGCAAATCCATCGCTTATTGGCGGATCGATGAAAGGGCCATCCCCATGTACCAGTATTCGGACCTCAGCGGAATGCATCCTGAATACAAAAAAATTCCGTACCCGAGGGTGGGGGACCCGGTGCCCCTGGCCCGTATCGGGATTGTGGATATAAAAAAGGGAAAAACCACCTGGGCCAATATTCCCCTTCAGGGGGGGTATTTTCCCAGGATTTACTGGACCTCCCTGCCCAATACCCTGGCGGTGGCAAGGCTGGACCGTAAACAAAAAAGGCTTGATCTTTTTATGGTGGACTCCAGGAATGGGACTGCCCGAAATATTCTCACCGAAGATTCCAAAGGATGGATGGATGTGTACAACTTTTTTGCGGGAATCCTCCATCATTTTTTCTTCCCTCCCCGGGTGGAAGAGTTTTACTGGATCTCGGACCGCAGCGGTTACCAGCACTTGTACCGCTACGATTACAGCGGCAAATTGATTTCCCAGGTGACCCAGGGCAACTGGGATGTGATGACCGTGGAATCCCTGGATCCCGCGACCGGTCTCCTTTATTATACCAGTACGGAAGCTTCGGGACTGGAAAGGCACCTTTATTCCATTGGCCTGGATGGTTCCTCCAAAAGAAAACTTACCCTTCAGCCCGGCCGGCACCAGATCCAGTTTGCCCCGGGCGGGCAGTATTATATAGATACCTGGTCCAATACCACCACCCCCAGGCAGGTTGAAATCCGGAAAGTCAACGGCCAGCTTATTAAGATCTGGCAGGACAATGCCGCCGTAAAAACCTATGTTTCTTCGATTGCCTATGCCCCGCGGGAACTGGAAACCGTCGTCACTTCAGACGGCAGGACCCTGGATATTTACCTGATCAAGCCAGTGGGCCTCGATGTTTCCAAAAAATACCCCCTGGTGTTGTCCATCTATGGAGGACCGGGGGCACAAAGTGTTTATAACTCCTGGGCCGCCAATCCCTATGAGCAGTATCTCGCCCAGCAGGGTTATGCCATCGCTTCCGTGAATAACCGGGGCAGCACGGGTTATGGTCGTGATTTTATGGAATCGGTCTATGAGCAGATCGGGAAACTGGAAACGGAAGACTTTGTAGCCACCGCCGACGCCCTGGCACGAAAATATTCCTGGCTCGACCGCCAGCGGATGGCCATTCAGGGCCATAGTTACGGCGGCTTCACCACCTGTTATACCCTGACCAAACACCCCGGTGCGTTCAGGGTGGGTATTGCCGGCGCCCCGGTAGTCAACCAAAAATTATATGATAATATCTATTCCGAACGGTATATGGGGATCCTCCCGGAGAATGACCAGAAATACGAAGACCATGCCCCGTTGAATTTTGTGAAAAACCTCAGCGACCCCTTGTTGATCGCTCACGCCCTGGAGGACGACAATGTCCATGTCATCAATACTTTTCAGTTTGTAAAAGCCGCCACCGACGCGGGCAAGGATGTTGATCTGAGGATCTATCCTCCCGGCCACCACGGGGTAGCCTACAGCGCGGTGAGCCAAATCCGTTTGTGGCAGACATATGTTGATTACCTGGACCGCTGGTTAAAATAAATTAAAGAATTAAAGAATGAATGAATTAAAGGCTTCCCCTTAATTTTTAATTCTTTAATTCCTTAATTTTTATTTGTCCTTCACCGTCCTTCCCTTGACCACCCTGGCTTCTGAATCATGGTTTTCCGCGGTCCGAAGGTCCACCAAAAGGCCAGCAAAAGCGCAGCGGGCATCGGTTTCCCATTTCAGGCCCTGATAGGTCACCTCGCCGCTTTGCCGGGTCCAGTCGGCTGCCAGCAGGACATAACGGTTGTTGGCATTCGGGTTGGGGCCAAACATCAGGTAACTGTCTGACCTTCTTCCATCTTCGAAACTGATGGCCAGCCGGTTTTCTTTCGGACTGAAAAGCAATACACCCGGTGTGCCCCTTCTGAAACGGACCACCTCATACCGGTTGCCGTCAATGATCCTGATCTGGCCGCCTGAAATTTCAGCCTTGCCATCCCGTTTTTTCCTTCTCAGGACAATGTCGTCACTCAGATAGAACTGAACTTTTTTCAGGTCGGATTCCTGCCAGTCGTATTGCTCGTGCAGCTTTTGGGTATAAGGGCTCAAACCGGGCGCGCAGGAAGCTATACCCAAAAGGCACAGGAAGTAGAAAAAGGGTTTCATATACATTTCTAATCGTCTTTACAAAATAGACTTTCAATTTGACCGGGGGATACCGTATTAATACTCTTTAACCAGGGATTTAACGAATTTTAAGGCCTTAGGGGTCATGCCTGATCTCTCTTCTTCTTAAAAAACTTTTTCATCAGCTGGCTGCAGGGCTCTTCCAGCAGGCCGTATTCCACCCTGGTTTTCGGATGGAGGATTTCCCGCCCGAATTTCATAAATCCGTATTTTTCGTCGGCAGCCCCATAGACCAATCTTCCGATCTGGGCCCATTTCAGGGCACCCGCGCACATCACGCAGGGTTCTACAGTGACAAAGAGGGTGCAGTCGGGCAGGTATTTGGATCCAAGAAATTCCGATGCAGCGCTGAGGGCGATCAATTCCGCATGGGAAGTGATGTCGTTCAGATGTTCCGTCAGGTTATGCCCCCTGCCTACGATGCGGTCACCGCAGACCAGCACCGCACCCACCGGCACTTCGTCCGCCTCATAGGCAGCCAAAGCCTGCTCCAGGGCTTTTTCCATATAAAATTGATCGGTCATTAGTAGGATTAGTAGGATTAGTAGGATTTGAAAATTAGGTGATTGAGGTCAATTAAGGTATAAAATGGTATCAAAAAATTACATTGTACCCATCCTATCAATCCTAATAATCCTAAGTTCCTATCAATCCTAATAATCCTAAGTTCCTATCCATCCTATCCATCCTATCCATCCTATAAATCCTATTCATCCTATAAATCCTATTCATCCTATAAATCCTATAAATCCTATAAATCCTATCCATCCTATTCTATCTGGACTATTCTCAAGCCCTTATGTTGAATGGGTACCGTTGAGGAAATAAGCTGCCTGATGCTGGTTTTGAGCTGGAGCATGAGTTTGGCTTTGGGATTGTGCTGATGGCTGACCAGGCTGATTTCCCGGACCGGTTTTGGGGATGCAAATTCCCGGACTTTAGCCATTTGTTCTTTGCTCAGGCCCAGGGTGGTCAGTTTGGGGATAACGGTAATCCCTTCGCACCGGTCCACCAGGTTGATGAGGGTCTCGATGCTTCCCGCCCGGTAATGAAACTGGATCCGGTAGTGGTGGTCTTCTTGCAACTGGCACAGGTTGAGCAACTGATTTCTCATGCAATGGCCTTCTTCCAGCAGCCATAAGTGCTGGGGGTTGATGTGTTCCGGAAGCACATATTTTTTATTGGGCAGAAATTCGTTTGAGGAAGCGTACACCAGGAATTCTTCATAAAATAAAGGCACCTCATGGATACCGGCTTCGTGCAGCGGCGTGGCGCAAAGCCCGAAATCGAGACTTCCTTCTTTAAGGTGGTCAATGATATCGTCCGTGATCAGATCTTTAATATCCACTTTGAGGTTGGGGTACTGGTCGCAAAAAGGTTTTATAAACAGGGGCAGGAGGTATGGGGCCAGGGTGGGTATGATGCCGATCCGGATCTCGCTATCCACCTCTCCCCGGATTTCGGCGGCCAGGGCCGTGATGGTTTTTATCTCCGCCAGGACTTTTTGGGCCTGCTGGATAATCGACTGCCCGAAAGGGGTGACACTCACCGGCAGTCTGCTGCGGTCGAAAAGGACCACCCCGATTTCTTTCTCCAGTTTTTTTACCATCATGCTGAGCGTGGCCTGGGTAACAAAGCACCGGGATGCCGCTTTGCTGAAACTTTTTTCCCGGGCCAGGGTGACTGCATATTCCAATTGTTGAAGGTTCATCTTATCAATGCTGTTTATACAAAGCTATTAAACATTGATAATATTTATGATTGAAAGGTCCCGGACCTTTTACCTTTTCTTGAAGGGTTTACCCGGCTGGCTGGGTTGAATGCCTCAAACAAGCATAAAAAAAGGCTCTCCGGCATGACCGGAGAACCTTTAATATGATAAGACCAATCTAAATAATTCAGCCTAAAAGGACCTTGGAAAAGGCATCCGGGGTCTTTAATTCTGATTTTGTTCGTTAATTCTTTCCTTGACTTCCTCGACCGCGTTACCACTTTCCTCCAAGGCCTGCTTAACCGCTTCATGGACCTCTTGCCCGATCGGTTTGGATTCAGTGGCTTCACATTCCGGACAGACCAGGCCGTTTTTGGTCATCGTCCACAGTTTACCGGGCATTTCCCACCAGTTATAATTTTTAGTTTCATCCAGCTTGCCATCCACCGGGTGCAATTCCTTGCTGATTTTTACACTTTTGCCGACCGGAACCGAAACGGTGACCGATACATGCTGATTCCTTATTTTTTCGTGGGGGTTCAGTTCCAGGTAATCATTGACATAAAGGGTATTTCCATCCAGGCGCGCGACGTTCCGCAGACTATTCGCCCTCAACCTGGCTTCCCGGCTGGTTTGCCCGGAAGCATTGTTGTTTTGGCTGACATGGAACTGCTGATCGGGCGATTCGACGATATGGACCGGGATACGAGGCAATACGATGCTGTGGTCTTCGATCCAGGCTTCGCCGAAAAGAGTAAACATATCGTCCCTTTCCTTGCTGTCACCCAATTCGATGTTCAGGATGTCCTGGTTGATTTCTCCTTCGTACACCAGCTGGTTGATTTCGGCATGGTTGCTGAACTGCCTTGCGGTATTTACACCAAACAAGACGCCGCCCATCAGGTTGAGCAGCCAAAGGCCGGCCAGGCCTGCAGCCAGTGACCTCGGCAATCGGGTGCCGTTGTACATGCGGGCAAACAGGAATATGATAAAGACCATCGGGATGATACCCAGGAAAAACAGGTTCATCATGGCGAGCGCGGAGGCCGCGCGCACCCCGGGGACCAGATAGCTGGCATAGGGC
>JAKQHS010000101.1 GCA_029557915.1 Bacteroidota bacterium | reverse complement strand
AAAACGGGCCATGGTCTTTTCCATGATGTCCGGCGTGTCTGAATAAAAACGGTTCACCGTTTCCCTTCCCTGGAAATAGACATCTGGATTCTGGGCCGTACCGCGTATGAAAGGCTTTTCCGGATTCAGGCCGCGCTGACGATGCCGGATCACCAGGTCCTCGTGGATCATGGTCCTCAGGTCCTCCTCCGAAAGGATTTCAAGTTTATTGACTTCGTGAGAGGTCCTGAAACCGTCAAAAAAATGAATGAAGGGTATCCTCGATTCAAGGCTGACCGCCTGGCTGATCAGCGCAAAATCGTGGGCTTCCTGGACATTGGCGGAGGAGATCATTCCAAAACCGGTCATGCGGGCGGCCATGACATCCCCGTGATCACCGAAGATGGACAGGCCCTGGGCCGCTAAAGAACGGGCGGCGACATGAAAAACCGCCGCGGTAAGTTCGCCGGCAATCTTGTACATGTTGGGCAACATCAGCAGCAAACCCTGGGATGCGGTGAACGTAGTGGTCAGCGCACCGGTTTGCAACGAGCCGTGCAGGGTGCCTGCGGCCCCGCCTTCGCTTTGCATTTCTATGACGTCCGGAACTTGTCCCCAGATGTTTTTAATTTTTTTTGCAGACCATTCGTCAGCCAGTTCCGCCATGGTCGAAGAGGGCGTGATGGGGTAAATCGCACACACCTCGTTGATCCGGTAGGCAACGTGGGCCACTGCCTCATTGCCATCCATCGTGGCCTGCATTCTTTCTTTTGCTTTCATTTTATTTGTTGTTTCAGGATTCAGGAACCATTTCAATCGCGTGGCAGGGACATTGTTCAAAGCATACCGCGCAGCCCGTACACAGTTGATAATTAAATTCGTACCGGTTGCCCTTGCCCAGTTTCAGGATGGCCCCTTCCGGGCAGGAACCGTAACAGCCGTCGCATTCAAAACAATTTCCGCAAGAATAACAACGCTGTGCTTCGTAGCGCGCTTCCTTCTCCGAAATGCCTGCTACGATTTCGTTGAACCCTTGTACGGCTGCCTGGGGAGGCAGGTGGCCCTGTTCGGACTTCGGCGCCTCCGTATCGTACCAAAGGTGAAGGCTTTCATAGCTGATCAGCGGATGGGCCGGTGGTTTGTGATATTCTTCCCCGCGCAGGAAAGCATGGATAAAACGAGCGGCCTTTTTCCCATGGCCCACCGCAACCGTAACCGTGCGTTCGCTGGGGACCATGTCCCCTCCCGCAAAAATACCATAGGCGCCGGTCATCATATTGGGCCCGACCACGACCACGCCTTCATCATTAATATCAATGCCCGGCACCTTTTTAAGGAAGGCGGTATCGGTCTCCTGTCCGAGAGCCAGGATGAGGGCATCGGCTTCGATGGTTTCATAAACCCCGGTACCCACCGGTTTGCCCTCCTCGATGCGCATGACTTCTACCGTGAATGAAGTCTCGGTAATCTCTTTGATGGAACGCAGCCAATGGATCTGCACCCCCTCCGACAAGGCTTCATCGGCTTCAAAAGCATGCGCAGGCATGTGTTCCCGGTCGCGCCGGTAAATGATCATGGCTTCATCTGCACCCAGTCGTTTTACGGTGCGGGCAGCATCCATGGCAGTATTGCCTCCGCCATAAACGACCACTTTACGCCCCAGTTTAGGGGCATTGCCGGTTTCGACATCCTTCAGGAAAGTCACCGCGTCCAGGATCTTGCCTGCTTCCCGTGCAGGGATTTTTACTTTCTTGCCAATATGCGCGCCGATGGCTACAAAAACCGCATCAAAGCCGCCCGCCTTTTTCTCCGCGACGATATCAGATACTTTGTAATTTAATTTGAAACGGACCCCGAGCGCTTCCAGCCGTTTGATCTCGGCATGGATGATGTTCCTCGGCAGCCGGTAAGCCGGGATGCCAAAATGCATCATTCCTCCGGCCATGGGCCCCGCTTCATATACCGTGACCTCATGGCCCAACCGGGCGAGGTGACAGGCGGCGGAAAGACCGCTTGGGCCTGCACCGATGATCAATACCTTGTGGCCGGATGTTGACTCCGGGGCCATAAATTGCCAGTTTTCTTCGATAGCCCGGTCGCCTAAAAAACGTTCAATGGAGTGAATGCTTACGCTGGTATCCGTTTGTCCCCGGTTGCAGTGGTCCTCGCAAGGATGGTAACATACCCGTCCGTGGATGGCGGGGAAAGGATTGTCCTCGGTCAGTTTCAGCCAGGCTTCATAATACCTGGCTTCCTGGACCAGTCCAAGCCAGGCCTGGATGTTTTCCCCTGCAGGACAGGCATGGTTGCAGGGCGGCAGATAGTCCTGGTAAACCGGCTTTCTGGTCCGTTTAGGGCCAATGCCCATGATGTCTTTACTCAGGTCCGCGCGGGGAGTCAACTCTTTGTTTTTCATAAACTAAAATTAGAACTAAACTCTATTTTTTCTCATCCACCCATACTGACTACTGTCATTCCCAGGCTTGACTGCTATTATGGTGGGCAGGCCCAATAAATATGCAAGGCCTTGACCCTTTCTTCTCTTTAGTCCACCGTAAGGCGAAAAGATTCTGATGGCCGGAGGATATCTTTACAGCATGAAATCATGGTATGAAATTGACGACATTGACCAATTGGACAGCCCCGCCCTCGTGGTCTTCCCCGAAAGGGTCATTTACAATATTGATCAGGCCATAAAGATGGCCGGCAGGGCAAGCCGGCTGAGACCTCATGTCAAAACCAATAAGTCCCCGGAAGTATGCCGCCTGATGATGGACCGGGGAATAACCAAATACAAATGCGCCACCATTGCCGAAGCGGAGATGTTGGGAATGGCCGGGGCGCCTGATGTTTTATTTGCCTATCCGCTGACCGGGCCTAAAATTAATCGCCTGGTCCTGCTCATCCGGAAATTTCCCGGGACCCGGTATTCCGCCCTGGTCGATTCTTTAGAAACGGCCAAAACCATTTCTGCAGTACTGGAAACCGAAGGTTTGGTCTTTGACGTATTCCTGGATATCAATACAGGGATGAACAGGACCGGCATGGTCCCCGGAGACGAAGCCATCGACCTTTTTCATTTCTGCGGCCGCGAACAGAGTTTACGCCCGGTTGGCCTCCACGTTTATGATGGTCATATCCGGGATGAAGACCTTGTCGTTCGGAAAGAAAAATGCGATGCCGCCTTTGAGAGGGCCGTCGATTTAAAGGACCGGTTGGAATTAGAGAATGGAGATAAATTAAAAATGGTTTGCGGAGGTTCGCCCACTTTTCCGATTCACGCCGCCCGGCCGGAAGTAGAGTGCAGCCCCGGAACCTTTGTTTACTGGGATGCAGGTTATGGGACCTTGTTCAATGAACCGTATTTTCTTCCTGCAGCGGTCCTGGTCACCCGGGTCATATCAAAACCGGCGCCGGGGCTGATCTGCACCGACCTGGGCCATAAAGCCGTAGCGGCCGAGAACGAGATCGGCAAACGCGTGCATTTTCTGAATAGCAGGAACCTTCAGGCCCTGGGTCAAAGTGAAGAACACCTCGTCTTAAAATTTACGGACGAGGCTGGGTATAAAATCGGGGAGGTCCTTTACGCCCTGCCATATCATATTTGCCCAACGGTAGCCCTTTATGAGGGGGTGACCATCGTTGAAAATCACCGGGTGACCGGGTATTGGAGGACCATCGCAAGGGACCGGAAAATCACCGTTTAATTCACATCCTGATCCTGATATCTTATGTTTATTATTGATGCGCACCTGGACCTGTCCATGAACGCGATGGAGTGGAACCGGGATTTACGATTGGAAATCCGGGAAATCCGCAGAAGGGAACGGGGCCTGAAGGACAAGGCGGACCGGGGAAAGGGACTGGTATCCCTTCCAGAACTCAGAAAAGGGAACATAGGCCTGGTGGTGGCCACCCAGATCGCCCGCTTTGTACGGCCAGGGTCGAAGTTACCGGGCTGGAATTCACCGGAACAAGCCTGGGCTCAAACCCAGGGACAGCTGGCCTGGTACAGATCCATGGAAGCGGAAGGCCAACTCCGCATGATTCGCGACCTGAAGTCCCTGCGCAGCCATCTGAAATACTGGAGTGCGGAAAGAGACCCCCGGGACCAATCCCCTAAAACCATAGGCTATATTCTTTCCCTGGAGGGCGCTGATTCCCTGGTGGATCCGGCTTACCTGGACCTGGCTTATTCCTACGGGCTGAGGGCCATCGGCCCAGCCCATTACGGACCGGGCAGATATGCCAACGGTACGGATTCCCGGGGCCATCTGAACGAGGCGGGAAGAGCTTTATTGAAAAGGATGCAGGAATTGAATATAATCCTGGACGCCACGCATTTGTGTGATGATGCGTTCTGGGATGCCATGGATCTTTTTCACGGTCCGGTATGGGCCAGTCACAGCAACTGCAGGGCCCTGGTCCGGCACAACCGGCAATTTTCCGATGAGCAATTGAAAACATTGATCCGGAAAAATGCGGTGATCGGCGCCGCCTTTGATGCCTGGATGATCGTGCCGGGCTGGAAACGGGGGATATCCAATCCAAGGGATATGCAATGCAAGGCGGACCGGGTGATCGATCATATTGTCCATATTTGTATGGTGGCTGGAAATACGGACCATGTGGGCATCGGTTCCGATCTCGACGGCGCCTACGGCCAGGAACAAACCCCTTATGACATCCGGACCATTGCCGACCTGCAAAGGATTCCGGAAAAATTTCTCAAGCGGGGTTTCCGGGAGGAGGATGTGAAAAAACTGATGCATGGCAACTGGCTTGCTTTCCTGGAAAGGTCCTGGAAAAAGTAAAGCAACCTTCGCACCTTCCTATTCTAGAACTTATGGTTTAACTTCACACAGCAAATCCTTAAAAATTCAGCATTCATGTACCTGACCCGTCGCCATTTTTTGCAATATGCCGGATGGTCCACCTCCGGTTTTGCCCTGTTTTCTCCCCTTGAATTTGGACCTAAAGATGAAGTGATCATCGGCCACAACGACTATAAATTTAAAATCAGAACAGGGTGGGGCGTTCTGGATTCGTCAAAATTCCCGGTCAACGACTGCCATGAAATGGTGGAAGACCGGCAGGGCCGGCTTCTGCTGCTTACCAATGAAACCAAGAACAACGTCTTGATTTATGACAAGTCGGGCAAACTCCTCGATTCGTGGGGCACTGCTTATCCGGGAGGCCACGGCCTAACCCTGCACGCGGAAGGTTCAGAAGAATTCCTTTTCATCTGCGACAACACCCGGCACCAGGTCATCAAAACAGACCTGAAAGGGAATGTCAAAATGAAATTGGATTATCCCCGCGAAGCCGGAGTATATGATCATCCCCACCAGTTTGTGCCCACCGAAACGGCCATTAACCCGGCCAACGGGGACATCTATGTGGTGGATGGTTATGGGCTCAATTATGTGATTCAGTATACGGCCAAGGGGGAATACATCCGCCATTGGGGAGGGCAGGGTGTGGAAAACGACAAATTCCGATGCTGCCACGGGATCCTTGTGGACCAACGGGATAAAAACAATCCTTCCCTGATCATCACTTCCAGGGTGGATAATTGCTGGAAAAGGTTTACCCTGGATGGAAAATATCTTTCCACCATCTCCCTGCCCGGTTCCTTTATCTGCCGCCCGGTGATCAATGGGGACCTGCTGATGGGAGCTGTCTTCCGCTCTACTTCGGAGGCTTATCCCAATTCGGGTTATATACAGATCCTGGACAAGAACGACCGGGTGATCTCCACCCCCGGCGGATCCATGCCGGAATATAAGGACGGCAAGCTGCAGGAACAGCGTAAGGACGACCCGTTTAAAGTGTTTATGCATCCCCACGATGTCTATATGGATTCTGACCACAGCATTTATGTTCCACAGTGGGCATCCCAGAAAACCTATCCTGTAAAACTGGAGCGGGTTTAATCGAATGGGCGAGACCCTGGATCACTTACCTGTTGCCTTCATATGAAATGAGAGGACTTGCCTGATTTCTGTTCCATGAAACCTAAAGGGAATCAAAGGTATACTGTTGGGACAGGATTGATCCCTGTCTTACTCTTCCTGGTCGCGAGCTGTAAAAACCAAACGCAAAGCGAGGAAAATTTTTCTCCCGGACCATTCCATGTTCAATGGCTGGGAAGCGATTCTTCCTTCATTCGATTGCCGGATGACCTGGAAGTTTCCCTTTGGGCGGAAAGCCCGATGTTTTATAATCCCACCAATATCGATGTGGACCACAGAGGCAGGATTTGGGTGACGGAGGCTGTGAACTACCGGAATTACAATGCGGGCGCCGAAAGCCGGAAAATTCATGAACAGGGCGACCGGGTGGTCATCCTTGAAGACAGGGACGGGGACGGAAAGGCGGACCATTCCACGGTTTTCGCCCAGGATACGGGCCTGGTTTCCCCACTCGGCATTGCCGTGATGGGAAGCAGGGTATTGGTTTCGTGTTCTCCAAACCTCCTGGTATATACCGATACCTCCGGCGATGACCGTGCCGACACCCGGGAAATTTTGCTCACGGGTTTCGGGGGTAGGGATCATGATCACGGGCTACACAGTGTCGTTACGGGCCCTGATGGTGCCTGGTATTTTAATACGGGCAATGCGGGGCCTCACCGCGTCACCGACCGCGCCGGCTGGACCTTGCGTTCCGGGAGCATGTACACCGGGGGATCCCCGTACAACCTGGTCAACCAGGGAGGCATGATCAGCGATGACGGAGAGATCTGGACTGGAGGATTGGCCCTAAGGATACATCCGGATGGACGGGGACTACGGGTATATGCGCACAATTTCAGGAATGCTTATGAATTGACGATCGACTCCTACGGTACCCTTTGGCAAAATGACAACGACGATCAGGTCATGGCCTGCAGGACTTCCTATGTCATGGAATATGGCAACGCGGGATATTTCAGTGAGGAGGGTTCGAGGAGCTGGCAGGGAGACCGCCGGCCTTCCCAGGATATTTTTACTGCGCATTGGCACCAGGAGGACCCCGGGGTGATGCCTGCAGGAGATAATACGGGGGCGGGGTCCCCGACCGGTATCGTCATCAATGAAGGCGATGCTCTTGGGGATAAATACCGGGGAATCTTGTTGAGTGCGGAAGCGGGACGTAACGTCATTTATGCATACAAACCAAAACGTTCCGGAGCAGGGTACCGGTTTGAGCGCTTCAATCTGATCGGTTCCGTGGAGGCCGACAACATCAATTACAAATGGCATGAAGACACCCTGGAGAAATCCATGTGGTTCCGGCCCAGCGACCTTTGTATAGGGACCGACGGAGCGATCTATATTGCCGATTGGTATGATCCCATCGTCGGGGGCCACCAGATGCGTGAAAGGAATGGGTATGGAAGGATTTACAGGATCCAACCAAAAAACAAATCTCTTCAATCCCCCGCTCTCCGTTTTGATACCCCTGCCGGGCTGATTGAAGCGGTGCGGAACCCAGCCATCAATGTTCGTTACCAGGCTTTTGAAAAAATACGGGCCCTGGGACCGTCCATGATACCCAGGGTACAAACCTTATTGAAGGACCCCA
>JAKQHS010000094.1 GCA_029557915.1 Bacteroidota bacterium | reverse complement strand
GCCTCGGTCGAAATTTCGACGGGTGATTTTGATTCCGGAGACTTGTCCAGGGTGAAGGTGAGCAAAGGGGAGAAGATTTTGAAGTACGGGGGATAGTAGCCAGTAGTCAGTAATCAGTAGTCAATAGTCAATAGTCAATAGTCTGTAATCAGTATTTGGACTGCGGTGGCCATTTTCAAATTAATGTAATCACATCATGCATTATACGGTAAAGTCATTTCTGTTCATCCTATTTTCCAGTGTGTTGGTTTCGCTCCTGGAATCCTCTTGTAAAAATGTTGAACCAAAAACAGAGCTGACTCTGGATTCGGCCCGGGTCGCTCTCCAGCATTTGCTGGCAAGAGCCGATTCCCTTGAATTGGATACCCCTTACGAAAAAGTACCCGGTGATGCTTTATCCCATCAGGCTGCGGGATTTGCCAAAATTATGTGTTCAGCAGTTTTTATTTCGAAGCTGGATCCGGAATTTGCCGCGGCCAACCTTGGGGGATTTGTCTGTTCTTTTGAGGAAAGAAAAAATTTTGATATCCCCAGGGTTGATTATCAAAAGAAATCGGTCTCTGTCTTTTTGCCGGACCGTTCAGTACGCACGGCTGTTTATCTTGGAGACCAAAGCCAGGGATGTATTTGCCTGCCACAAGGGGAGGACAAACTCCATTTCAATCCCACGAAGGTGGTGCCCAATCTGCCTGAAGCGTCAAAGACCCCATGGCCCATGGGTGATCTGGTAGCAGAAGAGCCCTGGCCTGCAGAAGTGGACAAATCCAAGATCGATCAGGCTGTGCAGGCTGCTTTTGAAGGGGATGGCATGACCGCCGCCTTTGTGGTCACCTACAAGGGAATGATCATCGCAGAAAAATATGGGGAGCATATTACCCGAACGACGCCGCTTGAAAGCTGGTCGATGGGGAAAAGCCTGACCGCGACGCTCATGGGTATTCTGATTCAAGCGGGTGACTACGCCCTGGACCAGGCGGCTCCAATACCGGAATGGCAGAAGCAGGGAGACGAAAGGTCAAAAATCAAAATCCAGGACATCCTTCACATGTCCAGCGGGCTCCGTTTCCGGGCGCCGCAGGATCCTGATTACGAGGCCTCCCTGGGTTATCCCGATCATCTTTATGTTTATACCGGAGGCATCAATTCTTTTACCTGGGCGGCAACGCGGCCGCAACAATGGCCGCCAAACAGCGTGGGCCGGTACCGCAACAGCGATCCGCTGCTGATCAATTACCTGATCCGGCTTGGAGTGGAGAAAAAAGGGATCGACTATCACCGTTTCCCCCAAGGAGCCCTCTTTGATAAAATCGGCATCCGCACGATGGTGATGGAGACTGATCCCTATGGCAATTTCCTGACCCAGGGTTATGAACTGGCTTCGGCGAGGGACTGGATCAGACTGGGTAATCTTTACTTACAAGATGGGGTATGGAATGACGAACGGATCCTGCCGGAAGGATTTGTAAAGTTTGTAAGCACCCTGGCAGAACCCTGGGTAAAGGATGGCAGACCCATCTATGGCGGTTTCTTCTGGATCAACGGGGATGGAAAACGGCCCATACCCAAAGAGGCTTATATGATGCTCGGCGCAGGTGGGCAATCCACTACCATCATCCCTTCGCATGGTCTGGTCATTGTCCGCATGGGCCATTACAGAGGTGCGAGTGCAGGTCAGGTATCCCTGGATAATGCGTATAAATTGATTTTGGAGGCGGTACCCGCTCTTTAACGGACGAATTTATTCGTCCTGAACGGAATCATTCAGGATTAATCCTGCTGAATTCTCAGGATTCAAGGAATAAAAAAACCGCCGTTAATTTATAACAGCGGTTTTATTTCCAGGCAAGTTAAAATCCAGATAAGCGGAACGTATAATAAAGATCAACTCCAAAGCCGGTCCCAAGCCCTGATCTCGTTCCATTCGGGCGTCGGGGCGAACATCTGCTGACCTTTGATGATGAATTCCTTCACCACGTCCTCGTTGAGTTCAACGCCAATTCCGGGTTTTTCCGGCACCTTGACATACCCGTTTTTCACGAAAGGCTTTTCAATCCCGGTCACCAGGTCTTCAAACTTGGGACTATCTACGGCATGGTGTTCCAGCCAAAGGAAATTTTCCGTGGCTGCTGCGCTGTGGACGGATCCCAAAAAGGAGACGGGTCCTGCCGCATGGTGGTGCATAAAACCGATCCCATGCAGGGAAGCATAATCGCCTATCCGCTTGGTTTCCAGGATTCCTCCGGCAGTGTTGGGGTCGGGATGGACAATATCGACGGCATGTTTGTCGATGATTTCCTTAAATCCTCCTTCCAGCATATAGATGTCTTCGCCGGTCTGCGTGGGCGTGGTCGTCGACTGGGTGATTTCCCTCCACTGGTCGGTGTATTGCCAGGGGATGAGGTCCTCTGTATAGGCCAGGTTGTATTTTTCCATGGCCCGGGTGATCTTGATGGCTTCGTTCAATCCGAAATGGCCCCAATGGTCTGTACCCATGGGGATTTCATAACCGATCTGGTTGCGCATGACTTCCACAAATTCACAAAGTTTTTCAATTCCTTTGTCGGTCACCTGGACTCCGGTAAATGGATGTTTGGTCATATTGTATTTCCGGTACTCATATTGATAGGGGTTCAGTTTTCCGTCCGGAGCATTGATCACAGTCCCCGGGATGTCGCGCAGCAGGCCGATGCCGATGTCCATTTTGAGGGCGGTATAACCCTTGTCGACCCGCTCCTGCATGCGTTTGGCATACTCCTGGGGATCCCTGGATGTCGTCGTATCGCAATAGACCCTGACCTGGTCCCGGTATTTCCCCCCGAGCAACTGATAAACCGGTACGTTGTAGGCCTTGCCTACGATGTCCCAGAGCGCCATTTCCACTCCCGAGACCCCGCCTCCCTGGCGTGCGTGATGGCCAAACTGGCTGATGATTTTAAACAAGCGCTCGACATTGCAGGGGTTTTCACCCAGCAGCCTGCTCTTGAGGAACAAAGCGTATTCCTTTGCCGCCCCGTCGCGCACGTCTCCATGGCCGATGATGCCCTGGTTGGTATAGATGCGGACAATCGGGGTCCTGAATACCACCCCGCTGATTTCGGCGATGCGCATATCGGTGATTTTCAGGTCGGAAGGGGCGGAATACCGGTTTACCTTCTGCGTCGTGTATTCCAAACGTTCTTCGATGGGTGCCATAGTCATCGTGCCCAGGCTCAGTCCGCCCAGGCTCAATTTCTGCAGAAAATCTCTGCGTGGATTTTTGTCAGCATCATGCATGGTTTGATATCTTTTTGAGTGAATAATAAAGTTTAAACATTGTTTTTTTCAAATGTAACACCAATTTCGTGATTGTGGGACCGATTCTAAGAAATGTTGAAATGTCGAATTGTCGAATTGTTGAATTGATTGGGGATTACCGTTTTATTCCTAGTCTGATTTTAATTTCGAACCCCCAACAATGCCCTTATTCCGGGAGCGTATCCGAATTTTATTGGATTTCAGGGAGAATGCCTTGGACGAAAGAATTAGCTTTGGGTAGACTTTTTGACCTCTTTCCGTATGATTAAAGCTTCGCTGAGCAGCTGCCTTCTCGCCGCTGTTTTTTTCCTTGCCATTCATGCCTGCAAATCCGGTTCCGGGATCGACACTCGCGGGATCGCCAGGGACCCTGAAAGCATAAACCAGGGAATGGCCATCTTTAATATGCAGTGCAGTCCCTGCCACAGTTTCAGGCAGGACGGAATTGGTCCACAACTGGGAGGCCTAACCCTTGAGCGTGAAACCGAATGGATTAAAAAATTTATCCTGAATCCGGCAGCCCTGTTTGCTTCGGGAGATGTTACTGCAAAACAACTGGTGGAGAAATACAAAGTCATCATGCCTGCCTTTGCCCTCAAACCGGAAGAACTCGATGACCTCCTGGCATTTATGCATACTCATCCAAAGCCAAGTTTCGCAGATACCAGCGGCCTGGTCGCTCTGGAAAATCCCATCCCGGATACCATCAGGCATTCGGACCTGGTCGTTGACCTCGAGCTGGTCACCCGGTTTCCGGCTTCGAGTGACAGCGGTAAACTGCCTCTTACGAGGATCACCAAGATGGATCCCCACCCGAACACCGGTGAATCGTATGTCCTGGATCTCAGGGGGAAACTCTATCGCCTGGAAAAAAATAAACCGGTGGTCTATATGGATATGGCCAAATTCCGGCCGAAGTTCATCAACCAGCCGGGCCTGGCTACGGGATTCGGAAGTTTTGCTTTTCATCCGGAGTTTCATCATAACGGGCTTCTGTACACAACTCATACCGAACCTCCGGGTACGGCGACGGCAGATTTCGCTTTTCCGGATTCAATCCGCGTTTTGTTGCAATGGGTCCTGATGGAATGGAAGACGCCTGCACCCGGGGAGAAGGAGTTCAGAGGTTCCGGCAGGGAGTTGTTTCGGGTTAATATGGAAAGCGGCATTCACGGGGTACAGGAGATCATTTTCAATCCCCTTTCAAAACCCGGGTACGAAGATTATGGAATGCTTTATATCGGGATCGGCGATGGGGGAGCGGTGGAACATGGATATCCTTTCATTGCCCATAATCTCAAAACGGTATGGGGAAATATTTTGCGCATCGATCCTGCAGGCAACAACAGCAGGAATGGGAAATACGGGATCCCCGCTTCCAACCCTTTTGCAAAGAACCCGGATGCCCTCGGAGAGATTTTCGCCACCGGCTTTCGCAATCCGCACCGGATCACCTGGAGCCGGACCGGACAGATGCTGGTGAGCAATGTAGGCCACTATAATATTGAATCCCTCAATCTCGTGGAAGCCGGATTGGATTTTGGCTGGCCCCTCACGGAAGGCCGGTTTCTGGTCAATGCCTACGCGGACCTTAAAAAGGTGTATGCCCTTCCCCCGGACCATGGTATGCCGCTCACCTATCCGGTGGTGGCCTATGACCACGATGAAGGCAAGGCCATCACCGGGGGATACGAATATACCGGAGAAGCCGTACCTCCCCTCAAGGGAAAATTTTTATTTGGAGATATTCCCACAGGCCGTTTGTTTTATGTGAATATGGCTGATATCCAATCGGGAAGCGAAGCGACGATCAAAGAATGGTCAGTAGCCCATCAGGGCAAGGTTCAGAGCTTGCGGGAGCTCTGCGGGACGGACCGGGTGGACCTCCATTTCGGGCGGGATGCCGCCGGAGAAATTTATATCATGACCAAACCGGACGGGAAACTTTATAAACTTGTAAAAGCGGAAGAAATAAATTAAGGAAATAAAAGGAATTAAGGAAATTAAGAATGAAGGTACTCACTTGCATAGCAGGTGGAATCATCTTGGAATATCCTTCTTCAAAATTTTCCCCGTAGCACTCATAGGCAATGCTGTCATAAACCGAATCGAACGAGGGAATTTATAGTCTGAGATCCTTTCCCTGGCCCATTGGATCAATTCTTCCTCCATGACCCGCGTTCCTGTCTTCAGAACTACACAGGCCTGTATTTCTTCACCCAGCCTTTCATCGGGTACACCGATCACAGCGGCCATGGATACAGCAGGGTGGTGGAGCAATAACTCCTCTACCTCTCTCGGATAAACATTAAAACCCCCGCGTATGATCATATCCTTGGTGCGGTCCACGATGAAATAAAAACCATCCTGGTCCCTGACCGCCACATCCCCGCTATGCATCCAGCCATTGCGCAGGGCTTCCGCGCTGGCTTCCGGTTTTTTATAATATCCTTTCATCACATTGTGTCCGCGGTAGATCAGTTCTCCTTTTTCTCCCTGCGGCACTTCCTGGTCTTTTTCATCGACGATTTTAACATCGACCCCCCAGACGGGTTTGCCAATGGAACCGGCTTTACGTCCCTGGTCCAGCATATTGAAAGTGACTACGGGGGACCCTTCCGACATGCCATAGCCCTCAATAATTTTAACCTTAAACCGGGTTTCAAAATCCTCGAGCACTTTCACCGGAAGGGATGCGCCTCCGGAAACACATATTTTCAGGTTCCGGGCGATCAGGTCATCATCCAGGTTATCATCCTGGTGGTGAAGCAGGCCCCAGTACATAGTGGGAACGCCGGCAAATACGGTGATCGCGTGTTTTTGCATCAGCCCAAACACCGCTCCCGCATCAAACCTGGGCAAAAGCACTGCAGTGCAACCCCGGAACATTCCCGCATTCATCAACACCGTCATTCCGAAGATGTGAAATAAAGGCAACACGATCAGCAGACGGTCCTCCTTGTCCAGGTAAAGCAGGTCCACACAAAGGATGGCATTATGCATCAGGTTATTGTGCGTGAGCTCAGCGCCTTTTGGTTTTCCCGTAGTCCCGGAAGTGTAGATGATGATCGCTGTATCCTCCGCGGACGTTTGAACGGTATCAAAATGAGGGGATTGCCCTGCAAGGAGACTCCCCAGGGTATTGCATCCTTCGATGGACGGCGGCATATCCGGTTTGGGCATGATCAGGAAAAAATATTCGCATCCCTCCGTTTCTTCGAAGGCGGAAAGGCCCATTCTGCCCATCGGTATTTCATCCGTCCCTGTAAAACAGAAATAAGCTTTGGAATCACTGTCCCTGAGATGATAGGCGATTTCATCCTTTTTCAGCAGTACGCTTAATGGAACCACTACCGCCCCGGCTTTTAAGATTCCATAATAGATGATCGGAAACCAGGGAAGGTTTGGGCAGGTCAGGGCCACCTTATCGCCAGGTTTTATTCCAAGTTGCAGCAAACCGTTGGCCACCTGGTTGGCCGCTCCGTTTACCTGGGTATAAGTCAGCGCCGACTCTCCAAAAAGGATGGCTGTTTTATCGGGGTATCTCCGGCTGTTTTCCTGTAAAAGGGTAGAAAGGTTTAGCATAAAAGGTTAACGGCAAAAGGTCAAGGGTAAAAGGATGGATTCGCGGGTTGGGGCATGGGAATGAAGATAGTGTTTTTATTGAGCGGCGGATTTCATTACTTTTAAAAAATATGGGAAGGATAAAAAATCTGGTGCCAGGATTGTTCCTTGCTTTTTGCCTTGCCTTGGGCTGTGATTCCCGGCAGGACGATCAACCCAATGTCGTCTTTATTTTATCCGATGATCAGGGCTGGGGGGATCTGTCCGCTCATGGCAACCCGTTACTTCAAACACCCAACCTGGACCGGCTGATTCAGGAGGGCCTTGAATTTGAACGGTTTTTTGTCAGCCCATTGTGTGCGCCCACACGGGCCAGCCTTCTGACCGGAAGGTATCATTTGCGCACCGGGGTGACTTCGGTTTCCAACGGCTATGAGGTCATGGATGCGGACGAAACGACCCTGGCCGAACTATTCAAGGCCAACGGTTACAGGACCGGTTGTTTTGGGAAATGGCACAATGGTTCACATTTTCCCCACCGGCCGGAAGACCAGGGATTTGATGAATTTATCGGTTTTTGCGCCGGGCACTTGACCAATTATTTTAATACCGGCCTGGACAGTTTGTCCCATACCGTTAAAACGCAAGGTTATATTACCGACATCCTGACGGACCGGGCTATCGATTTTATTGGCCGGAATAAAGACCAGCCGTTCTTTTGTTATTTGCCTTATAATGCACCCCACAGCCCTTTCCAGTTGCCGGATGCCTGGTTCGACAAATACAAGGCGATGGGACTGGATGATGAACTGGCTTCCCTCTATGGCATGGTGGATCATATGGACTACTCCATCGGTCGTGTCCTGAAGAGCTTGGAAGAAACGGGCCTCGAAAAAAACACAATCGTGATTTTCATGTCCGACAATGGGCCCAATGGAGTCCGATTTAATGGCGGTATGAAGGGGATCAAAGGACAGGTTGATGAAGGCGGGGTCAGGGTACCTGCACTGATCCGTTGGCCTGAAAAAATTGAAGCGGGGAGAAAAATCAATCAGCCGCTGGCACATATCGACTGGTATCCTACCCTCACCGGCTTGTGCGGTTTGGATCCGGTGATGACCAAGCCTATAGATGGAATGGACTTTTCGACCCAGATCCTTGGCCACCATGCGGAATTTCCTTCCCGGACCCTGTTTACCCATGTCGCTTTCTTGAATAAAAACCTCATTTCATATCCGGGTGCGGTCCGGACTGCTACCCATCGCCTGGTGGTCCGGGATACTGCCCATTATTTATACGATCTGGTCAAGGATCCCGGTCAAACCACCAACCTGGCACCGGAACAAACCGAGTTGGCAGGGAACCTGAAAAATCAGTATGACCAGTGGTTTGCCTCGGTCCGGCAAGGCTACAAGCCGGAGAAAGCCATCGCTCTGAATACCAGTCATATCCTCCTGCCCGCTTATGAAGCGGAATACACCGGTAATCTCCGATTTGCCGAAGGCCACGGCTGGGCGCATGATTGGCTGGTCAACTGGTCTTCCACTGCAGATACCATTCGCTGGCTGGTAGAATCGGATACCATGCGTGTCTTTGAAGTACTGCTGAAATATACCTGCCCCCCAACCGATTTGGGATCCGTCATTTCGGTCCGACTCGGAGAGCAAAGCATTCAGGCTACGGTCACCGATTCTTTTGATCCCCCTTTTCTTCCCAGCCCGGACCGGGTGAAAAGGAAGGAAGCCTATGAAAAAGAATGGGCAAATATGCGATTAGGGGCTATCCGGATACCCGGGGGAAAGCACCACATCAAACTGATTCCGGTTTCGGTAAAACATAAACGGGTATCCGAAGTGGCAGGGATTGAGTTAATTGAGGAAGAATGACCCCTAAGACTGGTTTTTAGGTATTGGTTCACCAGGAGTGTGGGTTAAGCCTTCAATGCCCCCTAAGAAAAAGAAATGCTGTATCGGATAGTTTTTACGGATCTTTTTCAGGTGAAGGCTGATGGCTTTTTTGTAGGTAAATTTTTTATCCAACAGGTATCTGGCTCCTCTCACGATTTCTGGTATTTTCTTTTTTAATGACCGATCGGAAACGCAGCGTGCTTTTTTATTTTCCTGTAACAATTTCCCACAACCTTTAAGCGGATTACCCCAACCGGGGTATGATCCGCAGTCCGGCAAAACGGAATAGAAGGGAAGGTCATTGAAGATATAAGCCGGCCAGGGGCAGGTGGCTATTTCCAGCCAGGGTGTATTGACCAGGGGCGCAATAAAGGCAAATCCTGTATGTGGAGAAAGAAAAATGTCGCAGGTTTCGATCAGGGCTATTTGATTCCACAGCCCTAAATCGTAAGCATATTCAGCACCGGGCAACCTGTTGATGAGATCATCCACATCTTCCCGGTTAAAATCTCTGGTCGCAGTTCTTCCATTTATACTCCGGGATACCCCGGTAAAATAAATTTTCAGATCCGGAATGGCCGCAACGAGCGCCTGGCATATCCTTAACCATGATTTCAGGCCCGGGCTTCGATTCTTACCTGAGGAACCGCCTAACAGAATGGCTATTTTAGGACCTCTGTGTTTAAATTTCTTTGCAAAATCCCTGGCTTTATCCGGAACAGGAAGTTTAATTTTAGGATTGCCCACAATCGGCAGTATGCTCTCTTTCTGTATTCCGGATTGTTCTACATATCCCTTTTTGACCTTTGCCACCAATAATTTTTTCAATAAGTCTTGGGCATGAATCAGGTTTTCATTATCTCTCCCGGATACCAACCACCTTGCCCGGTTATCGGTAATGACATAGTCCCATTTTTTTGGGATTTTCTGAAGGGCACCCGCCCCACACCGTTGAACTTCATCCAGTGAGACGGTATAAGTTTTTTTAATCCATGGACAGGCGTCAGGAAGCTCCCGGGGGGAATCGGCATTGATTATCAGGTATACTTCTAAATTTTTGTTTGCCAATTGATATCCCTTTGCCAGTTTCAGCGGCTCGATGACATGCCCGACCGGATGGTAATAGAGCCAATTGATGAGTAGTTTTTTTTTCACTCCTGTATAATTGTCGATCTATATTAATTTAAATAAATGGATTCACAATGCTAAGGCTTTTAATTTTATCGCAATGGTGAACCCCTTTGGTTTAAAGTAACCTGGAATCCTGATTTGCGCACTCCATCAGGCAGAGCTCAATAATTCGGCTTTATTTTTTCATTCTTCAACCCAAATCATGCAATAGAGTTTCGTAATGAAAACCGGAAGGCCAATAAAGACTGGCGCTCCCGGTCTATTTTTACCGCAAACATAGGCACTCCTATGGTGAGGATAAAAATGGGAGGCCGACCTTAATAATAAATCGACCTCTTCGGCCGGGAAGTGCCAGTATTTGCAGGCATTCCGGTTTGTAATAGAAACTCTATTGCATGGTTTGGGTTCAATACCTCTCGTCCTTCCGATACGGCAACCTTTCCATGTCCATCACCTCCAGGCTTTTAAAATCAAAATCGTCCACGATCTTGCCCCGGATGCGGTAGACGCCCTTGCCTTTAAAAGGGTAGGCTTCCAGGGAAGGCGGGAAGTGGGTGGTGTCGAAAAAGCGGCCTTCACGGTCGATCCAGGTGCCGAAACTCATGAGTTTGTTGTTTTTGGTGCTCACCCATTTGCGGGTGACATAGTACCCGAGCATGGTGACCGTCCGGCGGTGGTGGGCGGGCATATCCCTGGCCAGGATGTCTTCCTTAAAGGGTTCTGCCAGCAGGTCGAAGGGGGAACAAAGCGGGAAACCCAGCAGTTCGATTTCGTCAAAAGCCTGTTCGAAACGGCCTTCGTCCAGTTCGGGCAGCGAGTATTGATCGGCGGCATCGGGGAAAAAATTGCCGTTCTGGGCGTATTTGACCTGGGGGTTGTGCACCATGTTTTTTTCCCACATCAGTTCGTATTTGTTCATGCGGGTGAAGCGGAAAGCATTGATGCGGATGAGGATCTCAAGCTGTTCCTTGCTGACGTCGATGCGCTGTACAAAATCCTCGAGGCTGCGGTAAGGGCCGTTGGCCAGCCGTTCTTCGACGATGCGCACGGCCACATTCTGTTCGAGGTTCTGGATGTGGACAAAACCGATAAACAAGTCGTCGCCGTAGAGGGTGGTGAGGTAGGTGCTGCGGTTGACGCAGGGGGCATGGATGATGGCCCCGCACATGCGCGCCTCGTGTACATAGAGCTCGGTATTGTAAAAGCCGCCGAAATTGTTGATCACGGCCACCATGAATTCGCGGGGATAATAGGTTTTGAGAAAGAGGCTCTGGAAAGACTCCACGGCGAAGCTGGCCGAATGCGCCTTGCAGAACGAATACCCGCTGAAACTTTCGATCTGCCTCCAGACTTCCTGGGTGAGGGCCTCGGAATAACCGCGCGCCTTGCAGTTGGCGAAATATTTATCCCTCAGCCGCAGGAAGGTGTCGGATGATTTTTTTTTGCCGGTCATGATGCGGCGCAGCACGTCGCTCTCATCGAGGTCGAGGCCGGCAAAATGGTGCACGATCTTCATCACGTCTTCCTGGTAGACCATGACGCCATAGGTTTCTTTGAGGTTTTTTTCAAAGACCGGGTGGAGGTACTGGATTTTTTCCGGGTGGTGAAACCGTTCGATGTATTCCCGCATCATGCCGCTCTGGGCCACCCCCGGACGGATGATGGAGCTCGCCGCCACCAGGTGTACGTAGTCGTCGCAGCGCAGTTTGTGCAGCAGCCCGCGCATGGCCGGCGATTCGATGTAAAAACAACCGATGCAATGGCCCGAACGGAGCTGGGCCCTCACCTTCGGGTCTTCTTTGAGGCGGGCGATGTCGTGTACATCCACGGACTGTCTTTTATTGCGTTTGATGAGGTCCACCGCGTCCTTGATATGGCCCAGGCCGCGCTGGCTGAGGACATCGTATTTGTGGAAACCGAGGTCTTCGGCGCCGTACATGTCAAAATGGGTGATGGCAAAACCCTTGGGCATCATCTGCAGGGCGGTATGCTCGTTGAGCGGCCGCTCGCTGATGAGGATGCCCCCCGCGTGGATGGAGAGGTAGTTGGGAAAGTTTTCGATGCTTTTGCCGAAACGGAAAATATGTTTTGCCCAGGGATGGTGTTTGTCGGAGGCCAGGGGCTCGTCGACGATGAGGTCGATATCGTTTTTAGGCAGGCCGAATACCTTACCTAGTTCGCGGATGATGGACCGGCCCTTGAAGGTATTGTAAGTGGCCAGCAGGGCGGTGTATTCATGTCCATAACGTTTGAAAATATAGTCGGTGACATCGTCGCGTTCGCTCCATGAAAAGTCGATGTCAAAGTCGGGAGGCGAGGACCGGTGCGGGTTGATGAAGCGCTCGAAATAAAGGTCGAGTTCGAGGGGATCCACGTCGGTGATGCCGAGATTGTAGGCCACGATGCTGTTGGCCCCGCTGCCCCGGCCCACATGGTGGTAGCCCGCGCTCCGGGCATATCGCACGACGTCCCAGGTGATGAGGAAATAGGCGGCGAAGCCCAGTTTGAAGATCACCTGCAATTCTTTTTCGGTACGTTCTGCAGCCCTTTTGTGTGTGGTTCCGTACCGCCGGCGGCAACCTTCCCGGGCCAGTTTGGTGAGGAGTTCATAGTCTCCGCCCGCTGTGCCGGTGAAGGTACGGCGGTTGACCCCCGTGCCGGACTCGAGGCTGATCGAACATTGGTCGGCGACTTGTTCGGTCCTCCGGATCAGTTCAGGATATTGGGCATAAGCCTGCAGCAGCGAGTCCCGGCTCACCAGGCTGTCCGTGACCGGGGCCGTATCGGCCGCTTCCAGTCGGGTGTGCACGATATTGCGGTCGATGCAGCGCAGCAGTTTATGTATGCGGTGGCCTTCCCGGTCGCGATGGCTGACAGAGGCAAAGGCCAGGAGCCGCCCGGGGTCCTTCCGGAGGGGGGATGAATACAGGCCGCCCACTTCGGCGGGGGAGACCCCGTAATATTCGTGGGGGGCGAAATCGGCGAGCGGCTTGGGCAGGGAGCGGTAGATCACAAAACAGTGTTCCAGGGGAGGGGCCAGGGCGGGCAGGGGCTCCCCGCTGAGCGAACTCCGGGTCAGCAAGGCGCAGAGTTCATGCCAACCGGCGGCATTTTGGGCGATCCCCGTATAGAGATAACGGTGTTCCGGGTCCCGGAATTCGATGCCGAGGAGGCCCCGGAGCCCCGCTTTTTGGCAAGCTTGGAGGAATTCGAAGCTGCAGGAAGTATTGTTTATATCCGTGAGCGCCATCCAGGTATGGCCCAGGGCGGCCGCTCCGGTGGCCAGCTCCGAAGGGGAGAGGGTGCCGTACCGGAGGCTGAAATAGCTGTGGGCGTTGAGATACATGATATGTCGGATAATTCGACAAATATAGATGAAAAAATAGACAATGCCCTAAGTGAGGGGATGACTTAAGTCACCCCTTCGCTTAAGTCACCCCTTCATTTTTGAGCATTTCCACCTATTTTTAAAAATGAACTTATATGCGAACCAGCTCTATCATGTTTATAATCAAGGGAATAATCGTCGACCGATATTTTTTTCCGACGAAAACTATCAATACTTTTTATGGAAAATGAAAATGTACATCACGCCATTTGCTGACATTATATCCTATTGCCTGATGCCAAATCACTTTCACTGGCTGATTTATATAAATCGCGACTTAATAGAAAGGAAATCGCTCAGGCTGTATGTGAACTCAATTGAAAGACAAAGAAGAGAGATAAAATTTGGAAATGTTTTTTCAGGAATTTATACTGACCGATGGGAAAAATCCAATGACCATTCAAAAATTTCAATCAATGAAGCCATTGGCATTTTGCTCCGATCGTATACCCGCGCCATAAACAAAGAAAACGGTTGGACCGGAAGTCTTTTCAGGGCAAAGTGCAAATCAAAAAATGGATGGATCGATCAGTTTGTCACCTTAAAAAAATCCAATGGCAAAACCGACTTCCGGTTTACCACAGGAAATGATTATGCCTACGCATGTTTTCATTATATACATGACAATCCAATGGTTTCTGGTCTGGTCCGGGAGACCTTGGAGTGGAAATATTCTTCGGCCCGGGCGTATGCAGGATTAGAAACCCCTGACGTTTGCAATGTGGAAATGGGACGGAAAATACTGGGGATTTGAAGATCGTTAACGGAGATCCTGGCCCACAATGCCTGAAGCCCTTTTTAACTTTGTGCCAATTAAAAAACGTATCATGAAAAAACTGTTCTTCTTTATATTACCCCTGGCCCTTACTTTCTGCAAGAACAAGGAGATGTCTGACACCGGAACCGCCCCAGCGGCGGATACCACCGCCATGGTGGTGGACTCCAACAATATGCTCACCGATGCCGAAGCTGCTTCCGGCTGGAAACTGCTTTTTGACGGGAAAAGCCTTGACGCTTGGAGGGTGTACAACGGAGACAGCATCCCCCATACCTGGAAAGTGATGGACGGCCAGATCGTACTTAAGCCGGAAGGCCCACATGGAGCTATGGTAGGCGGCGACCTGGTAACCCGGGATACCTTCGGGGATTTTGAACTGAAGTTTGACTTCAAACTCGCCGACTCTGCAAACAGCGGCCTGTTTTACCTGGTCAATGAAAATCCCAAACTGGCAATCTGGCAGACTGCGCCGGAGTTCCAGCTTGTGGACAACAACTATGTGAACACGCATGAAATGGAAGCAGCAACCAATCACCTGACCGCCGACAATTACGACCTCATGTCCTGCCAGGGTGCAACCTTCAATGCTGCCGGTCAGTGGAATACAGCCGGAGTGATTAAAAAAGGCAACCGTGTCGAGCATTGGCTCAACGGAGTTAAATGTGTGGAATACGAAATCGGGTCCAAAGAATACACCGCCCTGGTGGCCAAATCAAAATTCAAACCGTTTAAAGGCTGGAGCCTGAATAAAACCGGGCGCATCGGCCTGCAGAATCATGGAGGGGAGATTGCGTTTAGAAATATTAAGGTTAGAGGTTAGAGGTAAGAGGTTGGAGGTTAGAGGTTGGAGGTTCGGAGCGCCAATCACCACCCACCAATCACCCTTCACCAATCACCCTTCACCCCTGGCTTCCAGGTCCACTCCGTCATAAAAATGCATGGACTTCCCGGTTTTCCACTTGACGAAATAGACGATTTGGCCGGTGTGGTAGGAAAGATGTTCCGTCACATGGATGAGAATGCCGATACCTGATTCTTCAAAACATTGGACGGGGCGTACCCGCATCAGTTCATAGTCATTGCAGGCATGGATGGTCTCATTGACATTCCTCATGACCTCTTCCAGTTTGTCAAACAATTCCTTTACCGGGACAGGACCCTGCTCTTCAAATTCCATGGAGCGCTGGCGCTGATCCGGCCATCCGCCAAGGCTGCTGAGGACATACTGAGTCAGGTTGCCGCAGAGGTGCAGGATGATATTGCCCATACTGTTGCTGGCGGGATTGGGTCTCCACCAGATCTCTTCCTGGGTAAACCCGGCCAGTGAGGATATTATTTTTTCATGGCTTTCATTTATTCGCCGGAGACATTCTTTTTTTACGAGTTCAGTTGCTGTCATGGCCTAAATATAGGGGGTATGACTATGATTGGGGAAAGGAAGTGTCCGTTAAATTCTCCTTCCCATGGCAAGGGTGCACATGCTTACCCTGCTTCCCGGGTTCCGAAGGATTTCCAGGGCGCAGGCTTCCAGGGTGGCCCCCGTCGTGAGCACGTCGTCGACAAGCAGCACATGTTTGCCAATCATTTTTACGGACGGGTGCTGCACGAAAGACTTTTCCATGTTTTGCATGCGTTCGAGCCGGTGGAGACGGGTCTGTGACCGGGTGTACCCGGTCTTTTCGAGGGCATTGGGCAGGACTGGGATACCGGTGATTTCCCCAATGCCCCTGGCTATCTGTTCAGCCTGGTTATAACCTCTTTGCCAGTATTTTTTCGGGTGGAGCGGTACCGGTACGATAAGATCCGGAAGCGGCCAGTACCGGTGGATCTGGTGGCCTGCTGTGCGGCCCAGGTGGATGCCGATATCCGGCCTGTTTTGGTATTTGAGCTTGTGAATCACCTGCTGCAGCTGTCCGCCGGGTACAAAACGGTAGAGCGCCGCACCCTGCTCCAGTTTCAGCCGTCCGGCAAATTTTTCCGTGAACTCATTTTCCGGTTTTTTCCATTGGTCGGTAATGGCTATGGTATAGGAACAATGAATGCAGAACAGGTGCCCCCTGGCCTGAAGGTTTTTATCACAAGCCAGGCATATCCGGGGAAAAAACAAATCCCCGATATGGTCGAAGAATTCCCGGACGACTGTGATGGGTGTGATAGGCTGAACTTTTATTTAAATAATCTCCACCAGAAGCCATTTATTTTTTGATCTATTTCCCGGGCGGCCAGGGCATAAGAATGGTTCGGATGGTCAAGGATGGGTTTCAAGGCTCCGTTGATCTCTTCCCGGGTATGACCTTCCCGGATAAGGCAAAGCACAGCGCCGATTTCGGCTTCGTCCCGGGCGCCTTCAAGTTCACCGCTCCGCAGATAGGCTGCAGCGGCATCCGCGCAAAGTCCCTGCCGTAAATAGAGCTTTGCCAGGTAGCTTTGGGCCTTTTGATATTCATTCCCCGGGGTTTCCGGCCTGATTTTTAAAAGGGCGGAAATGGTCTGATCTAAAGTGGCGGCCTCACTGGTGTAATCGCGGATGATTCCGTTCAGGCCGGAATCCTGGTCTCCGTTCCTCAGCGTGAGGGCCTGGACCGGCTGATATTCGTCGATGGCATCCAGGGGATAGGACTGCACCGACCGGTATTGTATAAAACCAAAAGTCAGGAGGAATAAGAGGGCAGCGGCCGCCGCCCAGGCGGACCAGGGCAGGCGGCGAATGCGCCCGGCCTCTGAAAGCCCTCCGGGCAAACTTTGTTTTTGCCATTTTTTCATTTTGGCTTTAAGGTCATCGGAGATCTTGATTTCGATGGCTTCCCGGCTGGTCAGAAAGCCATGGTAAGATTCGTTGAATCCGGGCTCTGTGGCCAGCCGGTTGGCAAACCGGTTTTGGTCTTCCGTGTTCATGCGCCCGGAATGATAGGCTTCAAACTGGTCGAGTAAGGCCTCGTCGGGTATGATTTGATTCATGTAAGGTCGGATTTGGTGAGGGAGGATTTCTGTATTAGTTTGATCAGTTGTTGCTGGCAATCGTATTTTGCCTTGCGGGCAGTGGATGCATCGTTGAGTTTCAACTGGGCTGCAATTTCTTCCATACTGAAAGAAAGCTGCCAGAGGCTCAGAATTTCCTGGCAACGGTTGCCCAGTCTGGACAGGATAGCCTGCAACTTCATCTTGCGTTCTTCATCCAGCAGGAAATGGTCCGGCTCGTCAGGATCACCGGTCATTTCTAAATCGGAGAAACTGCCCTTCAGCATGGGTTTTTTCTTGCGGAGCTGATTCATCCACAGATATTTACCGATGGCAAACAGGTAGGATTGCAGATTCCCTTCCGTACGGTACCGGCCTTCCCGGATATTTTTATCCATTACGATGATGGCCTCCTGGACCATATCCTCTCCATCCTGTTGATTTCCATTGTTATTGGTGATCATGGCGATGATTTTCTCCCTGATATTCGAATCGGTGTAAATCCGATGAAGCGCCTTTTCCCTGGCGGGCCCACCTGATTTTATCATGTTCACCAATTCTTCATCAGTCTCCTTTGCCATAAATGTCTTTTGTTTTTAGAATGTCCGTCTTTTAAAGGGTAATAATTAATCATTCAAATATAAATAATTATAAATCAATTTGTTGTGATGTCTTTTTTATTTTTTTCATTTCTTAATAAAAAAAATGGAAATTCAGGTAACCTTTCCAAAAAGAAATACATTTTAAAATATTTAACAAACCAGCTTATGTCATTGGATTATTCAAAAGTATTTCTGGTAGATGAATTGAAATTCAGGGCTTACGGACAGCTCATGGAAGACAGCAAACTTAAGGACGAGCCGGGTATAGCCCTCCATTACAGTAAACTTATGCAGGAGGCGTTAAGGCAGGCCGAGCTCAAGCGGCCGGCCTTATTCACCGAAGAATCGATTGAAGCCAGTTTCGGGACCGTCAAGCAGATCTACAACACCGGCTGGTTTGGCAGGGTCATGGCTTTTTTCCTAAGGACTTTCGGGTTTAATCCTCATAAATAATATTCCATGTCAAAATCGTCAGATTGCAGACAATCCCCGCCCTGTTATGTCATGGCCGCGGAAATTTACCAGAACTCCTTGTTGAATGACATGGTGGACTTTTCCAATTTCGATGCTGAAATTCTGGATGAAACCGGCAAGGTGCTGGTTGATTATGACAAGCGGACCACCCCGGTCTCTCTAAGCCCCGGGGCAGAAGCCACGGATACGCTTTATTACCTTAGTCCAAAGCCGGAGTCGGAATCAAGGGTAAAAGCCTACCGGGGCACCAACGTCATCATCCGTATTTTTTCCGGTCCGGGATCAAGCCCGCTGGAAATCCGATTAAAAGTCAGAAGAAATTAAAGTTCACCTTAAGGCCGTTAAGTCTTTATATTTGGAAGGGGTGGTTTGTAGTTTCTTAGGAGGAATTACCTTTTCTCACCCGTATTTAAATCACAGGTTCAAGGTTTTTTCAGACAAATATTATGGCTTGGGCTTTCTTACACCGTACCAAGGTTTGTCAACTGAACTGCCTTTTCCTCTTATCGGTATTTTTCCATTCCCTTCCGGTTTGCGCATCCCAGCCGGATTCTATCAGGTTGGATCATTTATTGAAACTGATCAATGAAGCCCAGGAAAACGGAAATTACCCGATCTCCATCACCCTTTGCCAGGACTTATTGAAGCAGGCATCACAAAGTGCAGGTCCCATCGGGAGCCGGTTCCACAACCTGGCTGAATTATACCTTACCGAGGCATACCGGGAACTATCCCTGGATTCCTTACTGGAGGACCAATTGAATGCAATCCGGGAAAGTTTGGATCGACGGAGCGGCGAAGCCCATTCCTTCCAGACCGCGGTCCGGCAATTTGCCTATTACATCTATTATGCTGATTTTCTGGAAGATAAAAAAAAGGTCGACCAGGCGGTATCGCAACTCAATGCAGCCATCAAATTTTTACTGGATCATCCTCAGTTTTACGGCGAGGACCCCATACGGGGCAGCAGCGAGTCCCTGGCCCACCGTTTGTTTCAATGCTACCGGCGGCTGGGCAAGATGGCCATGGACGCCCATGAATATGTGGAAGCGCGCAATTATTTTTATGAAGCGCTGAAACAAGCCAGGAAGGCGGACCAGGTTTTTTCCCGCACCGGGCCGCTAACCCAGGAATCGGAAGAAATAGCCCTGGAAAAACTGTTGGACCTGGCTCAAAAGTCCGGTGACCGGCAGTTGTATGATACCTATCTTTTGCAATACCAGAATATTCAAAAATCCAGCGCCTACTCGCTGACCCGGGAAAAAGATTATTTATTTGCTCAATTGCAAAGCGACGCCCTGGGTTGGGAAGAGGGCCTGAAACTCGTCTCCCGGATGGATTTGAATGCATTGGTGTCGGAAGATCTGACCGTACAATTCGCAAAGCTCGACCTGTTCTTAAAATTTAACCGGAGGGACAGTTGTATACCCATCCTGGCCCGGTTGGAAAAACAGATCAGGCATCCGGTGGACCTGGCTGCTTATTTCAGGGCTAAAGCCGGATTGGCGGTTACTTCCGGGGATTTCCTGGCCATGTCGGATGCCATGGATTCCGCCTTGTACCACCTGAGTATCCATAGATCATCCGATTCCCTATGGGGCGACCTGGGGCTCAGGACCCAGCTTCTGGAAACCGTCATGAAGGGCATTCAGTATCATGAGCAGGGCTATGTGCAATGCAGGGATGCCTTTTTTCTTGAAAAAAAAACAAAATTACTTAAGCATTTTATTACCGGGCTGCAATCGATCCGGAACGACCTGATCTCGGATGAGGACCGGCTGAGTTTTGTGCGGAGACTGATGCCCATCCTTGACCTGGCCCTGGAAACGTATACAGATCCTTCAACCCCCTATGTCCCGGACTATGAATCCGTCCTGACCTGTTTTGAAGCGGGTAAATCATTCAACCTGCATTCCGAATACGGGCTTAGGAAAAGCATCAGTCACCAGGACCTGATCAAATTCACAAGGTTGTCTTCGGAACTCCGGGAGGTTAAAACGCAACTGGAGCTAGGCGGCCCGGCTTATGATTCCCTCCTGGGCCGGCATAATAGTTTACAGATGCAGGTTCGGGACCTCAAGCGGATGTATACCCGGCAGCCTGAAAAGAGGTGGGGCAGCCTCTCCCACCTGCAATCCCTTCTGGACCAGGAGACCACCCTGTTGGAGTATTTTAAGGGCAAATCCAGGATCTACGCACTTTTGATCAATGCGGACCATATTGGATTATACCGCTTGCCCGGGCACCCGGACACCATCGGGCAGGATATCAATGATCTTCGGCTGAGCATATCCATGGCCCATGAATCCAGGTATACCAGGCTTAGGGATTCCTTATACCGGCAATCTGCTTTAAAATTATTCCGGGGGCTCTTGCAGCCCATAAAGCCATACCTGAAGCGCAGGCTGGTCCTCATGCCTGATCTTGAATTGGCAAGGCTGCCTTTTGGCATCCTTTTGACAGAGGAAGTCGGGGATTCCGATTATAAAAAATGGCCCTACCTGGTTCGCGAACATGTGATCAGTTCACAATACTCTTTGGCCTTGTGGTTGGACCAGACCCGGAAGACGGATGTAGGAAAACAAGGCTCCGGTAAAAAGTCCCTGGTTTCCTTTGCGCCGGTCTTTCATGACCTGACATACAACCGGGAGGAAACGAAGGAAATCTCCAGCCTCTTGGGGAGGGCCTCCGATTTTTTCGGGCCGGAGGCCAATCGCGCCAATTTTATGAAGTTTGCGGGACAGGGCCGCATTTTACACATTGCCAGCCACGCCTATTCCAACGAGGACCAATTTGGAGAAAGTTTTATCCGGCTCCAGGAGGATACCCTGCTTGCGGGTGAACTCGGTGTGATGCATCTGCCGCAGGACCTGGTATTTTTAAGCGCCTGCGAATCCGGCACCGGCAAATACGTATCCGGAGAAGGGATGATGTCCCTTGCCCGAAGTTTTTTCCAGGCCGGAAGCCGTAGTGTGATCAGCACCCTCTGGCCCATTAGGGACGATCTTTCCAAGGAGCAGGTCGTCCGGGTGTACCGTTTTCTGCGTGCGGGACAGCCAAAGGACGAAGCCATACGAAATATGCAATTGAATTTTATCCGCAATGCCCGTTTTGGCCAGGCTTTTCCCGCTTTCTGGGCCGGATATCAAAGCCAGGGCTCACAGGCTCCACTATTCCCAAATCTGCTGATCAGCCTTGGATATATACTTGGTTTGGCTCCCTTCCTGGCATTGGGGCTTGCCTTTTTGTTTTACAGAAAGTATATTAAAGTTAGCAAGTTAGCAAGTTAGTAAGTTGGCAAGTTGGCAAGTTGGCAAGTTTGACGATCCACCATCCACTAACCACCAAGCACCACCCACTTAAATCGCCCAGGTGCCTCCGACTTCCGACAGCGGAATGCAGGGCTTGTAATCTCCGGGCACGGCAACATATTTTAGGTGCTGGGTTGCGCCAGGTTCGGAAGTGCAATAACCGGTGACGGTCAACTCCTTGACCAGGTCATAGAACGGTTTGGAAGCGGGTTGCTCTTTACGCTCTCTCAGTTCATCATCCATGGCTTTGACCATTTCTACCCTTTCTTCAGGTTTTATTTTGTCGAAGGCTTTGCCATATTTGGACCGGGCGTCTGAATCGAGTTGTTTCAGGCCCTTAGTAAAAGTTTCCTGGTCTTCCGGTTTGAAGACCTCCTTCATCATCACGTCGATGAACCGTTCTACTTTGGCATCTTTCGCGCCCGGTGTTTTTCCGGCAGGAATGATGGTTTCGCAAAGTTCAGCCAGGCTGTTGGCGAGTTCTTTGGAAACAAAGGCAGGGGTCCAGTCCGGGACGGTACTGGCTTTGCAGCCATTCATTACCCCGGCAATGGTGGCAGCGGATAAAGAACCGCCCATGAGCAGGGCACTGATTCTCAACGCTTCTCTTCTATCCATGATCTTGTATAATTTCAAATTTTAAAAAAGGATTTACATATTCATTTTCTTCAGTTCATTCACGGCGTGGTCGGCGGCACGCGCGGTGAGGGCCATATAGGTCAGGGAAGGATTCACGCAGGAGGCGGAGGTCATGCAGGCTCCGTCGGTCACATAGATATTCAGGCAGTCCCAGACCTGGTTGTGGGCATTCAGTACACTGTTTTTAGGACTGGTGCCCATCCTTGCCGTACCCATTTCATGGATGCCGAGGCCGGGTGCATTGTCGTTGGGCATGTTTACCCGGATGTTTTTTGCACCGGCCGCTTCGAGCATTTCAGCCGCGGAACTGCCCATATCCTTGCGCATATTCATTTCGTTTTCCTTAAACTCACAATCGAAGGTCACCGTGGGCTGGCCCCATTTGTCCAGGAGGTCCTTGTTAAGCGTCATCTTGTTTTCGTGGTAAGGAAGGCATTCGCCGAAGCCGCCCAATCCCATGGTCCACTGGCCCGGCATGCCAAGCGTTTCTTTTAAATCCTCGCCGAAACTGAGTTCTTTGACCGAACGTTGCCACCCGGTGCGGGAAGCTCCTCCCTGGTAACCATAGCCGCGAAGGAAGTCCTTTTGTTTGTCCTGTCCGACGTTCCGGAACCGGGGCAGGTAGATGCCTCCGGGTTTTCTTCCGAAATAATACATATCCTCGAATCCCGGCATCTCCCCGCTGGCTCCGACCCTGAAATGATGGTCCATCAGGTTGTGGCCGAGTTCCCCGCTGGAGGATCCCAGTCCATCGGGGTAGATTTCGGTGGCGGAGTTCATAAGGATCCAGGTGGAATTGATGGTGGAGGCGCAGAGGAAAATAACCTTGGCCTGGAATTCCATGCTTTCTTTGGATTCGGCATCGATGACCCGGACCCCGGTTGCCTTTTTGGTCTCGGGATTATAAATCACTGAATTTACGATCGAGTTTGGCCGGATGGTGAGCCTGCCCGTTTTCTCTGCAGCCGGCAGGGTCGAAGACTGGCTGCTGAAATAGGCTCCGTATGGACATCCCCGGCTGCACAGGTTTCTAAACTGGCATTTGGAACGGCCGTTGTGCTCCTGGGTGAGATTGGCGACCCGGCCGCTGCTCAGGACCCGGGCGCCTTTGTATTTGACCATGAGGGATTCCCTGACTTTTTTCTCCACACAGTTTAGTTCTATGGCAGGTAAAAATTTACCGTCGGGCAATTGTTCCAGGCCTTCTTTCATCCCGCTGATTCCGGCGAAGGATTCCACATAATCGTACCAGGGGGCAATGTCCTTGTAACGGATCGGCCAGTCGGTGCCATGCCCGTCTTTGGCATTCGCGGTAAAATCGATGTCGCTGTGGCGGTATGAATGCCTGCCCCACATCAGGGACCTTCCCCCGACATGGTACCCCCGGATCCAGTCAAACCGTTTGGTTTCGGAATAGGGATGTTCGGTATCCTTGACAAACCAGTGCTTGGTCGCCTGGGAGATGGTATATCCGGTGCGGGATTGTTTTTCGTAATCTTTAGCCTCTTCACGGGTCACCCGGTTGCCATTGGGCAGTTGCCAGGGTGCAAGCGCTGCAGTTGGATATTCCCCGTGCTTGACCATGCGACCCCTCTCGAGGACCAGCACTTTCAGCCCTTTTTCGGTCAATTCCTTGGCAGCCCAGCCTCCGGAAATACCGGAACCGACCACGATCGCATCATAGGTGTTTTCAGCCTGAAGATCTGAGTTGAAATACATTTAGTATAAGATATTATGGTTTTTCAAAGCGTTAAAAATAGAAAAAAACTGATACCCTCTCCGGAAAGCTATGCTCAATTAATATTTTTTTAATTGGAATTAACAGGATTTCAACCGGTGGTGGATGATTCGATTCAGCAAGGATTTTTAAGTCCCGCCGGCCTTCTTCCCGCATCGGGATCAACCACCCATCCGATGAACCGGCTTGACGCAAGTCCCTTTGGCACCGGATGGTAAGCCTTCCACCTATAAGGCTCCCGGCTTCAAAACCGTGGAAAGGTCCTGATTCTTAGCTGATTGCCAGAGGAATGGCTTGAGGTCTGAGTTCAGAAAAAGGCTCCGTATAATCGGTTGAGCAAAAAAACACTTGTTTTTCAAGGCGTTATAAAAAGATTTTTTCAAAAATAATTTGTGGGTATGCGCGCATTCCTGTAATTTTGCGGCTCTTTAGGTAAAAGAATTAAAATTCAGTGACCAGTGAAAACATTATCTTTTAAGACCATTTCGGCCAAAAAGGAAGATTTTACGGGCAAACGGAAATGGTTTATCGTGGATGCGGACGGGCTTACGCTCGGAAGATTATCCACCAAGATCGCCTCCATCCTGAGAGGTAAAACCAATCCGGCCTATACCCCGCATGTGGATACGGGGGATTTTGTGATCGTCACCAATGCCGATAAGGTGAGGATGACCGGAAAAAAAATGCTGACCAAGGAATATCAGAGCTATTCCGGCTATCCCGGCGGTCAAAAGACCAAAACGGCGAAAGAGCTTTATGCCAGGAAGCCGCACTATATCCTTGAACACGCCGTCAAAGGCATGCTGCCGAAAAACAGCCTCGGCAGGCAAATGTTCAAGAAATTGTTTTTGTATTCCGGCAGTGAACATCCCCATCAGGCCCAGAAACCGGAAACGCTTACCCTTTGATCTCATACACTTAAACTAATCATATATGGAAATTATAAATGGTGTCGGAAGACGCAAAGCTGCAGTAGCAAGGGTTTACCTGTCCAAGGGCACCGGCCAGATCAGGGTAAACGGCCGCGAACTGGCCGATTATTTCCCGTTGCGCAACATGCAGGCCAAACTCCTGGAACCCTTCCAGGCGGCTAAAGTGGAACAAAATGGCTTCGATATGAAAGTGCTGGTTTCAGGCGGGGGTTTTAAAGGCCAGGCCGAAGCCATCCGCATGGGTATTTCCAGGTGCCTGGTGAAAATCAACGGCGAGCACAAAAAGCCGCTCAAGGACCTGAAACTCCTCACCCGCGATGCCCGGGTAGTGGAAAGGAAAAAATACGGCAAACCCAAAGCCCGCAAGAGCTTCCAGTTTTCTAAACGTTAATTTAAAGAATTCAAACTTAAAGTCTATTCTGATGAAAATTCCAACCTATCAGGAAATGTTAGATGCGGGTGTGCATTTCGGACATCTTCGCAGGAAATGGAATCCCAAGATGCGCCAATACATCTTTGCAGAGCATAAAGGGATCCATATCATCGATGTCAACCGGACGGCTGAAAACCTGGAGAAAGCCGCTTCAGCCATGCGGAACATCGTGAAGTCCGGACGCAAAATCATGTTCGTAGCCACCAAAAAGCAGGCCCGTGAAATCATTGCCAATGCCGCCAGGACCGTGAACATGCCCTTTGTCACCGAACGCTGGCTGGGCGGGATGATGACCAATTTTGCGACCATCCGCCGTTCCATCAAAAAAATGCACAACATCGAAAGGATGCTTGCAGCGGGCAATGAACTCAGCAGCATCACCAAAAAGGAAAGGCTGACCCTGGACCGGGAAAGGGCCAAACTGGACAAGGAACTGGGAGGTATATCCCAACTCAATCGCCTCCCCGACGCCCTTTTCCTGGTAGATATCGGGCACGAACACATCGCTTTGCAGGAGGCTACCCGGCTCGGCATCAAAACTTTTGCCATGGTCGATACCAATTGCGACCCGAACCTGGTGGATTTTGCGATCCCGGCCAATGACGATGCCTCCAAATCCATAAGCATCATCACCTCCGTGCTGGTGGAAGCCATCAAGGAAGGCCTCGAAGAGAGGCGTCAGATGAAAGCCGAACTGGAAGAAACCGGCGCGGCCGCCAATGCCTGATTCCTTCGGGGAATCAGAATCCATTTTATTTTTTTTTATCATTCTTAAGTCTCTTTATATTCATGAGTGAAGTATCCGCAGCAGACGTAAAAAAATTACGTGAAATGACCGGCGCAGGCATGATGGATTGTAAATCCGCCCTGAGTGAAGCCGGCGGCGATTTTGAAAAAGCCATTGAAATCCTTAGAAAAAAGGGCCAGAAATTGTCCGTTAAGCGCGCCGACCGGGAAGCCAAAGAAGGCGCGGTCATTGCCCTGGTTTCTCCCAACCGCTCCAAAGGCGTGGTCATCCGGCTGAGCAGCGAAACCGATTTTGTTTCCAAAAACGAAGATTTTATAAATACGGCCAGGCAAATCGCCCAGGTGGCCCTCGAACAGTTTCCGCCCAGCCTGGAAGAACTGCTTTCCCTCAAACTCAACGGGGTCAGCATCGGCGATAAAGTCACCGATATGGTAGCCGCCATCGGGGAAAAAATCGGGCTGGAAAGTTATGAAAGACTGGAGGCGCCCCTGGTCGTTCCTTATATCCATATGGGCAACCGGGCCGGGGTCATCGTGGGCCTCAACAAAGCAGGAGACCAATACCTGGAGGCCGGCAAGGATGTGGCCATGCAGATCGCAGCCATGAAACCCATAGCCGTCACTCCTGATGGAGTCGACAAATCCGTGATCGAAAAAGAAATCGAGATCGGCAAGGAAGTCGCCCGCCAGGAGGGCAAAGCGGAGGAAATGCTCGAAAAAATTGCCCTGGGTAAACTCAATAAATTTTACAAAGAAAATACCCTCCTACAGCAGGAATTCGTCAAAGATTCAAAATTGAACATAGACCAATACCTGAAGAAAGTGGATAAAGACTTAACCGTCACCGCGTTCAAACATGTGATGAACGGTTAAACCAACTTGCGGCCGGCTTGTTTCAGTATTGACAAGATTTGGAATTTATTTCGGAATTTTATCAACACATGGAAGAAAAGCAGAGCCCGCAGCTCACCGATCAGCGCAAGAAAGATCATCTCGACCTTGCCTTGCAATCCAGGATGAATGCCCTGCAGGCCGATGAGCGGTTTTATTATGAACCGCTGCTCAGCGGGCACCCGAGCCATTCAAACATCCCCGAAACCCCCTGGGACGGAAAGGTCCTGAAAAATCCAATCTGGATTTCATCCATGACGGGCGGCACCGCGGAAGCGGTGGTCATCAACGAACGCCTGGCCAGGATCTGTAAAGCCTTCGGCCTGGGGATGGGCCTTGGATCCTGCAGGATCCTGCTCGATTCCGACCAGTATCTTTCAGATTTTAAGGTCAGAAAATTTATGGGCGATCAGCCCCTTTATGCCAACCTGGGCATCGCCCAGGTGGAACAGATCCTGTTGCAGGAAGCCTGGGATAAAATAGAGCGGCTGATCGAACGACTGGAAGCGGATGGCCTCATCATTCATGTAAACCCGCTCCAGGAATGGTTGCAGCCGGAAGGCGATCCCATCCTGCATCCCCCCCTTCAAACCATCGTGAGCACACTCCAAAACATCAAAGCGCCCCTGATCGTTAAAGAAGTCGGGCAAGGCATGGGGCCGGAAAGCCTGGAAGCCCTGTTGAAGCTGCCCCTCGCAGCCATAGAATTTGCCGCCCTGGGGGGGACCAATTTTTCAACCCTGGAAATGAAAAGACGCCCGGCGGGAAATACCGGGGAATACGACAACCTCAGCCGGGTCGGTCATACCGCCGGCGAAATGACCCGTTTTGTGAACGAAATCGTATCCCGGCTCGGCGACCAGGTAAAATGTGGAAGCGTGATCATCTCCGGCGGGATCAAAGATTTCCTGGACGGTTATTATTATATGCAAAAGCTGCGGTTCAAGTCCGTTTACGGTCAGGCTTCGGGCTTCCTGCAACCGGCCAGAAAAAGTTATGATGCCCTTTACGATCATGCCCGGGGACAGATAGACGGGCTGCAGATGGCTTATGGATACTTACGCGTAAGATAACAGGATACCCTCAGGATGCAACCAAAAACAATTACCGGTTTCTCAAAATTATCCAAACTCGGCAAGATCAAATGGCTGGTCGAGAATTTTTTTAAGGATCCCGAAAACGTCATGCATGAACTGAAGAGTTATTGGCTGGACAACCAAGAGCACCAGGAACTCCTGGACGGGATCAGTGAAAATACGATCAGCAATTATCCCCTGCCGCTGGGCGTCGTACCCAATTTTGTCCTGAACGGCAAGACCTACTGTGTGCCCATGGTCACGGAGGAGAGCAGCGTGGTCGCGGCGGCATCCAGTGCGGCCAAATATTGGATGGAACGCGGCGGCATCCAAGCCGTGATCATCAACAACCTGAAAATCGGCCATGTCCATTTTTACTGGACAGGCAGTCCTGAACGCTTCGGTGAATTGTTCGAACTTCTCAAACCCAAACTGCTGGAAGAATCCCGCGGCTTGATGGAGTCCATGCTTAAAAGGGGAGGAGGCCTCAAATCCCTGACCTGGAAAAGCTTCACGGGGAGGGAACCCGGGCTCTACCAGCTCTTCGCGGAGTTTGACACCCGGGATTCCATGGGCGCCAATTTCATCAATACGGTGCTCGAACAATTCTCCTCGACCTTGCAGGAATTTTTTAAGTCGGATCCGGCTCTGGACGGCGACGAAAGGGAGATCGACGTGATCATGGCCATCCTGTCCAACTATACTCCCGATTGCCTCGTGCGGACCTGGGTCGAATGCCCCATTGCGGACCTCGGTGATTTTCCCGGAAGGATGGACGCCCTCACTTTTGCCGAACGGTTTTATCATGCGGTGCGTATCGCCCAGGTGGATCCTTATCGCGCCTGTACCCACAACAAAGGCATTTTCAACGGGATCGATTCCGTGGCTTTGGCCACCGGCAATGATTTCCGTTCCATTGAAGCCTGCGGCCACACCTACGCGGCCAGGACAGGAAAATACCAGAGTTTGAGCCATTGTGCCATCGACCAGGGGATGTTCCGATTTTGGATGGAACTGCCTTTGGCTGTAGGCACGGTGGGCGGACTCACCTCACTCCATCCCATTGCCAAACGTTCCCTGGAAATGCTTGAAAACCCCGGCGCCGGGGACCTGATGATGATTATAGCCGCTACCGGCCTGATCCAGAATTTTGCCGCCCTGCGTTCCCTCGTGACCACCGGCATCCAGCAGGGCCATATGAAAATGCACCTGAATAATATCCTGACCCAAACCGGGGCCAGCCCGGAAGAAAAGGAATCGGCTGCGGCCTATTTTTTGGACAAAACAGTATCCGTAAACAGCGTCAAACTGTACCTGGAATCCATCAGAAAAAGCGGTTGAATGCTCCACAGCCCATCAGGGTTTATCGTTCGCGGCCTCATCCGCGGGGGCCTCTTCCGGAATTTCCAGGGGCTGGTCAGCCATATCTTCGGTGATCTTTTTCACGATTTTATATTCACTGAGAAAGGCCTTTGCCACCACGCGCAGCACCGTATAGGCAGGAATGGCCAATATCATCCCGGTGATGCCCCCGATTTTGGCCGCGATCAGGATCACCAGGAAAATTTCCAGGGGATGGGCTTTCACGGTTTTTGAAAAAAGGAAAGGTTGCACCAGCCAGTTGTCGATCACCTGGGCAATAAAGACCGAACCGATGGCCTTGATGCAAAGGGGAAGGATGACCTGGCTGAAATCGGCTCCGACATAACCGGTCAGGGTGATGAAAGCGGCGAAAATCATGCCGATGATCGGGCCTACATAGGGGATCACGTTCATCAGGCCGCCAAAAAAGCCGATCAACAGGGCATTCCGGACCCCGAACAGGGTGAGGGCGATGTAACTGATCAGGCAAAAAATGGATCCCTGGATCAGGATGCCGCTGAAGTATCTGCGAAGCAGGCGGCTGGCATCCGAAAGGATATGGCTGATTTTTTCCTCATGGCGTTTCGGAACGATGGCCACCAGGTATTCCTGGAAAAGGCCAGACTCCTGGAGAAAGAAAAAGGTGATAAAGATGATGGAACCCACGGCCAGGGTGAGGTTGCTCCCGATCTGGATGATGGATCCGAATATATTGGAAACCCGCTCCGGCCGGAACCATTTTTGCACCACTTCGAAGATCTGGTCCATGACCGACTGCTCGGAAGAAATCAAGCCCAGGCTCTGGAGTTCATTATTGATATAGGTGATGGGGGGTTGCAGGGAAGCCCCGATTTTATCGTAATCGATGTTGGCGAGGTGCGAGGCTTGTTCAATGATTATGGGGATAAAAAGGACGCCGATGAGCAGGATAGCCAGGATGTACAACAGAATGGTCATCACCGCCGCCACGGAAGTACCATAACTGAATTTGTTCAGTTTGAGTTTTTCAAGAAACAGCTTCATGATCGGCTGTCCGAGCATGGACAAGACCCAGGATGCCAGAATAAATGAAACCAGGTCTGAAAAGTAGTAAAGCAGGTAAAGACCCAGCGCGGATAAAATGACAATCCATATCGTGCGTGCATTTGTTTGCATAGATCAACTCGTTTGGGGCCGATTTTAGCCCGGAAAATCCCTGTTCTGGAGGGCCTAAAGTTAAATTATTTGTTCATGAAAAACATTTCGACTAATTTTAGTGACCGATGCGCTCTGATTGTATGAAACCGTTTTGGCTGGGCCTTTTTACCCTGGGTACAGCATTTATGGTCCGGGCGCAGACGACCATCCAGCCCAGGCAGATGGATTACGGGTACAGCGGCGTCCTCTATACCAGTGAGTATACCCTGCAAGCCGACCTTCAGACCAACGGTTTTAAACTGGGTTACCGGAAAGGCACCATTAAAAAATACTATCTCACGACGTTCTACCACCTGGATTTCGGTACCTTAAAACATCCCAAGGAATACCGGCAAAGCCTGCGCACCCAGTCGATCCTGCACAACATCACCAGCGCCAACAGTTTTATCTATGGTAAACAGAATTCATTCATGGCGGTCCGGGGCGGAATCGGGGGGAAAAGATATTTTTCCGAAAAAGCAAAAAGGAAAGGAATTTCCGTAGCCCTGGCCTATGAAGGCGGGCCTTCCCTGGGTTTTACAAAGCCTTATTACCTCGATATCCGCAGGTACAACGGGGACCGTTATTTTGTCCAGGCCGAACGTTACAGTGAGGAAAACCGGGAGGACTTTCTCGACCTGAACAGCATTGCCGGGTCCGCCTCCTTCCTGAAAGGGATCACACAACTCCGGATGATTCCCGGCATCCAGGGCAAAGCCGCCCTTAATTTCACCTTCGGAGATGTCGAAGAGTATGTGAAATCCGTGGAAGCGGGCCTGATGATGGATCTTTACCTGCGCAAGATTCCCATTATGATTGAAGCTCCGAATTCCGCTTATTTCATCAATTTTTACCTCGGCATTCAACTGGGCAAGCGTAAATAATAGCCTCGTTATTTTAACATTTCGCTTAGCCAATTAATTTTTATTTTTACCGTTTATAGTCTGGGATAGATGAAAAAAGCTTGCGTATTGGTCTTGATGTTGTCCTGTATTTACGGTACAGCACAGGATATTCATTTTTCCCAGTTTTACATGTCCCCGATCCATCTCAACCCGGCCATGACCGGGGTCATGAACTGCAACAAACGCTTTATCGGGAATTACCGCAACCAATGGTCCAGTGTGCTCCGGTCCAATGCCTACAATACCTTCGCCGCTTCCTACGATCAGCGGATTGAAGTGGGCAGGTACGACTATTTCGGCATTGGAGGCGGGTTTTGGGGCGATGTGGCAGGCCAGCTTAATTTCGGGACCATCCAGGGGAAGCTGGCAGGTTCCTTCAGTAAAAGAATGGCCGGCAGCAGGACCAACTCGCATTACCTGGCCGCCGGTTTTGATGTGGGCCTGGCCCAAAGAAGCATTGATTTTACAAAAGCCCAGTACGGCAGCCAGCACGATGGCCAGGGAGGATTTGACCCCACCCTGCCCGGAGAGGCCCTGGACCGGGACAATTTTGTATTTGCCGACCTGAATGTTGGCTTGCTCTGGTTCAGTGTCCTGGATAAAAACAATTTTTATGTGGGGGCGGCCTACAGCCACCTCAACCAGCCTAACCAGTCCTTCAGCAATGACCGGCTGGTCCCCCTGACCAGTAAAATCACGGTACATGCCGGAGGCGAAATGGCCCTGAAAAACAACCTGAGCCTGGTCCCCGGCCTGGTGATGTTCAGGCAGGGTGAAGCTTTCGAACTCAACCTGGGTACCAGTGCCAAATTCATCACCCAGAAAGCCAAGGATTTTGAACAATCCTTCCAGTTTGGGGCCTGGGTTCGGTTGGCCAACCATTTTGAAAAAACATTTACCACGGATGCAGTCATTGTCTCCTCCCGCTTTGATTTCAACCAATACGGCATCGGCCTGAGTTATGACTTGAACATTTCCAGCCTGAGGCCGGCAAGCAATGGCAACGGGGCATTTGAACTGTCCCTGATTTACAATATCTGTGATGGATCCTCCAGGAGAGGGGTCTATTGCCCTACTTTTTAATCTCCATTTTTTTTTCGACCGACAAATTTGGTAGTCCCGTGAAAAACAATACCTCGTCGCAAGACGGAGTTTATTGTTTTTTTCTTTGACTTTTATTTTATTTGCTCACGATATAAAAACCAAAAAAATGTTCGGCTCAAAAAAAACAGAATCAACCACCAGTACCCCGGTCAAAAGCATTTCTTCAAACGCCGGATCTTCAGCCCTCAACAGCGTGGTGAGCGGCACCCGGATTGAAGGGAAAATCACCTGTGACAACGACATCCGGATCGATGGCAACCTCAAGGGTTCGCTGATCTGTCACAGCAAAGTGATCATTGGCCCCAGCGGGGTGGTGGACGGAGACATCGAATGTGAAAACGCGGTGATCGAAGGCCATTTTACCGGTATCCTGACGGTGAGGGACTCGCTCCAGGTAAAAGAGACCGCTAATATCAAAGGGGATATCAACACCGATAAACTGGTCGTCCATGCCGGCGCGGTCTTTAATGTGTCCTGCCTGATGAAAAATGAAGAGCACCAGGTGGTCACTTCCTCCTCTAACGGGATTTACACGGAGGTAGATCAAGTCTGAAAACTTTGACTCAACCGGAAAATCCCAGGAAACCTGCCGGTGAAATACTGAAATACTCAGGTATGGCTTTCCAGATGGCCGTGTACCTGGTGGCCGGCTGGTGGCTGGGCAGTTTCGCGGACCGTTATCTGAATACGGCAAAACCCTATTTTTCCCTTGCTTTTGCGGTTTTGTTCCTTTCTGCCTATTTTGTTAAACTAATCCGCGACCTGTCTAAAAAATAAATGAGCATCCGGCAGTTTTATATCCAACTGGCTTTCATCACGGGCCTTACCGGAATGACCCTTTACTTCCTTACCCGCTATTCCGGCTTTGAATCGGGCTGGTTTCCCCTGGTCGGCCTGATCTTTTTCTTCTTGTTTTCGATTCTGATCTTCCACCTGGGCCTCCATTCTGCAGGCCACCAGGATAAAAACCGGTTTACCGGCGTGGTCATGGGCATGATCTTTTTGAAGCTGGTCCTGACCCTGGGTATTGTGCTTGTTTACGATAAAATGATCGCCCCGCTGGGGATCCAGCATGTCCTCAGCTTCCTGATCGCCTACCTGTTTTTCACTTTTTTTGAAGTGTATTTTATGTCCAAACTGGCCCGTAGGCGTCCTGCATGAACCAGGATATCCTCCATGCCCATACCTCGAGGGGGGACTTCACCGCCGGGCAATTGGATGCGTTGGAAGTCAGTCTTCTTCCGGACCAATCCTACCTGGTCATGGTGAATAACAAACCCATCATCGTCCGCATCGAGTCCTGCGGCTCAGACCTGCGAAACTTTACGGTACGGGTTGGCCGGGATAAGGTGGAGGTGGGCCTGGTCCGGGAAATAGACCAACTGGTCCAATCGATGGGATTCAACAAATCGGTTCGGCACTGGGTAGAAACCCTCCGGGCGCCTATGCCGGGGATGGTCAAGCAGGTCCTCGTTCAGGAAGGCGAGGAGGTTCCGGCAGGCCATCCCCTGATCGTGCTGGAAGCGATGAAAATGGAAAATGTGATCCGGTCCCCGCAGGCCGGAAAAATAAAAAAAACTGAAGTGAAACCGCACCAGACGGTCGAAAAGGGACAGGCCCTGATCCTGTTTTGGGATCAGGCTTGATGTAGTATCTTCGGGCATGACCTTAAAACAGTTTTTTGATTTCATTTCTGAGCACCCTTCCCTGATCTTGTTTTATTCGGTTGCCGTGCCCCTGAGTGCAATCCTTACCGGCCTTTTCAGCAGGGGAGAGGGACATCTTGCGCCCTGGAAATACCTTTATGCTTTCCTGGTTTATTTTGTCTGTATTCCAGGCATTTTTGCCGTCACGCTGGATGTCTATTTATTCTTGTTTGAGCGGCAAAGCATCTGGGAGTCCAACCTGTACACCCAGTTTTTACCGGTGCTGGTCATGCTGATCACCCTCATGATCATCAAAAGGTTTGTACGGCTGGAATCCATTCCGGGTTTTGGCCGGCTCACCGGCCTGATCCTGATGATTTCGGCCGTCCTGGTGGCCATGTGGTTTCTGGACAAAACCCATATTTTCGTTTTCTCCTATATGCCTTTTTACCAGGTGGTCCTGTTGCTCGTGGTTTTGTTTGTGGTCCTTCGGCTGGCCTGGCGAAAATGGGCGGGCTGATTTTTCTGCCCGATTGATTACCTTTAAGGTCCAATTATAATTTCCCTCGCAAAACCTTACTCTGCATTTCTTAACCCAAAAATCCCTTTATGAAAGCGTTGAAGTATATCGGATTATTGCTCCTCACCCTGCTGGCCCTCTTCCTGGTCCTCGGCCTGGTAAGCACCAAAAAAGTGCACCTGGAAAGGACCACCCTGATCAAAGCCCCGGTGAGCACGGTCCAGGATGTGGTACGCCGGTTTTCGACCCAGAAAGCATGGAATCCCTGGCAGGAATACGACCCCGAAATGAAAGTCACCCTGGAAGGGGAGGATGGAAGCGTGGGCTCAAAATATTCCTGGAGCGGAAATAAAGATGTAGGAAAAGGCTACCAGATGATTACCAATATTGCCCCGGATTATGTGGGTTCGGAACTTGTTTTTGAAGAACCCTGGTCCAGCAAGGCCACCATCGGCATGAAGCTGACCGAAGAGGACGGCGCCACCCGGGCCACCTGGTCCTTTGACAGCGAAACCCCCTTTCCCTGGAACGCCATGAACCTCTTTATGAATATGGATAAATTGCTCGGCCCGGATTTTGAAAAAGGCCTGAACAAACTCAAGACTTATATTGAAACCGAGGTGGATAAAAAATACAGGGGCTACACGATAAATGAGTCTGAACATCCGGCCAGGTTTTTTGTCGGGATGCGAAAGACCGTGGCTATTCCCCAGATCACTTCCTTTTTTGCAGAACAATTTGGCAAAATATATGCCGCGATTCAAAAAGCGGGCATTGAGATGGACGGGATGCCGGCGGGATTATACTTTACCTATGATGAAACGGCGGGTACTACGGACATGGTGGCGGGCATCCCGGTAAAAGGCAAAGCCTCCGTGCCCGGATTCTCAACATTTGAAATCCCGGCCGGTACGGAATTGAGCCTGGACTATTTCGGGGCTTACGATAAAATGGGGGAGGCGCATTATGCTATGGAAGACTATATCAGGGAAAAGGCGCTGACCGGCAGGGTTCCGGTGATCGAAGAATATTTATCCGATCCTGAACTGGAACCGGATACTGCAAAATGGCTGACCCGGGTGATTTATCCGGTGTCCAAATAACCGGTTTCTGACCTAAAATTTGTATCCCAGGGTCAGTACCAGCCTGTTGAGCTGGTGTTTGTTATTGACCAGTTGGGGATCATTCGAAGCGGTAGTGTAGGGTAAATACCCATCATCGTAGCGTGTATGGCGCATGGCCACATCGGAAAAGAAACGTCCTCCGCGGACTCCCAGGCCAATGCTGTAGGTCGTGGTGAATTCGTTTTCATTGGCATAAGGCGAACCCTGGAGGAACACTCCTCCCCGTAAACGCAGGACATCAATCGCGATTTCCGCCCCGGCCCGCAGATTTAATGCGGTCTGGAATTGTTTATCGATGTCCTGGTTGAGTTCCCGTTCGAAATCCCTGAATTCCCGGTCCATGGAAAAACTGGATTGGGTATAATCCACGTACTCCACGGAAGCTCCGATAAATCCATTCTTGCCGAGGACGGAACCGAAACTGGCGCCTGCACGCAGGGGGGTGGCGATTTTATAAGTGAATATTCCGGTTTGGGGGGAAGAGGCTTCATAAGACTGGATTTGCCCCTGGTCGAGGTAACTGTAACTGGCTGAGGTTTCATACGTCTCGTCAATCTCAAGAAATGAAGGGGACTGGAAGGATAGTCCCAGTCGGAACAGGTTGTGAAATTTGAACAGGGCGCCCAGTTTTAAATTTATCCCGCTTCCTTCCGTTTTAAGAAACTCCGTGTATCCCAGGTTTTCAAATACGGGATTGAGGTTTTCGGGATCTGCTTCCTCATAGCTTTTTTCCTCCCGGAAAGAAATGAGGGGAATCCCGAGGGAGGCGCCCAGCATGAGCCGGTCTTTATAATTGGCCCCAAGGGCAAAGTTGAGTTCCGATTGATGGCCCCTGGATTCAACAGACTGGCTTTTGAACACCGCTTTGTTTGCATGGTCCATAAAATCGCTTTCATATACCCCGTCATTGTTGGAATCAAAGATCGCTCCGGTCTCATAGGCCAGGCCGCTTGCAAAATCGTCGAGATCGTCCGGGTTGAGGTGCAATGCCTGTTCCCGCCAATGATCCGTGATGCTGCCGGTGGTGGCTCCTTCAAAATAGAGGTTGCGGTTGTAGTCATTGAGACGGTTGAAACCAATGGCAAAATTGACTTTTTTCCAAGAGGATCCTTCATAACCGTTTCGTACGATGACGATTCCCAGATTGTCGATGCCTGCACCGTATTTGTTTTCCTGAAGAAAAGCCGATCCTTTGAGGGAAGATTTTACCTGGTTATAAAACAAAGCGGGAGAAAAAACAAATTCTGAAAAATGATAGGCGCCAAGCCCGGCGGGATTTTCCGTAAGCCCGCCGAATTCGGCCCCTATGGCTCCCATGCTGCCCCCGACAGCCACGGACCGGGCGGTCCCTACCGGATCAGTCAGGGAGTACCTGAGGGCGTCGCTGGCATTTTGACCGCTGAGCCAGAAAGACAACGAAAAAGTGAGGGCGAACAAAATGGGTTTTTTCATATATCCTTATTCTAAATATGTTAATTTTTTCACTTCCGGGTATAAAAAATGGGTGTAATCCAAAGGATAACACCCATTTGGGTTTTTTTATCCAATCATTGATTGCGTGGGGAAGTCCTTCCGCCTCCGCTGCTCTGGGGTGCAGAACCTCCACTGCTCCGGGAGCCTCCGGATGATGGAGAAGATCCCGAGAACCCGCTGTTGCCGGACCTGGAGGGGGTATTAAAAGTTCTGTTTCCCGAACTTCCGCTGTTGCCGGAACCCCGGAAAATCGAATTATTGGAGTTGCCATTGGTCCTGGGAGCGGAATAACTTGGTGTTTCCCTTTCCGGTAAACGCATCCGGGTAGACCCGCTTGGAGTTTCCAGGTAAGGATGATTACGGGGTGCCATGTCCATTTGCCGGCTCTGCAGGCCGTCATTGTTCCTGGGGCTCACAGAACCACTCCTGCTGCTCCCGCTTCCGTTGTTTCCGTCACTCCTGGGAGATTGAGGAGTGGAAATGGGTTCATTCCTCCTCGGACTTTCCATATTGCGGTTTCTTTCCTGGTTGGAAGGATCATTAAATCTAGGGGCGTTTCTTTGATTGTTATCCTGGGTATTGTTGTCAAAATCCCGGAAACTCCTGGGTTTTTCGGTCTGCGTGGCCCGGCTGGATTCGTTATTGCCCCTTGGGCTGATACGGTCTGAAGATCCTTCGGCAGCTTTGGGCTGGTTACGGCTGATGGGTACATTTCTTTCCCTTACCACGGTGGTTTCCACATCCCTCGGAGTGGTGCGCCTCAGCGGTTGACCCGTGCTGTTTCCGGTCGGTTCGGAGAATATCCTGGTGGAAGATCTGCTGGGACCGCGGTCCCCCGTCGTGGTCGTTCCGTATCTCCGGGGCCCGAAAAAGGAATTGTTGTCCGTATAATACCTCGGCTGATAAGTCCCGTTGTACCGGTTGCCCCAGAAATTATTGTTGATATAATAGTTATTGGAGTACCAGCTGGTGGGGCACCAGGCGTTACCAGCCCAATAAAAATTGTTGTAGCGGTTAAAAAGGAAGGGGTCGTAAGACCAGTAGCTGAAAGCCCAGGGATCCCAGTATCGGTAACTGTTGAACCGTTGCCACCTGTTCCACCGGTTAAAATCATAAAATGAGAAAAACCCTATACCGATCCTTGGCGTGATGAATCCAAATCCCCTGGAATAATAAAAGGGATCAAAATACCAGGGATCCCAATAAAACGGGTCGTAAAACCCGCGGCCGATCAGCGGACGGTGAAAGCGACGGATCCGGTGGGTATAACTGTAATCGTACTCGTCCAGGTAGTTATAGGCTTCGTCGTCATAGGCATCGTAATCCTCCTCGTAATAGGCCTCCTGATCATCATAACGTTCGTTGCCATAATAATCAGCCTGATTGCTCACGGGTTTTGGCCTGCTCCGGGCGGCCCCGGAACTGTAGTAAATGTCATCGTACTGGGCGGATGCAGAAAACGCACCCGTGGCCAGCGCAAGGATCATTACTCGGAGAAAACTTTTTTTCATTTTGGCTTTTTGTTTAATTGTTTGAGCAATTTGGAGTACGCTTATCTTTTCAACATCTAAATTATTAATTTTGTGCCTCATATTATGTTAAATAGAATTAATAATGATTGTGCGGTACGTTAAAAGCAAGCCCTGACACAATATTCATTTTCATATAAATTTGACGGATTCATCAGCAAAAAAGTTACCTGGGGGAATTATGGCAAAGGAAATCACGGCAAGGGCGGAAAATTATGCCCAATGGTATCTGGACCTTGTACAGAAAGCAGACCTGGCGGACCATTCCGCCGTCCGGGGCTGCATGGTCATCAAACCCAGGGGTTATGCCATCTGGGAAAAAATACAGGCCAAGCTGGATAAACGTTTCAAAGACACCGGCCATGTCAACGCTTACTTTCCCTTGTTTATTCCGAAAAGTTTTTTGAGCAAGGAAGCGGAACACGTGGAAGGCTTCGCCAAAGAATGCGCCGTGGTCACCCACCATCGCCTGAAAAAAGATCCGGGGGGGAAAGGCCTCATCGTAGATCCCGAAGCCCTGCTGGAAGAAGAACTGGTGGTGAGGCCGACGAGTGAAACCATCATCTGGAATACCTATAGAGACTGGATACAGAGTTACCGCGACCTGCCTTTGCTCATCAATCAATGGGCCAACGTAGTTCGGTGGGAGATGCGGACCCGGCCCTTTTTGAGGACCACTGAATTTTTGTGGCAGGAAGGGCATACTGCGCATGCCACCGCTGAAGAGGCCATAGAGGAGACCGCGAGGATCCATGAGATCTATGCCCGTTTTGTTGAAGATGAACTGGCCATGCCGGTCATCAAAGGGCGGAAAACGGCTTCGGAACGGTTTGCCGGAGCCGTGGAAACCTATACCATCGAAGCGCTGATGCAGGACAACAAAGCGCTGCAGGCAGGTACCTCTCATTTCCTCGGACAAAATTTTGCGAAGGCCTTTAATGTGACCTTCCTGACCGAAAAAAATCAGAATGAGTTCGTCTGGGCAACCAGTTGGGGGGTGAGCACCCGCATGGTGGGAGGCATGATCATGACCCATTCGGACGACGACGGCCTGGTGTTGCCGCCCCGGATGGCCCCGCTCCAGGTGGTCATCATCCCCATTCCCAAGCCGGCTCCCGCCCTGGACGAAAAAACGGAACAGATTCTCAAAGCTTTAAAGGACAAGGGGATTACCGCCTCTTACGACAAGGACGAGCGGAACCGCCCGGGCTTTAAATTCGCCCAGAATGAAATGTATGGAGTTCCTGTCCGGATAGGTATGGGCATGAGGGACCTGGAAAACAACCAGGTCGAAGTGGTGCGAAGGGATACCAGGGAAAAAGTGATGGTGCCGATCGATGGGGTGGCCGGTTATATTGAAGAGCTGTTGGTGCGGATTCAGCACGACTTGTTTGAAAAGGCCTTGAAGTTTAGGTCGGACAACAGTCATTATATCGATTCCTATGAAGAATTTAAGGAAAGGATAGAGGAACCCGGGGGCTTTTTTTATTGCCATTGGGATGGAACGCCGGAGTCAGAAGCCAGGTTAAAAGAGGAGACCAAGGCTACCATCCGGTGTATACCGGTCGACCAGCCGGAAGAGAAAGGCCGCTGCCTCCTGACCGGCAGGCCGTCCTCAGGAAGGGTGATCATGGCCCGGGCATACTGATCCTGCCCTTTACGCTAAGGCCTGGTTTCAAAGGGTCAAAAAATAATTTAACTAAACCAGGGGTTAAATTTAAGGACGGGTGCCCGGACACCCGTTAAGCCTTTTACATTAAATGGTGACTGCGGTTCAATAAAAACCGATTTAAAGACGTAATTTTATAAACAGAATTTCCTGACATGAAAAAGATACTTACACTGCTGCTTGTATGTTCCTTCGTCTTTTCATATAAAGATATTCTTCATGCCGGCCCCGGGCTGGAATACACAAAATCCGGCGGGGGCGAATACAACAGGGATCAGATTCACCAGCTCATCCTGATGTGTGACACGCTGATCCAGCAGGGAAAATTTGATAAAGCTTTATCCCTGGCGGAAGAAGCCGAGCGTGCGGCCAGGAAAACCAAAAGCGTTGAATTGCAGGCCATGGCCCTAAACCGTCAGGGCAAGGCCCTGATGGCCCAGAATAAAAAAGCCGAAAGCCGTTTTGAGAAAAGCAACGACCTGCTGATCAAAGGGAACATCAAAAACCAGGGCCTGATCCTGGATAATTTAAACCAGCTAAGGGTGCTTGCGACACTGAAAAATGATAAACAGGCCCTCTCCGAAATCGATTATGCGATTTCCAAACTCCGGAAAGGCCAGTCCCTGGAACAATTAGGTTCCCAGGCCGAAAACCTGAAAGCGGAAATCGTCAATATTGAAGCGGAGAAAGAAAGCATAGAAGCGGAAAAAAAGAGATTGGCGGAGGAAAAGGAAAACTTAAATAAAGCCCTGACGGAACAGCTCTCCCTCCACAACAGCCTGGTGACCGACCAGGCCAAACTCAGGCAGGAAAGCCGTAAAATCCAGCAAGACCTGGAGAAGAAAAAGAATGAGATCAACCTGATGTCCCTGGAACAGATGCGCGAAGAGTTGATCCGCAAAGAACAACAGGAAATGATTGTGTTTATGCAATCCCAGGACAGCCTCAATATGGAGAGACTGAAAAACCAGGACCTGATGTTGAGTGAAAGCCGTTCCAAACGCAATTTTTACATCGCGACATCCATTGCCCTCCTGGGCTTGTTCGGATCGAGTTTTTACGGGTTCATCAAAAGCCGTCAGAATGCCAAACTGTTGCAGGAAAAAAATGCCCTGATCGAAGCCGAACGTCAGCGCTCGGACCAACTCCTGCTCAACATCCTGCCCGCCACCGTCGCCTCCGAGTTAAAAAACAACGGGTTTACCAAAGCCAGCCATTTTGAAGAAGTTACGGTTTGTTTTGCCGATTTTGTAGGCTTCACCACCATTGCCGGAGTGACCGATCCTCAGAAACTGATCGGGGAACTGAACACCTGCTTTAAGGCCTTTGATGAGATCATTGCCAAATACGATCTGGAAAAAATCAAAACGATCGGCGACTGTTATATGTTTGCCGGAGGCCTTCCGGAAGAAGGGAAAGGCAACCAGATTGTGGAGATGATCAATGCGGCAAAAGAGATTCAGGTCTGGCTGGATGCCTGGAATGAAGAACGCGAAGGCCTTGGGAAGGCCCGCATGGACATCCGGATCGGCATTCATATGGGGCCTGTGGCCGCCGGGGTGATCGGCAGCAAAAAGTTTGCCTACGATATCTGGGGCGATACGGTCAACATGGCCGCAAGGCTCGAACAATCGAGCGAAAAAGGCAAGATCAACATTTCCGGCGAGACCTACGAGAAGGTAAAGGATATTTTCAAATGCGAATACCGCGGCAAGATCCCCGCCAAAAACAAAGGCCTGGTGGATATGTATTTTGTGGAAAACTGAATCACCCCTCAATCCTCAATCCTCACCCCTCAATCCTCACCCCTAAAAAAAAAGCGACACGATCTTTCCATCGCATCGCTTATATTTTTCGGTTACTGATTAACTAGTTAACTGATTAACTGGCTAACTGACTAACTGACTAACTACACTCCTTTCACCGGAACACTCACCTTGGTTTTGTCCCAGAGAATGTCAAACCCTTTGGCGGTAGCCGTTATAGTGAATAATTCCAGGGCTTCTGAAGCCATGCCGGCCGGCACTTTTACTTCCGCAACGTTTTTACCTTTGATTTTATCATAACCGTATGCGCCCCATTGTTTGAGCTCAGAATTCAGGATGATGGTCCATTCTTTTTCAGTGGGGATGGTGAACAGGGTGTAGGTGCCGGCTTTTACCATCTTGCCTGCAAAATCCACATCTTTTTTGAAGGTGATTTCGGTGGCTTCGTTGGCTCCGGTACGCCATACGGCGTTGTAAGGCACGAGGGCTCCGAAGATTTCACGGCCTTTTTTGGAGGGGGCTCCGTAAGTAATCTTAATGAGGTCATTTTCGGTGCTCATCGCAGGGCTTGCTTTGGCAGCCTGGGCCATGCTTTCGAAAGCAAACATGCCCAGCAGGGCAATCAGGAAGATTTTTTTCATATGAATTTTAGTTAATGAATAATTCGCAAAAATATTTGATCTCAAAACCATATCAGGATCTGTTTTGTTATAAGAGTATTAAAATTTAAGAAAACTAGAACGGGCTGAGTTTATTTTGCATCGACCTGCTCGGCTTCCGTCATCGCATAAATCAGGCGGTTGACATCATTTTCATTCAGCTCCAGTTTCCCCCTGAGCGTGACGGCTTCCGAGGTGAATTTTACCGGGGTCTTGGCATAAATTTCCATGACGGTTTCCGGTCCCGCGCCTCCGCAAAAGAAACACATATTGTAAGGAAAGGCGGACAGGATAAATTCAGTATGGCTTTTATATCCGTCGGTGGGAATGATATATCCTTTGATTTCAACGATTTTGCCGGACAGCGCTTTGATCTCCTCACCGAAAATGGGTTTGTCGATCTTAAAGCCCAGGGCTGCGTCGAATTCCTTTTTAAAAGTGATTTTACCCAAGGTATTCCAGGTCGTGCTGCTGTTCTGGCCGTTAAGTCCGGAGGCCAGGATCAAAAAGAATAAAATCAGGAATTGCTTCATGACGCAAAATTAGGGCATTAGATCCATTCCATGCCGGGGAAAGTTTAGGGTGCCTGGCTGCCGGATGCCAGTTCGTCCCAGGCCGCTCCCAGCGGACGGGCAATGCCATCCCCCTTCCACTCTCCCGCTCCGGGTATTTCCGTGGTCTTCAGAAAATCTTCTTTCGTCATTCCTTTGGCCCGGGCATCCGCCGTGAAGTCAAGCAAAGCTTGCAGGTATGATTTGAATGCCTCCAGATCCTGACGGGTACCCGTGACCGGGTAGGCCTCCGCGGCGTGCCCGAAAACATAGGTGGTTTTCGGGTGGAAGGTCCGGATGGCCCGGTCCAGGACCCGGACCCAGTTTTGGACACTGGCTCCTGCGGACCGGTCCACATTGGGATGGCGCCGGTTGAACATCAGGTCCCCCATATGGACAATCTTTGATTTTTCCAGGTGGATGAGGCTGTCTCCATCGGTATGCCCTGGCCCAAAATAATGCAGGGTGATCCGCTCACGGCCTATTTTTTCACTCCAGACGTTTTCGAAAGTCTGTGAAGGATAGAGCTGGCCCGCTTCCAGGTTCCGCTCTTTGGCTACTTTCATTTGATTGGCCTTTGAATTCTTATGCGCCAGCACCCTTCTTACCAGGTCTTTGAATGCGATATTGCCCCCGGAATGATCCCCGTGGTGATGGGTATTGATCAGCAGCTCAAAGGGCTCGTCGCCCCTTTTTTTCAATTCAGAGATCAGGTGGCCTGCCTGGTCCGGAAACTGAGAATCCACGACCACCATGCCCTGTTTGGAAATATGGAACAGGATCGTGCCGCCCCTTTCCGTAAATATTCCGGTGTCCCGGGTGAGCATTTTTATATTCCAGGGATCTGCAAAAAAACTTTTGATGAGGGCATCCGGAGACCATGCTGCAGGCATCAGGAACGAGGAGTTGCGGATGAATTCGCGTCTTTTCATGGTGTATAAAATGATTTACAAAAGTAGTGGAAATAGCCAGGGTTTGCCGGGCGCTTCCGAGGGGCACCGGGAGTGCTGTCCGGATTCTTATTCAGGCTTCATCATCGGTCATCTTCTCCTGTTCGCTGAGCCGCTCCATCAGTCTTGCCGAAATGCCAAGGAAGTCCATTTCAGTGAAAATCCCCACCAGTTCGTTGTCCTGGACTACCGGAAGGCAGCCTATTTTATGGGTTCGCATCAGGCTCATGGCTTCCATGATGGTGGTGGAAGGGCTGGCGGTCACCGGCTTGCGGATCATGATATCCTTTACCGTCTTTGGAAATTTCTTTTTATCCGTAAAATACTGAAGCAGCAGGCGTGAGGTCACGAGGCCAACAAGGCGGCCTTTCTGGTCCTCGACCGGCGTATAACGGATCCGCTTCCACTGCATCATTTCAGCCACAAAATCGATGATGTCCTCCTTTTGGGCCGTGAGCAGGTCGGTCGTCATAAAATCCCCCACCAGCAATTCCTGGGGTTTGTAATCCCTGAGGTCGCGGAGTTCCGGCAATTTCCATTTGTGGATCGGAAGGTTTTTTTTCTGTTGCCTGAGCATGGAAGAAGTCAGCACCGTAAGGGCTTCCGTGCGGTTGGTTTGTTCCAGCAGTTTGGTGTAGGCCCGGAGTTGCCAGCGCGCGCCGGTCATATGTTTTTTAGCCCTTTCTTCGATAATGCCCAGGAATTTGTCAATATCGGCTTCATCCACGCCCTGGGACCGCAGCCCGCTGTGGGCATAGGGCAGGAGTTCTTTCAGGATCAGGTCGACGGCAGGGATCTTCTGGTCTTCAAACCAGTTGAATTTGGAGTCGATGCCAAACTGTGCGCTCTTAACAAAATTGTCTGAAATGTCCGCAAAGGAGACTTTCTTGCGAATGTCGTCTTGATCTGCTGCGAGCCCGGTCATGGCTCCCAGCCAAAAGGCCGCATTGGCGATTTCATCTACGGTGGTGGGTCCGCTTGGGAATACCCGGTTTTCAATTCTGAGGTGGGGCTTGCCGTTTTCACTGATCCCGTAACAGGGCCGGTTCCAGCGGTAAACCGTGGAATTGTGCACCTGCAAGGCCCGGAGCCTGGGCACGCGGCCGTGATGGATCATATTGAGAGAATCTTCATTGATCTCGGTGGCCAGCAATACCCGGAACCGCACAATATCTTCTTTATAAATTTCCAGGATCGAATCATTGACCCAGTCCCGGCCGAAATGGACCCGGGCGCTGCGTTCCCGCATATGCGCCCTGGAACCGCGGGTATCCAGGGCTTGCTGGAACATGGCGATCCGGGATTCATGCCAGAGCCTTCGGCCAAAGACCAGGGGCGAGTTGGCCGCAATGGCGATCATCGGCCCGGCCAGAACCTGTGCGATGTTGTAAAACCGGGCAAACTGGTCCGGGGAGACTTGCAGGTGAACCTGGAAACTGGTGTTGCAGGCCTCCAGCAAGGGGGAGTCGTGCTTGAGGAGCAATTCGTCAATGCCGCTCAGCCGGAGCTCAAAAGAATCGGTCGACAATTGTTTCCGGATGGCTTCCATCAGGGCGAGATATCTTTTTTTCGGGGTCAGGTACTTATAGTCAAGGTCTGATTTTCTTATGGTCGGGATGATGCCCGTGAGCAGGATGTCCGCCTGGTGGGGTTCGAGCGCCTCTCTTACGATTTTCAGTTGGCCGAGGGCTTCCTCAAACATTTCGGAAAAACAAGTCCCCTTCAGTTCCCGCGGCTTAAAATTGGTTTCCAGGTTAAACATGGCGAGTTCCGTGTCCAACCAGTCATAAGCTTCCAGTTTTGGGGTCACCTTGGTATTGATGGGAGCAGGGCGGTAGTTTTTCAGGTCAAGGATGACCATCTCCTGTTCTGCCCCGATGCGGTGAATCCCGGATTCAAACCAATTATGAGCCAGCATGTATTCGAAAGATTTGACGTCCTGGAGCAGGGCTTTGGTAAATTTTTGCAGCTCTTTGGTACTGTTGGGTTGGTTTACTTTACTCTCTCCCATAATTCATTATATCACGGTGAAAAGTACCAATAAAAATTCAGCTTTCCGTGTTCCGGATCCTACCCTGGGGTTCAGCCCATCAAGGACAATTCAGGGAGATCATATCCCAAAACCTATGTAATTTAGACTAATTCTAAATAGATAAAGCCCTTTCAACTAGCCATGATATATTATATGAAATTTTATTTGGTATAAAGTCAAATAGTAACTTTGCGGCGCACGATTAAATCATGTACCTGTGAATAATCTAAAATACCGGGCAGCGGTTTCTGCTTTTTTGATTTTCCTTTCTTTTAATGCTGCTTTTTCCCAATCCGGTTCGGACAGCAGCCTGCTGCTGAGCAGGGGTTTGCTTTTGTTTATTTTCCTGCTCCTGTTTGGCCTCATTATCCTGATATCCGAAAAAATGCTTCAGATCCAGGCGGTCCGTTCCGGGATAAAGGATGCCACCCGTTATTCGATCCTTCCCGAATTCTCCAGTTGGTTCCGTAAAAAACCAAAGGCTTATGTGGGAGAGGCCCCGGTCACTTATCTCAATAAAGGATTTGACCTGGCTCTTACCGGACAACCAAAACAGGATCTTGTGGAAGCGCGGGTAAACCGGTATGCCGTCAACGCGACGGATTTCCGCGGCCTTCCCCCCATCCCCAAGGTCGTGGTTACCGTGGGCCAGGAAGTAGCCGCGGGCGACCCGCTTTTTTATGACAAAAACAATACCGAAGTGCTTTATGTCGCTCCGGTGAGCGGAGAAATCATTGAAATCAACCGGGGTGAAAAAAGGGCCATTACGACGGTGGTGATCCTGGCTGATAAAAAAAACCGGTACAGATCATTGCCTCCTTTCGACCTGGGATCTTCAAGCCGGGAGCAAATTGTAAAATACCTGTGTGAAGGTGGCGTATGGCCCATGATCAAGGAAAGACCTTTCGGTACAATTGCCAGCCTCGACCATGCCCCCGACCAGATTTTCATTTCGTGTTTTGATTCCGCACCCCTCGCTCCTGACCTGGATTATGTCATTCGCGGGAAGGAGGGGGAATTTCAGAAAGGTTTGGAGGTCTTGAGCCGGCTTACCTCAGGCCAGGTTCATCTCGGACTCCGTGCAAATACGGATGAAGCCCCGGCAAAGGCCTTCACCCAGGCCTCGGGGGTGGAAAAACACTGGTTTAGCGGCAAACACCCGGCCGGCAACGTCGGGATCCAAATCCATCATACCGCTCCAATAAGAAAAGGAGGGAGGGTGTGGACGCTGGGAGTACAGGAAGTGGTCAGCATTGGGGCCCTCTTTCTCCGCCAGCGGCATGAGGCGGACCGGGTCGTGGCGCTCGGGGGAAGTGCCTTTACCCAAACCGGATATGTTCAGACTTATATTGGAGCCTCCCTCGGGGACCTGACCCAGGGCAGGCTTATAGAAAACAGCAGGCTCATTAGCGGCGATGTATACAGCGGCAAACAAGAAAGTGCCCAGGGATACCTTCATTACTACGATGACCAGGTATCCGCCATTCCCGAGGGTAACCACGAAACGCTCTTTGGATGGGCCATCCCCCGGATCATGCCGAGTGCTTCCGGAGTCTTTCCGAATAAATTGCTTGGGGATATTTCATATGATGCGGATACCAACACCAATGGAGAACCCCGCGCTTTTGTCATGACCGGCCAGTACGAAGCGGTGCTTCCCATGGATATATACCCGCAGTTGCTCGTCAAAGCGATCATTACCAAGGATATTGAGCGCATGGAAGGCATGGGCATCCTGGAACTGTCCGAAGAAGACATCGCCCTCTGCGAATTTGCCTGTACTTCAAAACAACCCTTGCAGGCAATCCTCCGGGAAGGCCTGGACCTGATTCAGTCTGAAAGTTAATGAACCTTTGAAACCAAGAATTATCACGATATACGGATATGGCCTTAATCGATAAAATCAAGTCACTGGAACCGGATAAGAAAAAGCATCCGTTTTTACACACCGTTTACGACGGTTTTTTCACCTTTTTGTATCAGCCGGCCACGGTCACCCGGGGCGGGGTCCATATCCGAGACGGGATCGACCTCAAAAGGACCATGGCTATGGTGGTGGTGGCCATGCAACTCTGTTATTTGTTTGGAACCTATAATATCGGCCAGCAGTATTTTATGGCCATCGGCAAACATGCCGGTTATTTTGAAGCCATCCACCTCAAAATCCTTTTTGGCCTGGTCAAAATCCTGCCCATCTGGATTGTCACCCACCTGGTGGGCCTGGGCGTAGAGTTTTATTTCGCTTATAAAAAGGGGCATGGCATCGAAGAGGGTTTCCTGGTGACCGGGGCCCTGATCCCCCTGATCATGCCGCCGGATATCCCGCTATGGATCCTGGCCATCGCGGTGGCCTTTGCGGTTCTTTTCGCCAAGGAGGCCTTCGGGGGTACGGGCATGAACATCTGGAATGTAGCCCTGGTGGCCCGGGTCTTTGTCTTTTTTGCTTACCCTGGAACCATTTCAGGGGACAGTGTTTGGGTAGCCGGCCTTACATCTTCCAATGGCCAGGTCGTCACGGATTTCGGAGGTTCCGGTTGGGTCCTCCACCTTTTTGATAAACTTTGGGCCTCCCTGGGATGGAGCACTTTTGGAGCCGATGGGGTCCCAGTGGACGGATTCAGCGGTGCCACCCCCCTGGCACTTGCCGCAGCAGGAGGATGGGATGCGGTAACCCAGCATTACACTCCTTCCGAGATGTGGTGGGGCGTGATTCCCGGTTCGGTCGGGGAGACCTCTAAACCCCTGATCATCGTCGGGGCCCTGATGCTGATCTTCATGCGCATTGCCAGCTGGCGGATCATGGTGTCCATGGTGTTTGGCCTGGCGATCACCGCCCTGATCTTTAATGCCTGGGGATTTAATCCCTATATGGAAGTCCCCTGGTACTACCACTTTTACATGGGGAGTTTCCTCTTTGCCATGGCCTTCATGGCCACCGACCCGGTCACCGCTTCTGCCACGAACACCGGTAAATGGATCTATGGCTTTTTTATCGGGGTGATCGGTATGATCGTACGGATCCTGAACCCGGCCTACCCGGAAGGCTGGATGCTGGCGATCCTGTTTATGAACTCCTTTGCGCCCCTGATCGATTATTTTATTGTTGAATCCAATATGAAAAAAAGATTGCGCCGTGTTTAACAACCGATATATCCTGATCTATACCCTGGTGATGGCCCTGGTCGTATCCGTGGCCCTCGCTTTTGTGGTCAATGGCCTCAAGCCGCTCCATGATATCAACGAAGCGGTATTCAAGAAAAAGGACATCCTCAGCGCCATCCGCGATCAGATCGGCGCCGATCCGTTAAAAATGAAGGACGAAGAGCTGATCCGGCTTTTCGAAGAAAAAATGGATAAGGTGGTTCTGGATGCCAATGGAAAGGTGGTGACCGGGCTTGACGCCGAAACCATTGACCTGGCTGCAGAAGAAAAAAAGCCGTCCAACGAGCGCAAATATCCCTTGTTTATTTACAAAGGGGACAAAGGAAACATTTACCTCATGTCCGTCCGCGGCAATGGACTCTGGGATAAGATCTGGGGATATATTGCCCTGGAAGGCGACTTCAACACTATTGCCGGAGCCTCCTTCGGGCACGTCGCGGAGACCCCGGGACTGGGTGCCGAGATCAAAGACAACGCAAACTTCCCCAATGCCTTTCATGGAAAAAAGATCTATGAAAACGGCAATTATGTATCCGTCCAGGTGGTCAAAGGAGGAATTAAAGTTCCCGATCACCAGGTGGATGCTATTTCCGGGGCTACCATCACCTCTAATGGGGTATCCGAAATGCTGAACCGGGGGATGGTCGCCTATTTGCCCTATTTTGAAAGTTTAAAAAAGAAATAATTCAAAAGAAGAAAAACAAAGCGATATGTCTGAATCCGCTGTTAAATCCGCTGCTTCTGCCGAACCCAGGGAACCCTGGTTTGGCAAAAAGGAAAAGGCCCTCCTTTCGGACCCCCTGTATATCGATAACCCGATCACGGTGCAGGTCCTGGGCGTTTGTTCCGCACTGGCAGTGACCACCATGGTCAAACCGGCACTCATCATGGGTATTTCGGTGGCGTTGGTGACCGGCTTTTCCAACCTGGTGGTTTCCCTGCTTCGGAACGGGATCCCAAAACAAATTCGGATGATTGTCCAGCTGGTGGTCATTGCCGCTCTGGTGACCGTAGTCGAACAATTTCTAAAGGCTTTTTCCTACGATGTGTGGAAACAGCTTTCCGTTTTCATCGGGCTGATCATCACCAACTGCATCGTGATGGGCCGGCTGGAGGCTTTTGCCATGGCCAACAAACCCTGGAAATCCTTCCTGGATGGAATCGGTAACGGACTGGGTTATGGCTGGATCCTGGTGGCGGTAGCCGCGATCCGGGAATTTTTCGGACGCGGTGCCCTGATGGGCTTCAAGATCATTGGACCTTCCTCCGATTTTTTGATCAATACCCAGTCTTCGCCCTTATTGAGCTGGTACCAGCCCAACGGCCTTATGGTTTTACCGGCTGCGGCGATGTTTCTGATAGCCACCATCATCTGGATTCAACGGAGCCGGACGCAAAAGCTAATCGATATTTCCTAATGACCCATTAATTCCCAGACTCATGGACCTCCTCAATATTTTTCTCAAATCCGCTTTCATCGAAAACATGGTGCTTTCCTATTTTTTGGGAATGTGCTCCTTCCTGGCGGTGTCCAAAAGCGTGAAAACCGCCATCGGGCTTGGGGCCGCCGTCATTTTTGTGCTGGCCATTACCGTGCCGATGAACTGGTTGATCAGTGAACTTGTACTCGGACCGAAAGGGATATTCAAAATGGATCTGACTTTCCTCCGCTTCATCCTTTTCATCGCCAGCATCGCGGCGATGGTCCAATTGGTGGAAATGGCCGTTGAAAAATTTTCCCCTTCCCTCTATAATGCACTGGGTATTTTCCTTCCCCTGATTACGGTCAACTGTGCAATCCTCGGTGCGGCCCTCTTTATGGTCGCCCGGGAGTATAACTTTTCTGAATCGGTGGTTTATGGCGTGGGTTCCGGCTTTGGCTGGTTCCTGGCTATCGTACTGATGGCGGCCATCCGTGAAAAACTGAGATACAGCCACGTGCCTGCGCCTTTGCGCGGACTGGGTATCGCCTTCGTGATCACCGCCTTCCTGGGCATAGCCTTTATGAGCCTCATGGGCATCAACCCGGCAAATTATTTTGCTAAATAACTTTAATTCAATGACTATCATGATATTTCTGATCGACCTGATGTTTGTGGTTTGGGCGATTGTTGCTTTTTCGGCCTTATTGCTTTTGCTGGCCTTTGGCTTGATTTATGCCCAGAAAAAACTGGTGGCCCAGGGGGATGTGAAAATCATCATTAACGGGGACGAGGAACATCCGCTCAAAGTAAAGCCGGGCAGCAGCCTGCTGAGTACCCTGGCCGGTGAAAAAATCTTTCTTCCTTCCGCCTGCGGGGGAGGAGGCACCTGCGCCATGTGCGAATGCCATGTCGACCAGGGAGGAGGGGACATCCTGCCTACGGAACTGAACCATATTTCCCGCAAGGAGGCCGCGGAACACATGCGGCTCGCCTGCCAGGTCAAAGTCAGGCAGGATATGCATATCCGTGTGCCCGCGGAAGTCTTCGGGATCAAAAAATGGGAGTGTGAGGTAGTCAGCAATTACAACGTGGCGACCTTCATCAAAGAATTTGTGGTAAAACTTCCGGAAGGGGAATCCCTGGACTTCCAGTCGGGCGGATACATCCAGATTGACGTGCCGCCCATCGAAGTGGCTTACAAGGATTTTGACATCAAACCCCATCCTTCCGATCCCGCCGGACCGGATAAATTCAAGCCGGACTGGGACAAATTTAACTTATGGCCCCTGCGCATGAAAAATACCGAAGAAGTGTTCAGGGCCTATTCCATGGCCAACCACCCCGCCGAGGGAAATATCGTAAAACTGAATATCCGTATTGCCACGCCACCCTGGGATAAAAAAACAAATGGCTGGATGGCGGTCAACCCCGGCATCTGCTCCAGTTATATTTTTTCCCGGAAACCGGGAGACAAAGTGATGGTGAGCGGACCTTACGGAGAATTTTTCATCAAACCGACCAAAAAGGAAATGGTGTATATCGGGGGCGGCGCCGGCATGGCTCCCCTGCGTTCCCATTTGTTCCACCTTTTTCATACCCTGAAAACCACGGACCGCAAAGTCAGTTTTTGGTACGGGGGACGCTCCAAACGCGAATTGTTTTATACAGATGAATTCAGGGCCATTGAAAAAGAATTTCCCAATTTCCGCTATTATATCGCGCTTTCCGAGCCCATGGCCGAAGACAACTGGAAATTAAGCAAGGACCTCGAAGACCGCGAGGGCGACGGTTTTGTGGGCTTTATTCACAAGGTGCTCTACGACAACTATCTGAAAAACCATCCGGAACCCGAAGAGATCGAATACTATTTCTGCGGTCCTCCCATGATGAATGCGGCGGTGATCAAACTGCTGGATGATCTTGGGGTACCTAAGGAGAATATTGCCTTCGACGATTTCGGAGGATAATAAAAAGGGGGAATCAAAAGTTCCCCCTTTTTTTTTTGTCATCAGCCATCAGCCATGATTTTTATCATTGCAGATAGCTGAAATCTATTAAGCAAAAACTTTGTCAAAAGCCTGCTGGAAATCGGCTTTGATGTCTTCGATATGCTCCAGGCCTGCACTGATCCGGACCAGGTTGGGTAATACGCCGGCTGCCTCGCGCTCGGTATCACTCAATTGCTCGTGCGTAGTGGAGGCGGGATGAATGGCCAGTGACTTGGCATCGCCGACGTTGGCCAGGTGGCTGATCAATTGCAGGGAATCGATAAACTTCTTCCCGTTTTCCAGACCACCCTTGATGCCAAACTGGAGGATCCCGCCAAAACCGTTGGACAGGTATTTTTTGGCCAACTCATGGTAAGGGCTGCTTTTTAAACCGGGATACCAGACAAATTCGACCTTGTCGTGGTTTTCCAGCCAGGTAGCCAGGGCCATGGCATTGTCCACGTGACGCTGGACCCGGAGGCTCAGGGTCTCGATGCCCTGCAAAAAGAGGAAGGAATTGAAGGGGCTGAGCGAGGGCCCGAAATCACGCAGTCCCTCCACCCGCGCACGGATGATAAAGGCTACATTGGGCATACCGAGGGGATTGTTGTCTCCGAAGATCTCCCAGAATTTCATGCCGTGATAACCTTCGCTGGGTTCGGTGAATTGGGGATATTTTCCATTGCCCCAGTTGTAATTGCCCCCGTCCACGATGACCCCGCCTATGCTGGTTCCGTGTCCGCCGATCCACTTGGTGGCGGAATTCACCACGACATGGGCTCCGTGCCGGAGGGGCTGGAAGAGATATCCCCCGGCGCCAAAAGTATTATCCACGATCAGGGGAAGGTCGTATTTCTTGCAAAGGGCCGAGATGGCTTCAAAATCGGGAATGTTCAGTTTGGGGTTGCCAATGGTTTCGAGGTAAAGGGCCTTGGTGTTTTGGTCGATCAGTTTTTCAAAGCTGGCGGGGCTGTCCCCATCCGCAAACCGGGCTTCGATGCCCAGCCTTTTAAAGGCCACTTTAAATTGGTTGTAGGTGCCCCCGTACAGATAGGAGGTGGAGACAAAATTGTCGCCCGCCTGCATGATGTTGTTCAGGGCAAGGAATTGGGCCGACTGGCCGGAAGCGGTGGCCAGGGCGGCTACCCCGCCTTCCAAGGCTGCCATTCGTTGTTCGAATACATCCGTGGTGGGGTTCATGATGCGGGTATAGATGTTGCCAAACTGGCGAAGGCCGAAAAGGTTGGCGGCATGGTCCGAATTGTCAAAACCATAGGAAGTGGTCTGGTAGATCGGCACTGCCCGGGATTTGGTGGTCGGGTCTACCTGTTGTCCTGCGTGCAATTGCAGGGTTTCAAATCTGTAATTAGACATAAATTTTAAAAATTAAAAGGTTGATGATATGATTGAATGAATAAGTTCGAAAATAAGGGGGTAAGAATTGGTCCGGGAAAATGGGGTAATATGGATCACAGCATGCCTTACGGCATACAACAGATACAAACGACGGCCACGGGTTTATCCATTTTCGCCACCAAATATAATTAAAAGGCGGAATCCGGGAACAAGAGCCTATAAATTCTATCGTTCAGGTATGGTTTGGAAGAGGGGGTGGTGTGTGGTGGATGGTGGGTGGTGGATGGTGAGTTTCTATACCGGACCTCCTTAAGGTAGGGTGACGACGGCATGGATAGGGAGAATCGTCCATTTTCTTACCTTTACGGCCCAACGGATGGAGATAAAAAGATACCTGGTCACTTCGGCCTTGCCTTATGCCAACGGCCCCTTGCACATCGGGCATCTCACCGGGGCCTATTTGCCTGCCGATATCTATGTACGTTTTCTAAGGCTGACCGGGAAGGAAGTCGTGTGGGTCTGCGGTTCGGATGAACACGGCGCCGCCATCACAGTCAAGGCACGAAAGGAAAACACGACCCCGGGGGCCATCATCGATAAATACCACGAACAACTGAAAATGGCGCTGGCCGGCATGGCCATTGATTTTAATATCTATCACCGGACTTCCGAGCCCATCCACCATGAAACCTCGCAGGATTTTTTCAGGACCCTCTATGAAAAAGGCGAATTCCAGGAAATCGAAAGCCAGCAATATTACGATGAGTCCGCCGGCCAGTTCCTTGCGGACCGGTACATCATGGGTACCTGCCCCAAATGCGGCAATCCCAACGCTTACGGCGACCAGTGTGAAAAATGCGGATCGACGCTGAGCCCGACAGAACTGATCAATCCCAGGTCCACCCTCAGCGGGACCATCCCGGTGATGAAACCCACCACGCACTGGTACCTTCCACTCAATCAGCACCAGGAATGGTTAAAGACCTGGATCGAGACCGGCATGCTGGAGGGGGTCAAACACCATGAACCCGAAACCTGGAAGCCCCATGTGCTTGGCCAATGCAAGTCCTGGCTGGACAGCGGCCTGGAACCCCGGTCCATGACCCGTGACCTCGACTGGGGAGTGGACGTTCCGAAGGAGATCCCCGGCTCTGAAGGTAAAAAACTTTATGTCTGGCTGGATGCCCCGATCGGTTATATCAGCGCTACCAAAGCCTGGGCTGCCACCCACCATGAAACCTGGGAAAAATACTGGAAGGACCCGGAAACCGCCCTGATCCATTTTATCGGAAAAGACAATATCGTCTTTCACTGCCTCATCTTTCCGGTTATCCTCAAATCCTATGGCGGGTATAACCTTCCCATCAATGTTCCGGCAAACCAGTTTATGAACCTGGAGGGGGACAAGGTTTCCACTTCCAGAAACTGGGCGGTCTGGATCCACGAATACCTGGAGGAATGGCCCGGGCAGCAGGATCTCCTGCGGTATTACCTCATCAAGACCATGCCCGAGCAGCGGGACAGCGAATTTACCTGGAAAGGCTTCCAGGAAGCCAACAACAATGAACTGGTCAACAACCTGGCTAATTTTTTCAACCGGGTCTGTGTCCTGCTGCACAAATATTACCAAGGGGAAATCCCTGCCTTTAATCCGGATAAGGCCTTTGTGGGTACAGAAGAGCCTGATTTTGATTCCTTCCATGAGACGGAATTGCTCTATCTCCACGACCGGATCCAGGACCTCAATCAAAGCATCCGGGAATTCCGGTTCAGGGATGCCCTTAAAAGCCTGATGGATATGTCCAGCACGGGCAATTCCATCCTACAGTCCAATGAACCCTGGAAAAAGGAACAATCGGATCCTGAATTAATCAAGGTCGTGATCAATTATTGCGCCCAACTGGCCACCGCGCTCAGTGTGGTCATCCGGCCTTTTATGCCCTTTACCTCGGATAAAATGAGGGCCCAACTCGGTCTTTCTCCGCTCCGGGATGAAGATGAGCTAAACCAATTGCTGGACGCCTTGAGCCAGGGGGAAGTCCTCCTCCCTCCCGGGCATAAGATCAACGAAGCCAGCCATCTGTTCTCAAGGATTGAAGATGCACGCATCCAGGCCCAGCTGGACAAGCTAAAAAGAGGGGCAGCGCTCAGCGCTCCAGCACCTGCTGTTCATGTCCCGCTTAAAGAGACCATATCCATCGACGATTTCAACAAAACAGATCTCCGGGCAGGGACCATCCTGACGGCCGACCGCGTGCCCAAGGCGGATAAATTATTGCATCTGACGGTTGACCTCGGCTTTGAAAAGCGTACCATACTCAGCGGTATAGCCCAGCATTTTCAGCCTGAAGTCTTGCCCGGTCGCAGGGTAGTCATCGTCGCCAATTTGGCACCCCGGAAAATGAAAGGGATCGAATCCAACGGCATGATCCTGCTCTCGGAGAATGGGGACGGCAGCCTGCGGTTTGTAGAACCGAGTGATGGGGCGGAGAATGGGAGCGTTGTCAAATAATTAAATAATTAAATAATTAAGAAATTAAGAATTAAGGGGAGCCGTCTCAACCTTAACCTTAACCATACCAGTTAAAATTCTGATGTAAAAATTCCTCATTCAGAGTTATTTAGATTAAGTAACTCTTTTTACCTTCGATTAAATTTCCCTTAGTGAACCCGTCTCAGCTGACAGTATTTGCCGCAAGCCCTTGCGTGCATTTTCCCTGGTACGGCTTTCGCTCCAATCCAAATTACCAACCCTTTAACTAAGTATTCATGTACCGGAAACTGATTATTTCATTTACTACTGCTCTGGCGCTTGGCTCCTGGTTCTTATTCACAAACAATGAAGATGTCCCAGATCAGGCATTCGCAGTCGTTAAAACAGATTGTGAGGAATACGGCGGGGATTGGGACGGGGACGGAGTCTGCGCGGATTTTGACTGCGACGACAGCGATGCGGAGAATACTAAGGTGCAGCCCGACTGCGGGGATAACTGTACGAACGGCGGAAGTTCGGGAGTGGATGCCGATAGCGATGGCTATTGCAATGATGTGGATTGCGATGATGCTGATGATAGCGTATGGGATTTACTGGATCCAGCTTACATCGATAATGATGGAGACGGATACGATGACGGCACAACTACAGTATGTTGGAATGGATTCGATTTGCCCAGTGGCTACCGTGATTTTACAAACGGGACGGACTGTGATGACTATGATGATCTCGTCTATACCAACATGGAATTATATACCGATTTCGACCAGGACGGGTATGACGACGGATCGGGAACCACCACACTTTGCACGGATGGCAACGCTCCATCCGGTTATATTGAAAATTCAAATGGGACGGACTGCGATGATAATGATGATAGTGTATGGGATTTATTAGATCCTGCTTATATCGATAATGATGGAGATGGATACGATGACGGCACCACTACTGTTTGTTGGAATGGGACGAACCCTCCGACAGGATACAGTGTAAATACTTCCGGTACGGATTGTGACGACACTGACCCGAACGTCAATCCCGATGCCTCCGAAATTTGCAATGGCATCGACGACGACTGTGACGGCGAGACCGATGAGGATCCTGTTGATGGATTCACGTATTATGCGGATACTGACGCAGATACTTACGGGGATGCGAACAACACGATCTACGCCTGCACGGCCCCAACCGGATATGTTTCAGACGATACGGATTGTGATGACACCAATGGTCAGGTTCATCCGGGGGCAGATGAATATTGCAATGATATCGATGACGATTGCGATGGGGAGTTCGATGAGGATGCCATAGACCCAAGCACCTGGTATGAGGATGGAGACGGAGATGGGTACGGAAACCCAGCGGTCTCCCAGATGGCATGTGACCAACCCACGGGGTATATTTCAGACAATACGGATTGCGATGATACCGACTTTTATGTAAACCCTGGTGTTGCGGAAATATGCGACGGCTACGACAACGATTGCGATGGAACCAGCGATGAAGGATTTGGCAACGACAACGACATGGACGGCGTAGGCAGTGACTGCGACAATTGTCCTGACGAATACAATCCACCGGTTGCCTGCCTCGCCTGCCTCATTCCGGCAAGCGGCCAAGCTGATGCAGACAGCGATGGTTGGGGTGATGAATGCGATTGCGATGATGCCAACGGTCAGATTCATCCGGGAGCGACCGAAATCTGCGATGAGGTGGACAACGATTGTGACGGATTCATCGATGAAGACCTGGCAACGACCTGGTATCAGGACAGCGACGGAGATGGGTTTGGCAATCCAGGTGTCACCAAAGACAGTTGTGCCATGCCTTCAGGTTTTGTTAATAACACTACAGACTGCAATGACTCTGAACCGGCTGCCTATACCGGTGCCGTCGAAATTTGTGACGATGGTATCGACAACGACTGCGACTCATACACCGATTGCCAGGATGGGGATTGCAATGGGATTGGAAATTCTATGATGGCATCCTCGAATACCTACTATGCCGACACCGATGAGGATGGCTATGGCGATCCGGCCATTACGAAAGACAGTTGTGCCCTCCCCATAGGTTATGTCGCTGACAATACAGACTGTAACGACGAATGCTATCTATGTAACCCCGTAGCTACGGAGATCTGCGACGGGCTGGACAATGATTGCGACGGTCTGGTGGACGACAGTCTTGATACTTATTTTGCCGATTTTGACGGAGATAATTTTTATAATCCCGGCATATCCAAAGACACCTGCGCCCAGCCGGTAGGTTTTATTTCCCTGAATGAGGCCGCCGGCATTGATTGCAATGACGGGGACGATCAACTGACCAATAATTGCCCATCGATCACCTACTATGTCGATTCCTCCAATACCGATGTGATGGCGCTGACCGGCAGGTTCCGGTCCGCCCTCCTGGTGGGTGAATCCTGGGATATGGCTTTTACCACCCTTCAGGCGGCCCTGGCCACGGCAGTGGCGGGAGATACAATCAAGGTTGCCCAGGGAACTTATTACCCAGGCAGCACCCGGGACAGCTCATTCATCATTCCCAGTGGGGTCGTGCTCCTGGGCGGGTACCCGATGGGTGGTGGTACGGATGAGGAACGGAACTGGGATTGTTACAAGACCATCCTGAGCGGGGATATTGGAAACCCCGACAACAATTCGGACAACAGTTATCACGTGGTGGTCACCACCAATACGGACAGCTCAACCCAGGTGGATGGATTTTGCATCACCGGAGGCAATGCCAACGGTACCTTTGACGACCGCTACGGAGGCGGATGGTTCAACAGGGGAACGGGTGGAGATTCATCAAATCCCACCATCATTCATTGCCGGATCTTTGGAAATAATGCCGCCCGAAATGGCGGGGGGATCGGCAATTTCGGGGATCTGGGGCCCACCAATCCCAGGATTATAAACAGCATCATCAGCGGAAATACGGCCACTCGGGGTGCAGGAATTTACAATTATGGTTACGGATCAAACAGCAGTCCGGTGCTCATAAACTGCATTCTGAGCGGCAACCGGGCCAATTATGCGGGAGGAGGAATATACAACGACGGGGAAGATGGCAACAGCAGTCCTATACTCATCAATTGTGTTTTAAATGGAAATTATGCGGGTTCTTTCGGCAGCGCTGCTTTCAATACGGGTTATGACGGAGATATGACAGGCAACAGTGATCCTTTCTTCGTTAATTGTGTGATCTGGAATAATGATGCCGGAATTGCCCAAAATGTTTTCTTTAATGAAGATGCAAATTTGACGGTTTCGTATTCAGTGCTGCAAGGCACCGATTTTGCTAGCATCACCGATTTCGGATATAATGCGACCAGCGGAATCGCGAATACCTTTTCCGATCCGGCTTTTATAAATGCTCCAGCCAGCGCCACTGCCCCGACCACGGCCGGGGATTTCCATGTCCTGGTCTATTCCCCTTGCATCAACCATGGTGACAATGCATCCAATTCTTTTCCAACGGATCTGGATGACCTGGCCCGCATTTATAACGGCACCATCGACGCGGGGGCTTACGAATTTCAATCCATCCCTTGTAGCGGCTTTACCGGTGTAGCTTATGTCAATGCTTCGGCTGCAGGACTTAATAACGGCAGCTCCTGGACGGATGCCTTCACCGACCTCCAGGATGCCCTGGCGATAGCCAGGACCTGCGGACTGGACACCATTCTGGTCGCGGAAGGGACCTACTATCCCAGCACGACGGATACGCTCTACGATTGTGCAGGAAATATTGAATCCATCATTCAACTGGACTCGAGCCTTTCCTTTGACATCCCCGATTCCCTGGTTATGATCGGAGGATACCAGGTGATGAATGGAATAGCCACCGGCCGGGATCCCTGGTGTTTCAAAACGCTTCTTTGCGGTGACATAGACCAGGACGGGGAAGTCTATGGGGACCTGCAAAACAGTATGCATGTAGTAACCACTTCACAAGTGAGCAATGCAACGGTGGTGGATGGATTCCATATTTCCGGAGGCAATGCCAGCGAATCTTATCCAAACTATCCCGACTATGTGGGAGGGGGTTGGTATGATGACGGCAGCGGCATGAATGGAGGTTCATTCCCAACCATCCTCAACTGTGTGATCAGCGGCAACTGGGCCAATGGCGGAGGAGGAATTTTCTGCGACGGCACTCAAGGGGGAAACAGTTCCCCCCGGCTGATCAATTGCATCTTGTCCGGCAACGGTGCGAATGCGAGCGGTGGAGCGATGTTTAATGATGGGAATACCGGCACCAGTTCACCAAGTCTGGACAATTGCGTGGTTTCCGGCAATATCGCCTATTATCAGTGGGGGGGAGGGATGTACAATTCAGGGATCAATTCAGGAGTATGCGCTCCTCAAATCAGGAATTCCATCTTCTGGAACAATTTTGCGGATATCTCTGGTCCCGTCTTCCATAATAATGATGCTGTAACCACGGTCTCGAATTCCATATTACAAGGGAGCACTGACCTGAACGATGGTTCGGTTTCTTCCAATGAAAACGGGGGGACAACCACTGGCAGCGACAACTTATTCAGCGACCCGCTATTTATTAACGCTCCAGCTGCAGCCGTTCCCCCAACCACAGCCGGTGATTTCAGGGTAGCAAGTTATTCCCCTGCAGTGAATTTTGGGGACGATGCTGCCATTATGGCGGCTTTGTCGGGTCATGCATTTATTGACCTGAATGGAAACCCCCGGATAGCAGGAGCAGGTGTGGACGCCGGAGTTTTCGAATACCAGGGTACGGATTGCACTCCATACTCCGGCATCAATACTCTTTATGTCGATGCCCAGGCAGCCGGCAGTGAAACGGGAGCAGACTGGCCCAATGCCTTGCTTACTTTAAAGGAAGCTATTGAAATTGCGACCTATTGTACCGGGATCGATTCCATCCTGGTCGCCGCAGGCACTTATTATCCTTCCTGTCCGGACACGGTCTATGATCCCTGTACCGGTGCCGTGCAAACGGTTTTGGCACCCAGCCGGCAACAATCCTTCATCCTGCCTGATGGTATCACGCTGCTTGGGGGCTATCCGACCGGTGGCATTGGTGAACGGGATCCGCATTGCAATCTCACCATCCTGAGCGGGGATATCGATATGAACGGGGACAGTACCGGCAATACTTTTAATATTATCAAGACCATTGAATACCAGGATACCATTGTATTCGATGGATTCATCATCGAACAGGGCAATGCCATTGCCAACGGTGAGGAAGGGGGCGCCTGGTGGGACGGCAGCCGCACGGATTCGGCCTTGTTATGCATCAGCAATACCATTTTCAGGGAAAACTATGCCGTATTGGGCGGCGCCTTTTATGGAGAAGGCACCAGGGATTTAAAAATCCTGGCCTCTGAATTTTACGAGAATACTGCGGCGGAACGGGGGGGAGCCGTGTATTTCCAACCGGTCGACAATATGTTCGACTCCGCCTTTACCAGGATGGAAAATGTCCTCCTTCATCACAATACGGCATCGGTGAACGGAGGGGCCATCGCCATTTCCTTTCATCCCAATATTTCCCTGGATATCATCCATGCCACCTTCAGTGACAACAGCCCGGATGTTTTGAATAAAGCTACCGTTGGACCGGCGCGGATCCGCAACAGCATCATCTGGAATAACATAAGTCCCGTATTCACGAATTTTAATTTGCCGGATGTTCAATTCTCGATCGTACAGGACGGATTTTCCGGCACCGGGAATAAATTCGAAGACCCCTTGTTCCGGCAGCCCGGCTTTGATTACCGATTGCAATACGCTTCTCCAGCCATAGACATGGGGGATAATGTCTTCAGCATGGAAACCACTGACCTGGATGATCATGCGCGCATTCAGAACGGAACCACGGACATGGGGGCTTATGAATTCCAGGCACCGGTGTGCTCCGGATCCGGTACGGCCTATGTCGACTCTTCAGCGGAAGCCGGAGGGGATGGAACCTCCTGGGAGACCGCCTTCAATGATCTGCAACAGGCGCTGGTCCTGGCCTATTTCTGCCAGGTGGATACGATTTTGGTCGCCCAGGGGACTTATTACCCAAGTCGTCCGGATTCGGTATTTGATTGCAGCGGGGCCCTGGATACGGTATATGCGGCAAACCGGGATATCTCGTTCAATATTCCGGATTCCATTACGCTACTGGGAGGATTTCCCACCGGTGGAGGAACCCTGGAGGAAAGGGACTGGGAGTGCAATAAAACCATCCTTTGCGGGGAGATCCAGCAGGACGGCGATCATACCAACAACAGTTATCACGTGGTCACCACAATCGGTGTGGACAGCATCACCACCGTGGACGGATTCTGTATCCAGGACGGGTACGCCGTTTACACCAGTTTTGAGAACTTTCCAACTTTCCGCAACGTCGGAGGCGGGTGGCTGAACATAGGGGTCAATATTTTTATACAACTGGATGACATGGCCATCGCAGACTATTATTCCAACCCCAGGATACTTAATTGCACCTTTTACAATAACAATGGCCTTCTTGGAGCGGGCCTCGGCAACCTAGGCTTCCTCAGTAACGCTTCCCCCCTGATCTACAATTGTAATTTTAATTCGGACAGTGCGATCCTGGGAGGAGCGATTGCCAATATCGGGATCAGCGGAGAAAGTTCTCCATATATTGTAAATACTAAAATCCAGGGGAACACAGGGTTAGCCGCCGGGGGTATCTTAAATCTTGGGGGATCGGTCCAGTTAATATTTGGATTGCAGGGGATCCGGACCCAATCCGACCAACCAATAAAAATGGATAGTGACAACGCGCAGGTACTGAAAGGACTGATTCAATCCGGGTTTTTAGGTCAATTGGGATCTGTTAATCAAAACAGGAATGCGGGTCCAGAGGGCGCCCAATATCTGATTGATCCCGAGTATGGGGTAAGTGCACCGGTGATCATCAACAGTTTGATCACCGGGAATGCAGCCGCCGCCGGCGGAGGGATGGTCAATGCGGTTCTGACCCTGGCGAATGAAGAATTTATCGGGCTTAGCGGCGAGAGTTCACCCAGGCTGATTAATTGCGATATCACCGGCAACCTCGCAGAGATTGGAGCCGGTATCTTAAATACTGATTTTATCCTGGATTTGACCAATGGCCTATCTCCTGTTGAAGGCGGCGGGCGACTCAGACCCTGCATTGAAAACAGTATCCTGTGGAATAACGATGCCGGAGGAGATGGAAATGATATCGCAAATATGTTCGATGAAGTCTCCGATTCGATTAAACTTCATCACAGCATCACCGGGGATAATTACCTGGATCTGAATCACAACTGCATAGAATGTGTGGATACTCTTCTAGGTGGAAATAAACTGGCTACCGATCCCCTGTTTGTGGATGCTCCTCCCGGTGGAGCGGCAGCCACTACCTTGGGCAATTTCCATCTGCAGGACCTTTCTCCCGCCATCAATATGGGAGAAAACAGCGTCAACCCGCTTTCCACGGATCTGGATGGCCTGGCCCGGATAGTCCAGGCGGTGATCGATATCGGCGCTTACGAAAAACATTTGTTCTGCACCGATGATACCCTTTACGTTGGGGTAGACGGCTCCCTTCCACCCGTGGAAGTAATCCTTGAAGAAACACTACCGGATGGCTATGAATTGATTGTGAATGGGCTTGCGGATGAAGATGGAATGATCGAACTCAATTGTTCTGATACCGGACTCAACGAACTTGTGATTGAAATTGTGCGGGGCTGTATTCCGGTGTTGGTGGATAGTTGTCATATGAATATTACGATCCTGGACACTTTTGAAAAGAACCTGGTCTGCAATGATCTCGTCAACGTATCCCTTGGCGCCGGTTGCCTGAAAGTGCTGGACCCGGATGATTTCCTAGAAAATATCAGAGGGTGCAGGGGATTGTACGACATCCAGGTGATCTACCCGCTGGGCACCCACCGTTTTCCGGGAGAGGACCAGGTGGACCTGAGCCATATCGGCCTCACGATGGTGTACAATGTATATGAAGTGGGGACGGGCAACAAATGCTGGGGATACCTGAAGGTGGAGGACAAACAGCCGCCGTTGTTGAATTGTTCGGTGGATACGATCACCTGTTATGAACTGCCGGACCTGCCGCTGCTGGCGGAGGGGGCCGACAGTTGTTCCGGGGCGAAAGTCAAACTGGTTTCGGAGCAGTGGGTTGATTACGGCTGCGACCAGGACCCGGTATTGTCGGGATATGTAATCAGGACGATCCAGGGCTCGGACAATTGGGGCAATTTTGCGCGGTGCACGGACACGATCTTCATCCGCAAGACGGTGCTGGACAGCCTGGCCTGCCCGGAGATGATCGAACTGCCCTGCGAGATCACCTACCAGTTGGGCGGATATATCCATCCCAAGACATTGAAG
>JAKQHS010000084.1:7500-42561 GCA_029557915.1 Bacteroidota bacterium | reverse complement strand
GAATTTTAATTGACCCATCTTCGCCCCTGTTCCGGTAAGAGCAAGGATGATAGGTTTTATTTAGAAATACTGCCTGGATCCTTGGTTCCCCCGTGGGGGACAGGGGTGTTGGAAGATATTTTATGTGAAGTCCTTACCTCTTACCTCTTACCTCTGACCTATGACTGCCAGGATTCTTGGTTCCCCTGTTGGCCTGCCCCAACTGTAGGATTTGAGGATTAGTCGTCGGGGGCTTGCCCCAACTGTAGGATTTGAGGATTAGTCGTCGGGGGCTTGCCCCATTAGTAATATTTGAAAATTGGTAGTCAGGGGGGAAAGGGGTGTTGGAGATACTAATAGGTTTTCTCAGGCCCCTGACCCCTGAAAGGGGAACCTGACCCCTGGCATTCAGAAATAAATTTAATTGACTTATCTCAGCGCTCATTTCGGCAAGGGCAAGGAAGATTGTTTTGTTTGAGTATGCTGCCATGATTGACTCAAACCAGGCTGGCCAGATCGAACGGAAGCTTCCTGATCCTTTTACCTGTCGCGGCAAAGACGGCGTTGCACAAAGCGGCGCTCACGGCGGGCAATGACATTTCACCCAGGCCTTCCGGGTGTTCCCTGCTGTCCACAAAGTACACATCGACATCCGGGATCTCATTCATGCGAAGCATCCTGTAGGCATCGAAGTTTTTTTCCCTTGAGCTCCCTGCCTCAATATGGATGGCTGAACTCAGGGCGGTCTGCAAACCGTCGATGATGCCTCCTTCGACCTGGTTCCTGGCTCCGCTTGGATTGACCACCAGCCCGCAATCAAGGGCGCAGATTACTTTTTCGATTTTCACCCGGCCGCCTTTGAGGGAAACGATGACCACCTCCGCCACATAGGCGCCAAACATAAAGTGGCATGCAAATCCCTTGAAGATGCCTTCTCTTTTCGGGCCATACCAGTCCGATTTTTCAACGGCCAGTTGGATCGCTCCTTTCAACCTTGCCGTGCTGTACTCGGGCCCCCCATGGTCCCGATAGGGCATGATTTTATCCCCGTCGCCTAAAATTTCAAGCCTGAAATCCACGGGGTCCCGCCCGGCCAGGTGTGCCATCTCATCCACAAAACTCTGATCGACAAAGGCGGTCGCATTATGCCCCGGCGCCCTCCAGGCGCCGGTCCCGATATTGGTCCTAACGGGAGTGTATTCCATTTTAAAATTGGGAACAAATCCCGCGGGGAAACCATCCGGGAATACTTCGGTCGTATGTGGGGATGCGGTGCTCCCGGCATAGAGATACCTCGAGGTGGTGCTCGCATTCAATTGCCAGGAGGAGAGTTTACCTTGTTCATCCAGGGATCCCCTGACTTTATACATCCCCGCTGGCCGGTACAAATCATTTTTCATATCATCCTCCCTCGTCCAGATCACCTGCACCGGCTTGCCCAGTTTTTTGGAAAGCAGGATCGCTTCGGTTGCATAATCCGCGCTCAACCTCCTTCCAAATCCTCCGCCCGAACGGGTCATCCTGACCTTGATTTTATCCGCCGGCAACCCGGTAATGGCGAGCGCATGCCTTCTGACGGATCCGGGTACCTGGGTTGGTCCCCAGACTTCGCAGGAATCCGCCCTCACGTCGGCGATGAAATTCATGGGTTCCATGGGAGCGTGCGAAAGGAAGGGGACCTGGTATACCGCTTCCCATTTACGCGAGGCTTTATCAAATGCTTCCTCCGGCTTGCCGTCCAGGCGGAGTATAATGGATCCGGGGTTTTTTATATTGGTTTCAAAGGCGGATTGAATGCGTTCATCGTTTTCCTGTTCACCGCCCTGGAAATCCCATTCCACCTGCAGGGCTTCCCTTCCTTTGATAGCCGCCCAGGTATGGTCTGCCACAATGGCGACTCCATGAACGGATACCCGGGGATCCGCCTGGGGCAGATCCAGGTCCAGGACTTCTTTCATCCCGGGGAAGGCCAGGGATTTTGATGCATCAAAGGATTTCAGTTTGCCACCGCGGACCGGGCACCGGGCTATGACCGCCACCAGCATGCCCACAGGACGGGCATCCAGGCCAAAGAGTGGCTTTCCGGTAGTGATTCCGGGATTGTCCACTCCGGGCAGGGCTTTGCCAATCAGCTTAAAGTCCTTGGGATCCTTGAGCTTAGGATTTTCGCGATAGGGGAGTTTGGCGGCATCTTCCGCCAGCGCTGCATATGAATATTTTTCGCCATTGTTTTGATTGTGCACAAAACCAGAGGCGGCACGGCATTGGTTGACCGGTACCTGCCATTTACGGGAGGCTGCTTCGATGAGCATCTCGCGGGCAGCGGCCCCGGCACTGCGAAGGGGTAAAAAATTATCCTTTATGCCGGTGCTGCCTCCTGCGAATTGTCCCTGGAACCTTTGGTCATAATCCCCCTGTTCCACGGTGATTTGTTTCCAATCCACCTCAAGTTCTTCAGCGATGATTTGAGGGAGTGAGGTTTTTACTCCCTGGCCGATCTCTGGATTTTTTGCTTTGATGATGATGGTCCCGTCGATGCCGATTTTCAGGAATACGTTTGGCTCAAAGGAATTTGCCGGGGCGGATCCCGAAACTTCCATGGCCCTGTCCGGAAGGTGAATGCCGATCAGCAAACCCGGCCCTGCCAATCCGCTGAGTTTTAAAAACGATCTTCGGTCGAGCCCCTTAGGTCCCCGGCCGGTCTTTGGATTGATTTTATTTGATGAGTTCATAGATCATTGCCTTCGGTTATTTTAAAAGGACCCTTTCAATAGCTTGCCTGATCCTTAAATAGGTGCCGCAGCGGCAAAGATTGCCTTGCATGGCCGCATGGATCTCTTCCCGGTTGGGATTTTTATTCCTGTGCAGCAAGGCGGCCGCGGACATGATCTGACCGGCCTGGCAATAACCGCATTGGGCTACGTCCATTTCCATCCACATGAGTTGAAGCGGATGGGAACCGTCCCGGGAAAGGCCTTCTATCGTCGTGACCGCGCCCTGGACGGCGGAGACCGGGATACTGCAGGAGCGCACCGCGGTCTCCCCGATATGCACCGTGCAGGCGCCGCAAAAGCCGATCCCGCACCCGTATTTGGTCCCCTTCAGTTCCAGGGTGTCGCGGAGCACCCACAACAAGGGCCTGTCCGGTTCCGACTGGAAAGTGTGGGAATTGCCATTAATCAATAAGGTATAAGTTGCCATAGGCCTGGATTGATCATCAGGGAAATAAAAGAATGAATGATTTTCGGGAGTAAGTCCAGGGGCTAAATTATGGTATTTCAAAATATGGGTAATCCCCCCCGGAGGGGGAGGAGGATCCATTACAAAGTGTTGAATTTTGACCGGTTCAATTCAATTTAAACTTCTGAAATAAACCTCTCTCAATGAAAAAAATAATCCTGTTTATCCTGGGGATTTATTCCGCTTCCATGGCCCGGACCTAGATCATGCCCCTCAATACTGCCCCCGATGGGGGAAATAAAAAGGCCTCCGTAAGTGAGCAGATTGGAATTGTAAAAATCAACATCCATTATAGCCGGCCCGGTGTAAAAGGCCGGGAAGGGCGGATTTGGGGTACTTCCGTTGCCCATTATGGCTTACAAGATCTGGGTCACGGAACTTGTTATGCCGCTCCCTGGAGGGCAGGGGCCAATGAAAACACCACTTTTTCGTTCAGTCACCCGGTGAAGATTGAGGGCAAAGACTTGCCTGCGGGCAGCTATGGATTTTTTATTATCAATGAGGAAAAGGAAAGCACCCTGATTTTCTCAAAAAATTCAACGTCCTGGGGGAGTTTCTATTACAAACCGGAAGACGACGCCTTGAGAGTGACCGTAAAAAACCAGCCCCTGGAAAAAAGTGAAGAATGGCTTAAATATGAGTTTACGGACCAGACAGACAGTTCGGCCACCGTATCCCTTTCCTGGGAAAAACGCAGGATTCCTTTCCGGATTTCCGCCCGGATCCATGAGCTTCAAATTGCCGAGTTTAAAAAAGACCTCCTGACTACGAGACCTCCGGATGATTTTGTACAGGCCGCCAACTATTGTCTGGAAAACAACATTGAACTGGAGCAGGCCCTGGCCTGGATCGACCGCGGCATTTATTTCAGGATAATGGGTCAAAAGACCTTCCGCACGCTGAGCACCAAAGCGGCTTTGCTGAAGAAACTGAACCGGGATCAGGAGGCCGAGCTGATCATGCAGGAAGCCCTTCCTCTCGGCAGCATGACCGATGTGCATTTCTATGGCCGTAGATTGCTCGCTGCAAAAAAAGCGGAAGAGGCGCTGAAAGTCTTTCAAAACAATTACGACAAATACCCCAACCAGTTTACCACAACTATGGGAATGGCCAGAGGTTTATCAGCTATAGGGAATTATAATAAGGCCCTGGAGTTTATGAAAAGTGCTCTGCCCATGGTACCGGACGCAGCCAATAAAGCCAATGTGGAAAACGCAATAATAAAACTTCAAAAGGGGATGGATTTCAATATTGAATAAATGGCCTTGTGATAAAGGATTTTTTCTGAAATGCCCAAAAATTTAAAATGAAACTTAAAAACATCTGGTACTTATTGTGCTTTTTCTTTTTTCCCTGCCCCATATCTTTTAGTCAAATTAATAAGGATGAAGCGGCTATTCTGAAAGTTTTTCAGGAAGAAGAACGGACCTGGAATGAACACGACCTTGAAGGATATGTCGCATTGTATGCTCCCCTGGATTCCACCCGGATGATCCTGTCAAAAGGGGTAGCGGCTGGTAAAGAAAATATCCTGGCCTTTTACAAAAAATATTGGCCCCCTGAAAAAATGGGAAACTTGAAGCTTACCAATGAAAGCCTGGAACGGATCTCAAAGAAATATTATTATGTGACCGGCTATTTTCAGGTGAGTTACCCGGATGGCAAAATGACCCATGGGCGTTATTCGGGTCTGATGAAAAAATGGAAAGGCAAATGGTATATATACACCGATCATTCAGGCTGATGAGGACATCAATAAATAACATAAGATACTTCATACTCGTGCTGGGCATTTTTATTGGTTTACCGGTATACAACCAAACATACCAACAGAAACTAATTGAAATAGACCTTAAATCGCTTTATGAAAAAAATGAATTGACCCTGGTTAACCGTCAAGTGAAATGGTCGGAAGAAAAGGGTCAGGATGTCATTGAATTACTGCTCAACGAAGATGAAGGTTTAGCCTGGATTAAGGGAATAGAATTTAAGACGGGGACCATTGAGCTGCGTCTAAAAGGGATTGATGTCTACCAACACAGCTTCCTGGGAATAGCCTTTCACGGCGTCAACGATTCAACCTTTGACGCGCTGTATTTCAGGCCCTTCCAGTTTCTTGCGGAAGATACGGTCCGGAAGAAGAGAGCTATTCAATACATCAGCTTGCCTCAATATACCTGGTCCAGGCTCCGGGAAACTCAAAACGGGAAATTTGAAAATCAGGTTGTCCCGGCTCCTGACCCCAATGACTGGTTTCATGCCAGGTTTATCATTTCGGAAACGGAGGCCAGGGTTTATGTTAATGATACACCCGAACCTTACCTTATTGTCCCACTATTGGGTGCCAAATCGGGTAAAATCGGCCTCTATACTGCATACCGCTCCGGCGGTTCATTTGCGAATTTGAGGATTATCAAAGGATAGCCGGGGCAGGAAGTTAATAACCTGAAGATTGGAACAGGAGAAGGGAATCGTCATTTTGCGCTTTCAGGACTCCTGGAAATCCGTAACGGCCCGGTAGGGGCATCCCGGCAATTCAACTCACTGTCAATAAATATTCCGTGACTTTTTTCCAATCCGGGAATTTGCCTAATCCGAATAGGATTAATTCACCTTTAAATTCATTTGCTCCATTTTTCTCTCGGTCATCGATCAGAAAATCGCCCGCAATCAGGTTTTTATGATGAGATAGTATTAACCTTTTGTAAAACAAACTGTTCTCCTCAGCTCCAAAATATTTTTGTACCCATAATAATTTATCCGACCAGGCAGATGGATTTTTCCAGGGTGAAGTTGATAATATATATAAGTCAAAATGATCCGACAGTGTTTTAACAGACTCAATGGACCCAGGCACCGGATCCATTAAGCTGAATATTCCGGGAACTTCATCATACCGCTCAGTATATTCTTGTTTCTGTTCATCAGTCAGCCGGTCAATACCGGATTGGAAATCCACCAGGACATTGTCCATATCAATAAATACTATTTTTTTCATGTAAAATCTGTTTCTGATTATGTTATTAATCTTTATTCAGTGGGCCACAAATTACTCTTCCCGATCCGGATCTTGGCGAGTCATGCCCTTGGGTTCTTATAAGTAATTGAATTCCAACTATGTGTATATGATTTCAGTCAGTGATGTCCTGGGTCAGACTTTTTACGAATATCCGTTCTACTGTTTCCGGATCTGGTATTATTAGAGAAGAAGGCATCTTCGGTTACCAGCCCTGACGAAAAGGCGGAAGCGGTATGGAACAGGTCCCGATTTATAAAAGTACTCGTAGAAAAACGAAGTAACTTTGATATAACGGCTTATAACAATACCAATGACCGAGAGCACAATGTTTATCCTGATCATCGTTTTGCAGGTACTTGCTATCATTTTAATTGTAGTTTTCAGACACAAAGAGGATAAGGCTCTGCCTGCCATTCAGAACAAATTATCTGAATTGCAGGCCGGCCTGGATAAACTGGAACATAATTTTAAGGAAGACTTCCGTCTCAACCGCGAGGAGAATTCGGGCATTGCGGGCAATAACAGGGCCGAATTGAATGCCACCCTGCTCGGCATCAAGGCCGAACTGACCACCTTGCTGCATGCTTCCGGTCAGCAAAATCAAAATGCCCTGAAAGAGATCAATAACACCTTAGCCGACAAGGTGGAGGCCCTGACCTTGCAAATCGTAAACCTCAACCGGAATAACCGGGAAGAATTTGCCTCCGGCATGAACTCCTTCACAAAAGAACAAAAAGGGAAATTTGATGAATTGAAAACCGAACAAAAGGAGTTGACGGCACGGACCACCGAACTTTTGAGTAAGGTTTCGGACAAGGTGGAAGAAAAGCTCGCCAAACTCAATGATCAGAACAAGTCGGACAACAGCCTCATGCGCGGGGAACTCACCGCTTCTTTCAGGAGCTTCAACGAAGCCTTTGAGAAAAGCATCGCCGCGTTCAGCCAATTGCAAAAGGAAAAATTCGGCGAGGTGGAGGCGAAGCAGAATGAACTGATAAAAAATACGGAATCCAAACTGGACCTTATCCGGTCCACCGTGGAGGAAAAACTGGAAAAGACCCTGAGCGACCGCCTGGGGCAGAGTTTTGATTCCGTCGGCAAACAATTGATAGAAGTGCAAAAAGGCCTGGGCGAAATGCAGACCATGGCGGCGGACGTAGGAGGGCTGAAGAAAGTATTGAGCAATGTAAAATTAAGGGGGGGCATTGGGGAGGTGCAACTGGCCATGTTATTGGAACAAATACTCGCGCCCAGCCAGTATGAAGCCAATGTGGCGACGGTGGAAGGCAGCACGGAAAGGGTGGAATTTGCCGTGAAACTACCGGGACGGAACAACGATGAAAACAGCTTCATCTACCTGCCGATCGACGCCAAATTCCCCAAAGAATCCTATGAGCAATTAATAACGGCCTATGAAAATGCGATTCCTGATGATATTGAAGCCGCGACCAAAAACCTGGAAAACACCATCCGGAAAATGGCAAAAGACATCAGGGATAAATATATAGGGCCCGATACCACCGATTTTGCCATTATGTTTCTGCCGTTCGAAAGCATTTATGCCGAAGTGATCCGGCGAAGCGCCCTGGTCGACCAGCTAAGAAATGAATACAAAATAACAGTCGCAGGTCCTACCACCTTGATGGCTTTACTGAACAGCCTGCAGATGGGTTTTCGCGCCATGGCCTTGCAGAAAAGAAGTGGCGAAGTCTGGAAAGTATTGGCCCGGGTCAAATCAGAATTTGAAAAGTTCGGCGGCTTACTGGAGAAAGCGCAGAAAAATATACAAACCGGTCTTGGCCAATTGGAAACCGCCTCGGGGATCAGGACCAGGGCGATTCAACGGCAGTTAAATACTATTGAATCGATGCCTGTTCCGGCGATTTCCATGGGCTCCTCCGGAGAGGTCCAGGAGGACTTGACTGTAGATGACGAAATTTGGGAGGAAAATAACGAGAAGGTCAGGCAGCCGGAAATTCCTTTTGATTGACCGATTTGAATACCCGAATATTTACTCATATATACCCACATTAGTTTTAGTTTCAGGGGCATTTCACCTCCTAAAAGTTTTCCCAATCCCGGTTTAAGCGGGTTAATCCTTTTCTGCAGCCTTCCCCGGTTTTATAGGGGGCAATTCCTCCAGACACCGCCATTGGCCCTCCTGAAATCGACCCCAATTTTATTCGTTGGTACCCTTGCCGGAATGAGAAATTCTCTTACTTTTGCAATCCCTTCTGAAAAGAATAAGGAGGATCGGTAGTTCAGTTGGTTAGAATGCCGCCCTGTCACGGCGGAGGTCGCGGGTTCGAGTCCCGTCCGGTCCGCATCGGTTTTTAATTCAAGTCCCTGATAATGTTATTGTTAGGGACTTTTTTGTTTGAACAATTTGCTCCAGTGGGCCAATATGGATACCTATCCAATTGGAGGATAAATATCATTTATGTAGCTCATTTGTTTCAATCCCGGGATAGGAATTTCCATCGGCAAGGAAGGCAAGATGCCAGGTTCTCCGTAATTGGATGGCCTTATTGCTATTCGAAATTCATTCTGATAAGAGAATGCTATATCCTTATGATGGGTGGTCAAACTTCCCCTAGGTCCATTCCAAGTTTTGGGATCATAATATTTCACATGATCCCCTTCGAAAAATAAATTTAAAGACCTAAGTGAAGTGTAAATTGTTTTACAAAATTCTACTGGTTTATTGATTACTAACATTTGATTCCCTTCAATGTAAAATCCTCTTTGATACAATGCATTTGGATCTTCCAATTCGTTGTTCAACCAATAAAATGAACAGATTAATGTATTTAGATCATTGTCCCCTGCCTCATTAACCTCAGGATCAATTATATTTTTGCCCTTTGTGAATTTAAATTCTTGTTTTGTTGACTTAAATATAATTGACAGGTAGTCGGGATGCCATGTACTTACGTTCATTTCTCTAGGATCCAGAATACCTTTTTGCTCTGGATTCTTTCCACGAAAAGACTTGTGCAATGAAAAGTAGAGATACTCTCTTTCGTACATATCAAATATGTACTGGGATCTGCTGACCTTCAATAAATTGAATTTTGGTGGGTTAGTTTGCATTAATGCTAAGTTATTCAATTAAACTTCTCCATTCTCCTTCAGCATACTCTTCGGAATCCCGTCAACCGTTATGATGATGGCCCTCCCTTCCGGCACGAGAGTGATCCGCTGCCCCTGGGTAGTAACGTCCACCTCCTGTTTCTCATTGTAGCCGCGTTTCTTTCCCTGGGCGAGAAGGAAGATTTCCAGGGCACGCAAGGATATGTTCATTCGTTGACTTCATCAGGGTATGCAATCCTTGTTCGGCCACGGCCAGGTTATCTTCATGGATATCTTCCAATTCATCCTGGAATTTTTGCGGCCGGTCGCTGACACTCTGCCTGGAGTGCTGGTTCCCGAATTTGATGCCATCAGGCCTCAGGACCATGCCCAAACGGACCGTCCTTCTTAAGTTTATCAACCCGGCCTATAACATTATCAAGAATGTCCCTGACCGTCTCCGGGTCCAGGTCCAGTTTTCGGGCCAGCGCCTCGGCATCCGGTTTTCTGCCGGCATTGATTTCTGGCAGGGCCATTGATAGGACCTGGTTCAGTTTAGCGAGGAATTCTTCACTCTCCGGTGATTTTTTTTCCTCGAATAAATGGTTGTATGGAAAAAGATTCACTTTTTTATTCAGCAATTTTCGGATCAGATCGAGCAGGGAGGGATGGATGCGGATATCGGGTTCTATGGGGAAGTCGATGCCGTATCCGTTCAGGCATCCGATGAGTTCATGGTAACCATAGTCCGTCATGGCTGAGGCGTGCAGGACGCTCTCCTTCTCATCATAATAGACTTCCGCCAAATGCGGTGGGTCAGAAAGTGTTTTATGGCTTAATTTAAATACGCCGGAATCGAATTGGATCCGGAAATCATTCTTCATAGTCTGAAAATCAAAGCCGGTCAGCGGCGCTTCCCCTTTTATTAAGACGGCCTCGTATCCGCTTTGCAGAAGGATGGGATGGGTCGAACCGCTCATCAGCATCATATAGGGCACCGGGTTTTTTTCAACATCCTCCAGCAGTTCCTCATCCGAGTCAATGGACTCGTTCAATTCCGTGGCATAAAAGAAAATATCGTCAGGGCCATAACTTTGCAAACCGGTAAGCGGGCCATAGGTTTGCCAGCAGGAACCATTATAAAAGATCAGGTTGAACCACAGGGATACCGGGTGGTCTGACAAGGTCTGGGTGACGGCTGGCGAATAAAGCAGATACTGCTCTCCCCGGAATACATCTTCCATCTCGTAAAAATCCGGCGCGGGATGGTCCAGGATCACACTGAAACTGAATTTCCAGGGGCTTGCGGACAATTCCTGTAAAAAATTCAGTTCTTCGGCTTCCCTGTTTTTAAGATCCTCGGACCGTAAATATTTATGAATCAGCCCTCCCTGTTTAAAAAGACGGTGTCCAATGTATTGCATTTTGACCGAAGGGGTCCAGGCGGCAGGCATTTTTTTCTCCATTGCGCGGAACCGTTCAATCCGAACATCAAATTCACGGTCCTGTTTGTCCCGGAATGCAGCGTAATAAACCAGAAAGTCATCGATCACCGTTCTGGAAATACTGCTTGCTTCCTCGCAGAGCCGCTTCAGCTTTTCGTAATCCGGCATGGTTCCATTTGAATGAAAAGGTATGAGAAATTGTCCGTATCGGGAATTGCCTAATCCATTATAAATTCCAGGCGATCCATATTCTCGATGATTCTCAGTTTCTCCCCGGCCTTCTTAACGCGATACACCTCCAAGGGAAATTCAAGATCAAGGTTGAGTTCCGCGGTGGTCGGATTTTCCAACACCTGGTTCCTGGGATCGGCAACCACCAGCCTTCTCGGCGCAATACAGCCCATCAGATCCGGCAAGTCATAGGCTTTCAAAACGCCGGCAATGCCCCAGGCAAAATCGACTTCATAAGGATGGTGGTGGCCGCCTCCGGGCCTGGCGGTCAACCCGATTTTATAGATCCGGTTCATGACTACGGACCGGTAAGAGATCAGGGAACTTATCAGCGTGACCGAGCGGATAGTAGGGTCGAAAGCGGCAGCATGAAGAAGTGGAATTGCCAGTTCCCCGCGTGCTACGGCGCCAATCCCATTCGAATCCACGTCCGGGCGTTGTAGGAGATAATTCACCACCCTTACGATATCTCCCGCCTGAATCCCTACCAGGCTGCGTCCGACCAGTACGCCGGTATAGGGATCGGTCTGGCCTCGGCTGGCTGTATTGGCGGTTTCTCCCGTCCCGAGGACATCTGCGGCCGCGACGAGGTATCCTTTTTTTACCAGGGATTCGATTTCTCCACCGGCTTTTGCTTCGGCGGCCTTGCCTGAAGGATGCAGATAAACGATCGTGCTGCGCTTACCCGGCAGGCTGTCCGGAACAAACAGCAATAGGGGAATGGCGTATTCGCCTTCACCCGGGATAGCAAACTTCGTCACGGTATATCCTTCCCGCTGATACCTCCCATTGATGACCGGTTCAGCCCCGGGGCAACAAGGCGCCACATAACCGGAAACTTCCATCGCTTTTTTCCGGACTTTCTCCAGGTGGGTGCTAATCTCTTTTCTTGATTGCTCCAGTTTTTCGATCAGCGGCAGGCTTTCTTTTTTATTAACTTCATACACCCGGTCCCCTCCAAAAGAAGTGGCGATCTGGCCGGTTGGGGTCACCTGCAGGTCCTGCCCTGAAAGAAGTGCCACTTCCTCTTCCGCAGCTTCGCCGGACAGATCGAAATGTTTCATAAAAAAACGATAGATCTCTTCCCTGATTTTGGGAGTCACCCAGTGTTTGGAATCGTCCTCCACCATTTGAAGATGATCCGGCTGACCGAGCGCGGCATAAGCCCCGGCCGCCTCCTGGTAAGCTTCCCGCGCGCCCTGCAGGCTCAGGTATTCGTCGCGTGAGGTGAAAGTCAACAGGCATGGCTTGGGGGCCCTCACCTCGATCAGGTCTTCAAAGCTCAACCCATTCTTAAGTCCATGGGTCAATATCGATTCTGCATCCTGGGTGCCTTTCATTTCCAGCAGCCTCCGGTTGTAGGTGGACCAGCTGCAGGGTACCATCGCTTTTACCCGTGGATCAAAGGCTCCCAGGTAGGCAGTGACTGTACCACCCCCCGAAAAGCCCGTTACCCCGATCCTTTCCGGGTCCACTTCCGGTCGGGAGACCAGGTAATCAATGGCCCTGATCCCATCCCAGGTAAAATATTTAGCGCCCGATGATCCGGCTAAGAAGCAGACATTCCCGAAATAGGAATGTTCCACCACACTGTAGCCAATGGAGGAAAATTTGATTTCCGGATCATAATACTGGACATGTTCTCCCTGGCTGAGCGGATCGATGGCGAATACGATCATCCCTTTTTTCACCAGGTTAAGGATGATGACCTGGTCCAGGGCTTTATGGTAGGATTCCTGTTCATGGCCGAAGACATTGAGGACAGCCGGGGCTTTCCCTTTGATCCCGTCGGGAATAAAGAGGCATCCCGGTACATAAAATCCCGGATGGGATTCGAACACGATTTTTTCGATGCGGTATCCTTCCTTTTCAATTACTCCGGTGATCCTGGGATTCAAGGGGGTCTTTTCTGGAAAGGGTCCGATGGCCTCCAGGAGTTTTTCTTTTATTATCTCTTGCCGGGCCAGCCAGTCCTTCCGGGTAAACAATCGGGCGATCTCCTGGTCCCTGGCGTCAAAACAACATGAAGCAAGGCTGTTGAAAAAATGGGTCCTGAAACTTCCCGGATTGTTCCAGCGCAACCAGTCCTGCAAGACATTCAGATTTTCGGCTTCCGGCGGTCTTTGGTCAACTGCAATATTTACCTTGGATTGGGCAGACAGGGATGATGTGGTGACTATGCCGTTGAAGAGCAGAACCAATATTAAAATATTTATGGTAAGGAGGGAAGGCTTCATGACTTTAATATAATGCAAAACGGGTCGAAGTGGTAGCTGTGAGGGTAGTGATTTTTAAGCCGTTGTATATCCATCCCGGCCTTCAGGCCGGGGTTAAGGTAAAGGGAATTTATGGGCTTTAGCCCCAGATGAAAGTGATAGGGTGAGTCTATATGGTGCTTCACTGTGCTGGGCTGAAGCCCAATTGGCGCTCCGCGTTTAAACCTCAGGCTAAAGCCTGAGGTTGGATGATCAGCCTCCCCAGTAACTACTTTCGTTGATGGATCAAGCATATTGCCCTGATGGGTAGAGATTTTAAGCCGTTGTATATCCATCCCCGGCCTTCAGGCCGGGGTTGATGCATAAGAAGAGTATGGGCTTTAGCCCCAGATGAAGGTGATAGGTGTTTCTACATGGTGCATATGCTTCCCTGTGCTGGGCTGAAGCCAAATTGGCGCTCCGCCTTTAAACCTCAGGCTAAAGCCAGAGGTTGGATGATCAGCCTCCCCTGTAACTACTTTCGGTGGTGAATCAACCATATAGCCCTGATGGATATAGATTTTTAAGTTGTTGATACCATCCCCGGCCTTCAGGCTGGGGTTGAGGTAAAGGGAATTTATGGGCTTTAGCCCCAGATGAAGGTGATAGTTGAGACTACATGGTGCATATACTTCTTTGTGCTGGGCTGAAGTCCAATTCACGCTATGCCTTTGAACCCCAGGCTTAAGCCTGGGGTTAGATGATCAACCTCCCCTGTAACCACTTTCGGTGATGAATCAAACATATTGCCCTGATGGGTAAAGATTTTAAGCCGTTGTATATCCATCCCCGGCCTTCAGGCCGGGGTTAGTGTAAAAGAAGATTATGGGCTTTAGCCCCAGATGAAAGTGATAAGTGAGTCTACCATGTTGCATATGCTTCCCTGTGCTGGGCTGAAGCACAATTCACGCTATGCCTTTGAACCCCAGGCTTAAGCCTGGGGGTTAGATGATCAACCTCCCAAGTAACTAATGGCGGTGATGGATCAATCACATCACCCAAATGGGTGGAGATTTTAAGCCGTTGATATCCAACCCCGGCCTTCAGGCCGGGGTTGAGGCAAAGGGAATTTATGGGCTTTAGCCCGCTTCTTCTTAATTTGTACTGGCAAAACGTTGAGCCCTTCGGGCTTTTAAAAACTCATTCTTATGAAAAAAAAGGGTTCCTTATTCATCGGTTCCTACTCAGGCATCAAAGTATACATCCACTGGACCTTTCTCATCCTGATCGGCTGGATCCTGATGTCCCATTTCCAGGCGGGCAAGGACCTGGGCGGCGCCCTCAGCGGGGTGGCCTTCATCCTCCTTCTTTTTCTCTGCGTGGTCCTGCATGAATTCGGGCATGCGCTCACGGCAAAACGGTTTGGCATTAAAACCCACGATATTTCGCTTTATCCGATCGGTGGGATCGCCAGCCTGGAAAAATTGCCGGAAAAGCCGGGCCAGGAATTGCTGGTAGCCCTGGCAGGGCCTATGGTGAATATGGTCATCGCGATTTTTCTTTGGATCTACCTGACTTCCATCGGAGGCTTTCCAGGAACTGAAGAGGTCAATTCAGCGGAATATTGGCAGAATATGCCCATGGTGAACAAACTGTTTATTGCCAATATCACCCTGGCTGTCTTTAACCTTATACCGGCATTCCCGATGGATGGGGGCCGGGTGCTCAGGGCCCTTCTGGCATTTAAAATGGACCGGACCAAGGCCACCCGGATCGCGGCGGGAATAGGGCAGGGCCTGGCGGTGCTTTTTGTCTTCCTGGGTTTCTTCTACAATTTTATGCTCGTGTTCATCGGCTTGTTTATTTACCTCGGCGCCGGCGGCGAAGCGCTCCAGGAAACGGTGAAAAACGCCATGAGCCATTTTATCGTCCGCGATGCCATGATGACCCGTTTCACCCCGGTGGCGGCCACCGACAGCCTGGATTCGGTTTCAAAGCTGGTGCTGGAAAGCCAGGATAAAGTATTCCTCGTCGCCGATCAGACTCAGATCCATGGGGTCCTCACCTCCAACGAACTCATTAAGGGCCTCTCCCAATTTGGCACCAACGCTTCCGTGGCCCAGGTGATGCGCCAGGATTACCTCACCTTGACTTCCTCCATGCCCCTCCAGGAAGCCTATGAAAAATTATCCCTCAGCCCCTGCCAGGTAGCCCCGGTGGTGGATGGCCAACAACTTTTAGGTATTCTGGACAAGGAGAATATTCATGAGTTGCTGATGATCAGGCAGAAGTTGGCGTGAAAAAATGGTGGGTGGTGGATGGTGGGTGGTGGGTGGTGGACCTGACCCTTGGCATTTTTGAAAATATTCAATTGACTTATCCCTGTACTCATTCAGACAAGGGTAAGGCCGGGTGTTTTTCTATTTAGATTCTGCCAGAATCCTTGGTTCCCCCGTGGGCCTGCCCCCAGGCGGGATCTGATTATTGGTGATATGGGGGGACAGGGGTGTTGATTATATTGATATAGAATTCTTTTTTTTAATTGTGTTCCGACCCCTGACCCCTTGAAGGGGAACCCGGCGCTTGATATTTCGGAATAAATTTAATGGACCCACCTCTGTACTTATTCAGGTAAGTGCAGGGCCGAAAGTTATACTTTAAGATGCTGCCAGGATCTTTGGTACCCCCGTGGGCCTGCCCCCAGGCGGGATCTGAATATTGGTGATATTGGGGGGGACAGGGGCGTTGATTATATTGATATAGAATTCTTTTTTTAATTGTGTTCCGACCCCTGACCCCGGAAGGGAACCTGACCCTTGGTATTGGAACAAATTTAATGGACCCATCTCTGTGCTTATTCTGGCATGAGCAAGGAAGATTGTTTTATTTAAGTTGACTGCCAGGATCCTTGATCCCTCAATCCTCAATCCTCAACCCTCATTCCTCAAATCTCACCCCCCTCTCTTCACCAATTCCGCCCCAATCTCCAACGCTTCCTCGACGACCTTGATGATCAACTTCATCCCGTTATCTCCATTGGTAAAGACGATAAGGCCGGCCTGGCTATTTGGTAACAAGGCTACCAGGGTACGGACACCAGGATCGCTGCCGGTATGGAGCAGGATATATTCCCCGCCGGGGAGGCCGGTGTAAATTTCCCAGCCCAGCCCGAATTTGGAATTTTGGTCCGGGGCCCCAATGCGGATCATTTCCTGCCATACCTCAGGGCTAAGCTGCTTTTTCTGCAATACCCCTAAGGCGAACCGGGAATAATCCATCACCGTGGTCATCAGAAGATCGGCCGCACTGGCTTCCCGGTTTTTTCTGATTTCATAGGGTTTGGCGTCTTTGTCGTGGGCTACCGCATACCTGGATTCCTCTGAGCCTTCATCCCAGAAAAAATGAGTATCCGTCATGCCATCAGGGAAGAACAGATATTTTGTCACGATTTCCTGGAGGGGCATTTTGAATCTGGCTTCCATGGCCTTCTTTAAATATTCAAGCCCTTCGCCGGAATATTGGGTGCGGGTTCCGGGCTCAAAATCAAAAGTCAGCCGCTTGCTCGGATGCAGCCAGCGCCAGTTGACAAAACCTGTTTGGTGTGAAAGCACATGCCGGGTGGTCAGTTTGAGGTGCCTGGGGTCATCCTTTACCTCCGGGTCGACCCAGTAAGGGTACAAGGGTTCATCCAAAGACCAAAGCCCCTGGCTGACCAGCCTCAGTACTGTCATTTCCACGATGGGTTTGGTCAGGGAAGCCACCTGGAACAAAGTGTTTTGAGGCGCCGGTTTTCCTTCCTGCAATTCACCCAGCACTTTGGTGTGCAGGATTTTTCCTTCCTGAAGATATCCAATGCCGGATGCAGGTATATTGAATTCATTCATCCAGCCAAGAACCAGGCTGTCGGGCAAGATCCGATCGGATTGTCCAAAATTCTGAAGAGAGGTTAAACATCCGCACAGGAAACAGATGGCCCGGAGGGGTGGAGGAAACATACTACTAAAGACTAAGGGCCGGCGGAGAGGTTGCACCTCGAGCAAGATCAGAAGGTCAGGGCAATTTACCGGAATTGATAAAAGTCCTTATGCTTTCCCAAAACATGGGAAAGTTGCAATAGAACACCACATGGTCGCAACCGTTGATGATGCAAAGCTGGCTTTCCGGGATATACCGCGCGACGTTGACCAGGTCTTCCGGCCTGTGGTATTGGTCCTGGTCCCCGGCAACCAAGAGCGTGGGACAGGTGATTTGCTGGAAGGTTTCTTTACTCAGGGTTTCGTTATTGTACAAATGGTTAAGTCCCTGCAGGCATTCATCCCAGCGGTTGGGCTCGGGCATCAGGGCCAGCCTGCTTTTGAAAAAATTCGCAGCATCCCGCATCAACAACTCCGGGTTGTAATTAAATTTTTCCCTCTTGCTGTTCTTTGGGAAATCCCCGGCGCCGATGGCCACTATTTTATTTACGGCCTGGGGGTATAAGGCTGCCAGTTTATAGGCGGTGTAAGCGCCATCGCTGAACCCAATGACCGTGGTTTTTTCATTGCTTACCGCACGGATGACCTGGTAAGCATCGTTTGCCCTCTGGGCCCAGGTAAAGGGCAGGCGCCCCATTTCCGATTTGCCGTGTCCGCGCGTACCGATGCAGATGACCTGGAAATGCGCAGCCAGTCGTTCGATCAGCGGCTTAAATTCATCGATGTACCCATAGACCCCTCCGTGGAGCAGGACGATGGGGCTGCCCTGGCCGTACACTTCATAATAAATCCGGGCATCCCCGACCTGACAATAAGATCCCGCATCCTTGTTGTTGCCATAAGGGACGGCATTCATTTTTTTAAAAGGACTGATCTCCAGGTTGGCAAAGCCGGCATCCGATTGATTGCCCACCCAAAGGCCCAGTCTTCCCGAAGTGGTGGAACTCAGTTTTGTAACCGAAAGGCTCGGCATTTCACTGTTATTGACATAGACCTTTACCTCCTGTCCGGCGACCTCAATCCGCACATGGAACCAGCCGTCGGGATCGGGCACGGGTTGCACTTTATTTTCATATTTCCCCGGGAAAGCCGTTCGCAGCGTAAACCAGTGATTCTTGGGTGAAGAAATGTACTGCACTGCCCTGGACTGCCGGCTGGTGTCTTCAGGGCGAAAATTAAACGGCCTGAAGTAAATGGCATCGTACACGCTGTCGTTCTGGATATGAAAGGCCAGGCCTACAAAACTTTTCTGCAACTGGTTTCTGCCGCGGAGGTCAAATTCAATGCTGCCTTCGGAAAATTCAGGCTGATTCAGGATGTACAGGCCTCCCTGCGTGGTCTCATTGAACCGGATACCCGGATATTTGACATCATCCAAGGGTTCCGCGTGAATACCTGAAGCAGTCCAGATGGAAGGGTTTCTGAGGTCCGGACGAAGGGTTTGGGCCTGCATTGTCCAGGACGTTAAAAGGAATAAATAAAATGCATTTTTCATAATTGATTATTGTGGGTTTGTATTAAGGTTTGAGGTTTGAGGTTAGAGGTTAGAGCTTTGGGAGTTCCCAGCTTCCAGCTTCCAGGTTAGAAGCTCGAAGCTAGAAGTTAGAAGCTAGGGCGTAATGGCCTGGCAGTTACGGGAAGTTTGGTAGTCCCACCCCTAGCTTCCAGCTTCCAACTTCGAGCTACGAGCTACGAGCTACGAGCTTACAGCTCCTACCTCTTAACCCCCTGCAAAACACTGACACCCGACGGGAACGGATTTCCGGAAGATCTCCGGAAGCTCACCACCTGTCCGACATGCCAGAGTGCATCGGCAATGGGGCCGTTGATCAGGTTCCAGAAGGGGAATTCCGTCGTTCGTGTTGGATTTTGAAAGATCATGGGGAAGGAATCGAGTACGGCCCGATCCGATTTCAGGATTTTACTGGCCTCCTCCAGGTTCATCAAAGTCTTTTCCCTTATCTGGTGGAAATCCATTTTGGGCGCAGGGGCCTGGGATACCGTTGGTTTTTGATTTACCGCATGGACCAGGATTTGGGTCAGGGATAAAATATGTTCCAGGGTTTCCAGGGAAGTTCTGGCGCTGTCGCCGGGTTTGAAGGCCAGGTCTTTTTCAGTGAGTCCCTCTGTGGCCCAGTAATAACGGAATCCAAGACCATCGACCATACGGCCGGCGACCGTGCCCGCCGTGTAGGATTCCGGGTATGCGGGTATTTGATAGAAATAAGATGGATTTTGACCCTTGGCGGAAAGGCCCAGGAGAATGATAAAGATTGAGGAAAGCAGTTTCATGTCGGCTTTGAAATTTTTTACAAATATTATTGGAGGGGCCTTGAATACGGTTTCCAAACCGGTGACAAGTTGGTCCAATTTTATTGCAAACCGGCAAGGGCAGGAGATAAGCCTGTTTTTTAACTTATCCTTAAACTATTTTTCATCAATTTAGATCAACGAAATAGCCGTGTCAGAAGAAGCCGAAAAAGAGATTATAGAATCCTGCCTCCTTGAAATAGAGTCGAGGCTGGGCTGGGGCGGCAGCGCAGATTGGACGCATTATGATTTTGAAAAACTCAGCGAAATCCTGGAAAAAGGGACCGGGATACAGTTGAGCGTCACCACGCTTAAAAGACTCTGGGGTAAAATCAAATACGATCATGCCCCCTCCCTCACCACCCTGAATACCCTGGCTTCCTTCCTGGGTTATGAAGACTGGCGCGGGTTCAAATTGAGCCTGAAGGATAGCACTCCAGGGGTAGCTACGGAACTTTTGGAAGAGGTGATCCTGAGCGCGCCGCTGGAAAAACCTTTAAGAGAGAATCGGACCGTCAGGCAGGGTAAATCCGTGTTTTTTTTGTTTTCCTTCGGGATCATCGCCCTGATCGGCCTGTTTGCCCTGAACCTCAAAAAGGCCCATTCTTCCTCACCCTATTCTATAGATCCTGCCCGGTTTTCTTTTGAAGCCGATAAAATCAAAACCTCCGGTCTGCCCAATTCGGTGATTTTCCGGTACGACGCATCCGCCTCCCCATCCGACTCTGTATTTATTTCACAGACCTGGGATATCCGTCGTAAAACGCCGGTCGATAAGTATAAAAAGAACCATTCCGCCATCTATTATTACCCCGGCTATTTTAAAGCAAAACTGATGGTGGATACCACGGTGGTGAAAACGCATGATATCCAGATCACCACCGACGGCTGGCTCGGACTGGTCGAAACCGACGAGGGAACTCCAATTTATTACCAGGAAGCGGACCTGTTGAAAGCGGGATGGGTAGGGCTGGAGGCTTCGGCCCTGGAGGCGCGCCAACTTCCGCTGCTGCCGGTCAGTCCCAAGGTTCGGATTTATAATCAAAGGGATTTCGAAGGCCTGATGAACGACCGGTTTGTTTTTGAGACCCAGGTGATGAACCCCTTCCGGGACGGAGATAATGCCTGTCAGAGGGTGCAGGTACTTATTCATTGCAAGGACGACATCATCAGTATTCCCCTCTCCGCCAAAGCCTGCGTGGGGGATTTGCAACTGAGTTTCGCGGGGGCCCGGGTCCACAGCAAGTCTGCCGATCTCTCCGGCTTCGGCGCTGATCTGAACCAATGGACCCACCTTAAAGTGGTCTCTTTGAATAAAAAAGCTACCCTTTGGGTGAATGGGGTGGAAGCCTATTCCCTGGAATTCCCCAATGAGCCCACCGAGATTGTCGGGGTGCAGTACCGCTTTAACGGCCCGGGGCTCATCCGGGATACCTGGTTCTTGCAAGATGGGCGCAAGATCGAATTGTAAACAGTGAAGGGGTGACTGGCAGTCACCCCTTCACTTAATTATATACTTCATGAAAAACCGGAGAAGAGAATTTCTGAAAAAAACCGCGGCGCTGACCGCATCCATGCCCCTGATCCAGTCCGGCCGGGCAAACCCGGTGCTAGGGATGGAAGTCCCGAAACGCAGGGCCTGGATCAAAGATGCAGGCATTCAACTCTGCCTTGCCTATTTCTGGGGAATAGAGCCGCGTAAAACCGCCCTCGCCAGGCAAATGGCCGTTTACGGCGCGGTGGGCGGCATCAATCCCGCCATGGCCGGCTTGCAAGGCAAAAGCAGCATTGACCGGGAGGTGATCAAAGGGGTAAAAGCCGCCTGGCAAAAGGAGGGCCTGCAGCTGAAGGTGATCGAAGGTCCTCCCTCCCTCGGCACAAAAACCAAACTTGGCCTGGAGGGCCGCGATGAAGAGATCGGGCAATTCATCACCCTCATGAAAAACCTTTCCGCCGAAGGCATCGATACGATCTGTTATAATTGGATGCCCGTGGTCAATTGGGCCAGGACCACCCTGGATAAACCGGGCAGGGGAGGGGCCCTGGTGAGTTCCTTTGATCTTGACGATGCCCGCAGCCAGACCCCAATCACCGAGTATGGGGAATTGAGCCACGATGGGATGTGGAAAAACCTGGAATATTTTCTGAAAGCGGCGGTGCCCGAAGCTGAAAAATACGGGATCAAACTCGCCCTCCATCCGGATGACCCGCCGGTGGACCGCCTCAGAGGGATCCCGCGGATCATGACCTCTGTGGAGGCTTTCAAAAAACTGCTGGACCTTTATCCGAGCCCCAGCAACGGGCTCACCTTCTGCCAGGGCAGTTTTGCGTCCATGGGTGAAGAAGGCAAGGGGGAAGACATCCCGGCGGCCATTGAGTATTTCGGAAAAAGGAATGCCATCCACTTTGTTCATTTCCGGGATGTCCGGGGATATAAGAATAAATTCGAGGAGACTTTTCACGACGATGGCAAAACAAACATGTTCAAAGCCATGCAAACCTATCTCCGGATGGGATTCAAAGGCCCGATGAGGCCCGATCATGTGCCGACCATGGCCGGGGATTCCAATGAACATCCCGGGTACAGCACCATCGGAACGCTTTTTGCCATTGGTTATATCCGGGGTTTGATCGAAGGGGCGGCCAAAGGCGACATGAAGTCCTATTGACCTGTTCATGGAGTTTTTTTAAGTCAGGCCGGTCTGTATCCGTGCTATTTTTTATTCCAGGCACTCAGGCATATTGCCGGGCTTCTGCACCCAAAGGTTGACCAAAAAACGGAATAGAGGGAGGTTAGAGGTTGTTTTTGGACCTCCAGGGCCAAGCTCCGTGAACTCCAATTCTCCGTGCGCCTTCAAAGTGATGGGTTGACTATTGGTCATCTATCCGTTTCGCCAAATGGATAAACTCTTTGATAAATTCTCCGTGCGCGAAGATTGCGAATCTTCCAAATCAAAAGGGGTGGTTGATGGATAGTATCCTTGCCTTTTAAATTGAGACCTTGATGTAAATTGAACATCTCCCAATAAATACACCGGGGTAGAGGATAAGCCTTGTACATGATTGAAATTCAGGTAAATAGGGCACATAGACCGGATATTGAAATTTTTCTACCTTTGCGCAAATTAGAATCGTCGCCTTATGGTTTTCTTAGATTTCGAAAAGCCTTTAGAAGACCTGTTTGAAGAACTATCCAAACTTCAGAAAATCCAGGAAAAAAAGGAAGTGGATGTTTCAGAGCCCATCCGGGAAATGGAACAGAAAATCAAGAACACACGCAAGGAAATATATTCCAATCTCAACGGATGGCAGAAAGTCCAGGTGTCCAGGCACCCCGAAAGGCCCTATACCCTATATTACATCGAACAGATCTGCAAAACCTTTATTGAACTGCACGGTGACCGCAACATCCGCGACGACAAAGCCATGGTGGGCGGGCTGGGGATCATCGACAATCAAAGTGTGGTGATCATTGGCCATCAGAAAGGGATCAACACCAAAATGCGCCAATACCGCAATTTCGGTATGGCCAATCCGGAAGGGTACCGCAAGGCGCTTCGCCTGATGAAACTGGCTGAACGGTTTGGTTTTCCGGTGATCACCTTCATCGATACGCCGGGCGCTTATCACGGGCCCGAAGCCGAGGAAAGGGGGCAGGCCGAAGCCATCGCGCGCAACCTGTTTGAGATGGCCAGGCTCAGGGTGCCGATTCTCTGTTATGTGATCGGCGAAGGCGCTTCCGGCGGCGCCCTCGGAATTGGGCTCGGCGACAAAGTGTTTATGCTGGAGAATACCTGGTATACCGTTATCTCACCGGAGTCCTGTTCTTCCATTCTCTGGCGTAGCTGGGATTATAAACAACAGGCCGCGGAAGCGCTTAAACTCACCGCAGAACACATGCTGGAATTCGGGCTGATCGACGACATCGTGAAGGAGCCCCTGGGCGGAGCCCATGCCGATCCGGAGACCATGGCCAAAACGCTGAAAAAACACATCAAAAAGGAATTGGCCGAGATCATGGACGAAAAACCGGAAACGAGGATCAAAAAAAGAATAAACAAATACACGAAGATGGGCCAATTTAAAAAAGGGACGCCCGCCTGACCGTATGAAATCCCCTCAACCCTTTTTATACTCTTTCCGGCTGGCCCGGTTCAGGAATAAACTTATCCGGGAGGCTGAAAGCCGAATATTAGACAAAAAGCCCGTCCACGAACTGGCGATCCGGCATATGGCCATCTTGTTTGATGCCTCAAGCCTGGAAGATAAAAACGAAGTGCTTCGTTTTGCGAAATTGTTTGATAAGCTCCGGATACAGGTGCATCTCCTGGCCTACCTGGACTACAAGGCCGGCACCTCAGGCCTTCCTTTCCGCCATTTCAACCGCGGGGATGTCAATTTTTTTTTCATCCCGGACAACAGCGACATCAGGACTTTCCTCGATTTCAAATACGATCTGCTGATCAATGCGGACCTCAGCCAGAACCTCTCGATCCACTACCTTGCTGTCCTCGCTTATGCCCCCTTTAAAGTGGGGCCCAAATCCCAATTTGACGAGTATTACCACCTCATCCTTGACACCAGCGATACCTTCAGCATAAAACAATATATTAGCGAACTCATTTTGATACTCAATAAAGTCAGTTTTCATGGACACCTCGTTTATTAAGGGATTGGGGACCGCACTGGTCACCCCCTTTGCCGGTGACCGGGTGGATGCGGAAGCCCTTAAAAAAATAGTGGCGAATAACCTGGCACATGGGGTGGATTTTCTCGTTCCCCTGGGCACGACCGGTGAAACCTCAACCCTGACCGATTCGGAATGCCACCTGGTGATCAATACCGTGCTGGAAGCGAATGAAGGAAGGGTGCCGGTGGTTTGCGGTTGGTTCGGAAAAAACAATACGAGGCAGGTCCTGGAAATGATCAGCGCCTTCCGGTTTGATGGGATCAGCGCCATCCTGGTCGCCAGCCCGTATTATAATAAACCCAGTCAGGCCGGCCTGTTCCAGCATTTCATCGCCATCGCGGAGGCAAGCCCGGTCCCCGTCCTATTGTATAATGTGCCTTCCCGTACGGCGGTCAACATCACCGCGGAAACCACCCTCAAACTGGCGGAGCATCCCAATATCATAGGGACCAAGGAGGCCTCCGGGGATTTCAACCAGATCATGCAGGTATTAAAACACAAACCCTCAAGCTTCAGGGTCCTTTCCGGCGATGACCTGGTCACCCTGCCCATGATCGCCTGCGGGGCTGAAGGGGTGATTTCAGTGATCAGCAACGCCTTTCCGGGCATCTTTGCCGCGATGGTGGATTCGGCCCTGGAAGGGAATTTTAACGATGCAAAATTTCACAACGACCTGCTCCTGGACGTGCACAAATGGTTGTATGTCGAAGGGAACCCGGTGGGGATCAAGGCGGCCCTGCAGATCCTGGGCTTTTGCGCGGATGAGGTGAGGTTGCCCCTCTGGCCATTAAGCAGCCCTCACAAACAGCAGCTCCGCGAGGCCATCAGGCATCTGTCGCCTCTTTAATACCCAATTTCGCCAGGGCTCTTTCCGAAGCCTGTTGCTCCGCATTCTTTTTGTTGAAATCCTCCGCGGTGGAAAGTTCTTCTCCATTCACGGTGACGACCACCCGGTAGCGGTCGCGGTGGTCCATCTTGAATTTTGAAATCACCCGGTACTGGACTTCATGCCCTTTTTTCTGCCCCCATTCCAGCAAACGGCTTTTGAAATTGTCGTCGTTGATTTCCAGTTCATGGATATCCAGGAATTTCCGGAAAAGCTGGTTGACAACAAATTTTTTAGTCGGTTCATAACCCAGTTCGAGGTACATGGCCCCGATCAGGGCTTCGAGGGCATTGCCGAGCATGGAAACCGAAATATGGGTTTTGTTGAATTCCATGAGCAGGGTATCCAGGCCCATCGCGTCGGCGATGTAATTCAGGGTTTTTCGCTTTACGATTTTTGACCTCATCTTGGTCAGGAACCCTTCATTGGCTCCCGGGTATTTATGGTAGAGGTATTCCGCGGAAATGCTGTTGAGCAGGGCGTCGCCAAGGTATTCCAGCCGCTCATTGTTCTGGGCCATTTCGGATTGCTCATTAAAAGTGCTGCGGTGGTAGAAGGCAAGTTTATACAAGTTGAGCTTCTTCGGCGTGACGCCCGTCATGCTTTTGATACGCTTGGCAAAGTCTTTATCGTCAGAGATATAGAAATTATACAGTTTACGCAGCACAGACTTTGTATTAAACCCTCTTAAAGATAACAGAAGTATTGTGTCCGCCAAAACCAAAGGTATTGCTCAGGGCAAAGTTGATCCGGCGGTGCTGGGCCTCGTTGAAAGTCAGGTTGAGCCGGGGATCAAATTCGGGATCATCGGTAAAATGATTGATGGTCGGGGGGATAAAATCGTGCTGGATGGCCAGGATGCAGGCAATGCCTTCGATCGCGCCCGCTGCCCCCAGGAGATGGCCCGTCATCGATTTGGTGGAACTGATATTCATCTTGAAGGCATGGTCTCCAAATACCGCCTGGATGGCCTTGATTTCCGAAATATCCCCGAGCGGGGTCGAGGTGCCGTGGACATTGATGTAATCGATCGAAGACGGGTCCAGGCCCGCATCCCGCAGGGCGGTGCGCATCACGCTGAGCGCCCCCTTACCTTCCGGATGCGGTGCGGTGATGTGGTAGGCGTCGGCGGAAGCGCCGCCCCCGACGATTTCGGCATAGATCCGGGCGCCCCTTTTTTTTGCGTGTTCGTATTCTTCCAGGACCAGGCAACCTGCGCCTTCTCCCAGTACAAATCCATCCCGGTCCTTGTCAAAAGGCCGGGAGGCGGTGGTATAATCGTCGTTTCGTTCAGACAGGGCTTTCATGGCATTGAAGCCGCCCACTCCGGTCGCAATGATGGCCGCTTCAGAGCCCCCGCTGATCATCAGGTCCGCTTTGCCGTAATGGATCTGATCGCAGGAATTCAGGATGGCATGGTTGCTGGAGGCGCAGGCCGAAACCGTGCCGTAATTGGTGCCCCTGAATCCGTAGTGTATGGATATCTGCCCGGCGGCAATATCTGAGATCATCCTTGGAATGAGGAAAGGATTGAAGCGGGGTGTCCCGCTGCCCCTGGCATAATCCATGATCTCCGCTTCCAAAGACTGCAAACCGCCGATGCCCGAACCCCAGATCACCCCGGCCCGGTCCATATCGACCTGGTTGAGATCGAGGCCGCTGTCGCGGATGGCTTCCGCCGTGGAGATCATGGCAAAGTGTGCAAACCGGTCCATGCGTTTCGCTTCCTTCCGGTCGATCAACTCTTCCACATGAAGGTCCTTGACTTCGCAGGCAAAACGCGTTTTGAAAAGGGAAGCGTCAAAATGAGTGATGGGTGCCGCCCCGCTTTTTCCCTGCTGAAGCCCTTCAAGATAGGCCCCGACGTGGTTTCCAATCGGGGTCAGGGCGCCCATACCGGTGACTACAACTCTTCTCATATTGATATTGCTGTTGGTGGTTCGTTCAGGATTGCAAATTTACAAAAGTTTCCCGCGACCCAAAGGCTTCCGCGGGGTTCATAACGGATGGATCGCAAAATCCGTGATGATCTGATGGGAAATACAAATAAAAAAAGTCCGCATGGGGATATGCGGACTTTATATTAAAAACTGTAAATGTTTATTTATTGATCTGGGACTCCAGGTAACTGATGGCCTGTCCCACCGTTTGAATTTTTTCAGCCTGCTCATCGGGGATCGAAATGTCAAATTCTTTCTCGAATTCCATGATCAGTTCCACGGTATCGAGCGAATCAGCACCCAGATCATTGGTAAAACTGGCTTCGGCGGTCACTTCCGCTTCATCAACCCCAAGCTTATCAACGATGATTTTTTTTACTTTTTCTTCAATGCTTGCCATTTGTTAGAAGGTTTAAAAATTTCTGCAAAAATAAAATTTAGTTTTTGATGATAAAATTTTTTTTAAAACCGGACCCGGCCGTTTGCAGAACCGAACCTTCCCGTTTTGTAGGTGATAATATCATTTTGACTTCAAAAGTTTCACAAAATAGAAATATCTTTTACCCCCTTTTCCAGATATTTTGCTGTATCTATGCGCAAAAAAAATTAAAGTATGAGCGATTTTACGCTCCTCAATACCAAGATCATAGCCACCGTAGGCCCCGCCATTTCCTCCTTTGAGATGCTGCTGGCCATGGCCAAAGCGGGGGTTAAGGTATTCCGGCTCAACATGTCGCATTCCGATCAGGAAGCCCATTTGGAAGTCATCCGGCACCTGACCCGCATCAACGAAGAATATCATTTCCATGTTGGAATCCTCGCCGACCTCCAGGGTCCCAAACTCCGTATCGGCAAAATCAAGGACCAAGCCATCGACCTCCAGACCGGCGACGAAGTCATATTTACCAATACCCCCTGCGAAGGGACGGCGGATGGCATCTACATGTCTTATGAACTTTTTCCGAAAGAAGTGGCCGCGGGTGATAAAGTACTGGTGGATGACGGGAAACTGATCTTCGAAGTGGTGGACACCGACCGCAAAAATTCCGTACGCCTTAAGGTTTTGTTCGGCGGCATCCTTTCATCCAATAAAGGAGTGAACCTGCCGGATACCCTGATCTCCCTTCCTTCCCTGACCGACAAAGACCTCAAGGACCTGGATTTCCTCATTGGGCAACCCGTACACTGGATCGCCCTTTCTTTCGTGCGTAAAGCGGACGATATCCACGATTTGCGGGAACGCCTTCAAAAAGCCGGGCACCAGGCGCGGATCGTAGCTAAAATTGAAAAACCGGAAGCCCTTAAAAATATTAATGAGGTGATCAGTGCCACCGACGCCGTAATGGTCGCCCGCGGGGACCTCGGAGTGGAAGTGCCCATTGAAAAGCTCCCGGGTATCCAGAAGGAAATCGTCAGGCGCTGCATTGAACACAGCCGTCCGGTGATCGTCGCCACCCAGATGATGGAAAGCATGATCCAGAATCCAAGCCCTACCCGTGCGGAAGTGACCGATGTGGCCAATGCCGTTTTGGATGGAGCAGACGCCGTCATGCTGAGCGCGGAGACCTCCGTCGGCAAACATCCCATCCGCGTAGTGGAAGCCATGTCGAGAATCATAGCGGAAACGGAAAGGCATTACCAGCCCAACCAAAACCGTCTGCCCAAACTGTCTAAAGACTCGGAAACCTTCCTGGCTGATGTGCTTTGCTACAACGCCGTGAAAACCTCAGTCGATCTCGATGCCAAAGCCATCATCGGCATGACCACCTCCGGTTTTACCGCTTTTAAAATATCCAGTTTCCGGCCCAAAGCCGAAATATTTATTTTCTCTTCGGTAGCCCATATGCTGTCCACCCTCAACCTCGTCTGGGGCGTCCAGTGTTTTGAATACCATTACGACCATATCAGTACCGATGAACTGATGAATAAAGTCCTGCAAACCCTTAAAAACAAAAACCTCCTCTCCAGGGGGGATATCGTGGTCAATACCGGTACGGTGCCCGTGCAGAAAGAAGGGCGGACGAATATGATGAAGATCTCGGTGGTGGAGTAATCAATAGTCAATAGTCAATAGTCAATAGTCAGTAGTCAGTAGTCAGTAATCAGTAGTCAGTAGCAGTAATCAGTAGTCAGCTTTCAGCAATTAGGGCTGATGGCTCGAAGCTGATTTTTATGAATCCCTTAAATAAATACCTCCTTCGGCCATTGCCAGGCTCCTTACCTTTGCCCGGGATTGTATGAAAACCAGTCTGTTATTCATAGCAGGGTTCCTTGCGCTCAGCACCTTCAGCCGTGCCCAGATCACCCAAACCACTGAAGAGGCCGTTCAGACCGAATCCATTTTTATTGAAGCCCTGCGCAATAAAATGATTGGCCGGTATGACCTGGCCATTGGCCAATACCTCGAAATATTGAAAAAACAACCGGACAACCATGTGGTTCATTACGAACTGGCGGCCGCTTATCTGAATACCAAAAAACCAAACGAAGCCCTTGAGGCCATAAAGAACGCCGTCAAAGGGGCCCCGGACCAGATCTTTTATCTCCAGCTTCAGGCCGATGTTTACCACACCCTTCAGGATGAATCGGCGGAAGCTTCGGTCTATAAAAAATTGCAGTCTCTCGCCCCTTCAAAAGAATTATACTACGACAAATGGTCTTCCCTGTTGATGAACCTGGGACAAGACGCGGAGGCCCTCAGGGTCCTTGACCTGATGGAGCGGGAAAAGGGGATCAATGAGATCGGCTCTTTCCGGAAAACCCAGATCCTCGAAAGGCAGGGAAAAGGGAAAGAAGCCGAAGCGGAACTGGTAAAACTGAACGAAGCCTTTCCGAAGGACCTCAAATACCTGCACGCCCTGGCAGGTTTTTATAAAAGAACCAAAAGGGATTCCAAAGCGCTAGAGATCTATAAAATGATCCTGGTCCTCGCACCCCAGGATGAAGCCGCCAACCTGGCCCTCGCCTCGACCTATAAAACAGCCGGCCAGGATTCGAAATACCTCGAAGCCATAAGCGGCCTGATGTCCAATCCGTCCATTTCCATTGATGCTAAAGTGCTGGAGATGATCCCTTATCTCCAGAAAGCAATCAGCCAGAAGGACCAGGCGCTGCTTGAGGTCCTCGAAAAACACGCAGCGACCCTGGTGGCCAGTCATCCCGGCGAGGCGAAACCTTTTGCCTTTTACGCCGATATCCTTTTGGAAAAAGGGAGGTATCGTGCAGCTTATGAACATTACCGGTCCGCCCTGGCCCTGGAAGACCGGGTGGCGCCCGTCTGGGAACAATTCCTCAGTCTTTCCGCACGATTTGATCCCCCGGCCAGCCATCTCGAAATGTGCGAAAAAGCCTTCGACTTGTTTCCAAATCATCCCGGCCTGGCCTTCCAGTACGCCCACGCTTTTTACCAGAACGAGCAATACCCGGAATGCCTGAATCTGCTCAACCAGGCCATGCTGATGGCCGGGGAAGACAAACTCCTGCTGGAAAAAATCTGGTGCCTCAAGGGTGTGGCGGAGCTGAAATCAGGCCGGCAAAACGAAGCAGAAGCTTCGTTTGCAAGCGCGCTTCAGCTGAACCCATCCTCCCTGGCGGCAAAACAAATGCAGGCTTACGCCCTGGCCTCAGTACCCGAAAGCCTGGATAAAGCCCAGGAATTGATCCAGCAGGCAATCCGGCAATCCCCCGACCAGTATGAACTGGAATATACCCAGGCCTATATTTTGGTAAAACAGAAAAAAACGGCCGATGCCCGGAAATGGTTTGAAGCCTCCCTTAATCACGGAGGATCCGGCCATGTCGTCATCCTTGAACAATACGGGGACTTGCTTTATCAGTTGAAAGAATTTGAGCAGGCGGTCCAGACCTGGCAGAAGGCGCTGGAACTCAGTCCAGACAATATCCGTTTGAAAAAGAAAATCGCCGATCGTTCCGCAGAATGAAAATCAAACCCGGTTTATATCTTCTCTTACTGATCTTCGGTTCAGCATCCTGCAGCCGCAAGCCTTTGATGAGTTCCGGGGACAAGCCGGACGTGCGCTCCGTTCAAAGCGTGATCAGCGCGGTCAATACCAAAGGAATCCAATCCCGGTGGGTGCAGGCCAGGGCGCAGGTTTCGCTGAATGGCGGCGGATTTTTAACCAGCGGGACGGCTTCCATCCGGTCCTGCAAGGATTCTTTAATATGGATCAGCGTATCCAAGCTGGGATTTGAAGTGGCCAGGGGCATCATCCTGGCCGATTCCGCTTTCTGGATCAACAGCCTGGAAAATACCTATTGGAAGGGCAGTACTGCCGAACTAAATAAAAAATACAGGGTGCCGGCCCGATTGGGGGATCTTCAATCGTTTATTTTCCCTGCCATCGATCCGACCTGTGAATATGCACTGGAAAATAAGGACCAGGCCTGGTGGCTCAGCCAACCGGGCCAGTTGCAACGGCGTTATGAAATTTCACCGCTTTCTCACCTGATTCAAAGTATTTCCCTGAGCCATGAGGGCACGGACCTGAAATTCCGTTACGGCGATTACAAAGCCACGGAAAATTTCTGGTTTCCTTATGAACAAACGCTGTATATCCGCCAGAATGAGGACCTGCATGAAACCAGGCTGAAATTCAACCAGGTGCAGGCGGCTCAGTATCTTCAAACCCCCTTCCATATCCCTTCCGGTTTTACCCCGGTGGATTAGAAGGCCTCCGCAAGGACCACCCACGAATATTGAAAACCATGAAAGACCAGTTTAATCTCAATAATAAGGCCGCTGCATACCGGCAGGGATACCAGGAAAAGGCGATCCTGGTAGGTGTGGCCACCGGTCAGCAGTCCGAAAGCCAGGTCACCGAATTTCTGGATGAGTTGGAATTCCTGGCATCCACTGCCGGAGCCGTTGTGGTCAAACGCTTTTTTCAGCGCCTGCCCCATCCGGATTCAAGGACCTTTGTCGGCAAGGGAAAACTGGAAGAAATCAGCCAGTATGTAGAGTCCAATGCCATTGACCTGGTGATTTTCGATGACGATCTCAGCGGCAAACAAACCAATACCATAGAAGAGGCCCTGAAGGTAAAAATCGTGGATCGTTCATCCCTGATCCTTGACATATTTGCCAAAAGGGCCCAGACGGCCCAGGCCAAAACCCAAGTGGAACTGGCCCAGATGCAATACCTGCTGCCCAGGCTGCGCGGACTCTGGACCCACCTGGAAAGGCAAAGGGGAGGGATCGGCATGAGGGGGCCCGGTGAACAGGAAGTGGAAACCGACCGCCGGCTGGTAAAAAATAAAATTTCAATCCTGAAGGAAAAGCTGGAAAAAATAGACCAGCAGGCTTTTACCCAGCGCCGCAGCCGGGGGGAATTGATCCGGGTAGCCCTGGTTGGCTATACCAATGTGGGCAAATCCACCCTGATGAACCTGTTGAGTAAATCGGACCTCCTGGCCGAAAACAAATTATTTGCCACCCTGGATACCACCGTGCGCAAGGTTTATTTCGAGGATATGCCCTTCCTGCTTTCGGACACGGTCGGTTTTATCCGGAAACTGCCCCACCACCTGGTCGAAAGTTTCAAATCCACCCTGGACGAAGTCCGGGAAAGCGATCTGATCCTGCACGTGGTCGATCTCTCCCATCCCCAATATGAAGACCAGATCGGCACGGTCAACAAGACCCTGGAAGAACTCGGCGTTTCCTCAAAATCCATCCTCATGGTATTCAATAAAATGGATGCCTACCGGGAAAAATATTTCGACCGGCTGCTCAGTCCGGAAGAAAAAAAGGAACTGGAAGACCAACTGGTACAAATGTTGAAAAGCCGTTATCCCGTTCCCATGGTGGTGATTTCAGCAGCCAAAAAGGAAAATATGGAGGAATTCCGCAGGATCCTGACCCGGATGGTAAAAGAACAATATGTAGTCCGCTATCCATACATGGTGAAAAGCTGGTAGGGATGCATCAAAAACAATTGGAGGCTTACAGCCGCCTGCTGCTGGATTATTCCCTTCGCCTCGGCCGCGGCGACAAACTGTATATCCAGACCACTACGCTGGCCCTTCCCCTGGTCCGGCAGCTTTATGAGGGGGCGCTCAGGCGCCTGGCCGTCCCGGTGATTCACATGAGTTTCGAAGGACAGGAAGAACTTCAAAACCAGCTGGCGCACGAAGAATTCATCAGGTATATCAATCCTGCTTACGCCGAAGCGGTCGAACAATTCCACGCTTTTTTGTTCATCCGGGCTCCGTTTGATGACCGGGGCTTTCCTCCCATGGACAAAGGCCTTCAGGCCCTCCGCAGGGAGGTGACGGGCCCTTTGCAAAAGACCTATGCCATACGAACCGGCAACCAGTCCCTGCGGCGCACGCTTTGCCAGTATCCTACCCCGGCCGGAGCGAAGGAAGCTTCGATGACTACGGAGGAATTCGGCGATTTTATTGCCGCTGCCTGTTTTTTGGACGAAACCCGTCCGGAAGAAAGTTGGAAACAGCTCGGCCGGGAACAACAGGCTTATGTCGATTTCCTGAATGGGGTGAAGCAGATTACCTTCAGGAATGAAAAGACGGAGATGACCTGCTCCGTTGACGGACGTACCTGGATCAATTCGGATGGCAAAAACAATATGCCCAGCGGCGAGGTCTATACCAGCCCGGTGGAGGATTCGGTCGAGGGCCGGATCTATTTTGATTATCCGTTTACCTATGAACATCATACGATTCGCGGAGTAAGCCTCAGGGTGGAGAAGGGGAAGATCGTGGAGGCCGGCGCCGAAGAAGGAAACGAAAAACTTCAGGAAATCCTTGAAATTCCCGGAGCACGGAGTTTTGGCGAAATAGCCATTGGCACCAATACGCATATTCAAAGGCCGACCTGCAATATCCTTTTCGATGAAAAGATGGCGGGCACCGTGCATATGGCCATCGGGCAATCCTACCTGCAATGCGGAGGCAAAAATGAATCGGCGGTCCACCAGGATATGATCGCTGACATGCGCAGGGGAGGGCAGATCTGGGCGGATGGAAGGCTGATTTATGAAAATGGGGTTTTTTTGGAAGTTGGAAGTTAGAAGCTAGAAGCTAGAAGTTAGAAGTTAGGGCGTTTTGGCCTGGCAGTTCCGGAGGTTTAGAAGTCCCTCCTCTAGCTTCCAGCTTCCAAGTTAGAAGCTAGAAGTTAGGGCGTTTTGGCCTGGTAGTTCCGGAGGTTTAGAAGTCCCACACCTAGCTTCGAGCCCCCAGCTTCCAGTTTCGAGCTTCCAGCTTCCAGCCCCCAGCCCCCAGCTTCCAGCCCCCAGCTTCCAGCTTCCAGCTTCGAGCTTCCAGTTTTAATACTTCCCTAACTAACATTCCTGTTTTTTCCATTGTCTTTATCATATCAGACCATTAAAACCGGATGTTATGAAAAACAAGTTGAATTTGCTGCTCCTCTCTTCGATCCTGGCGCTCGGCGCCTGTGAAAGAGACCTCGGCGAATATGTAATCATTCCCGTGAATACAGGCCCATTCAGCCAATTGCGCCAGGATGCGTCTACGGATATTGTCCTCAGGCAAGGTCCCGGATTGTTGGTAGAATTTGAAGGGTATGAAGACATCTTTTATGACCTGGATTTCAGGGTTTCCGGGGGCAAATTGATCATTAGCCAGCGGGGGCACTCCTGGTCTTCCGGGCGCTCCAAAATATATATTACGGTACCTGATCTGACCAAAATTGAAATTACGGCGTCCGGAGATGTTTATGGCGACAACCGGTTCCGGATCAACGGGGATATTGAACTGCATTCCCGCGCAAGCGGCGATTTCGACCTCAATCTGGATGTGGATGAGGTGTATACCTGGATTGAAGGGTCGGGCCAGGTCCGGCTTAGGGGTTATGCGGACCTGCTTGAAGCGGAGATCGACGGTTCCGGGGACTTGTACGCTTTTCCACTAAATAGCCGGAACACCCGGATCACCAGTTATGGAAGCGGGGATGCCGAAATTTATGCCACCCACAACCTGTATGTAAGGCTCCGCGGGAGCGGGGATATCTATTTTACCGGTTATCCCTATGTGGACTATCTGGTGACGGGTTCGGGAAGGCTGATCGATGCCAATTGATCCC
>JAKQHS010000084.1:0-2500 GCA_029557915.1 Bacteroidota bacterium | reverse complement strand
ATGTGGGTAGGGGTGAAAGGCTAATCAAACTCGGAGATAGCTCGTACTCCCCGAAATGCATTTAGGTGCAGCGTTATTCTGTGATAGTCATGGAGGTAGAGCTACCAATAGGGCTAGGGGGCTTCACCGCCTACCAACCCCTGATGAACTCCGAATGCCATGACTAGGTAAAATAGCAGTGAGGCTTGGGGTGCTAAGGTCACAAGCCGAGAGGGGAATAACCCAGACCATCAGCTAAGGTCCCTAATTGTATGCTAAGTTGTTTAAACGAGGTGGGAACGCTATGACAGCTAGGATGTTGGCTTGGAAGCAGCCATTCATTTAAAGAGTGCGTAACAGCTCACTAGTCGAGTGTTCCTGCGCGGAAAATGATCGGGCATAAGCATACAACCGAAGCTATGGTTTTGTTTCGTCATTCGTGACGGACAAGAGGTAGGGGAGCATTCTATAAAAGACGAAGCCGAGACGTGAGTCGAGGTGGATTTTATAGAAGAGCCAATGTAGGCATAAGTAACGATAATCAAGATGAGAAATCTTGACGCCGTAAGACTAAGGGTTCCTAGATCTATGTTAATCAGATCAGGGTTAGTCGGGTCCTAAGGATAAGCCGAAAGGCGATGCCGATGGAAAACAAGTTAATATTCTTGTACCTGTATATATTGCGATGGAGGGACGGAGGGGTGAAAAGTCTGCCCTATGACGGATATTAGGGTTGAAGTGTTTAGGCGTTGAAAGTTCCAGGCAAATCCGGAACTGAGCTGATGCACGACAGTACCTGGAAGCCGCAAGGCCGAAAGGATAATGACTGGTAACTGACTCCCGAGAAAAGCTCCTAAGCTTCAGATATATACAGCCCGTACCGTAAACCGACACAGGTAGTCGAGGAGAGTATCCTCAGGCGCTCGAGTGATCCGTGGCTAAGGAACTAGGCAATCTAGTCTCGTAACTTCGGAATAAGAGACCCCTGCAATTATGTGGGGCGCAGCGAAGAGGTCCAGGCAACTGTTTAACAAAAACACAGGACTCTGCTAAATCGAAAGATGATGTATAGGGTCTGACACCTGCCCGGTGCTGGAAGGTTAAGGGAGGGGATTAGGAGCAATCCAAAGTCTTTGACTGAAGCCCCAGTAAACGGCGGCCGTAACTATAACGGTCCTAAGGTAGCGAAATTCCTTGTCGGGTAAGTTCCGACCTGCACGAATGGTGTAATGATCTGGACGCTGTCTCAGCCACGAGCTCGGTGAAATTGAAGTATCGGTGAAGATACCGGTTACCCGCAACGGGACGGAAAGACCCTGTGAACCTTTACTATAACTTCACATGGTGCTTGAATACGGGATGTGTAGGATAGGTGGGAGACTATGAAGTCTGTACGCTAGTATGGATGGAGTCACTGTTGAAATACCACCCTTTCTGTATTTAGGTTCTAATTCCGATTTGATCGGAAGACAGTGTGTGGTGGGTAGTTTGACTGGGGTGGTCGCCTCCTAAAAAGTAACGGAGGCTTGCAAAGGTGCCCTCAGCATGGACGGTAATCATGCGTAGAGCGTATTAGTATAAGGGCGCTTGACTGAGAGGCCGACAGGCCGAACAGGGTGGAAACACGGCTAAAGTGATCCGGTGGCACTGCATGGGTGGGCCATCGCTCAAAGGATAAAAGGTACTCCGGGGATAACAGGCTGATCTCCCCCAAGAGCTCATATCGACGGGGAGGTTTGGCACCTCGATGTCGGCTCATCGCATCCTGGGGCTGGAGAAGGTCCCAAGGGTTTGGCTGTTCGCCAATTAAAGCGGTACGTGAGCTGGGTTCAGAACGTCGCAAGACAGTTCGGTCCCTATCTGTTGTGGGCGTACGAATATTGAAAGGATCTGACTCTAGTACGAGAGGACCGAGTTGGACGAACCTCTAGTGTATCAGTTGTGTCGCCAGATGCAGTGCTGAGTAGCTATGTTCGGATCGGATAAGCGCTGAAAGCATCTAAGCGCGAAACCGGCCTTAAGATGAGTATTCGATGAAGGGCTGTAGGAGATGACTACGTTGATAGGCTATACGTGGAAGTACAGTAATGTATGAAGCGGAGTAGTACTAATTGCCCGAAAGCTTCCTTTTTTTTATTTTCTTGACAAAATTATCCTCATCCTATTTTCAAAATCTAAAGAAACTGCTTGGTGACTATTGCGAGGGTGTTCCACCTCTTCCCTTTCCGAACAGAGAAGTTAAGCCCCTCAGCGCCGATGGTACTTGGTTCGCCTGGGAGAGTAGGTCGTTGCCAGCATAATATAAAAAGTCCTTTCGCATTCGCGGAGGGACTTTTTTTTGCCCTGGGATGAACCGGTTATCCAGAATTTGCCCGTAACTCCGTATCCACCCGGCCAAGTACATATACTCGGATTAGCGGTATGAATAAAGAAGGGTTAGTTATTTGGCTAAGGGCAGCAATTCATCCACCCGGTTTATCGGATGAGAGGGTAATGCCAGAAGTGTAGATTTCAACCAATC
>JAKQHS010000069.1 GCA_029557915.1 Bacteroidota bacterium | reverse complement strand
AGTGGTCATGAACAATGTTAAAAACAAGTTGGTCGCCAGGGTGTTCGCAACAATTCTGCGCGGAACCCCCTTTGTAAAACTTGGAAATTATGCATAGAAATAAATATCATAAAAGATTTGGAGGATCGTAGAAATTCGTCCTAACATGGGAACACCCGGTAATTATTCGGCGGGAATACTTGAATTGGATTTTGATATCGCAGGCATCAAAATGATCTCACAGGATTTTTGAAGACTCAAATGGCACAAACAAATCACACGGAGGAGAGGAGAGCACGGAGGAAATATTTAATTCAAATTTTAAGCTCTTTTGATACCTCATCCCTCCGTGGCCTTCGTGGGCTCCGTGCGCACATCCCCTTCGTGAGCTCAGTTCGAAAATCCCTCACATCCTCCCCAAATCCACATCCCGTATAAACCGGATCAGCCCTTCAAAATAAACTTCCTGATCGTCCCACATGGCCATATGGCTTCCATTGGGACAGAGCAAAAACCGGCCTTTGAGCATTTGGGTGCTCATCCAACGCATGTGTTCCGGGTCCATGGTATCGTAGGTAGCGCCTATGGTCATGGCAGGAACGCGGATCTTATTCAGATCGGCGGAGCGGTCCCAATGTTCTAATCTGCCGCTGATGCCGAATTCGGAGGGACCCTGCATGAGTACGTAGATCGAAGGGTTAAGGTGGGCAAAGGATCGGTTTACCGGGTCCGGCCATTCTTCCAGGCGGCAAAGGTGTTTTTTATAAAAATTAGGCATGAGCAGTTCCATATACCTGGGGTCGGTATACAATCCGTTTGCTTCCATCCATTTTACGGAATCGACCACTTTTGGGTCCATGCCCGGGGCCAGAACCTCATCCGCATAAAGGTCGTAGGCCCGGCAGTCCGACATCATATTGGAAATGACCAGGCCCTTGAGGTGTTGCTGGTAACGAAGGGCATATTCCAGGGCAAGGATACCGCCCCAACTCTGTCCAACCAGGAAAAAATTGGTACTGTCCAGGGCCAAGGCCGCACGCACCTGCTCGACCTCCTCTACAAAACGATCGATGGTCCAGAGCGAGCTGTCAGTGGGCTGGTCGGAATAAAATGAGCCCAGCTGATCATAGAGTATAAATTCAATGCCTTCCGATGGGAAAAAACTTTCAGCGCATTCCCAGTATTCGTGGGTTGAGGACGGCCCTCCGTGCAAAAACAGGACTTTTATCCTGGGATTATTCCCGATGCGTTTAGTCCAAACTTTAAATTCCCCCTGGGTGGTTTTGATTGGGATCATTTTGACTCCCCCGGTTCGAACTCCCGCTTCGTGGGGCTGGTGATATTGTTCCAGGGTGATGACTGGACTGGCCTCCTGCTTGCAGGAAAGGAGGAGGAGGAAGAAAATAGGGCAAAGGGCCAGCATAAGGCGGAACCGGACGGCTAAGAAGTGCATGATCTGTTGTTTTAACCAAATTTAACACGCATTCTCCGTTAAGAGCAAAGGATGTCCAACGATTTACAGAGGGATACCGTCTTTATTGATTGTCAAAGCATCAAAACATGAGTAACCGTATCCTTTTTACCTGGGTTTGCATTTTTGCCCTGACCATGCCGCAGTGCGACAAAAATGAGGCTTTATTTAAATACCAGGGAGAAATCACCGGCCTTGATTTCAGGAAATGTGCCTGCCTGACCCCGCGATGCGGTTGTTGCGGCGCCTGGGTCATTGAAATTAACCAATCGGCTTATTATTTCATGGAATTGCCAAAGGAAAGCGAAATCAGCCTGAGTCAGGACAGCAGCTTCCCTATCCCGGTGCGGCTCAATTACATCACCGACCCGGAATCCTGCGGACCCCAGGGCCACTATATCCTGATCACGGAGATCGAACGACGCTGAAAGGATTGTATCGAACTGCTGCAGCCCTTTATTCTTTTTAACTCCCTGCAATTTGCCGGCCCCCGTTAAATAACCGTTAAACGCATTTTTTATCATGATCCCGCTGACCAGGCCCATTGGCAGATATGGATTATTCCGAGTAATTTGTAGCCGAAATGAGGATCAGGTTTTTAGCAATATCTGTTGGGATCCTGTTGGCCGCCCAGGGCCTGGCACAGGGCTTTGTGGACAGCAACCTGGTGCAATTCAGCGGCATGGTGGTGACCGATCAGAAAAATGAACCCCTGCCTATCCCCTATGCCCATGTCGGGGTGGAAGGAACGCGCCGGGGCACCTATGCCGACCGCAATGGTTTTTTTTCCCTCGTAGTGGTCAAAGGGGAAAACCTGATTTTTTCAGCAGTGGGTTTCAAGAAAGCCTATTATAAAGTGCCTGAAGATTTGCCGGATAACCGCTATTCCATTTTTCAGATCCTTTACGCCGATACCCTTACCTTACCCGAGACGGTGATCTATCCCTGGCCCAGCCGGGAAAATTTCAAAATGGAATTTCTGGCCCTCGATGTTTCCGACAAAATGCGGGAGATTGCCGCCAAAAACCTTGCGGACAATGCCATGGCCAATCTTCGCAATTCCCTGCCCCGCGATGGTCGGGAGACCTATGGCACGTACCAGCAACAGGTGGTCCAGAATTATTATTACGCGGGCCAGTACCGCCCCATCAATCTCTTCAACGTGGTGGCCTGGAAAAAATTCTTCGATGCCTGGAAAGAGGGCAAGTTTAAAAAGAAGAAGGAAGAGGATTAGTTCATAAGTTCACATGTTAACAAGTTAACAAGTTAGCAAGTTGGCAAGCACCAGGATGGTTTCTTGACAAGGGGGCCATTGCGATAAGATTTCGTTCCTTTTTAGCTTTAGAGAAGTCTTCCCCAAGCCCTTGAGACTTCAATTTAATTAAATCTAGCTTTTTAATATAATAGGCTGTTAATTCCATTAACACCAAATTAATATTTTGTTTTTATAGATATTAACATTTGATTTAAAATTTAATTCTAAAATATGCAACCTTCGGGCCTAGATTTGCGTCTTTAATATCGTTATGAAATACCTCTTTTTACAGGATTTAAGATGGATCAAGTTGGTCCTCTTATTCGCCACAGTTATGCTGATGGCTTATGCCGTCGTACAGGCCAAAATCTAAAGTAAATCTTTTGGGATTCTGAGTAGGGATGAAGTGAGGGGATCCTCACCTCTCCTTACCCACCTGTATAATGGTCTTATCCGGCCGGCCTGCTTTTTGGACTCTGAAACCCGAAAATGGTAAATTTGATTTGTCAAATCAAAGACCTATGCAATCCAAAGCAAGTCGAATTTCCGGGTACCTGGCCGAATTGCCGGAAGACCGGCGCCAGCTGGTCGATCGGTTGAGAAAAATCATTAAAAAAAACCTACCCAAAGGTTTTCAGGAAGTCATGTCTTACGGGATGATCGGATATGTGATTCCCCACAAAATCTACCCGGCCGGCTATCATTGTGATCCGTCCCTGCCGCTGCCCTTTATCAACCTGGCTTCCCAGAAAAATTTTGTAGCCCTTTACCACATGGGATTGTATTCAGATAAAAAACTGCTGGATTGGTTTACAGGGGAATGGGAAAAAGCCACAACATCCAGATTGGATATGGGTAAAAGTTGTATCCGGTTTAAAAAACCCGAATCCATTCCTTATGATCTGATTGGTCAATTGGCGAGTAAAATGACCCCGGAGGACTGGATTAAGAAGTATGAAGCGGCCAAGAGAAATAATTAAAAATTAAAAATTAATTAATTAAGGGATGGAGGGTTCTTTGCCTCTTCTCAACCTCAACCTCAACCTTAACCTTAACCTCAACCTCAACCTCAACCTCAACCTCAACCTTGAATCCCTCTTCCTGGTGGATCGGAGAACCCCTGGAAATCATTTCCTCCGGCCTGAAGGTCAGGTACCAGGGGCCTGGCAGCCCGGGTAGTATCCTGATCAGGATGCCGGATGGGGAGATCAGGGAGGCGCCCTTGAAGGATATCCGCGAAAGCGGGGAAGATCAGGAAGAGGAGAACGGGTATGAAGAGCTTCCGCTGCCAGAAGATGACCGGAAGACTGACCGGGGGGAGTTTGGAGATCAACTGGACCTTCATTACGAAGCCCTTATTCAAAACCATACCCCGACTCCGGGCAAGTCAATCCTGGAGTTTCAACTGGAGATTTGCAGGCAATTCATCCTGGAATCGATCCAAAGGAAACGTCCTCATATCCGTATCATACATGGCCGTGGATCGGGAGTTCTGAAAAAAGAAGTGGAAGCCTTATTAAAAAACCATCCGGAAGTCAGCATCATCTCTTTCAATCCGTTTTCGGCATCGGTGGATGTGGTTTTAAGCTAAGGGTTTTAGAGGAGAAGGGAGAACGGAGAAGGGAGAAAGGGAACTCAAAGCGGAGGGTCCGTGGCTTACTGATCATTAAAGTATTAGTAAGGGATAAATTTATTAGAGCCCGAATCCCTACTTTTAGCTTTTGTCTGCCGGCGAATTCATGGATCCATACCTCATTACGAATGCATACATCAAAGAACCACCCACGACTCTTTGGGGAAGATTTAAATTTTTAGGGCCGGGTTTTATCCTTTCCGCGTCCATTGTTGGCTCTGGGGAGTTGATCGCCACCACCATCCTTGGGGCCAAGGCGGGTTTTGCGGCATTCTGGATCATCATCCTGAGTTGCCTGATCAAAGTGGCTGTGCAGTTGCAATATGGAAAACATGCCATCTGGACCGGAGAGACCACCGTGCGGGCTTTTAATCTTCTTCCCGGTTTCCGGATAGGCCGCGGATCCTGGGCGGTATGGACTGTATTTTTTCTTCAATTCCTGAAAATCGTTCAGTTGGGTGGAATGGTGGGAGGTACAGCCATCGTGCTAAGAATGTTATTCCCGGGAGGATCGGTTTTTATCTGGACCGTGGTCGTCGGCCTGTCTGCGGCCATCCTGATTTATAAGGATTATTATCCGATCGTGGAAAAGGGCTCCCTGGTCATGATTGCCTTATTCACCCTGCTGACCATGGCTTCTTTGTATCTGTTGAAAAATACGGAATATGCTTTTACCTGGATGGAAGTCCTCCGCGACCTCCGGTTGAAGCTGCCACCTGACCAGGTCATGGTCGCCATTGGCGCCTTCGGCATTACCGGGGTGGCTGCCGATGAAACGATTGCCTACAATTACTGGTGCATTGAAAAAGGCTATGCCGCTTATACCGGTCCGAAAGGAACGGGGGAAAAGGAAATCTCCGATCGGAGACGGAGGGCCGAAGGCTGGGTGAAGGTGATGTACACCGATGCCATCGTGGCCATGATCATCTATACCGTGGTGACCGCTGCCTTCTACCTCCTGGGTTCAGCGATCCTCTACCAGCGGGGTGAAGTCCCGGAAGGAAATGCCCTGATTGAAAAAATTGCCCTGATCTATACGGAATCCCTGGGGCCGGAGGTAAAATCGGCTTACCTGGTGGGGGCTTTCTTCGTACTGTTTTCAAGCGTCTTTGCCTCCCTGGCTGCGTGGACCAGGGTCTTCAGCGATATTTTCGGTCAATTGGGCTGGATCCGTTTTTCCGACCAGGGCCAGCGAAAAAAAACGGTGGCCTTCCTCTCTTTTTTATTCCCTTCGCTCTGGATTTTTATGTTTTACACCATAAATCTTCCCGTGCTCATGATCCTTTCTGGCGGATTTGTAGGTTCCGTCATGCTTTTAGTCGTAGGTTTTGGGGCGGTCCATTTCCGCTTTTTCCGCGGTTACGAAGAACAAAATGGGGCCGGAGCCAGTTTGTTTTTTTGGCTCAGCCTACTATCCATCCTCTTCGTAGCGGTTTACGGCATGTATAGTATTGTCCAACAACTTTAATATGAAATCAATACTCTCCCTTGTCCTCCTCCTCCTCTTTCTCTGTCCTGTCTATGGACAACAGGAAATTTCCTTGTGGCCCAATGGCGCCCCTGGCTTTGAATCACGCAAGAATGAACCCACGCAGGCCAAGGACTGGTGGGTAAAAAATATACACAACCCCTCGGTGACTTTATATCAGCCTTCGACCGTACCCGTAAACGGTACTTCGGTGCTTATTTGTCCGGGCGGAGGGCACCGTGAACTGGTTTTTAATGCAGAGGGCAGGGATGCCGCAGCATATTTCAATAAACTCGGAATAACGGCATTTGTCTTAAAATATCGCCTGGCAAGGGAAGAAAATTCCCCCTATACCCTGGATATACATACCCGGCAGGACGTCAACCGGGCCATGCGGCTGATCCGCAGCCGGGCTGGTGAATGGGCACTGGACCCGGACAAGATTGGCATTATGGGTTTTTCCGCAGGCGGCGAAGTAGCGGCCATGGTAGCGTATACGGGAGCAGCCCAACCCGAAGCAACCGATCCCACCGACCGGCTCCGCAGCAAGCCTGATTTCCAAATCCTGATTTATCCAGGTCCTTACGGCTTACCTGAAAGAGTGCCCTCCGATGCGCCCCCGACGTTTATGCTGGTGGCCAATGACGATATGTGTTGCTCCCAGCCCGTAATCAATCTGCTTACGCGGTACCGGGAAGCCGGAAGGCCGATTGAAGCCCATATCTATGCCAAAGGCAGTCATGCATTTAATATGGGACTCCGGAGCAAACTCAGAACCATCTCTTCCTGGCCTGATCGATTGACGGACTGGATGGTGGATAATGAAATAATTAAAAATTAAAGGAATTAAAGAAATTAAACGGAAGATTTGCTCTGACCTCTGACCTCTGACCTCTGACTGTCAATGCCTGACAGAGGTTGACCGTTTTTAAGGTTGAAAAACACTTAAAAACTTTAACATATGAATTACAAAGTCAATTTTAAAATGAGCACAACAGAACGGCAGCGTCGCACTTTTAGCGAGGAATTGAAACGTAAGAAAGTTAGGGAGATAGCAGAGGGGCGCAGTACTGTCAGGGAAGTGAGTAAGGCCTA